>CAWDEV010000009.1:0-287240 GCA_963801385.1 uncultured Chloroflexia bacterium
GCCTGACAGGTTTTGGCCTCCTGGAAATTCGCGCAACGTTATGAGAAATGGGAGTGTTGATCCGGCTGTGCCGGACCAACACTCCCTTAGCTTTCCCTCCTTTATGAAAATTTCCTTTGTATTCAGGCTTTTCCTGACCTGTCTGGTCTTTTTTGTGCTAAAATAAATGCATGGATGCTCTACAACCGGTTGAATCTCCAAGTACGCGTGCCCACAGACGCCAGCTTGCCTGGCAGATCATCGTACCGTTCCTCGTGGTGCTGGCGCTCATCCTTGCAGTGGCAGTGCTGGTCACCACCCATACAGGCTCCGCTTCCCGCACATGGGCGGACGTCTCGACCATCTGGCTGATCCTCCCCATGCTGGTTTTTGCCCTTTTCTTTGTGATCGTCCTGGGTTTTCTGATATATGGGATGGCCAGGCTGCTGCAGGTCACGCCACGCTTCACCGGCAAGACGCGGGACTTCTTCAGCCTGCTTTCCGGAAAGACGCGGAGCATTGCCGACGGAACCACCAAGCCTTTTTTCTGGGTACACCAGGCCGGAGCCATCCTCAAATCGATTTTTAGAATGTAAGGTCAAGACCCTGCACCGGGCGCTCCCATCCCAACTTTGAAAAGGAAAAGAGTTGTCCCGCCCCCGTCTGAAAGGATTGGAATATGGAAGAAATAGACCTGACCGAAGCAACCCAACCCGACAATGCATGGAAATCCCAAGCACTGCTGATTGGCGGTGTGCTGGGCGCGCTGGTGGGTGTCGGCGCAGCCTACCTGCTGACCAGGCGCGCCATGCAAAAAGGCACGCAATTATCCATAACGCCACAAAAAGGAGTTCAACTGGGTGTACTGCTGGCCGGACTCTTGCGCTCCATTTTATCGCTCGGCGAATAAAAGCCGGTCAGGGCAGAACTGCAAGTCCCTGGCAAGCCAGGCTTTCAAAGACAAGCGCCTCCACACCCGCAAGCCGGGTCGTGGAGGCGATGATTTTCAAGGGAATGCCTTTTTCGCTTTTCAGCCAGCCTGTAAAGCTGACAATACTGATCCACCAATTCCCCCTGGCGGATCAGGATACCGGTTCTCCAGGCAGCAGGTGATAGTCAAAGGCATGCCTGCAGATAAGAAATCAGGCCTTCCGGCAAATCAACCCCTTAAGATACGCACCTTCCGGAAAATTAAGTGCAACCGGGTGATCCGGACCCTGGGTCAGGTACTCAACGATTTGTGCATCCGCACCAGCATCCAGCGCGGCGGAAGCGATGATCTTCTGGAACAGGGCCGCATCCACGCCGCCCGAACAGGAGAATGTGACCAGGAGCCCATCCGGACGCAGTAATTTGAAAGCCAGCAGGTTAATATCCTTGTAACCCCGGGCAGCCTTTTCGGCCTGGGCGGCGGTGGGCGCGAATTTGGGCGGATCCAGGATGATCATGTCAAAGGATTTGCCTTCATCACGGAATTTGCGCAGGAGCTGAAAGACATCCCCTTGCTGGGTCTGGTGCCGGTCAACAGAGAAATCATTTAAGGCAACATTTTCACGGCACATGGCCAGCGCCTCCGCCGAAGAATCCACGGAGAAGACGGACTTTGCCGCACCTGCCAGCGCGTTGACGCTGAACCCGCCGGTATAACAGAAGCAATCCAACACATCCCGATCCCCGGCCAGGGCGCGAACACGCAGGCGGTTCTGGCGCTGGTCCAGATAAAAGCCGGTCTTGTGACCGGTTTCCACATTGACATTGAATTTCAGGCGATCTTCAACAATACGATAACACGGCCTGGTTAAGGCTGCCGCGCAAGAAGCCAACTTTGGATGGCAGGCCTTCCAGATCGCGCACATCCGCGTCGGAGCGTTCGTATATATCCTGCAAACCGGTTACTTCAAGCAGAAGGTCGGCAAGGGTTTCCTTCCAATATTCCGAGCCCGCTGTCAGGGATTGCAGGACGAGTTTATCGGCGTAGCGGTCCACGATCAAACCGGGCAGACCGTCTGATTCAGCGTAAATCAGGCGAAGAGCAGAGAGTGGAGAATGGAGAGTGGAGACCAGTGAAGAACGGCTCGAGATAGCGCGCTTTAACCGGCGCCGGAAGAAATCCGTATCCACCTGCTCGGATGGATCGAAGGTCCAGACACGTGCCCGGATTTGCGATACAGGGCTATAGGCGGCCCGGGCAAGGAACTGCCCACTGGCGGACAGCAAGTCCACGCTGGCACCGGAGGCGGGATCGCCATCCAGGCGGGCAACTGCACCGGAGAAGATCCATGGGTGGCGGCGCAGGAGGCTTTTCTCGCGCCCGGGCTTGAGATGGAGTGTGGGGTTAATTGGCATGTATAAGAGGACCTTGTCTCCACCGCTGGAATGATTTTTACAACTGTTCGAGAGCGAGGGTTGATATAAAAACATACCAGGTAGATCCAACCCACCTGGTATGTTTTATGAGAATGACAGCTTTTACACCCGTTCCTGGTGGTGAGGGCTAGCGACGCACCAACGGCAGGAATGTTTTGAACTTGGGGAGCGTTCCAGTACCGGTCAAATTCAGGACAACATTGGTTCCAGCATGCCAGATACCAGTCTGGGCGGCCTGTAGGGGGCCAATGAAGAAAACGATGGTATCGCCTTCAACCCCTCCTTGCGTGCCCGGGGTGTCAGGGTCATCACCGGGGACATCCAGGGTGTACCAGGACTGTCCCGCATCGATGATCGCAGAAAAATGAGCATACTCAACGCCGTTAATGCGCGCCGAAATGACCGTACCGACAGGCACCACCTGTCCATTAACCGTGACTTTCCCGTAGAAACTGGATGGCAGAGATGGTGGGGCGGCAAGGGCTGGCTGGACAAGAGAAAAGAGCAAGCCAATCGCCAAAATATAGGTGGTCAGCAAACGAAACTTTTTCATTTTTAGAGGCTCCTTTTTAATAAGATGGAATTATATCTCAAGTTTGCCTGCAGCCAACCGCAAAAAGGTAATAAAAATGATTGAAGCAAAATCAACGATCTTTTCCCTGTCCAGATTACATCTCCAGGTTCCAGGCTATTTGATAAACATGGGATCGTCTGAAAAGGAGACAATCCCATGTTTATCCAACCCAAACGGGTGGTTTTGGAGGTTTTTTCAGTCTGCCATCCGATTATCTACATTTCCAGTTGATCCTCCAGCCAAGGGGGGCTGCCCAAAAAGTAGAAAGGGAACCTTTTGGAAGCCCTGTATCTTAACTGGCATATGCTGGTGAAGGCCAGCTCATATCTGATGCCTTATTGATAGTCTTTATATAACACCGGCAGGTAAAAGATATGGTAGGGTGGTCCCAGATTGAATGTGGCCGTTAAATACGTAGTGTCTATGATCGTCACCACGCAGATTCCCGTAGTGCCCGAGCAGCCCGCCCCCAACCATCCGGCAAAGATCGAACCTTCGGCGTGGGCGGCTGTCAGCGTGATAGGTGTGCCGTAATTGAAGCTGTAAACGCAGGTGGATCCGCAGTTGATGCCGCCTGGAACGCTGGTCACGGTACCGGCGCCGCTGCCCACCTTGGTCACGATCAGATTGTATGTTCTAAGCGTAAAGGTAGCCGTGACATACTGGGCGGCAGTCATACTAACACTACAGGTGCCGGTGCCCGAGCATGCACCACCCCAACCATCAAAGGTGGAACCATTGGAGGTAAACGCCGTTAATGTGACTGCTGTGTTAGCGGCGAAACTGGCCGAGCAGGTGAAACCGCAGTCGATTCCCATTGGGGAGCTGGTGACGGAACCAGAACCAGCGCCTGGCTTGTTGACCGTCAGGGTATAGACAGAGGGCGTCACCGTACGCGTGTAGGTTCGACTCGGCGTAAACGTAGCGGTACGTGTCGTGGAGGTCACCGTCGGCGTGTAGGTGAGGCTCGGCGTGAACGTAGCAGTACGTGTCGTGGAGGTCACCGTCGGCGTGTAGGTGAGGCTCGGCGTGAACGTAGCGGTACGCGTCGTGGAGGTCGCCGTCGGCGTGCTGGTGCGGCTCGGCGTGAATGTAGCGGTTCTCGTCGTGGAGGTCGCCGTCGGCGTGTTGGTGCGGCTCGGCGTGAACGTGGCTGCGGATGCAACCGTTACAGAACCATCATTTAACTGGTCCACCGGCAGAGGCTCTGCCGAGAGATTGGATAACAGGACCTTTTCCAGATACACCGGGGTCATCCCGGAAGCATCGGCGGTCAAATTGAAAACCATACCCAATATGCTCCCGTTTCCCGCCGCGATGCTTGTACCCGACAGGTTGTAGAACAGAAAGTGCACTTTCACCTGCGCCGGGTTACTCGCATCTTTACTAAAACCTGTGGAGAAGCCGTTGGTGCGGGAGGTGAGCTCCAAGCCGGTTATATCAAAACCGTTGCCGGAATCATAGCTCAACCATACCTCGCCACTTGCAACCAAGTCTTGATTGGAGAGAAGGAGTCCCAGGCTGCCAGTGGTTCCAGCAGAACTCTGAATATTGTCGATACTGACCTGATTGATGCCTGCTGCCAGACCTTTCATGTAAATAATCAAGGCAACGGTCATGACAACCGGGATGAACAGCACACGAAATCTCTTCATTTTACTGCTCCTCTTGACCAGAGCCTTTTCACATCAAGAATCCTGGGCTGCCAGTGCCAGCAGTCCAACTCATAATGTTTTTTAAGCTGATCCGGTCAAGCCTGGTACGAGAACAATCATGGATGTAGGACTCTATGCACTCGTACCCATAATAATATTGATCAACCGCTGCAAGTCGAAGACGTTCCACTGGTTATCTGCGTTCAAGTCGGCACGCGTCCACCAATCCTGCGGACGGAGAGCCGCATCAGGCTGGGTAACGTCCAAAATCATGTTGATCTGATTTTGCAGGTCATAGATATTGACTGATCCATCGCAATTTATATCGCCAGCCACGCACGTCTTGATCGTGAATATCCCTGTGTCTGAATAGTTACTGGCGATAGGATTGCCTGAGGCGTCGGAAAGGTTGGCATTCGCAAACGAAAGCGTTGAAATCGACCCACCAATGGCTGAAGAGGCCACATCAAAGGATAACTCCAGGATGGAACCTGTACCAGGCGTGATGGTTGCAGTACCCACATTGTATAACAACACATGCGCTTTAACCGCGCCTGGATTACCCGTATCCAGACTGAACGTGGTCGCGAAATCTGCGGTCCGCGAGGTGATTTTCACGCCCGTCAATGTGATTCCAACCGTACTATCATAGATCAACCACCATTCTGCACCGGCAACGGCACTGGTATTTAGCAGACTCACTGTAATGATGTTTCCGGTCGAACCGGGGGCGGCCTGAACGTCAGACACACTCAGGATGGCCGATGGGTTGATAGGGGTTGTCGCGGTCGGCGTTAAGGTGCGGGTCGGTGTAAACGTGGCGGTACGCGTCGTGGAGGTATTCGTTGGGGTGAAGGTGCGGGTCGGCGTGAACGTGACCGTGGGGGTATTCGTCGACGTGCTGGTGCGGCTCGGCGTAAACGTGGCGGTGCGCGTCGTGGAAGTATTCGTTGGGGTGAAGGTGCGGGTCGGCGTGAACGTGGCGGTGCGCGTCGTGGAGGTACTCGTCGGTGTGTTGGTACGGCTTGGCGTGAACGTCGGCGTGCTGGTGCGGCTTGGCGTGAACGTAGCGGTACGCGTCGGCGTGTTGGTACGAATTGGTGTGGAAGTCGGTGTGTTGGTGCGGCTTGGCGTGAACGTAGCGGTACGCGTCGGCGTGTTGGTACGGGTTGGTGTGGAAGTCGGTGTGTTGGTGCGGCTCGGCGTGGATGTGGGCGTGGTGCCCTCGGTCAAATTCAAGGTAATATTGACTCCGCTATGCCAGGTTCCTGTCTGGGCAGCCTGAGAGCTGCCAATAAAAAACAGAATGGTGTCACCGTCCACCCCGCCTTCAACAGTGTCTGACGTATCGGTGTCATCACCGGGGACATCCAGGGTGTAATAGGATTGTCCGTTATAGGAAATGGTAGGATAAGAAGCATATGTCTTCGCGTTGATCTGCGCCGAGACAACCGTGCCGTCTGGCACAGGGTTCCCCCCCAGCGTGACTGTTCCCACAAAGCCGGATGGAATGGGCGGAACAGCTGATACCGGCTGTACGTAAAAAACAAGCAGGCCAATGGCCAAAATGATTGGAATGATCAGCATACGAAATTTGTTCATTTGGGCAGCTCCTCTTGAAAAAAAAACCAATTCTCCCCTTTGGATTGTGTAACAACACCAGCAAAAGGGCGACAATGAGGATCAATGCAAAAAAATCCGCAGGCGATGATATTTTACCTGGAATCGGCCGACGCGTTTCGCTTCCACCTTGGTGATGATCGCCCGGGTGGCTGATCTGGTAGCGAACGCTCTTCACCTTATCCCGATGACTTCTTCGACCTCCATTCCTTTCTATAAACAAGGGAATGTCTGAAACATGATAACAGTCCCTTGTTTATCAGTAACAGGCTGTTCTTGAGGTTTTTTATACTGCCATCCATGTTTAGAGACTTTCCGGTTGTCCTTTCTGCCAATCAGGGCTGTCCAAAAAGCCAAATGAGAACATTTTGGACAGCCCTGTGTCTTACCTGGCATATGCTGGTGAATGCCAGCCCAAATCTGATACCTTAACGGAAGATCAACGGCAGGTAATTATAGATGTTTGGTAACAGATTGAACGTGGCGGTTACATTGGTGATGTTAAGGACCGTCACCTGGCAGACGCCAGTCGTGCCCGAACAACCCGCTCCCAACCAGCCGGCAAAGACGGAGCCAGCGGAGGCGGTAGCCGTCAGGGTGACCGGCGTGTTGTAATTAAAGGCGAAGGAACAGGTGGTGCCGCAGTTGATGCCACTTGGGAAGCTGGTGACGGTACCGGAACCGCTGCCCACCCTGGTGACTGACAGGGTGTAGGTATTGAGCGTGAAGGTGGCCATGACATACTGGGCAGAAGTCATGGTAACACTGCAGGTGCCGGTGCCCGAGCAACCCGCCCCACTCCAGCCGGCGAAGGTTGAGCCCGTGGAGGCAACGGCTGAAAGGGTGACAACCGTATTGGGATTGAAACTGAAGGCGCAGGTGGTCCCACAATCGATACCAACAGGAGAGCTGGTCACCAGGCCGTCGCCATTGCCCGCCTTCGAGACTGTCAGGGCATACTTATTGAGCGTGAAGGTGGCCGAGACCGACACGGCGGCGTTCATGGTAACGTTGCAGGTGCCGACGCCTGTGCAGGCTCCACTCCAGCCGGCGAAGGTGGAGTCGGAGGAAGCAAGCGCCGTCAGGGTAACAGGTGTGCCACTGGCGAAGTCAAAGGAGCAGGTGGCACCGCAATCAATGCCCGCCGGAGAACTGGTCACTGACCCGGTACCTGTGCCCGTCTTGCTAACAGTCAGGGTGAAGGCTGTCTGCGTCCCCGTAGGCGTATTCGTGCGGGTAGGCGTGCTGGTGCGGGTGGGCGTGTTCGTGCTGGTGCGGGTAGGCGTGAACGTCGACGTGGCACCCGTGGAGGTCGCCGTTGGCGTGTTGGTGCGGGTGGGCGTATTGCTCACCGTCGGTGTATTGGTGCGGGTGGGCGTATTGCTCGCCGTCGGCGTGTTGGTGCGGGTGGGTGATGGTGAGCCCGTATTCGTACGCGTTGGAGTTCTGCTCACTGTCGGCGTGTTGGTGCGGGTGGGCGTCGATGAGGCCGTATTCGTACGCGTCGGAGTTCTACTCGCCGTAGGCGTGGAGGTGCTGGTACGGGTGGGAGTGGGCGTGAAGGTAGGCGTTGAGGTGCTGGCGGCCAAATCCAACCTGACATTGATGCCACCCGCGAAAGTCCCCTGCTGGGCGGCTTGATAGCTACCAATGAAGAAAAGGATGGTGTCGCCATTCTTTCCGCCTGGAGTGCCCGTTTCCGTGTCCTCAGCGATAACATCGAGGGTGTAATAGGCCGTTCCCGAATCCAGGATTGTTGTGGTATGACCATATTCGATTCCCATTGATTCGGGCCGAAATGGCCGTACCGGCTGGCACAGGGCTGCCATCCAGCGTGACCGATCCCCAAAAGCTGGATGGCAATTGTGGCACGGCCGCGACTGGCTGAACAGCATAGACACCCAGGACAATGGTCAAAATGATCATGATAATCAGCAAACGAATTCTCTTCATTTTTTTATCTCCTCTTGATTGGGTTTTTTCGTCCCTTTGGTTTGCGCGCAAGGATTAGCCAAAGGGTGATGATGAGGACTAATACAACCACGATTCCGATAACCACAAACCAATTACCGGAAGCGGCCGAACCGTTTTGGGGGTTGGCTGCAGCGGGTAATGTTGAGGTAAGTGCGTCCTGGGAAGCGCCCCCGGATACGCTCAGGTTCAGGACAACGTTTGTTCCACCTTTCCATGTGCCGGTCTGCTCTGCCACCTGGCCTGCTATGGTAAAAATGATTTTATCGCCATCACGCCCTCCATCGACAACGCTGGTATCGGTGTCATCGCCCAGGACATCCAGCGTATAAACCGAATCACCCTGGTAAGTGATGGTCTTCCCTTCGGCATAGACTTTTCCGTTGATCAAGGCCTGAACCAGTGTGCCATCCGGAACACTGGCAGCATTGACTTTAACCGTTCCATAGAAGCTGGAAGGCAGGGGCGGGAACGCCATGGCCGGCGTGGTCAGGAAAAGGCTGATCAGGAAGATTCCCAGCAGGGTGTTCATTTTTATGGAGAATTTCATCAAGACCTCAAGTTTTTCCCGGGCAGGTCAGGCTGGATTATATCATCCGGCCTGACCTGTTGTTGGCTTGTCCGGGCTAATAATTGACAACCCAGGTGTGGTTGGCGCCGACCTTGATCCAGTAGCCCCAGCCGGGAGCCAATTCTGCCAGGTCATTGCTCCATTCGGGCGCGGAACTGTCGAACAGTTTCCATAGATCCGCCTCGCCGGCGTGATAGGCATACACCAGGGTGGGATCGGTGCCCGTCCAGCTAAACGCCGGAGGCGTCAGGTTCGAGAGTGAGGGATAGCCCACCAGGTTCCAGGAGCCGCCCTTAAGGCTGATACTGGTACTGACCGGGGCCAGGCCGCTCACCTGGAGAGTGGCAGGCGTGGTGGTTATTTTGATCCAGACGCCCATGGTTTCATCCAGGTTCTGCAGGGTAATGAGTTCTGGCGGCATGGCGGGGTCATATTTCAGCCATTTGGCATTGGCGACATCCCAGGCATAGACCAGGCTGTATTTGCCAGTGATGGAGGTCAATACATCCGCAATGGCGGTGCTGTTGGGGCGAACTCTGAACGAAACCAGGTTCCAGCCCTGGACCAGGGTGATGCTATGAGTGACCGCATTCTGGGTCCACTGGGCGGTCAGCGTAACGTTGCTGATGCCCATGGTGTAGCTGGCGCCCGCCGCATAATTGGTGCTGCCGTCATTCCAGCCGTTGAAGGTGAAGCCGGCGCGTGACAGGGTCGCACCCGAAGCCACGATGAAGCTGGCTCCCTCCGAGACAGGGCTCTGCGTGGGTAACGTGCCCGTGCCGCCACCATTGGCGTAGGTCACGGTGTGGGTCGGGTTGGCCGTCCACTGGGCAGTCAGCGTAACGTTGCTGGTGCCCATGGTGTAGCTGGCGCCCGCCGCATAATTGGTGCTGCCGTCATTCCAGCCGTTGAAGGTGAAGCCGGCGCGTGACAGGGTCGCACCCGAAGCCACGATGAAGCTGGCTCCCTCCGAGACAGGGCTCTGCGTGGGTAACGTGCCCGTGCCGCCGCCATTGGCGTAGGTCACGGTGTGGGTCGGGTTGGCCGTCCACTGGGCGGTCAGCGTAACGTTGCTGGTGCCCATGGTGTAGCTGGCGCCCGCCGCATAATTGGTGCTGCCGTCATTCCAGCCGTTGAAGGTGAAGCCGGCGCGTGACAGGGTCGCACCCGAAGCCACGATGAAGCTGGCTCCCTCCGAGACAGGGCTCTGCGTGGGTAACGTGCCCGTGCCGCCACCATTGGCGTAGGTCACGGTATGAGTTCCATTTGCAAGCCACTGGGCGGTCAGCGTAACGTTGCTGGTGCCCATGGTGTAGCTGGCGCCCGCCGCATAATTGGTGCTGCCGTCATTCCAGCCGTTGAAGGTGAAGCCGGCGCGTGACAGGGTCGCACCCGAAGCCACGGTGAAGCTGGCTCCCTCCGAGACAGGGCTCTGCGTGGGTAACGTGCCCGTGCCGCCACCATTGGCGTAGGTCACGGTGTGGGTCGGGTTGGCCGTCCACTGGGCGGTCAGCGTAACGTTGCTGGTGCCCATGGTGTAGCTGGCGCCCGCCGCATAATTGGTGCTGCCGTCATTCCAGCCGTTGAAGGTGAAGCCGGCGCGCGACAGGGTCGCACCCGAAGCCACGATGAAGCTGGCTCCCTCCGAGACAGGGCTCTGCGTGGGCAACGTGCCCGTGCCGCCACCATTGGCGTAGGTCACGGTATGGGTCGGGTTGGCCGTCCACTGGGCGGTCAGCGTAACGTTGCTGGTGCCCATGGTGTAGCTGGCACCCGCCGCATAATTGGTGCTGCCGTCATTCCAGCCGTTGAAGGTGAAGCCGGCACGCGAGAGGGTCGCTCCCGAAGCCACGATGAAGCTGGCTCCCTCCGAGACAGGGCTCTGCGTGGGTAACGTGCCCGTGCCGCCACCATTGGCGTAGGTCACGGTGTGGGTCGGCAGTGCTGCAGTGGTGAAGGACCAGGTAGTTCCCTGGGAGTTGGCATAGGTGGTGCCAGACGCATTGACCGCCTTGACCTGCCAGTAATAGATCTGGTTATTGATGAGGCCGGCCGGGTGATAACTGGTGACGTTGCCGACATCTTGCCAGTAGTTAGCCGTCTTCAGGCTCACCGGCTGCTGGCCGTTGCAGAGGTTGGTTGTTTCAATACAAACAGAATAACTCGTGACGCCTGTACTTGCTCCCCAGGTGAGGTTGACACTCAGGGATTGGTTTGTGGCGCCATCGGTTGGAGCAGATTTATTGAAGGCTCCAGGTGCCGTTGTAAAGGTGACATCCTCACCATAAACCGTGCCGGCGGCATTGGTCGCATAGGCGCGGACATGATAGAGCGTGCCGGCATTCAGCCCAGTGATGGAGCTGAGGAAGGCCCCGGTGGAGCTCACTACCCCCTGCGCGGTCTTGGTTGTGAGTGCCGTGGTGGGATTAGCCGCGGTGCCCCAGACCACACCGTGCTGGGTCGGGTTGGGCACGCCCAGGGAAGTGACGTTGCCGTTGCCGGTGGCGGTGGTTTGGGCAATACTCGTGACCGCCTGGGTGGTGACAACCGGGAGAGTGCCGGTGGTGAAGTCCCAGTAGTCTGCGTTGGTGGGACCGTCGGCCAGTGCATAACCGCCGGCATTGCGTGCCACCACCTGCCAGTAGTAGGTGGTGTTATAGTCCGGTACGGTGAGCGGGACCGATAGGACGTTACCCACATTGATCCAGCTGTAGCAGCCGGTACTAATGGAAAAACAGAACTCATAGTAGGATGCGCCGCTGCTGGCATTCCAGGAGAGGAGCAGGTCCGATTTGGGCTGGCCGGTGGAATGGTTGGCCGGGCCGGTCTTGTTAAAAGAACCCGGTGCCGTGGTAAAGGTGACATCCTCACCGTAGGCTGTGCCGGCGGTATTGGTGGCATAGGCGCGGACATGGTAGAGCGTGCCGGCGGTCAGGCCGGTGATGGAGCTGGTGAAGGCGCCGGTCGCGCTGACTGCACCGTCTGTAGTCTTGCTATTCGCAGTGGTGGGATTCGCCGAGGTGCTCCAGACCACGCCGTGCTGGGTCGGATTGGGCACGCCCAGGGAAGTGACGTTGCCGTTGCCGGTGGCTGTGGTTTGCGTAATATCCGTGACTGCCTGGGTGGTGACGACCGGCAAACTGGCTGCGGCAATGATCTGTACCTGGTAGTCTTCCACCTCGCCATTCGGCGCAAGTCCGTCGGAGAGCAGGCCGCCGGCACTGCTCAACCGGAAGCGAGCGTAGGTCGTCCCCGCCACTGCGTCAGCCGGCACCGTCGAAGTACATGGCCGGGTTCGTGCCGGGTGTCATTATGACGCTACCCCACAAGCGCTCGTCCGGGTCGTCAAAATCGCCGTCACGGTTGAAATCGATCCAGGCGTCCAGCATCCCGCCAGAAGGACCAGTGACCACAGTGAGGCTCTAAGTCCTGTCAGCCGTCGATAGATGCCGGCAAGGACACGCCATCTTCGTCGTCGGTATTATTGAGGTCATCCCCGTCCGCCAAGGTTGAGGGCAGACCATCCGCTTCGGCATCCACGGTTGCACCCAGCCGGTAGCCCGTGACGATAACATGGCGGGCTCCGTTGTTGGCCAGCAGGGTCGCGTAGGTGGGATCCGGCGCATCGCCAAAGTCCATCGTCACCCCAGGCGCCGGGTTGATCGGGACGGCAACCAAAGCCATGTAGCCGTTATTAGATCTCGTCCAGTTCATCGTTGTCGTGCTGGCCGAGGCCGCTTTTGTACTTGCGCCTCCTTCCGTATTCCCGATCAAAGGATTGTTCCAAAGCCCGGTTTGACTGGCATTGGCGCTGATCGTCCACTGTGGTGTTGTGGACTGTCCTCCAGCCCAAAAATTATCAAATACCAACTCATTCCCGGTTGTTGTTACATCCACACTGACGGTAGCAACAGAGTTGCCTGTCGCAGCGCTGTTTGGTGTTCCCAATGGATCGGTCTGGTCGACCCCCTTGAAATTGGCTACACCCACTACGGCCCCGGTCGTAAAGGAAGCGGAGAAATTAACAGCCAGGACCCCGGCTGTTCCAGCCGCTGGATTCTTGCTGGGATCCAGAATGTAAATTGCCGCCATTCGGCCCGGATCAACTGTCTCAGTGGAAGGTGACCACTGTTGTTTCACTAGATCCAGTGTGATCGGATCACCAACGGTTGGTGTAAAGATAACCGAACTGATATAAGGCCTACTCCCAGCACTGCCAGTAGTGGAGCTGTTATAAGATACGCCAACAAGCATCAACTGGTTTTGGCCCGATCCAGTGCTAACGCTTAAATTTATACTATTTCCAGTGAATGTCGTGCCATATACTACAGCACCATCCAAAGTAGCCAACTCGCCTACAGCAAAGTTGGCCGTGATGGAGTAGTTCTCATTCATCGTGATGGTGGTGGAGGCCGCATTGACGTTCAAGACCGTGCCGACATCCCCGCTCCAATTGGTGAAGTGGTAACCGGGGTTCGCCGCAGCGGTGATCGTTACCACGGTCCCATAATCATAGATTTGCGGCGAAGAACCAGCCGGGGCGGTAATTGTGCCGCCGGTTCCTGCCGTAAATGTCAGTGTTTTCTGATCCAGGGCGAAGTTGGCCGTGCAGGTCTTTTCGGCATCCAGGGTAACGGAGCCGTCGGTACAGTCCGCGTCGCCGGTCCAGTTGACAAAATGGTAGTTGGCCGCCGCCGTGGCGGAGATGGGTACAACCGCGCCGACCGCATAGGCATGCGCCCCGACGGTAGGGGTGGTGGTGCCGCCTGCGCTCGGACTGACCGCCATGGTCAGGGTGTGCGCTAGGATGAAGTTGGCCGTGACAGATTTATCGGCGCTCATGGTGACGCTGCAAGTTGAGCCTGAACAATCACCACTCCAGTGGTCAAAGATATATCCGCTTGTGGTTGTGGCTATAGTGACGGGAACGACTGAACCTTCTGTATAAGGATTAATACCAACTGCAGGACTGGTGGTACCTGCTCCAACAGGATCAACAGCTACCGTCAGGTTATGGGTGGGTCCGCTCGCCATCTTGAAGGTGGCAACTGAAGCTGCCCAATATCGGCTGGTATTTAAAGTAGTTGAAGCTGTGGCAGCAGCGGTGGAACTCACGATCTTCCAACCTGAATAGATGGTAATATCCGAGGTTCCACCGGTATTATAAACGCCTGTTCCGAGGCGAAGTCCTGGGGTGAACGCGTTCCCCCAGAGGCCGGGGGGGTCATAATCCGGTCCTCCGATTCCAATCGCACCGAGTAGTAATTCATCTGCCTGGCTGAGAGTAGCAGTAGCACCGGAGCTAGGAGCAGTTCCAGTTCCTCTCGCTGAAGCAGTCTTGTCGACAGGATTGGGATCCAGGCCGCGGAACACATTTACCACGGCTGTCCTGGCCGTGACTCCAGATGCGTAGGTTATGGTGATTGTACTGCCACTGGGTAAAGCATTAACACCATAGGCGCCCCACACGGATTCTCTCACATAAGGTGAAGTGGTACTATTATAATCCACAGCCTGAGAATATGAGTTCCCCGCAGAATCCGTTACGCTACTCACAGCTACTGATGTGGCTCCGCCCGTATTTGAGCCAACTTCGACCAAAATATCATCTCCGGCAGTCACCGATTCAGTGGTGGTAATCGCCAGAGTGGAGAGACTGCTGCTTTTATCTGAATTCTTGCCTATATTCCCTATATAAGAAATACTCCCAGCCGTAGTGGTCTTGAATGTAGCTATTACAGCTGTCCAGGCTTTATTAACCATACCGGTTTTCGCAGCCGTATAACTTCCAGCAGATGAAACAATTCGCCAGCCCAAGGATACAGTTTCACCAGAAGTACCGGCCGTACCATCGCGTGGTCCCGCGGTGAACGAGTTTGACCAAGTCCCGGCGGCGTCACTGACTCCACCTTTCGTCCCAACGGCACCGATTAGCAGTTGATCAGCTTTAATAGTCGCGACTGTGCCAGAAGAAGGTGTGGCACTACTTCCGGAACTTGCATTGGTTTGTTCAAGCGCCCCCTCTGGTGCCAGTCCACGGAATACACTGGCTACTGCCGCTTTGTTTGCAGGCCAGGCCGATGTATAAGTGACTGTCTGATGAATAGTAATGGTGTCGCTAGTTGTCAGAGCACTGACATTGTAAGCTGCAAAGAGATAAGTGCGGTTGCTTCCTGAACCAACCGACCATGTTACTTGTTGATATTTATTCGATTGTGTATCAGTTACAGTGATGGTTTGTTGCTGAGAAGGATCCGTAGTAAATGCGACGATAATGTCATCCCCCGCTATTACATTGTTCGTGACAGTAAATGCACAATCCACTGTTGCTGGATAAGAACCGGAATCTGTCCATTTACCCGAGCCAATATCACCAATATAGGATATTCCATCCGCCCTCGCCACGATATTCGGCATCCCCAGCGCGCTGAACAGCATGCTGAAGATGACGAAGAAAGAGAAGATACGTGCTGTAAGTTGGTTTTTCATTTTGCCCTCCGATCGGCATGGAACAGAAGAAAGGATAGGATCCTGAAAATCAACGACTGACATCCAAGATGGTTAAGATTCATAAAGTTGAATAATTCCATTTCAATAACTCACATCCCAGGCGGCGGCGGTATCCACATCGACCCAGTAGCCCCAGCCGGGCGCCAGTGCGGTCAGGTCATTCAGGCTGACCGGCAGCACCAAGGGATCGAATTTCTTCCACACATCGGCAGTGTCATTGGCATGATAGGCATATACCAGGCTGAAATCATCCAGGCCATGCGCGCTCAACGCAGCGGGCAGCGGCAGGGAGGCCGAGGCGGGGAAGCCCACCAGGTTCCAACCGGTGCCGAGGGCGATGTGGGAAGTGCCCGGGAGGCTCCCGCTGATCGTCAGGGTGCCGCCAGCGCTGTTCACCCTGATCCAGAAGCCCATGGTTTCATCCAGGTTCTTCAGGCTGTTGAGTTCAGCCGGCATGGCGGGGTCATATTTCAACCAGGCCGTGCTGGCGGCATTCCAGGCATACACCAGGCTGTATTTGCCGGCAACGGTATTCAATACATCCGCAGTCAGGGTGCTGAGCGGATGAAGGTTGAAGGAAACCAGGTTCCAGCCAGCAAGGAGCGGGAGGTCATAGGTATTGGTGGGCGGCAGCGTCGCGGTGGGCGTGCTGGTCCTGGTGGACGTGGACGTCGCGGTAGGGGTATTGGTGCGGGTCGGTGTATTGCTGGGCGTGAAGGTCGCGGTGAATGTATTGGTCCTGGTCGGCGTATTGCTCGGCGTCATGCTGGGCGTGAAGGTCGCGGTGAATGTATTGGTCCTGGTCGGCGTGTTGCTCGACGTCATACTGGGCGTGAAGGTGGCGGTGAAGGTATTGGTCCTGGTCGGGGTGTTGCTCGACGTCATGCTGGGCGTGAAGGTGGCGGTGAAGGTATTGGTCCTGGTCGGCGTGTTGCTCGACGTCATGCTGGGCGTGAAGGTCGCGGTGAAGGTATTGGTCCTGGTCGGGGTGTTGCTCGGCGTCATGCTGGGCGTGAACGTAGCCGTGGCGGTATTCGTAGGCGTGTCGCTGGGTGTGAAGGTCGCCGTGGGAGTATTGGTCGGCGTGGTGCTGGGCGTGACCGTTGGCGTGTCCGTCGGAGTGAACGTAGCCGTGGATGTGCCGGTCAGCGTATAGGTTGGCGTGAACGTCGCCGTGGCGGTCCTGGTCGGCGTATTGCTGGGCGTGAAGGTCGCCGTGGGGGTGTTGCTGGGCGTGAAGGTAGCCGTGGCGGTGCGCGTGTTGGTGGGCGTGGCGGAAACAGTGCGTGTGCCTGTACGGGTGGGGGTGTTGGTGCGCGTCCGGCTGGGTGTGAATGTGGCTGTCGCGGTGCGCGTGTTGGTCGGTGTTCTGGTCGCGGTTGCCGTGGGCGTGCTGGTACGCGTCACCGTTGCCGTGGGTGTATTGCTGGGGGTGGGCGTGATGATCGATAAATCGGAGAAATTGGCGATGATGTCATAGTCCGCGTTCATCGTGATGGTGGTGGTGTCATCATCGATATCCGCCACCGTGCCAACATCACCGCTCCAGCCGGAGAAAAAGTAGCCCGGGTTGGCCGTGGCGGATATGGGGACAATATTCCCTTGGTTGTATGTATGCGTGCCCAGGGACGGGCTCACCGTCCCACCCGCCGGATCATTCACCCCGATCGTTAAATCACGGGGCACATAGACATGCGGGGCAATGGTGTATGAAGTGATGACATTCCCATTGGTGGCGGCGACAGAGGAGATGTAATTCACCGTCGCCGAGGTTGGATTGACCGAAACCAGCAGGTGCCCCGTGCTATTGTACATACCCAGTGTCTGGTATGTGCCATGATCACCCATGGAATAGATTCCACTGAATCCGGAACCGCCCATGCCGGGCGATGGCACTTCCTGGTAGACGACGCCATCATCCGTCTTCTCGTAGACATACTGGTGGTCGTGACCGTGGAAGTAGGCGCTGACCCCGTTGGCCACAAACAACTGGTGGATGGGAGTCGTACCAAAATCGGCAGCGTTACGGTGCGTGGCAAACCCGGCCGCGTCCCCCCATTCGAAATTAGCCATATTTTCGGCACCGCCGCGCACGTAGCCCGCTCCAACCCCTGCAACAGCCCTGGTTATGCCGCCAACCACCTGGTGGGAAAAAACAAATTTATATTTGGCATCGCTGTTTTCGAGAGTCTGCCTGAGCCACTGGAATTGCTGCTTCCCCAGGGTCCAGCCCCATTGATCGGTATTGACGGTTTCATTGGTTGTAGGTTCGCCCGGGCCGCCGGTATATGGCAGGGTCATGGTGTACTGGAAGGGATCAATGACCACAAACAGCGCATCCCCCCACGTCCAGGCATAGTAATCCTCACGGAACTGGTCGCCGTAGGTGGCCGCGTTGATGGCCGCCAAAATATCGGTGTTCCCGGAATAGAAGCCATCATCGATCGGGGTGGGGTAGTACAGTTTTCGAGCCTGAATGCTGGCCAGGGCTGTACTGAAAGGCGTATCATCCAAATTCCAGCCCTCTTCATCCTCATGATTTCCGGAGGACAGGAAGACCGGAATCGAACCCCCAATTTTGCCGAAACCCGTCTGGGCGCGGTAATCCAGATACCTGGTATTGGTTCCACTCTGACTCGTATAAGAATCGGTGTAGAAGGTATCACCCAGGTCGATCTCGAAATCCGCGTGGGCGTTCAAGATATTGGTCATCGCCGCTGTCGTGGCAGTGTTAAGACTGTGATGATCATCTGAAGTCACACTGAAGCTGAAGCTGCTGCCCTGGGCGCGCTGGGTCCAGAAGGAGTGCTCGGTACGGTTGACCCAATCGTCCATGGCATCCCCCGGGGCGTGGTACTGCATGCGGTAGAAATACTGCGTATTGGGGTTGAGTCCGCTGATGAGCACTTCACTGGGCTGGCCGCCAGTCGCGGTTACATTGTCTGTCTGGCCAGTGTACGTTCCGGATATCGTTCCAAACTGGTAGTGATACTGGATCGTCGAGGCGGGCACGATATTGACCGCGATCGAGGTGTCTTCCGGTTTGCCGAGCAGTTCCTCCGCCGTGAAAGTGATCGCGGCGGCGGCTTTCACATCAACGACAGGCGCGCCAAGCAGACCCAGCAGCAAGCTGAGGATCACAAAATAAGGGATCAGGCGTGCGTGTCGTTGTTTATGCATGTCACTCAAATCTCAAACCTGTCTCAATAACTCACATCCCAGGTGGCGGCGGTATTGACGTCGACCCAGTAGCCCCAGCCGGGCGCCAGTTCCGTCAGGTCATTCAGGATCACCGGCAGCACATCGGGATCGAATTTCTTCCAGAGATCGGCAGTGTCATAACCATGGTAGGCATACACCAGGCTGAAATCACCCAGGCCATGCTGGTTAAATGCTGAGGGGAGAGCCATGCCTGCCGGGGCGGGGAAGCCCACCAGGTTCCACCCGGTACCGACGGCAATGTGGGAAGTGCCCGGGAGAGTCCCGCTGACCGTCAGCGTCTGGGCCGAATTCACTTTGATCCAGAAGCCCATGCTTTCACCCAGGTTCTTCAGGCTGTTGAGTTCAGCCGGCATGGCGGGGTCATATTTCATCCATGCCGCGCCGGCCGCATCCCAGGCATACACCAGGCTGTAATTCCCGGCAACAGTCGACAGCACAGACGCAGGAGAACCGCTGCCCGGGCGAATATTGAAGGAAACCAGGTTCCAACCTGCGACGAGCGGGACATCATAGGTATTGGTGGGAGGCAGTGTCGCGGTGGGCGTACTCGTAGTGGTCGGCGTGTTGCTTGGCGTGCTGGTGCGTGTACTGGTTGGCGTGGAGCTGGCCGTGGGGGTGCGGGTGGGCGAACTGGTTGGCGTGAAGGTTGGCGTAGGTGTACTTGTGCTGGTCGGCGTGGCCGTTGGCGTGCTGGTGGGTGTATTGGTACGAGTGAATGTCGCAGTGGGCGTACTCGTCCGGGTGGGTGTGCTGGTCGGTGTCGCCTCAGCGGCGAAGTTGGCCTGGATGGCGTAGTTGCCATTCATCGTGACGGTGGTTGAGGCCGAAGTGGTACTTCCCAGCGTGCCCACATCCCCGCTCCAGTTGACAAAGTGGTAGCCGGAATTGGCTGAAGCGGTCAGGGTGACAACTTCTCCGGGACTACGCGTAGTGGGTGAGCTCGATGGTGCAGTGATCGTGCCGCCGCTGCCCGCGTTCACCGTCAGGGAATAGGTACCGGAATTGGGGGCAAAGTTAGCCCGGATGACATAATTTCCATTCATCACGACGGTCGTTGAGGCCGATTTGGTATTTGCGACCGTATTGATCAAGCCGGTCCAGTTGACAAAGTGATAGCCAGCACTCGGTGAAGCAGTAAGGCTGGCAACTGTCCCGGAAGTATAGGAGATGGGTGAGCTGGAAGGCGCGGTGACCGTGCCGCCGCTGCCCGCGTTGACCGTCAGGGAATAGGAGGTGCTGGTATTGGCGGCGAAGTTGGCGGTGATGGTGTAGTTCCCGTTCATCGTGATGGTGGTCGAAGCACCCGTGGTATGCGCCACCATACCCCAATCGCCAGTCCAGTTGACAAAGTGGTAGCCGGAGTTGGGCGCGGCAGTAATGGTGACCACTTCTCCGGCATTCCGGGTGGTTGTACCGGCCGGGGTGCTGATCGAGCCATTGCTTCCGGCGTTGACGGTCAGGGAATAGGTCGTGCCAGGGGCGGAGAAATTGGCCCGGACGATATGCGCCGCGCTCATGGTGAGCGAGCAGGTGCCGGTACCGCTGCAGTCACCGCCCCAGCCGGTAAAGGTGGAACTGCCGGCAGGCGCGGCCGTTAACGTAAGGCTGGCGCCAGAGCTGAAGCTGGCTGAACAGGTGCTGCCGCAATCGATGCCGGTCAGCGAACTGGTCACCGTCCCGGATCCGGGCCCGGCTTTATCGACCATCAGCCGATAGCTGGTGGGCGTTGTGCCTGGAACGGTGACAGAGTCTGCCACGATCCCATTGGTGCCGTCGCCGGGCAGGTAGGAGCGCACATATTCCACTTTGGTCTCGTTCGGAGAGACATTGACACGGAAATACCCGGAGTTTTGCAACTCCACGATCGCATCCGGATACAGGCCTTCATTATGGCCATAAGAATAGGGATCCCAGGTGTAGCCGGCATCATCCGGTTTTGGGCATTCCAAATAGACGATCCCGTCCACCAGCTCGCGGGCGTAATCATGGTCATGCCCGTGGAAGAAGATACTCACTCCATTCTTGACCATCAACTGGTGAATGGGCAGGGTCCAGCCGTCTGAGGCCGGCCTGTGCACATCAAAGGCCCAGGTGCCATTGGTATTCCTGCCGCCCCACTCGAAGAGGCGAGAGGCGCTTTGACCGCCGCGACCATACACGCTCTCTTGTCCGGGCACACTCGCTCCGCCGGTCACGTGGTGCGTAAAGACAAACTTGTACTTCGCATGACTGTTTTCAAGCGTGGACTTCAACCACAGGTACTGCTGGATGCCCAGGCTCCAATCCCAGCGGGTGCCCTGGATCTCACCATCCTGTCCTTCCCCGCCATACGTGTCACCTTCTGATGACCAGGCCAGCGAATAATGGAAGGGATCGATGACCACAAATAAGGCGTCGCCCCAGGTCCAGGCCCAATAATCTTCCTGGAGGGCGTCACCTCCGATCACTCCGTATGAAGTGTCCGTATTGCCTGAATAGAATGAATCCGGGACAGGGTTGGGGTAGTACAACTTCCGGTATTTCATCCCCGCCAGGGCCAGTGACAGGTCTGGAGAGGTGAATACATCATCAAAGTTCCAGCCCTCCTCGTTCTCGTGATTGCCAAGAGGTTGGAAGTAGGGGATTGAATTGGTGATCGCAGCCAGGTACGGGCGATCATAAAGGTAAGCCGCCTTGCCCTCTGCGTCGGTCATTCCGGTCCCCAATGGCGAGGGATCCATCGGGAACGTGTCACCGGTGTCGATGTGGAAATCAGGATGGTCGCCGAGGACGTTCTGCAGAGTCACTTTCCAGAGATCCAGTTCGTCGGCGGTCTGGCCGCCGTACTGGCCCAGATGGTTGTCGCTCGTCACGGTAAAGGTGAAGCTGCTGCCGGCAGGCCGTTGCGTGATGAACGAGTGCTCGGCCGCGTTGTTCCATTCGCTTGCGCCGCTCTGGTGGTAAACGATGCGGTAGTAATAGCGGGTATTGGCCGTGAGACTCCCGATCACGAATTCGACAACCTGGTTGGCGGTTACGGTGTACGTATCCGTCTGGTGCGTATACACGGCAGGAGAAGTGCCATATTCAATATAAAACACCACATCCTTGTCCGGGATGATATTGGCCGTGATGGATACATCTTCCGGGCGTCCCAGCATGATATTGAACCCTACCGGCGAGAGCGGCGCCGCCGTCCCGCTGACGGCAACATTGCGTGTCGTCGCCCCGCTGCTGGTATGGGTGATATTCCCGCTGGAGGTCCCTTCGGTGGCACGGCTGAAGCGCACATGGATCGGAGTGGCTGCCACCGTACCCCCCGACGGAGATAACGACAGGCTGGATCCAAAGCCAGTCCCGCTGCTGAGCGAAATCTGGAAATCCGCCGGAGCCGTGATCGTGATGGGACCCGTCAGGCTGCTGCCGGATACCGAATAGCTCTGCTCCGTAGAAGTACCTCCAGGCAGACTGCTAAAGGCACTCAAGGGAGTACCTGAAATGGTGATCCGGGAGCTGGTGGCTGGCCCGGCTTTAAAGGTGGCGATCATGGCGCCCCAGTCACGCGAGGTGATGCCGGTTTTCGAGGCCGTGTAAGCGCCTGTGGCTGAAACGATCCGGTATCCCATGGAGACCGTGATATTGGCATCGGCTGTCGCGCTGGTGGTACCCTGGCGCGGGCCGGCTGTGAACGAGTTATCCCATGTGCCGGCGGAGTCGCCAACCGGCCCCTCCGTGCCGACCACGCCGATCAAGAGTTCATCGGCCTGGGTAGTCGTTGGGCTGGCCCCCGAGGCGGGTGCCGTACTGCTCCCGGTGGCTGACATGGTCTGGTCGAACGGGCTGACGTCAGCCAGGCCGCGGAACAACGCAACCACCGCCGCCCGGGCGGTAACCGCCGGACTGGCGGTAATGGTGATGCTGCTGCCGGAAGATAAAGCGTTGACATCGTAGGCAGCGAACAGGTAGGTGCGTAGATTGCCTGAATTGATCACCGTGGAACCCACCTGGCTGTAGTTGTTTCCCGCGGTGTCGGCCACGCTGACCACGAGACTGCTGTTCGGGTCCGTGGACAAGGCGAGGATAATATCGTCACCGTCGGCAACGGCTGCGGTGGTGGTAACCACCAGGCTGGTGCCGGATGTGTTCGACGCCGCCGTGCCGATGTTCCCAAGGTAAGATATCGTTCCCGGCGTGGTTGGGACGAAATGGGCTGTAACCGATCTGGCTGCAGCCATCGTCACCTGGCAGGCGCCCGCGCCGGAGCAGTCACCGCTCCAATGGTCGAAGGTGTATCCCGCGGCAGGCGCAGCCGAGACTGTCACCACTTCATTCTCCGCATAGGTATGCGAACCCACTGCCGGATTCGTGGTGCCGCCCCCGGCCGGGTCCACCCCAACGGTTAAATCATAGGTGGCTGCGGCCGACTCTGGCAGGATCGCATACGAGTAATTCACTGCCGCAGTGGAAGTTGCAATGTAATCGACGGTGGCTTGCGAGGCATTAACCGTTACGCGCAGGTGACCGGAGTTGGGCATAACCCGGATGGTATTGGGATCACTCTCACTATAGAGGCCAAATCCAGACCCGGTCATGGCTGGTGAAGGGACCAGTTGATAGACAACACCATCCCGTTTCTGGTAGGCATACTGGTGGTCGTGACCATAGAAGAAGGCAGAAACATCATTCGCGACCATCAACTGGTGGATCGGGACGCCTCCCCAGCCGGATCGACGCGTGTCAAACGCCCAGGTGGTTCCGTCAGAATTATAGCCCCCCCACTCATACAGGTTGGCCGCTTCAGCGCCGCCGCGTACGTAGTAGTAGGCTGGCAAACCTCCAACCATATGATGGGCAAAGACAAACTTGTATTTGGCCGTGCTGCTTTCGAGGGTTGTTTTGAACCAGTTGTATTGTACCGATCCCAGGGTCCAATCCCAGTTGTCACTGCTGGCCGTTTCATCATCGACCTCGCCGCCCGCGGTTCCCGGGTATGGCTTGGTCAGCGTGTACTGGTAGGGGTCAAGGACAACGAACAGGGCATCACCCCAGGTCCAGGCAAAGTAATCCTCGCGCAGGTGGTCCCCGTTGATCCCGGTGAGTGAGACATCCGAATTTCCAGAATAAAAACTATCCGGGATCGGGTTGGGATAGTAGCGTTTTTGCGCGTTTAGACTCAAGAGCGCCAGGCTGTTGGTGTCATTAAAATTCCAACCTTCGACGTTCTCGTGATTCCCCGGAACGACGAATGTCGCCGCCGAGTTGCTGAGTGCACTCATCCACTGGCGCTGTGCCAGGTAGCGTTGATTTGCGGTTGAGCTGCTGGTCACCCCATCGGTCCAGAAACTATCGCCCAGGTCAAAATGAAAGTCGGGCTTTTCTGCAACTACATTTGCCAATGTTTGCTGGTAGAGCGATACGGTCCCGCCGCCACCGCTCATATGGGAATCGGCGATCACCGTGAACGTAAATGGCTGGCCCGGGGCTCTGCGGGTATGAAATGAGTGTTCACTGCGCGGCACCCACACATCCCCCGGCTTCTGGTATTGCATGCGATAGTAGTATTGGGTGTCCGGACTGAGTCCGTTGAGGACAACATTGTATGGCTCGCCGGCAGTTGCAGAACCGGTGGCTGACTGCCAGGTGTATGACCCGGTGGAGGTGCCATACTCGTAGAAAAGGCTGACATTCTCATCAGGAACCACGTTGATCGTGATCGAGGTGGCGGTTGGGCGCGCCAGGAGCTCCTCGGCAGAAAAGGTGATCGTACTGGCTGCCTTCACACCGGTCGCGGCAATTCCCATCACGCCAAGCAGCAAGCTGAGGATGATAAAAAACGAGAATATGCCGGCTTTTAGTTGTTTTTTCACGGTTCGATTTCCGCTTCTACTGTGCGACGGAATAGTGCAGGCCAGGTTGGTGTTACCAGAGTCTCCGCCAACCTGGCCTGCCTTTGGTTTATCTGCTAATAACCGACATCCCAGGTATGCGCTACACTGAGCTTGACCCAGTAGCCATAGTAAGGCGCCAGTTCGGTCAAGTCATTCAGGATCACCGGCGACACCGACAGGTCAAATTTCTTCCACACATCGCCGGTATCAGCGGCATGATAGGCATACACGAGGCTGAAATCTGTGCCCAGGCCGTGATTACCAAACACACTCGGCAGGCCCAGGTTCGTCTTCGAGGGGTAGCCCACCAGGTTCCATCCAACCGCAAGCGCTTTATTGGTTGTGGCCGAGGCCGCGCCGCTGATCGTCAGCGTGCCCCCCCCGCTGTTCATCTTGATCCAGAAGCCCATGTTTTCATCCAGGTTCTTCAAGCTGTTGAGAGAAAGTGGAACCATGGTCGGGTCGTATTTCAACCACGGGTTGGATATGGCTGGATCATAGGCGTATACCAGGCTGTATTTGGTTGCGACGGAGTTCAGTACATCCGCAACCAGGGTGCTGGTCGGGTGAAGATTGCATGAAACCAGGTTCCAGCCGGTAACGAGGGAAATCGTGCAGGTGGCGGCGGTGATATGGACAGTAACGATGGATGATAGTACTGCGTTCCCATCATCATCAGTGACCTGTAAACGGACGGGATAATCCCCGATTGCATACCAAACATGGCTGGGTGAGGCACCGGTGGTTTCGTAGCTCCCGTTATTGTCCAGGTCCCAGGCATACGTGCAGGTATCCACGGATGCGCAGGTGGCTGACCCGCTCAGCGGGACTGTCTGCCCACTTACATAGTTGTAAGGTCCACCCGCGCTTACACTGGATGGAAGAACATCATTCACCGTCACACTGGTGGTGGTTATGCCCTGGCCGCCCTGGCTGTCGGATACTTTCAATCCCACCGTATAGCTCCCATTGTCCGCAAAGGTATGGGTGGTGGATTGACCGGTAAAGTCATACACGCCATCGTTATTCCAGTCCCATTGATAGGTCGTTGCAGCCG
This sequence comes from uncultured Chloroflexia bacterium, assembly GCA_963801385.1. Lineage (GTDB taxonomy): Bacteria > Chloroflexota > Anaerolineae > Anaerolineales > Villigracilaceae > UBA877. The sequence continues at coordinate 25,394 of CAWDEV010000009.1, forward strand.
GGCCCATGTCATTGGCCGAGCCATTGAAGCTGATCGCTGCGCCTTCATTACCGGAATACGAGCCCGGAACAGCATCCGGGGGATGGAAGTCCAGTTGGATGTTAACAGTGTTGTTCCATGTTCCAGTGGCGACCACGCGTCCATTGATCTTGAAGGTGACGATATCACCAGTCTTGCCGCCCTCTATCATGGACGTGGAAGCGACATCTTCAGGCACGTCGAGGGAGTAAGCGAGAGAAGCGCCCACAATGGTTGTGGTTGCCACCGGGTTGGAGTTGCCCGCCACGTAGGCTCCCACAGTGTCTCCGATTGCCGGAGGGCCGGAATAGTATTGGGCGTAACCCCAGAAGCCGGAGGGCGTATTCGGATTCGGGACTGCCACCACATGGATGGTCACCGTGACCGGACTGCTGACCAGAGAACCAGACGAGGCGTGATAGGTAAATGTAACATCGCTTGTGGATCCGGTGACCGGTGTGAAGATGAAGGAGCCATCATCATGAAGGGTCAGCGAACCGCTGGATGGACCGCTGTCCAGGTCGGCTTCCAGGGAGGCAGGATTGGCATAGGTGTCGTTACCCAGAACACCCGGCGCGCTGATGGTCATGGTGACATTTTTGGCAGCCGTGTAGGTATCCGCAACTGCAACCGGAGAGGAAGTGCCGAAGCTGGCAGCAATGGTATGGTTGGCAGTAACGTTGTTGAAGGTGTAGCTGGTCCCCGCGACAGCTGAGCCGCCATCCAGTGCGTAACTTGCCGCGTAACCCGCATCCGGCGTGAGGGTAAAGGTCTGATTACTGCCGTGGTTGACCGATACCGAGCCGCTGGGTGAAATGGAACCGTGCAGCCCAGCCGAAGCCGTGATGGTATAGGTATTGATCTCGAAGGTTGCCGTAATGGTATGGTTGGCGGAAACGTTGTTGAAGGTATAACTGGTCAGCGCGCCGAGCGAGATATGATCCGCCGTGACACTGGCCACATGGTAGCCCGTTGCCGGGGTAATGCTGAAGGTCTGGTTGGCACCCGAGGCGACCGATACCGTGCCGGATGGAGCAATGGTGCCGTTGGATCCCTGCGTGACGGTGATGGTAAAGGTGGTGGCGGCAAAGGTGGCAGAGATGGTATGGTTGGCGGTAACATTGGTGAAGGGGTAACTGGTCACCGCGCCGACCGAGAGGCTATCCACCAGCACATCCACCACGTGGTAACCCGAGTTCGGGGTGATGGTGAAGGTCTGGCTGCCTCCCGAGGCAACCGATACACTGCCGGAAGGAGAAATGGTGCCATTGGATCCCGCCGAAGCAGTGATGGTATAGGTGTTACTCGCAAAGCTGGCAGAGATGGTATGGTCGGCGGTGACATTGGTGAAGGGGTAGCTGGTCACCGCGCCGACCGAGAGGCTATCCACCAGCACATCCGCCACGTGGTAGCCCGAGTTCGGGGTGATGGTGAAGGTCTGGCTGCCGCCATCTGCAACCGATACACTGCCGGAAGGTGAAATGGAGCCATTGGATCCAGCCGAGGCAGTGATGGTATGACTCGTACCGGCATTGGGTGCCATGGTATAGGTAGCTGCTGAGAGAGGCGTCGATGAGTTATACCGGTAAAATTCCACGGTCGTTTGGGCAGGGCAGACTGTATATTTCAGGTGACCCGCCCCCTGGGTGGAATCGGCATAGATCGTGTTCCCGGAATTGCCTCCAGTTGTATACATGCCGAAGGAGCCGGTGAAACTGCCGGAGGGGACAGCCTGATAAACCAGGCCATTCAAGCTTTCATGAGCCATCTGGTGATCGTGCCCGTGGATGAAGGCCGTTACTTTGTTGGCAATCAGCATTGGAGCGATCGGATTGGAACCCCACCCGGAGCGTTTGCTGGTCCATGAAAAGGTACTACCGTTCGTTTCATATCCGCCCCACTCAAAGAACCTGCCTGAATCCACGCCGCCATGCCCGTAACCCAGCTGGCTCGTTATGGAATTGCCGCCAACGATCTGGTGGGCAAAGACAAACTTGTACTTGGCCGAGCTGCTTGAAGTGACACTGTTCAGCCAGTTGAACTGGGTTTGTCCCAGCGTCCACAACCAGCGGTCATCCGTCCCCGTGGTATCCCCTTCACCACCGCCTGTAGACGTGGTGTACGGTTTGGTGGCCGTCGTCCAGTAGGGGCTGATCACCACGAAGAGTGCATCCCCCCAGGTCCAGGCAAAGTAATCCTGTTTCAACTGGTCGCCGCTCAGGTAAGTACTGGTGGTCGTGTCGCCAGAGTAGAAGGAATCATTGACCGGGTTCAGGAAGTATTTCTTCTCAGCGTTCTTGCTCATGATCGGCAGGCTGTTTGCGGGATTGCCGCCGACATTACTGGCAGTCTGGTGCCAGAGTTCCTGCTGCTCGTGGTTTCCTGGTACAAGGAAGATCGGTACCGAAGCGCTGGCGAGGTTGAAGAACTGGAACTGATCCGTGTATCTTGAATTGGCCGCAGCGGTGTCACCTATTCCAACAGTCGTGTTGCCGTTATCCATCGCAAAGGTATCCCCCAGGTCAATTTGAAAGTCGGGGGCATCCGTCGCGACCTGGTTCATGGTGGTGGTCCAGTTGGACGCATTCCCAAGTTGGATATTAACATGCGAGTCAGAAGTGACATCGAATTTGAAACAGACGCCCGGGCTCCTCTGTGTCCAGAAGGAATGTTCGCTACGCGTTATCCAGGAAGTGCCTGAATTGGTGCTGTACAGCATGCGGTAATAATACTGGGTATTCGGCGTCAGGTTGCTCATGGTAACTACCACAGGCGTCGCAGCAGCAGTCGTCGATGTGCCTGTCTCCCCAGTGTATATCCCTGAACTCGTACCGTATTGGTACTTGACCGAGATGGCCGAGGCGGGGTCTGCACTGACAGATATCGAAGTTGCTTCGGGTCGCCCAAGCAGTTCCGTTCCGGTAAAAGTAATCGCGGAGGCGGTGGCAAAATTGGCCGTGACAGTCTTGGCGCCATCCATGGTGACCGAGCAAATCCCAGATCCGGAGCATGCGCCGCTCCAACCCGTGAAGGCATTTCCCGAGTTGGCGGTGGCCGTGACATAAACCACCGTGCCGCTGTCGTACGTGTGCGGGCCTGCCGCCGGGTTGACCGTGCCGTTCCCGCTAACAGCCGTTGTTAATGTAAAGGTGGACGCGGCCACAAAATTGGCCGTGATGGTCCTGGCCGCGCTCATGGTGACGGAGCAGGGGTTGGTGTTGCCTGAGCAGGCGCCCGTGCCGCTCCAGCTTGAGAGGGCGTAGCCCGAGTTGGGTGTCGCCGTGACGCTGACCACTGCACCGCTGCTGAAGGAGGTCGTAGCCGGGCTGATCGTCCCATAGGCTGCATTGTTTACGCCCGTCGTCAGCGTATATGTCGGCACTGCCGTGAAGTTGGCCGTGATGGTCCTGGCCGCGCTCATGGTAACGGAGCAGGGGTTGGTGGTGCCGGAACATGCACCCGTACCGCTCCAACTGGAGAAGGTATACCCCGAGTTGGCCGTGGCAGTGACAGATACCACGTCACCCTGGTAGTACGTATGCGTGCCTGCCGACGGGTTGATCGTCCCCCCTCCAGTCGGGCTTACTGCGGTCGTCAGAACATATTGCGGTAAAGCCGTGAAGTTGGCCTGGACGGTATGGTCAGCATTCATGGTCACTGAGCAGGTGGCACCACTGCAGTCGCCACTCCAGTTGGAGAAGGCGTAACCCGCATTGGCTGTCGCCGTGACATTAACAACCGACCCTTCTGCAATGGCGGTGGTTCCCGAAGGGTTGGTCGTGCCGGCCCCGCTTGGAGATACATTCACAGTCAGGTTATGGGTGTCCACCGGGGCATTGGGGGCGATCGTGTAAGAATTATTAACCGTCCCGCTGGTACTGGTTCCTGAGATTAAATCCACCGTTGCCTGTGAAGGGGTGACCTGGATGCGCAGGTGTCCCGGGCTTGCCAGTCTACTAATCGTACTGTAATCGGTGTAATCTCCTACGGTATAGATGCCATTAAAACCAGTGCCGGTCATGCTGGGCGAAGGCACTTCCTGGTATACCACCGGTCCGCGTTTCTCATAGACGTACTGGTGGTCGTGTCCGTGGAAGTAGGCGCTGACCCCGGTGTTAAGGAACAACTGGTGGATCGTCAGAGGGAAATCGGTCGAGTTGCGATGGCTGGCAAAGCCCTCGGTGCCGTCGTAGTTCTTGCCGCCCCACTCAAAATAACCGGCTGCCTGGGCGCCGCCGCGCACGTAGCCTGCCTCCGCACCTGAAATAGATCCAGATGGAATCCCGCCGACCATCTGATGAGAAAAGACAAACTTGTACCTGGCGGTGCTGTTCTGCAGGGTATTCCTGAGCCAGGTGTACTGCGCTGCACCCAGCGTCCAGTTCCACTGGCACTGCGTGTCACCTGAGTATATGCAGGTCTTGGTATCATTCGAGCCTTCTCCAGCGGCTGGAGTATAGGGCAGGCTCATGGTGTACTCAAATACGTCGATCACCACGAAAAGCGCATCACCCCAAGTCCAGGCATAGTAATCCTCGCGCATCTCATCGCCGTAGGTGGCCTGGTCAATGGCTGCCAGGGGGTCGGTGTTGGCGGAATAAAAGGCGTCGTTCTGGGGAGTGGGGAAATAGGCTTTGCGGGCCTGGATGCTGGCCACGCCGATGCTGAAGGGGGTATCATCCAGGTTCCAGCCCTCCTCTTCTTCATGGTTTCCGGGAGTTAGGAAGATGGGGGTGGAATGACCGAAACGGTCCATCAACAGCGGCTCACGCAAGGCCAGGTAAGCGCTGTTCACCTGTGCCTGGCTGTTGCTGCCTTCGGCCGGATAGGGGGTATCACCCAGGTCAATCTCGAAATCCGGGGCCTCGTTCATGATGTTAGTGGAAACGTTCTGGGCATTGGTGTTGTAATTGGCGTGCCAGTCGGATGTTACCGTAAAAATGAAAGAACTGCCCGAGGCACGCTGGGTCCAGAAGGAGTGCTCGGCACGATTGACCCAGTCCGACTCACCAGGGAGGTGGTACTGCATACGGTAGTAGTATTTCGTGTTGGCACTCAGGCCTGTCAGGGTGACCTCATGCGGCTGGCCGCCAGTCGCAGTCACATTACCTGTCGACCAGGTGTTGGCGCTTGCAGTCAGCCCATATTGGTAGTGATACTCGATCGTCGTTTCAGGGACAATATTGATCGTGATCGAAGTGGCTTCCGGCTTGCCAAGCAGTTCCTCCGCCGTAAAATTGATCGAGGTGGCTGCTTTGGCGAAGATGGTGGGCATTCCCACCGCGCTCAGCAGCATACTGAAGATAACGATGAATGAGAAAATCCGTGCCTTTAGCTGATTGTGCATTGTGCCCTCCGATTGGCATGAAATAAAATGGATTGGTAAAACAAGCTGTAAAACCGGTTTCCAATTTTGGCAGGTCAGGCGGACGCTTGCTGTTAAATCTGCATCCAACCTGACCTGCGTTTAACCCTTCACGCACCTAATAGGTCACATTCCAGGTGGTGGCTGTATTTACATCGACCCAGTACCCCCAGCCGGGGGCCAGAACCTTTAAGTCATTGAGATCGATCGGCATGTTGGGGTCGAATTTCTTCCACGGATCGCCCGTGTCACTGGCATGATAGGCATAAGCCAGGCTGAAATTGCTCAAGCCATGCCCGCTGAAAGCGGCGGGGAGGTCCAGGTTCGTCCTGGAGGGGTAGCCCACGAGGTTCCAGCCGGTACTGACGGCGATGCCGGAAGTACCCGGGTTGGTCCCGCTGACCGCCAGGGTCCGGGAGCCGTTCACCCTGATCCAGAAGCCCATCTTCTCAGTCAGATTTTTCAGGCTGTTGAGTTCAGCAGGCATGCCCGGGTCATATTTCATCCATGCAGCACCGGCGGCATCCCAGGCATACACCAGGTCAAAATGGCTAGCAATACCGGACAGGACGATCGCAGGAGCCGTGTCGGCCGGATGCAGATTGAAGGAGACCAGGTTCCAACCATCCATGAGGTCAATATTCATGGTAGTCGTTGCAATCAGGACGCTAAAGGTCGCTGTCCCCTCGCCTCCTTGCGAATCGGTCACTTTCAATTTCACCGTGTAGCTCCCATCGACCGGCCAGGAGTGCGTGGGGGTCTGACCGGTGGTGTCGTATGTGCCGTTGTTATCCCAATCCCAGGCATAAGTCATGGCACCACCGCCCAAGTCATTGGCCGAACCGCTGAAATTGATCGTCTGGCCCGGCTCGCCCGAATACGGACCACCTGGAACAGCATCGGGCGGATGGAAGTTCAACTGAACGTTCGTGCCGGAGTGCCAGACACCTTTTGCCACCACGCGCCCACTGATCACGAAGGTGACTACACCACTCTCCGTACCGCCTTCAACGACCGTTGTATTGGTTATATCCCCGGGCACATCGAAGGCTGCATAAGTCAGAGTGGTAGTACCCACGATGGCCTTCGTAGCCACAGGACTGGTGTTACCGGGGACGAAGGCTTCCACCGCTCCGCCAACCGGCGGGCTGCTGTAGTATTGGATATTACCGTAGAAGGTGGATGGCTGGACCGGAGGCTGGGCGTCATTGACGGTGATATTCACCGTGGCCGTGTTGCTGGTTAAAAGGCCATCGGAGGCTTGATAGGTAAATGAATCCGGGCCTGTATATCCGGTGGCCGGATGGTAGGTGAATGCGCCATTGGAATTCAGCGTCACCGTGCCGCCGTTAATGGTCGGATTGGTGCCTATTCTGACGGCTGTCAACGTATTGCCATTGAGATCGGTATCGTTGCCCAGCACACCCGGTGCAGGGATGCTCATGTCAAGATCCATTTCAGTGCTGTAGCTGTCATTCACTGCCACTGGAGCGACGTTGGTCATGGTGGGCGTGAACGAAGGCGTGCTGGTATTGGTCCGAGTAGGCGTTGACGTAGCCGTGTTGGTCCGGGTCGGCGTGAAGGTCGCGGTATTGGTGCGGGTAGGCGTGTACGTGGGCGTAAATGTGGAAGTATTTGTGCTGCTCGGTGTGAAGGTCGGCGTCGCCGAAGGTGTGTTGGTGCGGGTGGGAGTTCTGGATGGTGTGGGTGTGACCGTGGGTGAACTCGTCCGGGTCGGCGTGCTGGTTGGGGTCGGCGTGTTGACGGGTGCATTCGGTGCCATCGTATACGTGTAGTCGGCCGATGACGCGTTATACCGGATGAAACCCACCGTCGTTTGATCGGGGCAAACCGAATATTTCAGGTGACCCGGCCCCTGGGTGGAATCGGCCCAGATCGTATCGCCCGAATTACCCCCGCTGGTATAAATGCCGAAGGAGCCGGAGAAACTGCCGGAGGGGGCTGACTGGTAAACCAAACCGTCCAGGCTTTCGTAGGCCATCTGGTGATCGTGCCCGTGAATGAAGGACGTCACGTGGTTGGCAATCAGCATCGCAGCGATCGGATTGGATCCCCAGCCGGAGCGTTTGCTGGTCCATGAATAGGTACTGCCGTCCGTTTCGTATCCGCCCCACTCAAAAAAGTTGGCTGAATCCACTCCGCCATGCCCATACCCCAATTGGCCCGATGTGGCATTGCCGCCAACGATCTGGTGGGAAAAGATAAACTTGTACCTGGCCGAGCTGCTTGAAGTGACGCTATTCAGCCAGTTGTACTGGGTCTGTCCCAGCGTCCAGAGCCAGCGATCATCTGTCCCCGTGGTATCTGTTTCACCACCGCCTGCTGAGGTGGTGTACGGCTTGGTGGTCGTGGTCCAGTAGGGGCTGATCACCACGAAGAGCGCATCGCCCCACGTCCAGGCATAATAATCCTGTTTCAACTGGTCGCCGGTCAGGTAGGAGTTGGTGCTCGTATCGCCAGAGTAGAAGGAATCATTGCACCGGGTTCAGGAAGTATTTCTTCTCGGCGTTCTTGCCCATAATCGGCAGACATCCAGTAGTGCATGAGCCGCCACTGGTAGGATTCAGATGCCAGGCTTCCTGCTGCTCATGGTTGCCAGGGGTCAGGAAGATGGGCGACGACCCGCTGATAATGTTAAAGGTGGGTAAGGTGTTTGTGTATCTTAATTCGGCCGCAGCGGTATCACCCAGGGTTACACTCGTGCTGCCGTTATCCATTGCAAAGGTATCCCCCAGGTCAATCAGGAAGTCAGGACTGTCCGCAAGGACACCGTTCATGGTGCTGGTCCAGTTGGTCTGGTTCCCAAGCTGGATATTAATATGCGAGTCGGAAGTGACATCGAAAACAAAGCAGACACCCGCAGCCCGTTGGGTCCAGAAAGATTTCTCAGGCCGCGCCAGCCAGGTGGACCCGCCGTTGGTACTGTATTGCATGCGGTAGAAATAATGGGTGTTTGACGACAGGCCGCTCATCACCACCACCTTGGGCGTCCCGGCAGTTGCCGTCGTCTGGGTTGACAGTCCCCCACCCGTGTAACTCCCCGAGGTTGTTCCCCATTCGTAGTAGAGCGAGATATTCGAGTCGGGTACCACACTCACCGAGATCGAATTGGCTTCCGGCCGCCCCAGCAGTTCCGTTCCCGTAAATTCGATCGAACTGGCGAAGTTGGCTGTGACACTCTTGTTGCCATTCATGGTAACTGAGCAGCTTCCGGAACCGGTGCAATCGCCACTCCAGCTGGAGAAGGCATAGCCGGTATTGGCGGTGGCAGTGACAGTGACAGTCGAACCCTGAGCAACTGCGTTCACACCAACCGGGGGATTGGTGGTGCCGGCCCCGCTTGGGTTAACGGCCAAAGTCAGGTTGTATGTCGGTCCGGTCGGTGCCGGTCTGATCGGTACCGCTGCAATCGCCCAACGTGTCGTCGTTGTGCCGAAGTTTACCGTTGTCCAACTCATGCTGGTCGATGTCCCTGGGGCCGGCTTCGTGCTGGCAGCACCGATAACATTAAAACTGGTACTGGATGAGCTGTATCCCAGGACATTCCATAGCGCTGACTGTCCGGAGTCCGCGGATATGGCATGAGAAGCATTACTAGCCCCGATAAACACATTATCGAATACCATCTCATTGCCGGTCAGTCCTGTCAAGGTATACGGACGGGTTGGGGGTACCACTTGTGTCGGTTCCACTTCCAGACGCACCAACGGGTGATCCTAGAGGAGTGGTTTGATCGACTCCCGCAAAGTTGACCGCACCGGCAATAATGCCATTGGATACCGCACCCGAGAAAGTGATATTTATCGCGCCCGTCACTCCGCTTGGAGGAGCAAGCAGGCGGTAGATCGCGCTGTAGCGGGGATTTGATGATATTATAACCTAGCTGTTTTATGACTTCCGTCATCGCGAGAGCCGAGCCTCCACTGGGAGTGAAAGTGATCGTAGATATCGTCCTATCCGTGGTGCCGCAGTTCCAGGACACGCCAACCAGCAGCAGACGGTTCGTCCCTGTTCCGGTCGTGTGGCTGAAACTGATGCTACTATTGGTAGGCGCAGATGTGCCGCTGGAAGCTGTGCCATCCACATAAACCGTGGTGGCCGCCCGGGCCACAAAGTTCAGCATCCCCAGCGCACTCAACAGCAGGCTGAAGATGACGAAGAAAGAAAAAATGCGTGCTTTAAGCTGATTTTTCATGATGCCCTCCGGTTTGCTTGGAATGGAAAACAGGGATGTGGACCTTAAAAGCTAAACACAGCCCTCTGAGGAAAGTTTCACAATTGCCTCAGGGGCCTTACCTCGACTGATGAGTTATAAAACTCGTCCTGGGTCATATCCTTCAATTGTTTAATGTGGAACTTTTTTTAATGAATTTTCTCTGGTGATTATTGCTCGGATTACAACTTTGAAACCGTCATGGAAGCGCTTACAAGATTTAATATTTTTTTGTGCACAACCCTTAAATCAACTTTTTTTCTGACATTCCGGGATCTACAGGCAGCAATCAAGGAATGAATGGGACAATAACCTGGTAACCGATAACAAAGTCGCTATGGCAGCGGAAAAAATACCTGGAATAAAAAAGGACATGGATGATTAATCTGGTATACCAAAATAATACGGCCGAAGTGCTGCTGCAACCCTAACATTAAAATAAAATGAGTGATGTGTCATCATAGCACATCTGCTAATCCGAGTCAATTGATTTATGGAAAAAATAGGCAGTTGCCTATATCTGCTGGAAATCCGCCCTTTTTTTCAACAGGGGCACTGCGCCGCCATGCCCATCCCCGTACCCCCACTATTAATTATTGGATAATCCCGAGCGTGCGCCCAGCCTTTTCGATCACACCCAGGGCGTAGTCGATCTCCTGCGGCTCATGTGCAGCGGTGACGGTGGCGCGCAGGCGCGACTGCCCTTCCGGCACCGCCGGGGATACCACCGGCAGAACGAACAGGTCTTGATGCTGGCAGGCCCGGGTAAGCGCAAAAGCGCGCTCGTCAGTGCCACACAGCACAGGAACAATTGCGGTGGTGGTCAGCATGGTGTCAAACCCGGCCTGCTTCAAGCCATTGATGAACTGCCAGCCGTTGGCATTGACCTTTTCAATGCGCCAGGGCTCGTCCAGGATGACCTTGAAAGCTTCGTTGGCAGCCGCGGCCTGGGCAGGGGGTAACGCGGCTGAAAAGATGTAAGCCCGGCTGGCATGCCGCAGGTACTGGACGAGCTCCTTTTTCCCGGCCACATATCCGCCCACGGATGGGATGGTCTTGCTGAGCGTCCCCATTTTGATGTCGATAACATCCTCCAGGCCGAAGTGCTCCTCAATGCCGCGCCCGGTCCTGCCAAGCACGCCCACCGAATGGGCCTCGTCGATCATCAACCAGGCGTTGTACTTGCGGCACAAGGCAACCGTCGCGGGCAAATCGAGCACGTCGCCATCCATGCTGAAGACTGCATCCGCCACCACCAGTTTTGCCACGTCTCCCGGCAACTGCTGGAGACGCCGTTCCAACTCGGCCATGTCATTGTGCTTGAAACGCCGGAACTCCGCCCCGGACATGATGCAGCCGTCCACGATGGAAGCATGGTTTAGCTTGTCGGAGATGACATAGTCGCCGCGGCCCATCAGGGTCGAGATGACGGTGAGGTTGGTGGAATAGCCGGACGAGTAGGTGATGGCAGCTTCGGCATGCTTGAAGGCCGCGATGGTCTCTTCCAGCTCGGTATGGATGGTCAACGATCCGGCCAGGGTGCGGACACCGTTGGTGCCGGTGCCGAATTTGTCGATGGCTGCCTTGGCCGCCGCGTTGATGCGCGGGTGGCCGAGCAAGCCCAGGTACCCATAGGAGGCATACATCCCCATTTCCCGGCCGTTGACGATGACGCGCGCTCCACCTTTGATCTCCTCGACCGGCTGGTTGTAGAAATACAAGTCGTTCTCGCGCAGCATCTTTTCGCGATCAGTGAAGAATTTGACGCGGCGGGTGACAGCATCGTCGGTGGTGTGGAAATCCATACGGGGCTCCTGGGTATCGAAATCTGGGCAAGTATAGCATAGTTAGCCTGATAGACTGATAGTCACTGGTCTGACGGAGTGCCTAATTCTATGGGTAAAATTACGCACTCCGCGTTCCATCCCCGCCGCGCCTGTCCGCGAGCCTTCAATCTAAAATCCTGATTTCCCCCCGCTTTTTTCATTGACTTTTAAGAACATTTGTTCTATAATGGGAAACAGGAAGTTTTTTCCTCACCATTTTGTTTTCACCTCGCTGCCGGACCTCAGCATGCCGCCTCATCCCCTCGTCTCCTCGCCTCAGAATTGTTCCTCATTTGTTCCGCGGATCAATTCCTCTTCCAACCTGACAACCATCCATTGCCTGCAAACATCTTGCCCCTTCGCCCTGATTACCTTGTCGCCTGGTTGTCTGATCCCATCTTATTCGTTTCCGAAAATCGAATACCCTTCTGAAATCTACTCGTGTTGTCCTACATTATAATCATCATTTACCAAACCCATATTCGTTTTCTTTTCGATACGCGGAACGAATACCCCCTCACCAATTCTTCAATCAACAATCTGAAATTCTCGCTCCTGCACCTTAACATTTAAATAGCAACACCCCAGTTCTCCACCCTCTTACATCGAGCCCACGAATTCCGAAGAACCGGCTTCTCTCACCTCTCCAGATTGCGTTTTTTAATCTGGAGAGGGGTCGGGGGCGCCACCCTGAGGTATCAGGTCGAGTAGCCGGTGCTCTCCCGGCGTATCGAGACCTTGGCGAAGGGTTAGGTTTCTTCGCCTCCCGCCTCCGCCTCCCGGCCGAACATTTTGTTAAACCTCTCGGTCATTTCCCGGATCTGTTCCTGCGCCCGTTTATCAGTACGCAAGGTCAATTCATCATCCGAGGCCAGCCGGAGTTGCTGGATGTCATCTTCATCCAGGAAGGTATCCCCCACCACGTGCCGGGCGGCAATGGTACGAATATGCTGGAACAAATCCTCATCATCCCGGAAACGCTTGATCCCCTCCACCAGCCAGCCGACTACTTTTGTATGTAATTCGGCCGGAATCTCGCTGACATAACCGGGTTCACCCGGCAGGATCGGGCGGCCGTTCGGCACAGTTCCATACGCACCATTTCGTATGGCCTCCAGTTGGGCACGTTCTTCGGGAGTATAAACAATCCGCCAAAAATAGAAATCCCCATCAAAGAATTCCCCCAAATGGTAGGCCAACACGTAGCGCCTCAGGACCGGATCATCGGACTCATCCAGCATATGCTCAACACTCTCTAGGAAGGCGTCGTCACGATATTCGGGCAGGGTGGAAAAACCATACAACGTCGCCAGGGTTTCCGGGTCGAGGTTGGTCAGGTCTTGGCGGTGCAGTTCGCGGAAGGCGGCCCAGTCATGGACGGTTTCCGGATGACCGACCGGCAGGGTATCAAAGAGACTCATGGGTTTGCAACCTCCTTCAAGTGTCAATCGGCTTTAATATCACAATCGGGATCTTCCTCTTTGTCATTTCCTTGTAATGCAAATACGGCGGATGGTGTTCGATGGCATATTTCCACAGCCGCTCGCATTCCTCCCCTTCCGCCTCCTGCGCCTGCACGGAGATCTCCTTCCCTTTCACCTCGATGAGCGTGTGCGGCTGTGCCAGCAGGTTATGGTACCAGGAAGCATTTTGCGGCTTGCCCCAGTTGGATCCAACCAGGAAATAATCCCCATCTAATTGGAAATAGGCGATGGGTGTGACATGCTGCCTCCCGGATTTGCGGCCAACCGTGTGCAACAGCAGGATGGTCTGCGTACCCAGCTGGCTGCCGAGGCGCCCCCGGCTGGCCCGGATGGCAAAGGTATTCAGCGCCATGAAGGTCTTTAAAAAGAATTTGTTCATAAGCTCCGGGTTACTTCTCCAAAAAGACCTTCATCGGCTCCCAGTAATTGTCGATCCAACCCTGGGTGAATTCTTCTTCCGTGCCCTCCGGAACATCCGTATGGGTGAAATCGAGACGCGTGCCTTCCGGGACGGCAGTGAACAGAAAGACCACGCGCGAGTAGTAGCCTTCCGGCCAGTCTACTGCGCGCCAGGTCTGTACGATTTTTAGGTCGGGGATGAGTTCGACATTCTTCCCGGTTATGTAATCGTCGTACGCCATGATCGCGCCGCCGACCTTCCGGCTAATCCTGGCCTTCCCGCCGCTAAAGGCGGCATGTTTCTTCGAGTCCATCAAGGCCTCATACACTTCGTGTGGGGAGACCTTGAAGATAATGGTTTGGTGGATGGGTTTTGACATGGCGGGCTCCTTTTGCGTTCACCGATAATCTGTAAGTAATCCCTGTATCATAGCATAAGGATACTAGAATAGCATAAGGAGATTGGATGGATAATGAAAAAAAGGGACGATCAAGACCTGGCAACAGAGATAGTGAGGATTCTTCATTTCGCGAAATGGGAATAGATAGAACCAGGAAGGCTGAATAGGATCAAAAACAATGTTGTCTGGAAAAAAATTGTGCTATGATTGACAAGAACCCCCATTGCAGCCATCGTAAACAAGTAAATAGGCAATTCCTTTTCTTACATCATAACGATGATCTAGGAGTAAGGATGAAAAAGAAATGGTGGAACAGCCTGCGGGCCAAAATCATCGCCTGGTCTTTCGTGCCTACGGTGATCATCCTCTCAGCTGTGGCCTGGTTTACTTTCTATTCTTACCAAAAAGTGCTGGGAGACCTGGCCGTCAAGCAGGATGTGGAGATTCTTAATACAAAAGTGATTCAGGCCGCCGATGCGCTCAATAATCTAATTAATCCTTCACTGCAAGCAATTATCCTGAATATCGATACGAAACCGGAATTATCACTTGAAGTCCGGGCCCAAAATATCCTGGACCGCACACCGAACCTGTCTGTATTTGATGGGGGAATTTATTTTGTCGATCAACATGGAATAGTATTCAAAACACAACCCGAACAACCGGAGCTGATTGGCCAGGACTGGTCCGGCACCTCCCAGTTTCGTTATGTGCGCGACAATCCTCCAGGTGGAGGCCCAATTACTAATATTCAATCCATCGGGACGGGCGAGGCAGAGATTGTTTGTGTCATCTGGCCGATGCACAACCAATTGATTGAATTTATTGGAGCGGGATATTATTGCTTAGCCATTAAGCCAAATGAACAGAACATTCTCTACACTACCGTAAATAGCTTGTCTCTTGGCCAGAATGTGTATATCCTCGATGCAAACCGGCGCATCGTTTTTTCCCCCGATTTAGCACAACTGGGTAGAGATTTATCTAAAGAAGCCTCCATACAACAGCTCCTTCAAAGTGAGAGTAAGAGTATCCGGTTCCAAAATGGGCTGGAGGACAAGGTAATTAGTTATAGTTCATTGGTTCGTAATAAGGATCCCAGTATCTATTGGATTCTCGTTTCTGAGCAGAGCCGGACCGGGATCATGCAGCCTACCCTACCCTACCAGAGGCTTCTTTTGGTCTTGCTGGCGTTGGGAGTGATCGTGCCGGTGCTGGTGACCGCTTACGGCGTCCGGCACATCACCGATCCGATAAACAACCTGATCCATGCCGCCGGGCAGGTGACGGCGGGCCAGTTCAAGCAGCGGATTGAAGTCAAAACAGGTGACGAAATCGAAACCCTGGCCAACCAATTCAACCTGATGTCTTCAGAATTGGACGAATCCTATTCATCCCTGGAGAAAAAAGTCGCCGACCGTACGCGTGAACTGGGGATTATGAACTCAATACTCTCGGTGGTCAGCCAGTCATTGGATATCCAGGAAATTCTCTCCGATGCGCTTAATAAAACGGTCGAGCAGATGGGGTATGACGCCGGATCGGCCTTCAAGTTTGAATCAGATCCAAGCGCAACCGTCTTGATGGCTCACCGGGGCTTCGAGCCAGCTGCTGCCGTTGATCTCGTAAATCGATACACCAGCACGAGCCAGAGAGCCCCGGTTTACCCGAAAGAAGTCACCACTTTGGGGATTGAAGACTTCCAGGATAAAATACTAAAGGACGAATTAGCACAGCTCGGCTTCCACCAGCTGGTTTATGTTCCGCTCTCTACGAAGGGACGCGAGCTGGGTTTCTTTCTTTTGGGGAAGCGCGCAGCGGGCACACCGTCCCCCGAGGAACTCTCCTTATTGAGCTCGATTAGCAAGCAGATCGGTGTCGCCATGGAGAATGCCCTTTTGTATGAACAGGCAGAACAAACGGCGATTGCGGCGGAGCGGAACCGCCTGGCGCGTGAGCTGCATGATGCGGTCACACAGACCCTGTTTTCTGCCAACCTGATCGCGGATGTGATCCCGCGCATCTGGAAACGCAATCCAGATGAAGGATTGCAGAACCTGGAGGAGCTGCGCCAGTTGACGCGTGGTGCGCTGGCAGAAATGAGGACCTTGCTACTGGAGATGCGTCCCGAGTCTCTGGAGCGTTCAGATCTCAAATCCCTGCTTACCCAACTGGCAGATGCCTTTATCGGCCGCGTCCGGGTTCCGGTTTCCCTGGATATACAGGGGGGATGCGCGCTGACCCATGAAGTGAAGATCGTTTTTTACCGGGTAGCCCAGGAGACACTCAATAACATCGCCAAACATTCAGGCGCCCGGCAGGTTGAACTGCATTTGGAATGCCTGCCCGGCCAAATGCACCTGCTAATCAAAGACGATGGGCTTGGTTTTGAGCCCAACTCAATCACCCCTGAGCACCTGGGGATCGCGATCATGCGCGAGCGGGCCAATTCAATTGGAGCAAGCTTGAAGATTGAAAGCCAGCCAGGCCAGGGGACAACCGTTGAGCTGGACTGGAGATCGACATGGAAGGATTGAACCGATGAATACTTCTCAGATTATTCAGGTGTTGTTGGTGGATGATCATAATGTGGTTCGCAGCGGCCTGGCCACATTCCTGAGAGCTTATGATGATCTGGAACTGGTGGGGGAAGCAAAAAACGGCCTGGAAGCCATCCAGCTATGTCATCAAATGCAGCCGGATGTGATCCTGATGGACCTGATGATGCCGGAGATGGATGGCATCGCGGCAACGCGGGCGATATTAGCCGATTACCCGAAAATCAAGATCATCGCCATGACCAGCTTCGAAGATGAGCGGCTGGTGCAAGGCGTGCTGGCAGCCGGAGCAATCAGCTATTTGATCAAGAATGTCACCTCCGATGAACTGGCAAAGGCCATCCGGGAGGCGGTTTCGGGCAGATCGACGCTTTCCCCCGAAGCCGCCAGGGTGCTTGTTCAAGCCACCCGCCCAACGGAACAGCCTGCCTTCGACCTGACCCTACGTGAGCGGGAAGTATTGAACCTGGTTGTGCAGGGTGAGAGCAACCAGCAGATTGCGGAGGCACTGGTGATCAGCCTCGCCACCGTGAAAGCCCACATCAGCAGCATCCTCTCGAAGCTGCAGGTATCCAGCCGGGCAGAGGCCAGCGCGTATGCGCTCAAGCATAAAATCGTTACTTTATGAAGGTAATCCTACTTTGGTATAAGAAAAAATATAGTCCAAAGGATGCCCCACAACTACTCCTCGGCGGATGGATGCGCCCGGGGAGTTTCTCTTTTATAGTAGAAACAGAATTCTTTACCTTTTCAATGAACCTAAGGAGGCTCAAAATGAAAAAGAAATGGATCATCATCTCACTCTGCATTGTCGCACTTGTTGCCGCCGCGATCGGTATCCGCCTGGTAGTCCAAGCGGCCGCCAGCGCACCGGCGGATCAGACCGGCCCGTACAAGGTCGGGTTTGTGGCGTATACGTACCAAGACAGCACCCGGAGCGACTTCAGCGGGGGGCCTCGGCCCATCACGACCTATATCTGGTACCCGGCCGATCCCGATAACAACGGAAACCCGATGCTGCCGGCAGTCTACCCAATGAAACTGTTGAAACTGAACGCATTAGGTAACGTGGCGGAAGCCTCTTCTACTGATTTTGAGGCTTATGACATCGACCCGGCCTACCAGGAAGTGGCTGCTTCGAATCATGGCCCTTTCCCGCTGGTCGTCTTCTCCCCTGGCGCCCAATCCAATTCGCTCGCCTATGTTCACATTGGCACACGCCTGGCCAGCCACGGCTTCATGGTTGCCGTCCCGACCACCATCGACGATCAAATAAGCGCCTCGAGACAACCGGAGTTTTATTCGACCGGTGAGGCGTATATGATCGGGATCTACGTCGAGCGAACCAGGGACATCCAGTACTTGATGACCCGGCTGGTGGCAGACTCGCAGCAACCCGGCGGCCTGCTTTCCGGCGCAATCCGGCCGGATAGGATTGCCGTTGCAGGGCACTCCGTGGGCGGGCTGGCTGCCCTGGCGCTGGCAGGTGGAGACGAGAATACTTGTGAATGGACGATGATCCCGGAATCGACCAACCTCCCGCCTGAACTCTGTATATCCATCCTGCCGGATGCGCGCATTAAGGCGATCGTTCCAATCGATGCGACCAGTTACGCCCTCCACTGGGCTGAGTTGGCCAGCATCAAGATCCCAAGTATGGTGATTGGAGAGGAATGGAGCACCTGGGAATCAATGAAGCTCACACTTCAAACGAATCTCAACTTTGAAACTATGATAGCCAGGCCGCATGCCGCCATCCAGGGCCATCCCAACTACCGGGTGGATGTCGCCTATGCCAACCATAATGCGTTCACGAGCAGTTGCGCATATATCCATGTCCTGTATGACAAGGGGAGCATCGATGCTCAATTGCGCGACGCGGCATTACCGAATATGTGCCCGCCAGAGTCAATATCAGCAGTAGAAGTTGAAAACCTGACCAGCCAGTATATGATCGCTTTCCTCAAGACCGTCCTGCTTCGGCAAACCGGTTATAAAGATATGCTCACGTCGGACTACGCAGTGAAGAATGAACCATTCATTGAGTTCTTCGAGACCGAGAAGGGCAGTCCCGACTCAGGCGACGCGGAAGGTTATTTCAGCTACTTCATGCACCAACCTGGGACCGAGCGAGCCAAAGCATTGAAAGACCAGTAAGGGATACAGCGAATAACAGTGCTGGCACGAAAGCCAGTTCAAGAACTGCCGAAGACGGCCAGGAGGTTGTCTTCGGCTTTTTTATTTGAACAAGACCGGTTTGTGAGCGACGGCCAACAAAATCTTAGCAATCATTTCGACTAACTACTGATACTTTAGTATAAGAAAAAATACAATCCAAAGGATACCCTGCAACTCCCCGGAGGACGGATGCGCCCGGGGAGTGTTTCTTTTATAGTGTACATGGATTTCAATCATCCGATCTGAGGAATAGCTTTTATGAATTACCTTGTTTTTCTCGATACACACGCAGGCGAGCTAGAGAAAATCCTTAGCGGAGTTAAATGCATGCTTGTAAGAGAAATCAAGTCTTCACAATCAAGCCTGTGCCCGGTGAGCCAGGGTGACAGCCTGTACTTCCTGAGAGACAAGGATGACCATGCACTGCGTGTAAAAGCCATTGTGGTGCGCGTTTCCTTCTTTATCAACGGTTTGGACGAAGAACTCCCGCACGCCTTGAAAGAGCTGCAGCCCAGGCTCCAGTTGACCGAGGACCAGTACAACTACTGGTCAGCCAAACAACAAGTCCTATTAATCGAATTTGATTGTGCTCAAAAAATAGGCGTGATCCAGGTGGCAGAAAATATTGTCACGGATAGAGCAGACTGGATTCCATTCGAGGAGTTCAGCCAAATAGCGTAAGAGCAGGTTTTATATGGACTTCAATATATCAAACCATAGTCTTGAAGCGATAGAGAAAGGAGCAATGAAAAAAATGAAACTATCCATTTCCCATCTTTCCAAGCAATACCGGCGTGACTTCTGGGGACTGCGGGATTTCGATCTCGAGCTCACGCCTGGCGTGATCGGTTTGCTCGGGCCGAACGGCGCGGGCAAGTCCACGCTGATGCGCATGCTGGCCACCATCACGCAGCCAACCGAAGGTACGGTCAAGTGGAATGACACCGATATCGTCAAATCACCGGACACGCTGCGCGCGGTGCTCGGCTACCTGCCCCAGGATTTCGGCATCTACCCCAACCTGACCGGCAAGGAATTCCTCGAATACATAGCTGCCATCAAGGGCATGGACGCCAAAACCGCCCACCGCCGCATTGAAGAACTGCTGGTGGTGGTCAACCTGGTCAACGCCGCCAAACGACCGCTGGGCGGATACTCCGGCGGGATGAAACAGCGCGTCGGCATTGCCCAGGCACTGCTCAACGATCCGCAGTTATTGATTGTGGACGAACCCACCGTAGGTCTGGACCCCGAGGAACGGGTGCGCTTCCGCAACCTGCTCTCCGATCTATCCGGCGCGCGCATCATCCTGCTCTCCACGCACATCGTCTCGGATGTGGAGGCCACGGCGACTGAAATTGTCGTCATCAACAAGGGGCGCAAGATCCAGTATGCCACGCCGGAGAAACTACTGCAGTTGATGGAGGGAAAGGTCTGGCAGTGGATCATCCCCTCCAATGACCTGACATTGCTCAAGCAGAAGTACCTCATCAGCGGCGTCATCCGCCACGATAATGGCGTCCAGGTGCGGGTAGTGAGCGATTCAGCGCCCACACCCGAGGCGCAGCCTGACACCCCCAGCCTCGAGGATGCTTATCTCTATCTCGTTTCCGAGCAGGGGGTGAAACAATGAGCACCCTGCGCATCCTCTACCATCTGGCGCGCGCCGACTTCCTGGAGCGTATCCGCCGCTATGGTTTTCTCATCATGCTCGGGTTGGTGGTCTGGATCGGCTATCTCTCCGCCAGCGGGCAGTTTCGCATGCTCGTGTCGCCTGATAAGGTCGGCATCGTCAACTCCGCCTGGGCCGGCGGCATCATGACCGTGACCGTCACGACCACGCTGAGCCTGGTGGGCTTTTACATTGTCAAAGGCTCGGTCAACCGAGATTACACCACCGGCGTCGGGCAGATCATGGCAACCACGCCGCTCAACCGTCCGATGTACATGTTGGGGAAATGGCTGAGCAACTTCGCCATACTGGGGCTCACCATCCTCATTCTGCTGCTCGAAGGGATCGTGATGAACCTACTGGCTGGTGTCGCAAGGTTCGACCTGGCAGCGCTGGCTGCCCCGCTCTTAATCATCGCCCTGCCGTGTGTGGGGTTGGTGGCCGCTCTAGCGGTGCTGTTTGAGTCGGTCAGCTGGCTGCGCGGCGGGCTGGGAAACGTCGCCTACTTTTTCGTTTTCATTGTTGCCATATCCGCCAGCCCCTTGAGCTCTGCCTTCAGAAAGCCGGGAACACCCATCAACCCTTACATGGATTTTAATGGCTGGCAGATTATCGGGGACAGCATACAGCGTGCCGCAACTGCCGCCTATCCTGGAAGCGCGGGCATATTTGGGTTTATTGGCGGCACCTCTTTGGCGGACCCCCAGCTCTTTCTCTGGAACGGCGTTTCATGGACGGCAGACATCTTACTATCCCGTTTGTTTTTCCTCGCCATCGCAGCAGGACTGGTGATGGTATCCGCCCTTTTCTTTGACCGTTTCAACCCGGCGCGTCTCCTGCGCATCAAACAGACGAAAACCAGGTCAATCGCCCCTCAACCCACCGCTGCCAGCGCAGCCATCCATGTACCAAATGTTCATCTGACACCCCTTGCCCGCACCCGCACCCGTTTCCGCTTCGGCGCCCTCTTTCTCGCTGAATTGAAACTATTCATGAAAGGTCAGCGCTGGTGGTGGTACGTCATCGCCCTCGGGTTGGTAGTCGCCCAGTTGTTCACTCCTCTCGGAGTGACTCGTTCCCTACTACTTGCCGCCTGGGTCTGGCCTATCCTCATCCTAAGTGGACTCGGCTGTCGTGAGAATCGCTTCGATACGCGCCAGATCGTTTTCACCGCCCCGCATCCGATCGCCAACCAGCTGCCCGCCGCCTGGCTCTCTGCATTTGTTGTTATCGCGGCTATGGGCGCCGGTGCGCTGATCAAGTTCATTCTCCTGGGTGAAACAGTCAGTGCTTTAGGCTGGCTGATCGGCTCAGCCTTTATCCCCACGCTGGCGCTTGTTCTTGGCACATTGACCGGCTCCGGTAAAACCTTTGAAGCGGTTTATGTGGTTTGGATGTATGCGCTCACAAGGAAGGTATCTCCCCTCGATTTTGCAGGGCTGACACCGGACAGCCCGTTGTATATCTATGCCCCGCTGGCGCTGGTTCTGCTCGCCATAGCGGTACTGGCAAGACACTGGCAGTTGTCTGCGAAGCGTCTCCTGAAGTAGGCCGTCCATTCCCAACAATAATTCCCGCAGGAATGAACTCCAGGGTCGATTGCAATCAGGAAGCTTAAAACTGTACTGCCACCCAATAATGGCATCAGGCGACAGCACTCCGATTCGCGACGGGCTGCACCTGATGCCAGCCTCTAGACTGATAACCTTGTTGGGGTTGATGGCCTGGTTGTTGAATGAATTGCTGACCTGGCAGGAGAGCCGGAGCTTCCACCGCAATCGGTTGTCCGCACCTTGATCTTTCTTGGGCATGCAAAATGACGATAATAAGAAATTGTCATTCCGCTGCCAAGACAAACAGACTTCCGAAGTTTTCGAAAACTTCGGAAGTCCATTTTCAACCAACCAGCTTTCTCAACTCTTCTTCACCAATCACCTTCACCCCCAAGGCCTGCGCCTTTTGCAGCTTGGAGCCCGGCGCTTTACCCAGTACGAGGTAGCTGGTGTTTTTGCTGACGCTATCGGTTACCTTGCCGCCGTGCTGTTCGATGAACTCCTTCGCGTCCTCCCGGCTGAAGGTTGGCAGGGTACCAGTTACTACAAAGGTCATGCCCGAGAAGGGACCGGACAATGGACGGCTGATGGCGGACGATACAGTGGGCCAGACACCGGCAGTCTTGAGTTTCTCCAGCACTTTTCGATTGCGGGGACGCCCGAACCAATCCACAATGCCTTCTGCAATATTGGGGCCGACACCCGAGACCATTTGCAACTGGTCGACACTGGCTTTTGCCAGAAGATCAAGCGAAGGGAAGGCGCGGCTCAGGTCGACCGCCGAAACCTCGCCCACGCCACGCACGCCCAGGGCTGTCAGCAGGCGGCTGAGCGGCTGCTGCCTGGAGGTCTCAATAGCAGCCAGGAGGTTATCAGCGATCTTGCCGGGCGGCTCTTTTTCGGTCTTGCGGTCCTTCTTGGTAACAGCATCCAGGATGTCTGCGCGCTTGAGGGTATAGATATCGGCCACATCCTTGACCGCGCCGGTCTCAATCAATTTCTCGACGATCTTGATGCCCATCCCATTAATGTCCATGGCGCCTTTGGAGACGAAATGTTCCACGTTGCGCACCAGTTGGGCCGGGCAGGCGGCGTTGACACAGTACCAGGCCACCTCGCCCTCGAAATGCTCCACCGGTTGGCCGCAGGCAGGACAGGTTGCAGGAGGAATGTAAGGTTTCTCCACGCCGCTGCGCAGGTCGACAACCGGGCCGATGACGTAGGGGATGACCTCGCCGGCACGCTTGACCAACACCCGGTCACCCAAGCGAATGTCCTTCTCGGCGATATAGTCGAAGTTGTGCAAGGTGGCATTTTTAACGATCACGCCATTGATCTCCACCGGTTCCAGGGCAGCACGCGGTGTCAGCACACCGGTGCGGCCGACCTCAACCTCAATGCCGACCAGTTTTGTGGTTACTTCGCGCGCGGGGAACTTAAAGGCAATGGCGCCGCGTGGATCCTTGCCAACGAAGCCCAGTTCAGCGGCCAGTTCAAGATCATCGATCTTAATGACCATGCCGTCCGCCTCATAGGGCAGTTCGTCGCGGCGCTTGTCCCAGGTCTGGGTGTAGGCAATGGCATCATCGATGTTGTTGAAACGCTGAGCCGCGTCGGTGACGGGGAAACCGAGAGATTTCAGGTATTGGAGAAGATCCCATTGAAAAAGAGGGACCTGAGGTGTCTGCAGTGTCTGAGGTATTTGAGAAGCTGGAGGGTTGTTCTCCCAGTAGACAATTTGATATACCAACAGGGTCAGGGGGCGGGAGGCCGTGATGGACGGGTCGAGCTGGCGCAGGGATCCGGCGGCGGTATTGCGCGGGTTGAGATAGGTTTTTTCACCGGCTTCTTCCAGTTTCCGGTTGAGCTTTTCGAATTCCTTGACGGGGATGAAGACTTCGCCGCGAACGACGAGATAGGACGGCGGACCATGGACAATAGACGATGGTCTGGAGCCTTCGAAAATGGAAAACTGCCCCGAACCAGCATGGTCTACGGTCAGCGGTCCGTGGTCAGATCTTTGAACCGGTATTCTGAGCGGGATTGCCTTGACCGTTCGTAAATTCGCCGTGATATCCTCGCCAATCTCCCCATCGCCGCGCGTGGCACCCTGGACGAAGATACCACCCCGGTAATGCAGGACCACACTCAGACCATCGATCTTCGGCTCGACGACGAACTGCGTTTTTCCCACCCGGTCGTCCAGCTTGCAAACACGATCGTACCAGGCACGCGCATCCTCAGCACCGAAGGCATTCGCCAGACTGAGGATCGGGCGCGGGTGGCGGACCTTCGCAAACTTATCGGAAACCACCGCCCCGGCGCGCTGGGTGGGAGAATCGGCGGTGACCCAGTCCGGGTGATCCGCCTCGATCCGGCGCAGTTCAACCAGCAGGCGGTCATACTCGAGGTCGCTGATGACCGGATCGTCCATCACATGGTAGCGGTAGTTGTGGAAGTGAATTTGCTGTTTAAGCTCTTCGTAGCGCTGTTGGTCGGAAAGTGTAGCCATGGCAGCTCCCTTTTCAGGTCAAGGAAATTGCAAGTTAATTTATTATAGTATGGTTTTTCCCGAGGCGGTTTACCGCTTCTTCCAGCACATCACAAATTGTCGCTGCCGGTCTGATAACGGCAGCCGGATCAGGTAGGGTAGTGTCTGGAGCCAAAAATCCGTCACCCGGGAAAGAGCTTGCGGCGGTGCATAACCCTGATCAACCAGGAGGCAAGCCAGGACCACCGGCACGCGGCCTTCCAGATTATGCCCGGCATGAATATATACTCCCAGGCCTGCATCCAGGCTCGTTCCAATCTTTTGAAGCAAGGCTGACATTTGTGGGCGGGTTGGCGCGGCGCGAAATCCCAATGGAAAATGGAGGTGTTCTGCCTCCAGCCCCAACTCCTGGCTTGCCTGCTTAAGCCCTTCCTGGTAGGGCCAGCGGGCATGAAATTCTACAGGTGTGGTCAGATCCAGGAAACAATGCACGCCGCGACTCAAAAGGTCTTTGCACATCTCAAGCTGTTTTAAGCAGACCCCGGGTTGAAGGGAATATTCGAAATGCGGGTAAACGCCAGCCCACAATTGGCCAGGGATGAATTCAGCAAAGCCGCTGATCTTTAAGCGCTCCGAGTCACCGCCGGAAGGATGAGGAGGGTCGTAGGCTGTGACCCACGAATCAGTTGCTTCATCCGGCATATAGACCACCCCCCGGCCGTGTCCATGCGCATGTGCAAACCTTTTCACATGCCGGAGTCCCTCCGCCAATCCACCTGGAAGGGAACCGTAAGCCTGGAAGATATCCTTTCGAGTAATACCATTTTTGAGCCAGGCTTGCCGGAAGAGGCGTTCGGCAGGCTCGATCTTTAGAGGAGCACGGAGCTGAAAATGGTCATAATCCTCAGGTATCCCGGTGGGTTTGATCTCTCCTCTCAAGCGCCCGAGGGCATATCGGCAGGCCAGTGAAGCCGCCCAGGCGGGCGCAGCCAGAATAGTATCAGGTGTGGCGATTCCCCTCAACTTCTGAACGGCAGGGGATCCAGAGTGCAAGGGTTGCCAGTCAAGGCTTTCGGGAACAATGTCCTCACTGCCTGTGATCAATGGCTTGAGCAGTTCATGCCAGGGAGAAGAATACCGGGCGCGACTTTTTTTGGAAGAGTCTTGAGCAATCTCACCACCAAGCGCCGGTACAAATTGCAGAATCCAGGCATCCACAAAATCATTGGTCAGATCCTTATCACCCGCGATCATGCAAGCCTCTGCGCGGGGGTAAAGCATATCCAGAAGGCCCAGGGCGATAAAACAGGTCCGGTAGCCCCCAAATAGATCATCCACCACCATTATCCGTTCGGGATCTTCCCGGTGAACCGACTGGACCTGATTATGCAAAGCATACTGCCAGGATTCTTGATCGGCGATCCAGGCCAGGTAATGCCCGAGCCTGTCATCGCTCCCACTGCAACATTCACCGCAGCAATAGGCAGGCATTGAGGGCTTGAATCGCTCTTTGTAGATGGTGTGCTTTTCCTGACCGATGTTGGTGCGAAGAGCGGGCGGAAAGGCCTTCTTGCGGGTATCTGACCATAGCGTGCGCGCCACTGTCACCGGCATCCAGCCCGAATGAGCCAGGCCAATCACAAGATCGGGTTGGAAGTTCTCAACTTCAGTACAAATCTGTTTTCCGAAGCGATACAGCTCTTCTAGAATTGGGAGCAAGATCTGCGGGTATTCCATTGAATGCCTTATCTCACAAGCCTGCCGGCCAGGAGCACACATAGTGGCGCTACGGGTGGAAAAGGCGGAGATTGTGTCTGCGACCAGAGAACCTGGTCTGCAAAAACAGATCCCCAGCCGGAATGCATCAATACCAGGAGCAAATCGGGTTGAAACGCACGGATGTTATCACACACCCGGCAGGCTGATTGCCACATCTTTTCGAAATCGGGTTGGAAGGCGTCTGGAATGGCTGGCAAGGGGTTCATGAATTCCTATCCACCTGGAGGCGGGCATATTATAGCATCCATGGCATTGAAGCAGATAAGCGGTCATCCAGGAAGGTCTTGATCTTCACGATCATCACAGTAACCTATTGCCGTGGATGCCACGTTGCACTATACTGGCGGCATGAAAATCACACAAACTTTTCACGCCCCCGACCGGGCAGCCTGGCGCGAGTGGCTGGCCGAACATGGGGTGGAAGAAAGCGAAGTCTGGCTGGTCTATTACAAAGCCGGCAGCAGTAAAACGAGCATTTCGTACCAGGATTCGCTGGAAGAGGCGCTGTGTTTCGGCTGGATTGACAGCATCATTCAGAAAATAGATGAAGAGAAATATGCCCGCAAGTTCAACCCGCGCCGGAAGGGGAGCAAATGGTCCGAGCTGAACAAGCACCTGGTGGCAAAGCTGGTCCAGGAAGGGCGCATGACCGAGGCCGGGCTGGCGAAGGTGGAATTCGATCTGACGAAAGCCCAGCCGGCACGGCCGAAACGGCCCACCCTGCCCCTGCCGGACTGGTTGAAGGAAGGGTTAATGACCAGCCCCACAGCCTGGGAGAATTTTCAAAAACTGGCCCCTTCACACCAGCGCAACTATATCGGTTGGATCTCGGACGCCAAGAAGGAAGAGACCCGCCAAAGGCGCATCCAGGAAGCGATCACGCGGCTGGAGAGGAATGAGACGCTTGGGATAAAATAAGGCTGTAAAAGCGGAAAACTCTCAACACAAAGGCCACGAAGGATCACCAAGGAAAGAGACGGACGACTAAAGTCGTCACTACGTAAGGAGGAGGCCCTGATGGAAAAACCGGAAACTTATGACGAATACAAGCCCATCGCAGAACTTTACGATTACGTGGTGCCATACCGAGAACGCCAGGATGTGGCGTTCTATGTGGAGATGGCCAGGGAATCCGGCGGGCCGGTGCTGGAGGTGGGCTGCGGCACGGGACGGGTGCTGATCCCGACCGCCCGGGCTGGATTCGAGATCACCGGGCTGGACCTGTCGCCGCACATGCTGGAGATCTGCCGGGAAAAGTTGGAGGCCGAAACGGAAGAGGTCCGTGCAAGGGTCCGACTAGTGCAGGGGGATATGCGCCATTTTACGCTGGACCAGGCCTTTCAACTGATCACCCTGCCCTTCCGCCCCTTCCAGCACCTGACTACGGTTGAAGACCAACTGGCCTGCCTGGGCTGCATCCGCCAGCACCTGGCTGAGGGCGGCAGGCTGATATTGGACATCTTTAACCCCTCCATGGAAGCGCTGGCCAAAAAGAATTTTGGGGAGGAAATGGGTGAAGAACCGGAGTTCAGCATGCCGGACGGACGGAAGGTGATCCGCCGGAATGCCACTGTTGCGAGGGACGTCGCCAACCAGATCAATTTCGTGGAGCTGATCCACTACGTGACCCATCCGGATGGCCGCCGGGAGCGCCTGGTGCAGGCCTTCCCGATGCGGTACCTGTTCCGCTTTGAGGCGGAGCACCTGCTGGTGCGCGCCGGGTTCGAGGTGGAGCAGCTTTACGGGGACTATGACAGGAGCCCGTATGGGTCGAAGTACCCCGGGGAATTAATCTTCGTGGCGGGAAAGGGATAGGGGGAGGGGGAGACGGGGAGACACGGAGACACGGGGACACGGGGACACGGAGAAGGGGAGAGGGGATTAATTCGCTCGCAGAAGTGCGCTCGCTCGCAATGACACGCGAACTTGCTCTATACAATTTAGTAGTTATTCCCTACAATCAGGCCATGTCCAATCCTGCCTTCAATACGACCCACCTGACACGCGGCTATACGGTGGCACTATCCAGCGCGGTCATCCTTTCAACCACGGCGATCTTTATTCGGTATCTCACCCAGACGACCCACCTGCCTGCGCTTGTGCTGGCCTTCTGGCGGGAGGTGTTTGTGGCCCTGAGCATGCTGATCGCCCTGGGAGTGCTGCGACCGGCATTGCTGCAGGTCAACCGCGCAGCCCTGCGCTACCTGGTGCTGTATGGCCTGGCGCTGGCATGCTTCAATTCTTCCTGGACGCTCTCGGTCGCTCTGAATGGTGCGGCGGTTTCAACGGTGCTGGCCTATTGCTCGACAGGATTCACCGCCCTGCTGGGCTGGCGGCTCTTGAAAGAGGAGCTGGGCTGGGCCAAGCTGCTGGCCGTGGCACTCAGCCTGGCAGGCTGCGTGCTTGTCTCGGGCGCACTGGATCCGGCTGCCTGGCGAGTTAACCTGGTGGGGATCATCACCGGAATCCTCTCCGGCCTTTTCTACGCCATCTACAGCCTGATGGGCCGCTCGGCCTCAAAGCGCGGTCTGAACACCTGGACCGCAATGGTATATACGTTCGGGTTTGCGGCGGCCTTCATGCTGGCTTTCAATCTGCTGGGAGAAGGCTTTCTACCCGGAGCGATCCACCATCCGGCGGATTTCCTCTGGCTGGGGAATTCCTGGACCAGTTGGGGCATTCTGCTCCTGCTGGCAATCGGACCAACGCTCGCCGGGTATGGGATGTACAACTTCAGCCTGACGCTCCTGCCTGCCAGCGTGGCCAACCTGATCGTCTCCCTGGAACCGGCTTTCACTGCAACGATCGCTTATTTCCTGCTGGGCGAACGGCTCAGCTGGGAACAGGTGGGCGGCGGACTGCTTATCCTCGGCGGAGTGGTCTTCCTGCGGGTCTATGAAGGCTGGGTGGCAGGAAGGGTCGAAGCCCAGCCCGAAGCGGCTGCCATGTAATTAGAGAAAAAGATCTTAACACAAAGGACACAAAGGGCCACGAAGAGAATAAAGTCGCTGGGGTTGAAACCCCAGGCTCACAAACAAAGCCGGCCAAGGCCGGCTGGAAGAATAAAGTCCCAGTTCACAACCAGAATTGGTTAAAGTTGAGCGGAAAAATGATACAGGAAGCAATCCCCTTAATCCTTGAGAAAGCCGTTTCAGCCCGGGAAGGTTTATTCGACACCGAGCACAAGACTGCCCTGCGGCTGTTCAACGGGTTTCTGGAGGGGCGGCCTGAACTGGTAATCGACCTGTACGCGGGGACGCTGGTGCTGCAGAATTATGCCGAAATCCCGGAAGAAGGTGTTCCAGTGATCGAGGAGGCGCTATCCTTCCTGCGGGAGCGCCTGCCCTGGCTGCGCTGTGCGCTGGTCAAGACCCGGAACAGTTCAAGGACGGAGGAGAAGCACGGGAAGCTGCTTTTCGGGGAGGCGCCGGACAGGAAAGTTCAGGAAAACGGGGCCTGGTATGCGCTTGACCTGTGCATGCACCAGGACGCCAGCCTGTACCTGGACACGCGCAACCTGCGGCAGTGGGCCAAAGAGCACCTGCATGGGAAGACCGTCCTGAACACCTTTGCCTATACCGGCAGCCTGGGCGTGGCCGCACTGGCAGGCGGGGCAAGCCGGGTGGTCCAGCTGGACTTGAACCGGCAGTTCCTCAACGTTGCCAAGACGAGCTACACCCTGAACGGTTTCCCGATCCAAAAGAAAGATTTTCTGGCTGGGGATTTCTGGAACCTGGTCAGCCGGATGAAGCGCGCGGGCGAACGCTTCGACTGCGTTTTTATCGACCCGCCGTTTTTTTCAGCGACTTCCCAGGGCAGGCTGGACCTGAACACGGACAGCGCCCGGTTGATCAACAAGGTCCGCCCGCTGGTCAATGATGGCGGCTGGCTGGTTTCCATCAACAACGCTTTGTTCGTCAGCGGAAAGGAAACCCTGGAAGCGCTCAAAAGACTATGCGCAGATGGTTATCTGAAGATCGCAGAGCTGATCCCGGTGCCGGAGGATTTCACCGGCTACCCGGAGACCCGCCGCGGTATACCGGTCACGGACCCGAGCCCGTTCAACCATTCGACGAAGATCGCGGTGCTGGAAGTGAAGAGGAAAAATACCTAACCACAAAGGACACGAAGTAACACGAAGGAAAAGCTTTTTTGTCTGTTGTGTTTTTTCCGACTACCTCCCCGTTCTTTGGGAGTTGTGGGTAACGACCATCCTTGCGAAGGTTTAGCCGTGACCAGGCATTCCTTTTGAGCGAAAATCCTGGCTATGTTCGCAATTTTCTTTGAAATATAACCTTCGCAAGGTTAACGTGTCGGAGGGGGCTGCGGCTTGAGACGGGGGGAGGCATTGATCAACACGACCGAACCGATAATGATCAGGGCTGATATGAGGACGTGGACGGTCAGGGTTTCCTGCGCCAACAAGCTGCCCAGGACAATTGCCACAACCGGGTTCACATAGGCATAGGTAGCCACCAGGGAAACCGGAGCCGAGCGCAGCAACCAGGCATAGGCCGTGAAGCCAACCATCGACCCAAACAAGACCAAATAGAGCAGGGAGAGCCCAGAACGGGCGGAGACATTCGCTGGTACCAGCAGACGCCATTCGCCCGCGAGCGTCCCCACCAGGTAGAGCCCGGCAGCTCCGGCCAGCATCTCCATGCTGGTGGAAAGCAGGGAGGAATCCGGGAGACGGGCATGGCGGCTGTAGATTGAGCCAAGAGACCAAAAGAAGGCTGCAAAAAGCAGGGTGACGATCCCAAGTGGATGGGAAGCAGCCGGGTTCCCGTTCAACAGGGAAGGCGCAACCAGCAGGGCAATGCCCCCAAAACCGACCAGCAAGCCCAGGATGCCGAGGATATTCGGGCGGATGCCACCCGGGCGAAGAGCCTCAATGGTGGTCATCCAGAGGGGCACGGAGCCGATGATCAGGGCAGCAATCCCGGAGGCGACGTTTTGTTCCGCGAGCGAAACGAGGCCATTGCCGCCCAGCAGGAGCAGCAAGCCGACCCCTGAGGCCCGCAGCCACTGGCCGCGGGTGGGCGCAGGGTCGCCGGCAAGACGCCTCCAAATATACAGGATGGCTCCGGCGAGCAAGAAACGCGTCCCAGCCATGAGAAAGGGAGGGATGGTCTCGACGGCAAAGCGGATGGCGAGGTAGGTGCTGCCCCAGACGATATAGATGGTGAGCAGGGCAATCCAGATCTTGAGCTTGGTTGGCATAGGCGGCCTTTTCCGTGGTATATAGAAGTCCCATTATACCGAAGACAGGGGTAGGGACAACCCGATTGTTGCGATTGTAGATTGTTGATTCCTTATGGCGGATTGAAAAGGGGTGAATTGGTATTCGGTATTCGGTATTCGGTATTCGGGTATTCGGAATTCGGGTAGTCGTTCCGCGGAACGACGGAGGAACGACTACCTCACCCCCGGCCCCTCTCCAAATGCAAGGACGCATTTGGAGAGGGGAGAAGGCGAGGGGTAATTGTTTCGCGGAACAAAAGAGGAACAAATACCTCCTACCAGAAGGCCATCGGGATGGGCGGCTGGCCTGCGGAATTTTCAGTTTTCAAGGTGCGAATGAAAAAGCGGCAAGGATCTCCAAGAGATTCCTTCGAAGCATAGTAAACATAAAACAAATGTTCTAATTTGTCAATAGGAAGGGGAAAGGGGTAAGGGTGGTTTTGACATCCTTTCGACAGCACTGCGTGCCGCAGGCAGGCTCAGGGCAAGCCTTGTGGCCCAATAACTCCTGGAATGTGCGAATGTCATAGCTATTTTGGAGGAGCTGGGTGGCAAACCCACCTTTTCTGCCCTCTGATCCAGAAATCGATCCTGCCATCCCCATCAAGATCAACAAAATCCCCCCATTTCGCTTGCATAACAACCCTCCCCAAGTGTACAATCATATAGATTATCGGTGGGCTTTCTATGTGGTTATGTAATACGGCCTGTGTGATGGGGATTCAAATCCCAAAGCGCTGGCCTATGGTACCCTTGCGTGCGGCTCGCTGCTGCGCAGCACACGTACCACTACGTGCCCCTGCGGGGTACAAGTGGCACAGGTAGTTCAACTCGGTTTGATGCGGCGGCGCAAGCGTCCGTTGTTTCAACTCTCGCTCTTCCCGCCGCATCAATCCTTAATTCGTTGGGTGGCTGTCTTGCAAAAAATTGTTTTCGGAACAATAGTATTGCGTGAGATTATTTATGTTTCTGCTATCAGATAAACTTCAGGTTTATATTGCAAAAGTAGAGAAGGAAACTGGGCGTCAAAACCTGATTCAAACAGTGCAGAATGTTGACTTATCAGGAATGACGGCACGTTTTTCCGAACATCCAACTCATATCTTAATTGAAGTTGTTCAGGCGCTTCAACAAGACGAGGATATAGAGCAGTCAATCGCGCACGAAGCAACACATGGTCTTCTTGCTTACGCAAAGGGCTATTGTCAAATCAAGCCAAAGCATACGTTAGCCACATTAGAATCAGACAGCATTAGCATTTTAGCAACAATGATTGAAGATATCGTTGTCAACAAAATCATTCAGGAAAATGGTTTTTTGCCTTACAATTCAAAATATTTGGAAACAGTAAAGAAGGAGACAAAGGCTTTACGCAAAAACCAAGATTACTATCAGGATTTTCAAAATCCATTCAAAGACAAATTTATGGTGTTCCGATATATTATGGCGTGGGGATTTCTGAAATATTACGATTTAGATGGGCCGTCTCGCAAAATAATCGCAAGGTTTGAAAATGATTTCAAGTTATCTCGCCCGAAACAATACATGGCTGCAAACCAAATTAAAGATATACTCTTGCAACACGATATATTTTCAGCAGAAGGTTATTATCAAGTCATCAGCGAGTCGCTGAAACTATGGGAACTTAATAATCTTGTCAATATCAATTCTTATGCACCCAGAGTCGGTTGAAAAATTATGCGCCACCGAACAATGCACTGGACGCTGGGGATTCTGCGGCATCTACGGCAAGCATTTTTCTGGCTTCGAGTTTTTTCTGCTCCCAAACAGAGTCCACGCCCGCCCCAGCGCCAGTAACGCAAACCTTTCGAGACGCCTGAGTGACCTATAACCGGTAATCGAGTCTGGAGTAACTAGCCCAGTGAAAGCCAATTGAAGGCGAAATGAGACAAGAGTCTTTCAGTCGTGTGGACTTCTTCATTTGCCATGCAAGTGAGGACAAGAGTAGCTTTGTTAGGGACCTCGCCGATCAACTGTTACGTATCGGTGCCAGTATCTTCTATGATGAGTACTCAATTGGTCTCGGTCAGAGCCTTACTGCTTCCATCAACGCTGGGATGAGTTCGCGCGAATCGCGTCGTTGTGGTTCTGAGCGCGTCTTTCTTGGACAAGGCGTGGACAAACAGTGAACTACAAGCGGCGTTTAACCTCCACGTAAGCGGTGATACACGATTGGTTCCTATCTTCCACGAGATCGATCCTGCTGTTATTCGGAAGCGCTACCCCCTTGTAGCTGATATCAAAGGGATCTCCTCTTCGCTCGGGTATGAGAAGGTGGCAAGCGAGTTGATTCTCAGTGCTGGGATACAGCCAAAGGTTTCCTACCTGAGAATCCCCTCCGACCCCAACTGGAGACCTATTGAGGCCGAGCCGGGATGGAGCATTTTCTGTGGTGGTTTCTCTTTCCCCTTCAAGGATTCGTCCAAGTGGCCCAAGACGATAATCGAGTACGGTGTACCGGGCGACCCAAGTGGCCGCATCCGTATCGGTGTGCTTTGGAATACACACGTCTGCTTTGAGGTGGTAGATCTGGACCTCAGGATGGTCCGAGTGGCAAGCGACATTTCATCATGGCTCCCGCGAGAGGATCACTTCATCGTCGCTACCCTCTCTCGTAAGCCGTGCACAGTTACGCTGGTGCTTGATGGCGTTATCGCTGATCAGATAAGCCTGGAGGGTCTACGATTGCCATCAGCTTTTCTCGGCCGCACAGAAGGTATCATAGGCGGCTCTGTTGACCTGCACTCTTTCTGCCCCTTCACGCTGGGTGGACTTTCCTACTACAAGACCGCTTTGACAATCGAGCAGGCACGCAGTATCCAGAAGGCATTCCAGGAGCAAACAACGCAGACTCCTGGCAGTTCGGCATACCAGAAGCCTACTGCTCCGTGATTTACAATGGAAACAGAACGTTCAATTGGAACATCCGGATGCACTTTACGGCTCTGCTTCGCGCCGCTGAGCCAAACCGTTGAGACTGTCGAAAAAGTGTAAAAATAGGCAAAACATAGCTGTAGATAGGTATTGGTATAATGAAGGACCTGCACTTGTCGTAAATCCAAATTTATGTTTTTCGACAGTCTCGTTAGGTACATAATACCATGTCCACGAACTCTTATGAAATCCATGCATCCGAACTGCCAGCTTCAGTTCTTGATCTGATGTCAAGAGTTGTAATCGGATTCTCGACCCCATTGATCAAAGTCGCGCTTGAAGCAGATCGGAGGCCAAATGCTAAGCTCATTGGATCTGGCACTTTTGTTAGCATTGAAGGCATACGAGGGATAATAACGGCTCAACATGTAGCTCAGGAAATGGATCGCACATCGGAAACGGGAATCGTTCTCATGGATCATGAGCACCGATATACCATTAAAAATCAATTTCTGACAATTATCCAATTAACTAAAAGTATCGTTCCAGGAAACGGCCCAGACCTCGCTTTTATCAGGCTACCTACCACAATAGCAGCTGAAATTTCATCATACAAATCATTCTTCAACCTTTCTTCTGATCGTGGCGTTCTCTTAAGTGAGCCGCCAGAACTTCACTATGGTTTTTGGGTTGCGTATGGTTCTCCAGCTGAATGGCTGAAAACTGAGGCTTCAAACTTTAGACCAGGAGAAACTCTGTCGTTATGTGGTTACTGCAGTATAGGAGGACTTAATTCACTATACGAGAAGGAAGGGTACGATTATTATGAAATGGAGCTCGATTACACAAGTTCCGATGCCATCCCCCAATCACTCGGCGGTTTCAGCGGAGGCGGATTATGGCAAATAACGCTGAAAGGACCTTCCCTTGATAAACTTGAGCCTGATAAATACTTTTTCTCTGGGGTAGCTTTTTATCAATCCGAGCTTAAAGATCATAGACGGATGCTCCGCTGTCATGGTAGATTGAGCATTTATAATTCACTATTCAATCAAGTAATAGACAAGTGTGCCTAACATCGGCTCCACCTGACCGCCTCCGGCGCGGACCGCGGCAGCCATTTGGTAGAAGAAATGATTTTATGCAATCTTGTCTTGTTCAAATCGGCGGCAGGTGAGCCAAACCTTTAGGCGCTCATTAGTAAAGAAAGGAGAATACCAATGTCTGACGAGTTTATTTGTGATACTCCAGAAGTGCGAAACTTTATAGAACAGGTGAAGGCGATTTTAGAAAGAGACGGTTCCGTTGCCGAAAAGTTGACTGCCATTCGTCCTCATTTCAGCCAAATCATGGAAGATACCACTTGGTTGCCATATGAGTTCCGTCGTACTCCTGCAGTAGGAGGCATGGGCGTCGGAATTGCCAATTGGCTACTTTATAAAGATACGAATGGCACACTCTCTCTCGCCGCACTCGTGTTGCCACCGCGAGCAGTCACACCTGTCCACGACCATTTAGCTTGGGGGCTTGTCGGGTTATATGTAGGCGAACAAGATGAGGAAGTATTTGCACCTGAGGCTCCCATTGCACAAGATGATAACCACACCAATTTAAAATTGGTAACCAAGAATCATCTGAAAGCTGGGTCTTTTTACGAATTAATACCTCCCTCAGGTGACATTCACCGAGTAATCACCACGAGTGCTGATCCATCCATCTCCTTACACTTACTGACCAACGACGTTGGTTGTGTGTTGCGCCATCGCTTTGTACCCGAGACAGGCGAGGTTGCACCCTTCCGTTCGGGTTATACAAACTTTAAATGTGGTCCAGAAGAATCGTGAAGACTCAGACAGTAAGCGCCTAACACAGCGTGCACCCGACGGGTGGGAGTCTGCCGCGTTTTCAGGCAGTTTGCGTGGCTTGAAGTTGGTTCCGTCAAAGTGGCGTTGTCTCGTCCCGCCCACCCGCGGGTAACGCACACCGTTGGGCGTTCTATTGGAGGATAATATGTCAATCGAAAATCAGCCCATTGAAACAATGGACGAAAAATCACTTTCATCATTAGTTGACGATAAAGTTCCAGAAGGCAAGGTTATCGAATATAAAGAGCAATTGTTTGGTAATTCGGATGGGGATAAGAAAGAATTCCTCGCCGATATATCTTCTTTCGCTAATTCAGGCGGTGGACACATGTTCATAGGAATTAAGGAGGATTCCGGTGTTCCTATAGAGTTATCGGGTTTACAAATCGAGAATATTGACGAAGAAATAGGACGAATAGAGAATGTCATCAGGGATGGAATTGAGCCTAGAATTTGGGGATCGTTATTCGTCCGATCAAATTGCAATCCTCGAGATTGGTTATTGCCGTTCAAATTCCAAGAAGTTGGGCCTTACCCCACATGGTTAGTTACAAAGGACATTCGAAGTTTTATGCTCGGAATTCAGTAGGTAAATACCCGCTTGATATATCAGAAATCAGAAGTCTTTTTTCGGTCTCTGGAGCCGTTGCTCAGCACATAAAGGAATTTCGTCTAGAACATATAGGTGCGATAATTGCAGGCGATACGCCTGTCCCACTAGAACGGGAATTGAAAGTTGTTCTTCACATAGTTCCATTCACAGCATTTGACCCAAGCGCTAAATTCGACCTATCGCAAATTGCCAAAAAGCCCCCAAGTCCTATGTACACGTCAGGATGGAATCATCGCTATAACTTCGACGGAGTTCTGAGTTACGGGCAGTCCCAATCGTCAAATGAATCCCATTCCTATGTTCAATTTTTTAGGAATGGTTGCGTTGAGGCTGTCGATACAGACTTACTCCGAGAACGAGAGGGCAAGCGAATAATTCCTAGCATAGCATTTGAAAAGGTGCTACTTGAAGGTTTACAGACATATATGCGCGTACAGAAACAAATAGGCGTAGAACCTCCAGTGTGTATTATGCTATCCCTTTTGGATGTATTAGGATTTACGATGGCGGTGGATCAAAACCGCTTCTCTTGGTCCGAAAACCATCCCATAGACAAGAAAGACCTGCTTATTACAGAAGTCATCGTCGACAATCTCGAAGGCGAATCAGATAGAATAATGAAACCTATTTTTGATTCGATATGGAACGCTACTGGTTGGCCCCAATCAATGGACTACACTGAAGATGGAAAATGGAACGTAAGGAAATGACACAGAACGCCCAACACCGGCTCCATGGGAAGCTCGCTCCGCTCGCGCCGGTGAGCCAAACCGTTGGGTACTGACGTAGTAAAGAATAAAGGCTTGGATTGGAAAAACAAAGGAGATCAAAATGCCTGTGCCAGAATTGTCTATGAATACACCGCGATGACCCATACAAGACCTTTCAATTCAGGGTCATGTGGGAAGGCAAGTACGTAGCCGGGGTGAGCAAAGTCAGCGGCCTGACCCGCACCACCGAGGTCGTGAGGCATCGCGAAGGCGGCTCGCCTGCCCAAGTACATCTCTCGCCCGGTCAGACCGAATACAGCGCCATCACCCTTGAGCGTGGCGTGATCCGACGATCTGGAATTTGAGAAATGGGCCAACAAAGTATGGGCTTACGGCAACGCTGAAGGCAAGGAGGTCTTCGCTCAAGGATTTCCGCAAAGATATCATCATCGAGCTCTACAATGAAGCCGGTCAGAAAGTGCTGGCATATAAAATCTTCCGCTGTTGGGTTTCCGAATATTCTGCCCTACCCGACCTCGATGCCGACGCCAATTCCGTGGCTATTCAAAAGATAAAGCTGGAGAATGAAGGCCTGATGCGACACGAGGGGAAGGAACCAGAGGAACCGAGTTTTTAGGTTT
The DNA here is from genome assembly GCA_963801385.1 of uncultured Chloroflexia bacterium. Lineage (GTDB taxonomy): Bacteria > Chloroflexota > Anaerolineae > Anaerolineales > Villigracilaceae > UBA877. Next base: position 63,320 of record CAWDEV010000009.1, read on the forward strand.
ATATTAGACTTGTTCGATGTTCTCCTAAAATCTCGTATCCCTTCGCAGACTACATTCAGCATTTTTCAAAAATTTTTCGGCTAACGCCAGTGCAACTCTGATGAAGAGAGTTTTACGGAGCAGATTGGTCGATGGCAAAAAAGCGCCCAACACAGCGTGCACCGGACAAGTGCGGACGTGGCCCGCACTTCCAGGAATTCAGCACCTTTGGCGGGTTCGCCTTTTGGCTTTTTTCTGCCAAATCCCGCACTTGCCGGTAACACCAACCGTTAGCCGCCTAAGAGCAAAAGAGAGAATCATGCAGAATCTCATCGAATACTTGAAGGATTTCAATTCTAAAGAACGTTTCTTCCTTGCTGGTCAAATTCTTGGCAATCCGAGTTTCACCTTGCCTCGGAGTTTCGTGAAAAGCTCAGTGACCTTTTGGAAATTTCGGATTCCAGCCGATGCTCTATCAGCAATGGATTACCATATCGATTGGTTGTATGCCAGCTTAAACCTTGCCAAAGATGACGATCTCATCAAAGGTATATCCTAATGACAATAAGTTTATCAAGGCACAGCAAGAGGATGTAGATTGGCTAATCGCCTTCAAAGGTCAGAGCGAGTATCATCTTATTCTCATCGAAGCCAAAGGGGTTACTGGCTGGACAAATAAGCAAATGACTTCAAAGGCAATTCGATTTGGCGATATTTTCGGGGAACAAGGCAATAGTTGGCCTGGCGTTGTGCCTCATTTTGTTATGATGTCATCTTCACAATCTAAAGGTGTAAGGATCGAAAAATGGCCTCAATGGATGGCAGCCGAACGGGAAAATTTAAGTGGCTGGAACTTCCGATACCTAAATCCTCTGATACACGTTTATCGTTGCAACGAACAAGGCCATAAGAATAAAGATGGGCAATCATGGAAAGTAAAGAAAAGGTAATCCATTACGGCGGCTAACACCGGCTCCAGTCGGACAGCGGCTCTGCCGCTCGAATCAGCATCGGCTTGCCAGAAGTGTGCCATAATTGAGAAGGAAGTTCGCCAGTCCCGCCGGTGGGGTTGAACCCATGCGGGTTGGGTGAAGGAGAAATAATGAAAGAACGAGATGATTTTTCAAAAACAACAGTCAACGTTCTCCAAAGACGGTCTGCATTTCTTTGCTCAATCCTGACTGTCGATGTCTTACAATTGCTCCCGATGAAAGCGGTGAGGAAAAATGGGTTTATATAGGATATGCTGCTCATATCACCGCGGCAGCAGAAGGGGGACCGCGATATTGATCCTTCTCTAACGCATGAACAACGTAGCCATATAACAGACGCGATTTTTTCTATGTGCCTCTTGCGCCACACTTATAGACAAAAATAATGGGTCTGACTTTCCTGTGGAATTACTCAAAAGGTGGAAAACAGATCATGAATCTTGGGTAAGAGAAAACTTGAATAGGAAGCCAATTACCATTACCGAAGTAGCTGGAACACACGAAGCTTACGGTATCGGCGACGTAGCGGGTCTTCGTATTAACAAACCAACGAAAATTCAACCTGGAACAATCACTAGAGGTGATGGTATAGGTAAAGTTTCTGGTACTTCAATCGAGTAGGAGATGCCTATGGGTCCCGGAGCAGGTTTTGGTTTAAATGTGTTCTTACTGCAACATCACAATCGATGTTTTTGGGGTCGTCGGTTCAGACCCACAACATTGCCCCCAATGTGGCCGTATTATGGTTCCTAATCCACAAGCAAAGATATCAGCAAGAGTCACATGTGATAAATGCCATTCCTCTTTTGGTTTGATTAATAGCGATCGATGTCCAAACTGTGGTGAACCCTTCTCATAACACCGGCTAATTACCATATAGCAAAACGGTGCGAAAATTGGAAAGGGTATCGCCGGTCCCGCCGCTGGGGATGAGTTCATGCCGTTGGGTTGCTTGCTCTATTAGTTACGAAAGTGATTAGTATGCCAAATAATCGGGAAATAGTAGTAGCAATCTGGCTCTTGATCGTCTTGATTTTGGCATTGTCGAAGAGCTCTAATTAGACATGCCTTTTTCAATTTGCTCAGAACTTTCTTCGTGAAGAAGATCATTTTACCGTTTATCTGTATGCTCTTTTATATTTTCCTCATGGTTCTGCTTTATAAAAAAGTTGGCTTTTGGGATATATCAGCAACAAAAGATTTTGTTTTCTGGACATTCGGGATCGCTTTCATAACGCTGGTAAATTCGAACAAAGTAGTCTCTAAAGACAATTATTTCTGGAAAACTATATTCGACAACATTAAATTTGCTGCGATACTTGAATTTATCCTTAATCTTTACACCTTCAGTCTCGCGGTGAGAGTTAGTGGTGGTTCCTATTGTGCGGAGTTATCGTAATGCTACATACCATCGCTAATCTCAAAAAAGAATACAAGAAAATGAAAGTCTTGCTCGATTTTGTTTTAGCTATATTTGGCTTGATACTCATCTTCTTCACTTTCCGCGAGATTGTTATGAATTTCAATAATTTCGCGACTTTAAAGAACTTAAGGGATTTTCTGTTGCCAATATTCTTCACCATCACATTCTCTCCTTTTGTCTATGTGATGGCACTATATATGCAGTATGAAATCCTATTTGTTCGCATGAATATAAGGAATGCCAATCCAGACCTTGCTAAATATGCGAGACGAAAAATATATGCAACTTGTCATATCAACTTATGGAAACTAAACAAACTGGCGAATAAGAAAGGTTACATCATGGTAAGCGATCATGATGACGTAATAGCTCAACTAAAAGAGTTATAAAAAAATCTTCATAGAAAGGCGCAGCCCACCGATTAACCTCAGTGTCAAGGGGAGAAGAGAAAAGGGATTGAAAGTAGCCTGAGGCTGAGCAAACCGGCCCTGCTGTACGTCCGGTTTTTCCCTTCCTGGGATGTTTTTTCTTTGTTCGGGTACGCTTCCCCTGCGGGGACGAGATCGCCGCCTCCGCCAGCAGTTTCGTGACGGAGTTGTGCTTTTTGGAGGGCACGAGAAAAAATTATCCGGGTGATCGAAGTTCTGGATGAAGCGCCAGCAATTATTCCAGATGCCTGCCTCTTCGCTTGCCTCCTGCCCGCCTTTTCTGCCTCCTCAAGCAAAAATCGATCCTGCTGTCCCTGTCATGTTCAACAAAATCCCCTCATTTCACTTGCATAACAAGCCTCCCCAAGTGTACAATCATATATATTATCGGTGGGCTTTTTATGTGGTTATGTGATCCGACTTGCGTGATGGGGCTTCAACCCCCATAGTGCGGGGGCGAGATCCCCAAGGCGTTCGCCCCTGGTGCCCTTGCGTGCGGCTTGCCACTTTGTGGTACAGGTAGTTCAACTCGGTTTGATGCGGCGGCGCAGGCATCCGTTGTTTCAACTTTCACTCTTCCCGCCGCATCAATCCTTAATTCGTTGGGCGCTAGGTTTAGATTGCGATGCTGTATTTTCCGATCAAAGCAGACTCGCTGGCAGTCAGAATGCACAAGCTATCCGATGATGAGTTACTTGACTGGGAGAGCACCGAACCGTACAATTTGATCAACTAATCTAGTAGGGCGATGGTTAGGTATGTCGCCTAGTCTACCCGTCCCAGCATTCCAAAGGAGGAAGAAATGAGTGAAGCAAACATCGCGTTGCTCAAGCGAGCCTGGGCAGCCTATGATAAAGGTGATGAGGAGGGGTTTGCTGCATGCCTAACACCCGACTGGAAAGAATACGGTAGTCCCAACGCGAGCTCTTATGGAACCTTGGAGGATGAGCGCCGAACTATGCGTGAGCACCGCATCGCCTTTCCGGACAAGCACACTGAAATACACATGATACTCGCGGACGAAAACATCGTGGCTTGCTTCTGCACAGTCCACGCCACGCATAGCGGCAAGTACTTGGATGCTGAACCAACCGGCAAGATCGTCACTGTGCATGAAATGATGTTCAACCGTGTGCGCGATGGCAAGATTTGCGAGACATATGCAATGGGAGCTGGCATGGGCTTCTATGAACAAATCACAGGCAAAGAGATTCCCGAGCAACTAGATAACATGGCGTAACGCTCCTCCATTCACGTGCAACTGCGTAAGGACGGATTCAGACGATGTAGTAGATATCCAATATCGTTACTATGCGCGAAAAAGAGCGCCCAACACGGCGTGCAGGCCGACGCCGCTCCGCGGCCTGTAGCGAGGCGAAAATCGGTTATGTGACGCGGTTCGAATTGAGGTGTACTTCGGGAAAATCGCGGCGCGGATGACGCGCAGGGCGTTAGACAGTTAAGGTCAAATCGGTTGCACCATTGGATTGGAGATAGAACAATGTTTCGAGCTGTTACATTACCACAGGGCGTCCAGGGACGGCTTTTCCTACACAGTATGCCGGGACGATGTGAAGAGTGGGAAGATTTTCTGGACGCGGCTACACAACATCATCTCCAGGTCGTCGTAAGCCTTGCTCCCGACGACGAGATTGAGAAGAAGTCACCATCATACGCGACGGCAATCAAGAACGGTACGCTCGGTCTCTCGAGAGAATGCTTCCCCATCACGGACTACGGAGTTCCAGATGCCCAGGAGGATTACGCTGAATTTGTCATGCGCATCGCAGAGATGTTGCGCTCGGGTAAGACGATTTTGGTACATTGCGGCGCCGGCATCGGGCGCACGGGCACTTTCGCGATATGCCTGTTGCTTGCTTTGGGCATGGACCGTGCTCAGGCCGAGCACTCTGTTAAGAACGCAGGTTCCTATCCAGAGACGGATAAACAAAGGGAGTTGATCGATTGGTTCCAAAAGTGGCTTATCGTACGACAACATACCGCCTAACACCCGCTGCAGCCGACCCGCCTCCGCTGGTGCTCCGGCGGGCGGCTGAGCTTCTTCGTTGGGCATCATTGACTCTCTTATTGGAAACGAAACATGGGTGTGAAGAACTACTTAATCGACGGCATTTCCTGCGCCGGTAAAACTACGGTCTGCGACGAACTGCAGCGGCGCGGCTACCATGCCATCCATGGCGACAGGGAATTGGCCTATTGGGGCGATCCAAAAACCGGCGAGCCCGCGGATGGTAGCTCTGACGAGCATTGTACTTGGATATGGGACGTTGAGAAGGTCAGAACTTTGGTGGCCGATCAAAACCATGCGGCAACATTCTTTTGCGGCGGTTCCAGGAATTCCGACCGCTTCATCGGTCTGTTCGATGAAGTTTTTATTCTTGAGATCGATCTGGATACGCTGAACCGGCGTCTTGCCGTCCGACCTGAAAACGAGTGGGGAGGAACGGCAAGTGAAGGGGAATCCTTTGCGCGATTACAACATGAGACAAAAGATGGTCTTCCCAAGAACGCAATCATAATCGATGCCACGGCACCCCTCTCAAGCGTCGTGGACACAATTCTTGCCTGCACCATTGCCGCACCTGTACCTGCGGGTACTGGCGCAGGCAGGCACAGGTGAAAAAGCCAACTGATGAATTGTGGAATAACGTTAGTATCAGAGTCCGTTCCAGATTATGTGACTGCCGTGATTTTTGCGGGATTTTTTAGCGGAACGATTTTTTGTAGTTTCTATCTTAGTTTCTACAAGAGGGCTTTTCCGTAAATGCTGCCCACCGATATATACAGTACCAAATGAAAGCAAAGATTAAACCGTCTCGCAAGACCTGCCTAACACATGGGTGTGAAGAACTACTTAATCGACGGCGTTTCCTGCGCCGGTAAAACTACGGTCTGCGACGAACTGCAGCGGCGCGGCTACCACGCCATCCATGGCGACAGGGAATTGGCCTATTGGGGCGATCCAAAAACCGGCGAGCCCGAGGATGGCAACTCTGACGAGCATTGTACTTGGATATGGGACGTTGAGAAGGTCAGAGCTTTGGTAGCCGATCAAAACCATGCGGCAACATTCTTTTGCGGCGGTTCCAGGAATTCCGACCGCTTCATCGGTCTGTTCGATGAAGTTTTTGTTCTTGAGATCGATCTGGATACGCTGAACCGGCGTCTTGCCGCCCGACCTGAAAACGAGTGGGGAGGAACGGCAAGTGAAGGGGAATCCTTTGCGCGATTACAACATGAGACAAAAGATGGTCTTCCCAAGAACGCAATCATAATCGATGCCACGGCACCCCTCTCAAGCGTCGTGGACACAATTCTTGCCTGCACCATTGCCGCACCTGTACCTGCGGGTACTGGCGCAGGCAGGCACAGGTGAAAATGCCAACTGATGAATTGTGGAATAACATTAGTATCAGAGTCCGTTCCAGATTATGTGACTGCCGTGATTTTTGCGGGATTTTTTTAGCGGAACGATTTTTTGTAGTTTCTATCTTAGTTTCTACAAGAGGGCTTTTCCGTAAATTCTGCCCACCGATGCATACAGGAACAAAATGATGAGCAAAGATTAAACCATCTCGCAAGACCTGCCCAACACCGCGTGCACCGGACAAGTGCGGGCGCGGCCCGCACTTTCAGGGAAGCGGCCCCAAGAGGCGGATTCGGCGTCTGGTGGTTTTGTCCGCCAATTCCCGCCCTTGCCGGTAACGCCTGCCGTTGGGTGCTGACGTAGTAAAGAATAAAGGCTTGGATTGGAAAAACAAAGGAGATCAAAATGCCTGTGCCAGAATTCTCTATAAATACAACGCGCGATGACCCATACAAGACCTTTCAATTCAAGGTCATGTGGGAAGGCAAGTACGTAGCCGGGGTGAGCAAAGTCACCGGCCTGACCCGCACCACCCAGGTCGTGAGGCATCGTGAAGGCGACTTGCCTGCCCAAGTACATCTCTCGCCCGGTCAGACCGAATACAGCGCCATCACCCTTGAGCGTGGCGTGACCCACGACCTGGAATTTGAACAATGGGCCAACAAAGTATGGACCTACGGCAACAGTGAGGGCAAGGAGGTCTCGCTGAAAGACTTCCGCAAGGATATCATCATCGAGCTCTACAATGAAGCCGGTCAGAAAGTGTTGGCATATAAAATCTTTCGCTGCTGGGTCTCCGAGTACACTGCCCTGCCAGACCTTGATGCCAACGCCAATTCTGTGGCCATTCAAAAGATAAAACTGGAGAATGAGGGCTGGGTACGCGACACTGAGGTGAAGGAACCAGAGGAACCGAGTTTTTAGGTTTATATTAGACTTGTTGGATGTTCTCCTAAAATCTCGTATCCCTTCGCAGACTACATTCAGCATTTTCTCAAAAATTTTTCGGCTAACGCCAGTGCAACATTTGATTTTTCCGTCTTCGAGAGTGTTACCAAGCAAATTGGTCGATAGCAAAAAAGCGCCCAACACCGCGTTCTCAGAAACCACCAACGTCTAAAGGTGACAAAGGCCCGATCCGGGCAGAACAATCCAGTTATCACTTCGAAGAATAAAAAACAGCAGTAGACACATGATAGCAAAGACGGTAATGTCGTCCCAATTGCCGCCCAACACCGGCTCCAGTTGACGGGGCTCCGCCCCGTGGGTGCAGTACGCGTTTTGCATAGATTTGTGCAATAATATCCAGTAAGCTTGCATAACCGTCCCACCGGTGAGGCAAACCGTTGTGCTAAGAAGTCGCTGGGGTTCTCCAGTGAATCACCAAGCAGTTTTTTTGGCATCGCTCCAGCTAAAAGAGGGCGGGGATTTGTCAATCCAATCCAATTTTACTGGAGAGATGCCTTCAGTAACGGAGGTGAATGATGCCATATCGTTTTTATGTTCAAAAACTCTCGTTCAAAGAGACTGCCATCCATTTTGGATTGTTTATCGGCCTGGTTTTGCTGGCTATCGCATTTCTCCTGTTGGGTTCCTGGCTTGCCGACATCCCTTCCACTCAACCGTTTGCTTTTCGAGCTTATCTCGCCATCCTTTCGTTTGGTGCCGCCGGTTCATCCATTGGCTTTTCCGGGATGATGCTTGATTCTGTCTTGAATCAAATGGGGTGCGGTTTGGCAATTCTTGGCCTTATTTTTGTAATATTGTTGTTCAGCCTGCCTGTAGCAGTAGTGATTTGTATTATTATTTTATTCTCTGGGGGAATGATCCCGGCATGGGTGGGGTAGGGCAATTTCCCTTCGCCACCACTTATTGATGCTAAATTGAACAATCAGTGGTCAGGTGAACAGTTTATTGATAGTTTTGGCGGAACAGATGACAGCAAGTTTTTCTTTCCGCTTGAAGTTGTGAACAATATGACAATCGATCAATTCTATGATGAATTTAGAAAATTAGAAGAGGACGAATGTATAAGCACGCCCAGGAGGTACTGGCCATAGAATTACCGCATCAACAGCAGCCCTGCCGCTCGAAACCGCGTCAGTTTACCAGAAATGGTACTAAAATGTGATGAGTCTCGTCAATCCCGCCGCTGGGGCTGAGCTATTCCGTTGGGCCGCTCGTAAATTAAGTTTGAGTAGTATGTTTATATGTTGAGGTTGGTATCGTTAATTTCCTTCTACGCCCGGCTGTTAAATCCGATGCCTTGAAGATCCGTACCCTTATTCATCGCGTCGGCATCAATCCAATGGATTTGAATTGGAAGCACTTTATTGTTGCTGAAACGCCGGATGGTTTTTTTATTGGCTGTGCCCAACTCAAGCAGCACAAGGATAAGTCTTTTGAACTGGCATCTGTCGCCGTTGAAGAGAGGTTTCGAGGTCAAGGCGTTGCCCACGCACTGATTGAGCATCTATTAGAACAAAGTCCGCGGCCAGTTTTTCTCATGTGCCGCCCCGCACTGGGCTTATTCTACGAACAGTTTGTTTTCAGAGTCATTGGTCCAGATGTAATGCCCCCATACTTTCGTCGCATTCTCAGGTTGCTGCGGGTCCTGGTTTTCTTGAACAAGCGCGAAGGACCACTCATCATGCGTTTAGATTGATAGCAAAGGATAGTGCGGTCCAACGCCGGTTCCCCCGCAAAGTACGCCCTAAAAAGCATAGGGCAGGCGGGGCTGGCAGCGGCTGCGCCGCTCAGAAACAGCGTCGGCTTGCCAGGAATGGTGCATAATTGAGAAAGAGTCTCGCGGTCCCGCCGCTGAGGCTGAGCCAATCCGTTAGGCGGAGTCCTCATTACGAGACAAATGAAAAATAGCCAAAATAAATTCCATCCTAGAAAAAATAGTATACCAACATATGACGGAAGCCATCGCCAGTAACTCCACTATCCAACAGAAAATCGAACGAGACTATCGTTGGAATTTCCTGGTCAACACTCTAGATGGCGCCACTTTTGGATTCGGGATGAGTTTTTTCTCATCCGCGATCATTCTCCCCTTGTTCGTGCGACATTTTACCGATAATCCATTGACGATTGGTCTGATCTCTTTCCTCGGCTGGGGGGGTGTCCTCTTGCCACAATTATTCATGGCCAATGCCGTTGAGCGCGCACCCATTAAAAAGTTCTTTCCGATGACACTAGGCTTCTTCCTCGAACGCCTGCCCGTTTTCTTACTGGCTCCAGTAGTATATTTCTTGGCAATTCGTCAGCCGGTTTTAACTCTGGTTATTTTCTTTGTGTTGTACACCTGGCATAATGCTGGGGCAGGCGTAATCATTGTGGGCTGGCAAGATATGATTGCGAAGGTTATCCCGGTGGAAAAGCGCGGGCGCTTCTTCGGTATCTCCAGTTTTATCGGCAATGGAACCGGAATCTTGGGCGCGCTGGCTGTCCCCTTTGTACTCGACAAATTCACCTTTCCCCTGGGTTATGTTTTTTCCTTCGCAGTCGCCAGTGCCCTGTTTTTCCTTTCCTGGGTGTCACTTTCGCTCACGCGCGAACCAGCTGTCTACAGCAGTAAACCACCTGTCTCGCAATTGGATTATTTGCGCTCCTTACCGGAAATCTTGCGCAGAGATCGCAACTTCCGCATCTACCTGCTGGCGCAGATCATCTTTTCGCTGAGTGGGATGGCAACCGGTTTTCTGGCGGTTTATACCGTGCAGACCTGGAACCTGCCGGATTCGGAAGCCAGCGGATTCATGATTGCTTTGCAAATCGGGTTGACCCTGGCGAACCTGTTCTTTGGCTTTCTGGCAGACCGTAAAGGCCACAAATTGAGCCTGGAAATCTGCTGGCTGCTGAGTACCCTGCTGCTCGTTCTGGCTATCATTGCCCCTAGCCCCTGGTGGTTTTTCCCCATCTTTTTCTTGAGCGGAGCCGTCAGCGCGGGAACCTTTATCTCTGGCATTTCCATTGTTTATGAATTCACTGACGCGGAAAACCGTCCCACGTACATCGGCCTTGCCAATACCATTCCGGGCATAGTTGTTTCAGTCGCACCTTTGATTGGCGGTTGGCTGGCCGGGGCAATGAGTTACCGGTCAATGTTTATACTTTCTGCGATCATCGGAGCGGTCAGTTGCGTGTTCCTACGCTTTGCGGTCGGGGAACCGCGCAAAATGAAATCCTCGACTTAAGTTATATTGTACGTCTGATGTGAATTGAGCCTAAAAGGCCGAAACGGCCTCAAAGGTTTGAACATTAACACCGAAATCGATCAATAGTAGATGACGCAAGAGATGGCTGGTCATCTTGGCAATCACCCGTGTGCACAAGCCGATCACAGTTTTCGTGAGTAATCGCTCAATATTTCGGCCAGTGTTCTGTATTTCATGGAAGACGCCCTGGATGCGTTCCCTGACACTACTCAACCAGCGATCCAGGCTACGAGTATTCTGAAGGTACTGATTGGAACGGCGCGGGGTCCAGATCATACAGCACAGGAACGCCTCTCATGGTGCTGATGGCAACCAGTTTGAAGCCGAAATATTTGAGATTGCGACTGCCACAAACACCATAGCCAGCTTTCCCAAGGAAATCACTGCGCCTTTTGTTGCGTTTGTAGCTCAACACCGGTACTGGTTTGGTATCCATCAGATAGCATGTTTGTCGGTTCCAACCCTTCTGGATGATCCAATACCGGCGTAGTTGCTCCAACAGAAGCCGCAAAGCCCTCGCCCGGCGATTGAACTGGCTTTGATCAACCAGCTTCGGAAACATGTCCATGTGATTGGCGCGAATAAATTCGATATACTGCGTCTCGCTCGGATAAGGAATGTAATCTTGTGCCAACATCAAGGTCATTACTTCGCTATCTGTAAATTCGGGTTTCTTCCCGGGCTTTCCTCGGAGCAACTTCATACCTTCGGCTTGATACCAATCGTCTACAAGAACAAATATGATGGTCAAAATATCAGAAATGGTTATACGTGTCATGGGGAATGTCCTTTCAAGATTGGGTGTTGCAACTTTATCTTGAGGGCATACCCTCTTTTCGTCAATAACTTTTCGATTTCACATCAGACGTATTATGCTAAGTCAAAGTAAGGAACAGTATCAAGTAAAATCCGCCCAACACCGGCTCCAATCGGACGCTCGCTCCGCTCGCGCCGCTGAGGCATTCCGTTGGGCCGCCCGAAAATCGATTTTGAGTAAAATGTTAAGATATTGAGGTTGGTATAGCTAAATCCCTTTTACGCCCGGCTGTTGAATCCGATGCCTTGAAGATCCGTACCCTTATTCATCGCGTCGGCATCAATCCAATGGATTTGAATTGGAAGCACTTTATTGTCGCTGAAACGCCGGATGGTTTTTTTATTGGCTGCGCTCAACTCAAGCCGCACAAGGATAAGTCTATTGAACTGGCTTCTGTCGCCGTTGAAGAGAGGTTTCGAGGTCAAGGTGTTGCCCACGCGCTGATTGAGCATCTATTAGTGCAAAGTCCGCGGCCCGTTTTTCTCATGTGCCGCCCCGCACTTGGCTTATTCTACGAACAGTTTGGTTTCAGAGTCATTGGTCCAGAGGTAATGCCCCCATACTTTCGCCGCATTCTCAGGTTGCTGCGGGTCCTGGTTTTCCTGACCAAGCGCGAAGGGCCACTGATCATGCGCTTGGATTGATAGCAAAGGATGGATATGAATACCAACCTGCATAATTTACCAACCGAGTTCACTTCTGAGCGGCTACTGTTGCGGCGCTATCGCCCTGGTGACATTGCAATGTATTTTCAGATGCTGCGCAATAACGCTGAGCACCTTCACGAATTCATGCCAACCTTCCTGGTAAATGTGCAGGGAGAAGAAGAGATCAAAACGTGGTTTGACAAGCAAAGTGTAGAATGGGAGGCTCTCAATCTATTCATATTCGGAGCCTGGGACAAGGCAACGGGTGTTTATGTTGGCGAGAGTTATCTTGCAAATCCGGATTGGGAGGTGCCTCGGATAGAAGTTGGATACTTCCTGGTCAAGGAAGCTACAGGAAAAGGGTATGCAGCGGAGGCTGCAAACGCCGCAATCCGGTACGCCTTTGAACAATTGAAGGTCTTACGGGTTGATTTGCGAACCGCCGCAGATAATAGCGCCAGCATTCAAGTAGCAAAACGCTGCGGATTCACGCAAGAAGGATGCTTCCGCCAGCATCATCGAAAAAAAGATGGCACGCTGGTCGATATGCTCTGGTATGGGCTGCTGCTTTCAGAATGGCAGAACATTCAAAATCCATGAAAAACGCGATGAATGGCAATGCACAGGTTACCATCAACAGCCGCCCACACGCAGGTACCTTGTGAAGAACACACCCTAAAAAGGGCATTCAGGGCTGGCAGGGCAGGCCGCAAACCGTTGGGCGTTCCAATGAACAGAGTTGGCGGGCGGCCGAGCGTACAGGTTATACGCTCGAAGGCATTCTTCGATATAATTCCCTGAACTTAGATGCCAAGCTGGTCGACACACGCGTCTATTCAAGAATTCGTATGGATACTTAGAACAGGATCGATTCAATATTCCGTGTACAAGACGGAAAAATCATAAACACCCAACAATGGCTCTAGTCGGACAACGGCGCATTCGTTCGCGCGCAGGCGCGATTTGCCAGAAGCGGCGCGAAATCACTCTGTATTAAACACACCCAGCTCGAAGAATCACGAGATGGGCAGCTTTCTATAACGGAAATGAACTTCACCAGGAGGCTTATGTTTTGTAGAAAAAGGCTAATGTTGATGACCACTTTGTTCTTATTGGTGGTAACGATGCTATGCGTTCGCCCAACGCAAGCTTCACGAGATATTCCTTTACCTGCTGCTAATGCACAGTTGCAAGCAGACAATTGTATTGCCGAGTCGACAACTATTCATCCGAAGGTCTTGATCTTAACCTATAATCCGTGGCTAACCACGCTTAATAAAAGCGTGTTTGAATACGAAGCCCCCGGAATCGATCCCAACACAACAAGCGAGCAAATCCGCCAAGATTTTTGTGCAGCCAGCAATGGCTATGTTGATATCGAGATCGTAGGACGCATTGATAGAAATGAATTCCCCATTGAAGAAAATGGTTTACGATTGTCAGAGACAGAATATCTACAATTGCGGTCACAAGGATTATCTTACTGGCACCAACATGGCGTAAGAATCGATATGACCAAGATAATCGAAGATGGCAACCTCAACCTCATGATCAAAAACCATCAGGTTGATGAGATATGGTTTTTCGGCTCGTGGACATATTCTTACTTTGAGGCTTACATGGGAGGTCCAGGCGCATTCGGGATAAATGGCCCCACCTTCGAAACTGAGAGCGGTCGTGCTTTTGCAGTTATGGGTTTTGAGAATGCCGTTGGGGTCCCAAATTCGCTTCATAGTATAGGGCATCGCGTAGAATTTACACTAGATAAGGCATATGGGCATATTTCCACCAATGAAGATACTCCCTGGGGCCGATTCCGTAAACATGCAAACATGCCTGAATCGTGGTTACCAGGTGTTCCATATGGGGTGGGAGACATAGAAAATCCTCCCAATTCAACCGGAGCGTATGACTATGTCAATATGACGGTTGTTAATAGCACTGCTGACGATTGGTTCAATTTCCCCAATTTGACCGGTGGCACCCAGCCAGTTAGTGCGCTCACCTGGGGAAATAGTGATTATGGTTTCTATAAGTGGTGGTATGCTCATTTGCCCAAGGCAGCTGGGCTGTCACCAAGAGCAACAACGGCCCCAAATGAATTAAGGCAAAACAATTGGTGGAAGTATATTTTCGAGTTTAACCATTATCCCGAATTGGTCGGGGCCGGAAATGTCGATGGTGTCTCAAAAGTATACCTACCGTTAGTGTCTCGCAATTACGATGTACCTTTAAAACCCGTGTTTGATTATCCAAATAATAATCAGACACTCGAGTATAACAGTGCATGGTTGTTCAGAGTTCAACCTCTTCCGAATGCTCAGGGTTTTCTATGGGGTTTCTTCCAGAATGGTGTCCTGATATGGGAAAACATGAGAGATGAAGGATCAATATCAAGCAACGAATTCGGAATTTATCCCGGAACTGTGGCTCACAGCAAATTTGTCCCGGGAAGTGTTGAAGTATGGGTACGCGCTTTGATTAATGGGCAATGGACTGAGGCTACAACCATCACGATTTATTTGCAATAATTATTGCATACAAAATACAGGCACCCAAACACCGACTTCCCCGAAAAGAACGCGAGACAGGTAGCGGCAGCGCCATTTGTGACTGAGGCATTTTGCCAAAAATTGTGTGACAATGTTAATGGAGTCTTGCCGATCCCGCTGCTGGGGATGAGTTCATTCTGCTGGACGACTCAACAGCAATCTTGAAGAAAGTCAGCCAAATAAACTATGAATGCAAATGACGTGTTGACCGATATCCTTGAAGACAACCGGAGACGCTTGCTGCGTTTGTTCGAAGGCGTGGGCGACGAATGCGTGTTCTGGAAACCTGAAGCAGAAGCCAACAACATCGCAGTCACTGTCTGGCACATGGCTCGGATCTTTGACGTCTTTCTTACCCTGCAAGCCAAAGGATGCGTTCCGGAAGAAGAGTGCTGGTTCCGGCATGGTTGGGCACAACAAACGGGATACGATCCACGTGGTCTCGGTCTACATGGGTGGGGAATGCTGACAGGGTACACCCAGAAAGAAGTGGCAGCGATACCATATCTTACAAGAGAGCAGATCCTTGGATATTTGGATGATGTCTACGATACCGTCAAAGAGTATCTGGTGAACACGCCGATGGAAAAGCTGCTCCTGCCAGGAATCGGTTTTGAAGGAAAATACAGCCAGTATCAGTGCATCCAGATGCCATTATTGGATAATACCAGGCATCTGGGTGAAATATTCGCAATCAAGGCAAGCTGGGAACGATCGATAAAAGAAGAATGAAACCCGCCGCCCAGGCTGATCGTTGGACCGCTCACTTGACTTTCTTCCCCAAAGCGCTGGTCATGCGCTGCAAAACAGGGGAAAAATCATATTGGTCCAGGTGGACATCCAGGATGCAGAAGCCTTCGCGGTAGTCACGGGCAGTTGAGAGGGCATTTTCGAGGTCCGCCTCGGTATGGACATCAAAACCCCTGCCGGCCCCAAAAAGCTCAGGGAGGCGGGAAAAATTCCAGGTGGAGACATCATTGAAGTTCCCATCCAGCATCGGACGTTCGGTGCCGTAACCGGAATTGTTGAGGACGATGACAATCGGATTGAGGCCATAGCGGGCTGCCGTAGAGAGCTCCACACCGGTCATCTGAAAGGCCCCGTCGCCGACCAGGACCAGCGGACGCAGATTGGGCAGCGCCAGTTGGACGCCAAGGCTGGCAGGCACGGCGAATCCCAATGTGGCGTAATAGGCCGAGGACATGAATTCCGCCGCCCGCGGGATGGTTACGTCTGCAGCGGCAAATAACGCATCCCCGGTATCCGCAATGACAAAAGTCTCTTCATCAAAGAACGTCTCCAGGCGTTGGAACAGGCGCTGGACGGTCATCTTTGCATCGGGCACCGGTTGGAATGTGCCTGGGGCAAGCATGCGAGGAATATCCACGTCCGGCCTGCGGTGGATATCCGCCGCAAGAAGTCCCATAAGAAAACCATTCAGGTAGACTGCGTTGTACGTGTGGAAACGGATGGAGGTTTTTTCGCTGGTGGAGAAGATGGATTTCCCCTGATCCAAATTGGCTGTAAAAATCCCCAGGTCGAGATCGGTCAGAAGCACACCCAGGAGAATGACGCAATCGCTGCTTTCCACGTATTGCCGGACCTGCTCCCGGCTCAGGCCGCCTTCGTAAAGACCAAGATACAGGGGATGGCGCTCGCCGAAGGCTGACTTGCCGAGCAGGGTGGAGGTGACCGGGATATTCGTTTTTTCCGCCAATTTCCGCAAGGCGGTATGCATCCCATAGCGCAATAATTCCACCCCCGCAACCAGCACCGGCTGCCGTGCCTGGTTGATCATGTCCACCGCTTCGGACAGAGCCTCCTTGAAGGGACCTTTATCCACATCAGGAAGCTGGAGCTTTTCTTCGACCGGGGTTATTTTCACAGAGACCATGTCACGCGGCAACTCGATATAGACCGGGCGGCGGTAACAGATGGCCGCGCCCAGCACGCGGTTGATTTCCCGGCCAGCCGTTTCCGGGTTGTCCAATACGGCCTGGGCAACGGTAATCTGCTCGAACACTTTGAGCTGGGTATCAAAACCTTTGACCTTGTGGTGCAGTAAAGGATTGCCGCTTTGTTCCCTGATCCCCGGCGCTCCACTGATCACGACCACCGGGGATTCTTCGGCATAGGCCTGGGCGGTGGTGTTGACCACCTTCAAGCCACCCACGCCGTAGGTGATGCAGACTGCGCCGAGCCCGCGCAGTCGCGCATAGGCGTTGGCTGCATACCCGGCGCCCTGCTCGTCGGCGGTGTTGATGACTTTTATTTTGCTATCGAATAATTGCTTGTAAAAGGCGAGCACATAATCTCCCGGGATGCCGAAGGCATGCCGCAGCCCGTGCTCGTATAACTTTTGGATAAGATATTCCCCGATGGTTACTTCACCAGATTCCATGATGGATCCTCCCGGTTTATTAGATAATTTGGATGTATTATATCATAATACATCCAGGCTTTCCCAGAACAGTTGCAGTCTAAAGCCTTGGAATTGGGAGGTACGCTATTCGAGAGTTGCGGCTCTGCCGCACACACTCAAAAGCGGTTCTTTTATCATTTTGGATAGGTTCTTGTTTCATCTTTTCTGTTATACTTTTACCAGTTACCAGTGTTGGTGTGCAGACCTGTTAATCAGCGTGTCCCAGGCTGCCCCCTGACGGGGGGTAGTCACCAAAGGAGGTAAAATGGCCCGCTTCCCCCGTACCATCCTGTTCATCATCGGATTAAGTCTTGGCCTTGGCCTGTTTGGCCTGATGTACACTGCAGGCAGGGCCGCTCCCGCCTCGGTCAAGGCAGCCGGCCAGTACAAGGTGCTGGCATGGAATGATCTCGGCATGCACTGCTATAACCGTGATTTCCAGGACATGGCAGTACTGCCGCCGTATAACAACCTATGGGCGCAGGTGGTGCTGATGGGCGACCCGCCCCAGGTGGTAACCAGCGGCATCACGGTAAGCTACTCGTTCCCGGATAACACCTACTCAGTCGGGAAATCCAATTTTTGGAGCTATGCACAGGGTCTGTTCGGGGTAACGCTGCCGGATAACGTTGGTCTGACCGGCAAAGGGTTATCCGGACAGATGGATCTGAGTGGGGACCATTTTGAAGCCGCGGGCATCCCGTTGACCGAATTCAGCGACAGCGCGCCGACCACACCCAACCCATACCAGCTGGCAACCATTATCGTGCAGGACAGCACATCGGGCCAGGAACTGGCAAGAATAACAACCGTGGCACCGGTTTCAACGGAAATGCACTGCGACAACTGCCATGATGATTACGGCCGGGCCAGCCCGGATATCGCCACCGGAAAGGTGGGGACCAACATCCTGACCTTTCACGACAGGGAGGCAGGAACCAACCTGATGGGTTCCCGGCCTGTCCTGTGCGCGAGCTGCCATTCTTCCAACGCACTGGGCACCCCGGGACAGCCTGGACTCAAAAGCCTCTCGAATGCCATGCACGAACAGCATTCGGAAGAAGTACCAAGTACCATGGATGGGTGTTACAACTGCCACCCTGGGCCGCAGACGCGCTGCCTGCGCGATATCATGTCACAGAAAGGGATGACGTGCATTGATTGCCACGGCAGCATGCAACAGGTTGCGCAGAATACCAACCCCTGGCTGAATGAGCCGCGCTGTGATAACGCAGCCTGCCATGGGAACAAGTTCGCCCAGAACCAGCCGCTGTATCGTCATTCCACCGATCATGGAGGCCTGTACTGTGAAGCCTGCCACGACAGTACCCACGCGATCGCGCCGAGCACGCAACCCAATGACGGCATCAAATTCATGGCGCTACAAGGCCTGCCGGGGCCGTTACTCCGCTGCACAGTATGCCATGCAACCTCACCCACAAGTGGAGGACCCCATGGCGCTAATTGGCTGCCTGTCTATTTACCCCTGGTTATAAGATAAGAGGCGAGGATGGTGATTGCGCGCAGTGGCCATAACGCGTTTCGAGTGGAATAATCTTTTCCGGGAAAACTTTGTCCTGCCGGCAATCACCGGGAGATTCAAGACACAGGCAGAATCCCACAGGCGGCGAACTTCTGGCTGAATGAGGCGGCACGAAAAGCATGACGGGACTGACGCGTAAGGAATTCCTGCGGCTGGCGGCTCTTGGGATCGGGACAATGGCGGGTGGGCGAATCCTATCCGCCTGCGGCGCTTTGCTCACGCCCCCTGCCACAAACCAATCGCCCACCGATATACCTGCCACCAGCAGCCCCGAACCCACCGCGTTCCCCGCCACTGTCCCATCCGCCACCCCTGAAGCCACCATCAGCGCAACACCACAATCCCTGCTACGCTCAGATATCATCAAATTCTTTCCAATGGTGTCCAGCCGTGTCGTACACACGCATCACCAGGGTGTTTGGGACGGGAATACACTGCAACCTGAAGCCTTGCGAAAAATGCTGGACGCTTCCATTACCAGGCTGACCGGATTACAAGATGCTCTCAGAGCCTGGCAGGTGTTATTTGCTCCCACTGAGCGGATTGCCATCAAGGTCAATACCCTGCAGTTTGGTCGTTTCTGGACACATGTACCGCTGGTCATGGCAGTAACAGAACGCCTGCAGGCGGCGGGAATCCCGGCCGAGCAGATCACCATCTATGACCGGTCATCCAATGACCTGGCAGGAGGCGGATTCAGCATCAACAAAGATGGCGCCGGAGTACGCTGTTATGGCACAGATCTTCAATATGAGCCTGGGTGGAAGATCGCGGAGACCAGCGTGGGGCTAAGTACCATTCTGCTCGGCTGCGATGCATTGATCGATATGCCAATCCTCAAAACGCACTCCATGGATGGAGCGGGGATGTCCTTTGCCATGAAAAATCATTACGGCACTTTCGATCAGCCGCAGAACTTCCATGGAGACAGGCTACTGCAGGGCCTGCCAGCATTGAACGCCCTGCCACCCATCAAGGAGCGTACCCGCCTGATCATAGGGGATGCCCTCAAGGTGGTTCAGGACAGCTGGTATTCGGCATTCGACAGTGATTTTATCTGCATGAGTTTTGATCCGGTGGCGCATGATGCGTTGGGATTGCAAGTATTGAACGATTTCCAGGCGGCCAATGGGATAGCAAGCGAACCAACCCGCACCAGGGCGGCGGGGTGGTTGAAGAACGCCGCAGCGCTGGGACTGGGAACCGACCAAATGGCAAATATCGAATTCATGGAAGAGCGATTAAGTTGATGGCGCAAAGCATGGACAGGGAGCCGGCAATGGAGGCCGAAACACGCCAGGCGGCCGCGGAAATCGATGCAGAGATCCGCTCACTGCCAGTGCGGAACACCCGTACCATGCGAAACTTGAGGCGCAAATATTCACAAATTATCCGGAATGCCACAGCCGGGTTTGTTCTCCAACTGGCCATGGATTTATGCAAGTTTGACGGATACAGGTGGATCGGATACGAGTTGATAAGGGGACACAAGGCAGCTTTCGCCAGCCTGGGGCCGGTTGAACTGGAGCGCCTGGGCCAGGGCATCAACAGCTGGTGGACGGTGGATGCCTTCGCTCGCACCCTTTCGGGTCCGGCATGGCTAACAGGTCAGGTACCCGACCAATTCATCCTGCATTGGGCGGAGGCAAAAGATCACTGGTGGAGAAGAGCTGCCCTGGTCAGCACGGTGGCCCTAAATGTACGCTCCCAAGGAGGCCACGGTGACGTGCCGCGCACCTTGAACATCTGCCGGGTTCTGGCAGGCGACCAGGATGACATGGTGGCCAAGGCGCTGTCCTGGGCTCTACGGGAGCTGGTGGTGCACGATCCTGGAGCCGTGAAGGAATTCCTGGATGAACAGGAACAAATTCTGGCAGCCCGCGTCAGGCGTGAAGTAAGCAATAAATTGAGAACGGGCCTGAAGAATCCGAAGAGCAAATGAAGCAGACGGAAGCAATAGAAACCTTCTTCAGAAAAAACCGGCGCCTCATCCCTGGCAGATTGATCGCAGCGCAGATTCGCAGGAGACCAGAATGAAATATGATGGAAGATCAAGGAGACTCTCCCGCCGTGACTTTTTGAAGACTGGCCTCACGGCCTTCGGCGGATTGATATTAGCCAGCTGCAGAAAAGGATTTTCCACACCCATGCCCAAGCCATCCCCATCCAATCCCACTTCCGGCCCAACCAGCAGACAGCCGGTATATACCGACCCGAACCGGCCAATTGCAGAGCGTGTGAACGACCTGGTGAGCCGGATGACCATCGACGAGAAGATTTCCCAAATGGGCAGCGAAGCACCGGCGATCGAACGCCTGGGTATTCCCCAATATAACTGGTGGAACGAAGCTCTACACGGCGTGGCGCGTGCCGGCATTGCGACCGTCTTTCCCCAGGTGATCGGCCTGGCCAGCACCTGGAACCCGGATTTAATCCAGCGCATGGCCTCGGCCATATCCGATGAAGCCCGGGCAAAACATCATCAAGCGATCCGTAACGGCGTGCGGGACCTGTATACGGGTTTGACCTTCTTTTGCCCCAACATCAATATTTTCCGCGATCCACGCTGGGGACGCGGCCAGGAAACCTATGGCGAAGACCCCTATCTGACCTCCCGCCTGGCTGTCAATTTCATCCAGGGGTTGCAAGGGCAATGACTCCGCATTATCTCAAGACCGTTGCCACCCCAAAACATTTCGCCGTCCACAGCGGACCCGAGAAAGAACGCCACTCTTTCAATGCCATCGTCTCCCAGCGCGACCTGCGCATGACCTATTTGCCCGCTTTCGAAGCCAGCATCGTGGAGGGGCAAGCCTATTCCATCATGGGCGCCTACAACCGGGTGAACGGCGAAGCCGGCTGCGCCAGTCCCACTTTGCTCCAAAAAATCCTGCGGGATGAATGGGGATTTGATGGCTACGTTGTCTCGGACTGCGGTGCGATCGACGATATTTACCGCAACCATCAGCTGGTTAAATCCGCAGCCGAAGCCGCGGCGCTGGCTGTGAAGAACGGCTGCGACCTGGAATGCGGCTGCACCTATCACATCGCCTGCGATTATGGTGACCTTAATAAAGCGGTCAAGCAGGGATTGCTGACTGAAGAAGACCTGGACCGGGCTGTCAGGCGGCTGTTCAGCGCCCGCTTCCGCCTGGGAATGTTCGACCCTCCAGAAAAGGTATCCTTCAGCCAAATTCCATACCGCGTCGTCGACTCTGTCGACCACCGTGAGCTGGCGCTGGAGGCGGCGCGCCAATCGCTGGTCCTGCTCAAGAATCAGAACAACCTTTTGCCATTGGATATGGGTAAAATCAAATCCATCGCCGTCCTGGGTCCAAACGCAAATGAGACCCTGGTGCTGACCGGCAATTACATGGGCACACCTGCCGAGCCGGTCCCGGTGCTGGCAGGGATCCGTTCCCTGGTTTCCCCCGGCACCAAAGTGAACTACGCCCGAGGCTGTGAGATTGCCGGCAGCACCCGGGACGGTTTTGATGAAGCCATCCAGGCAGCCAAAGAATCCCAGGTGGCGGTGGTGGTGGCAGGTCTTTCACAGCAACTGGAGGGCGAACAAGGCCAGCAGGAAGGCAATCCGGCAGGTGTGACCAGCCTGGGTGACCGCAGCAGCCTGGACCTTCCGCCGATCCAGGAAGAGTTCATCCAGGCCGTTCATGGGACCGGAACACCCACCATCCTTGTGCTGATCAATGGGAGCGCGCTCTCCATCAACTGGGCCAATGCGAACATACCCGCCATCCTGGAAGCCTGGTACCCGGGCCAGGCAGGCGGCACTGCAATCGCCGAGGCGCTCTTCGGGCTGACCAACCCGGCAGGCAGGCTGCCGGTCACATTCTACCAATCCGCGGCGGAGTTGCCCGCCTTCGATGATTACAACATGGAGAACCGCACCTATCGCTACTTCAGCGGACAACCGCTCTACCCGTTTGGTTTCGGATTGAGTTATACCAGCTTCACGTATCGCAACCTGCAAATCGATCCGGCGCAGGTTGAACCCGGTCAGCCTGTCTCCATCCAGGTGGAAGTTGAAAATACCGGCCAACGTGCAGGTGACGAAGTGGTGCAGCTTTACCTGAAAGATGTGGAAGCCTCGCTGCCGGTGCCCCGGCTCCAGCTTCAGGGCTTCACACGCATTCACCTCTTACCGGGTGAAAAGAAAACCATTCCTGTTTACCCTCACGGCCAGGCAGATGTCGCTTGCGGATGAAAGCGGAAAATGGGTGCTGGAACCAGGCGAGTTCGAGGTCTGGGTGGGAGGCTGCCAGCCTGATCCAAAAACCAGCTCTCTTCCCGCCAATTTGACGGAAGGTAAATTTACCGTTCGGGCTTGACCGTTCAAGCCAGGCAAAATTCCTTCAAGTGGAATCATACATGAATAAATCCAGAAAAATTTCCCGGCGTGATTTCCTGAAGTTTGCGGGAGCGGTGGCAGGCGGAACGATCCTGGCCAGTTGTCAACGCGCCGCATCCGTCTCGCCCATCCACCCAAAGGCAACAGTCTCCGTACCACCCGCCCGGGTCGGGATCGCGCGCGCCGATTCTTATGACCCGGTGCTTGTGCGGAAGGAAGTGGAAAGCCTGTTCGACAGCCTGGGAGGTCTGGGCGATGTGGTGAAGCCTGGCGACAGGGTGGTGATCAAGGTCAACCTGACAGGGGGAGTCAATACATATCCGCCGCCGGCCGGGACCACCGCAACAGAAAGCTACCTGACCCACCCAACGGTAGTGCGCGCCGTTGGTGAACTGCTGCGGGATGCGGGTGCCAGGGATATATCCATCGTCGAAGCCGTCTGGCAGTGGGAATCCTTTTTGAAATGGGGCTATCTCGATCTGGCAGTAAGCCTCGGCGCCGTCCTGATCGATCTGAACGACACCAAACCGTACAGCAGTTTTACCTCCGTCCCGGTTGGCAAGGATTGGTTCATCTACAAGAAATTCACTCTCAACCGCAAGCTCGAAGAAGCGGATGTACTCGTCTCCGTGGCGAAAATGAAGTGCCACTGGCTGTGCGGCATCACCCAGTCCATGAAGAACCTGGTCGGACTGGTGCCGTACAAATTCTATGAGTACACCCCCGGCGATGGCTACCGCACGGGATTCCATGGGGCGGATACGGAGACCAGACAGCGGCTGCCGAGGGTGGTTCTCGACCTGAACCGGGCGCGGCCGATCAATTTTTCCTTGATCGACGGGATCCAGACTGTGGACGGCAGTGAAGGTCCGTGGAACCAGGACCTGCATCTCAAAAAACCCGGCATCCTGATCGGAGGCAAGAACCCGGTGGCAACCGACGCTGTGGCGGTGGCAGCCATGGGATTCGATCCCGAGGCGGAGTATCCCAATGCACCCTTCCTGCGGGCTGACAACCACCTGAACCTTGCCCGGGGACTCGGGTTGGGCACCAACCATCTCGCCGACATTGAGATCATGGGAGCCAAACTGGAAGATGTAAGGATGCAATTCCTTCCGGCGCTTGCAAGCCGCGCGCAGGGGATGGGCTGTTTCAGCAGGGCAGACCAGAAACGGGAGACAGGATGGCAGACCAGGACCCGTATGACTTAAAACGCTTCCTCAGTGCACAGGAACCAATATTCGAAAGGGTCCTGGCAGAGCTCAGAAGCGGCCAAAAGCGGTCGCACTGGATGTGGTTCATATTTCCGCAGATCGAAGGATTGGGACACAGCCCGACATCCAGGTATTATGCGATCAAGACCCTGGATGAGGCACACGCATACTTGGACCATCCCGTTCTGGGAGCGAGGCTGGTGGAGTGCGCGGAAATCCTGCTGGGAATAGAAGGGAGAACTGCCGCAAAAATTTTTGGTTTTCCCGATGATATGAAGCTCAAGTCGTGCATGACACTGTTTGCCTGCGTGGCAGAAGCTAATTCGGTGTTCGTGCGCGTCTTGGAAAAATATTTTGAAGGAAAGAAGGATAAAAAAACCTTGGAATTAGTGGGATACTTATAGGAGTCAAGAAGGTTACACCCATATGAGGAGCAACCTATGAATGAGGATGTTTTCTTAGCGCTTGCCGAGGCGCTCGACCGGCTCCCAAACGGGTATCCACGCACCGCCTCCGGTGTGGAGCTGCGCATCCTGCGCAAGATCTTTTCTACCGAAGAAGCTGCCCTGGCAGCAAAGCTGACCGGTTGCTTTGAGCCGGTTGCCGCCATCGCCGGGCGGTTCGGGCAGCCGCAGGACAAAGTCAGCCGGGGGTTGTTCAAACTGGTACGAAGGGGTGTGGTCTGGTTGGAGAAACAAGACGGCAAGGCGCTCTTTCGCCTGGCGCCCTTCGTGGTGGGCATCTATGAGGCGCAGCGGGAACTGCTCGACCACGAACTGGCACACTTGATGGAAGATTATATGGCTGAGGGAGGCGCCTTGGGTATCATGGGACTGCAGCCGGCCCTGCAACGGGTGATCCCGGCCCAGGGCTCCATTAAATCCGAGGTGGTGCTGCCATACGAGGATGTTCGTGCCATCCTGATGAAGGCCAAAATTTTTAACGTGCAGGATTGCATCTGCCGCCTCCAGAAAGAGCAGGTGGGGGAGCGTTGCGGGTATCCGCTGAAGATCTGCCTGTCTTTTTCCCAATACGAGCGCTCCCCAGAACCCGGCGATCTGACCCAGGCTGAGGCCCTGTCTCTGCTGGACCAGGCCGAGCAGGTGGGCCTGGTGCATGCCGTCAGCAACGTGATGGAGGGAATGGGATACGTCTGCAACTGCTGTGGGTGCTGTTGCGGGATCCTGCGCGGCATCACCGATTGGGGCATCGAGAACTCGGTGGCCTATTCCAACTACTATGCCGTTATCGACCCGACCTTCTGCGCCAATTGCGGCAACTGCATCGAGCGCTGCCAGGTAGGGGCCATTTCCGAGGGGGACGGCTTCTCGGTGGTGGACCGGAAGCGCTGCATTGGCTGCGGGTTGTGTGTCAGCGGCTGCCCTAACGAGGTAGCCAGGTTGGAGCGCAAACCGGAGGCTGAGATCGTCCTTCCGCCAAGAAATTTCGGCGAGTGGGATCACCAACGCCTGCAAAACCGGGGGGTGGAGTAGCGACGGGTTTTATGGGAAATTGTACTCATTGAATAAGGCCATCTTTGGGGTTAAAAACCTACCAGGGGTATTCAGGATAGTATTGACAGTGAAAAATAACAATGAGAAAAGTGATATAATCACATAAATTAGATAATTATAGTCATGATTTATGGAGGCAGGAATGGCCGGAAACAAAATTGCAGGTGATGGCACCCGTGAGCACCCCTGGCAGCTTAGAACGCCCAGCGGGAGCTCGGAATACCAGATGTTCCAGGATGAGGCGGCCAACCCACCTGCCCTGGTGTGCATCGTCGGGAAAACCGAGCTGAGATACCAACTGCGCTGCCTGGATGATCTTCACGCAATGCTCAAAGCGCACGGCGACTGGATGCCGCTCGGCAGCGCGGATGAACAAAAACCGGCAGCAGAAGGAACAGTGGAAGCCTGGGGACGCTCGCCATCGAATCCCGTTGGCGGTTGGTACGGGCTGAAGAAGGGATTGCGCGGTCGTTTTGGGATGTATGTGCCGCCGTTGATGGAGGCATTGGGTTTTGCTGAAGTGGAACACAATCCCAAGAATAACCGGATGCGGGCAATTTAGATTTTTACCTGATAAAATCAGCCCCATCCTTCATAAACCCGGATGGGGCTGATCCGTACTTCATTCCTTATTTTCTACTCTCTAGAAAAATTTCAAAACCGCTCCGCTGGCCCAGGCGAAAAGCGCCATGGGCAGGAAGGAGAGCAGGACCGTCGCCAGGGCGGTCAGGCCCCAGGTGAGGTCCAGCCAGGGTTCCCGGGTGGTCTCGGGTTCGCCCTCGCGCATGTACATCATCACCACCACGCGCAGGTAGTAGTATGCAGAGATGAGCGAGGTCAGCACGCCGATGATGGCCAGGCCGATGAAGCCGCCCTGGATGGCCGTGCGGAACAAGTAGAACTTGCCTATCAATCCCAGCGTGGGCGGCATGCCGGTCAGCGAGAGCATGAAGACTGCCATGGCGGCAGCCAGCAATGGGCGCTTGCGCCCCAAGCCGGCAAAATCCGCGATCTCCAGTCCTTTCCCTTCAGCCTTCTCCAGCGCGATGACCACCGCCCAGGTACCAAATGAAGTGATGGCATAGGTTACCAGGTAGAAGAGCGCCGAGGCGACCGCGTCCCCGGCCACCAGCGGGTTGCCATAGGCAACCAGAGCCATCAGGATGTAGCCGGCATGGGCGATGCTCGAATAGGCCAGCATGCGCTTGATGTTAGTCTGAGAGATGGCCAGCAGGTTGCCGATCAGCATGGTCAGCGCGGCCAGGCCCCACAGCACGGGTACCAGGTCCACTTCGAGAGCCGGCAGGGCAGTCACGAAGATGCGCAGCAGGGCGGCGAAACCGGCGGCCTTGGCGCCGACCGCCATGAAACTGGTCACGGGAGTGGGTGCGCCCTGGTAGACATCCGGCGTCCACATATGGAAGGGGACCGCGGCGACCTTGAAGCCAAAACCGACCAGAATCAGTGCCGCACCGACACCCAGCAACACAAGATTCACAGCCGGCCCGGAGCCCGAACCGGCGACTGCTGAAACGATCTCCGCCAACTGTGTCGCCCCAGTCGCCCCAAACACCAGGGCAATCCCATAGACAACGAACCCTGTGGCGAACGAACCAAGCAGGAAATACTTGAGACCGGCCTCCTCCGAATCCAGGCGTGGACGGGCAAAGGCGGAAAGAACGTAGAGCGGGATGGAAAGCAGCTCGAGCGCCAGGAAAATGATGATCAGGTCAGCCGCCTGGGCCATCAGCATCATCCCCGTCACACTGAAAAGCAGCAGGGCGTAATATTCACCGCGCTCGATGCCCATGCGCCGCAGGTAGCCATAAGCCAGGGCGATCGCGAGCAACCCGGTTGCCAGGAAGAGCAGGTTCAGGAAGGAGGAAAAACCATCCAGGACGACCATCCCGCTAAAAGCGGTCCCTTCCTGACCGGCATGGGCGAGAGTCAACCCCATGGCCGCCGCCAGACCGACTGCAGCCAGGAAAGCCGTCCAACCTTTGCGCTTTTTGGGGATGAACAAATCCACCAGCAGGAGCACACAGGCCCAGACGGCCAGGAAGATGAGCGGGAGAAGTGAATTCAGATCAGATAGAGTCATATTTTTTTAGTGGAATGCGACCAACAGTTTTTCAACCGCCGGGGCCATCAAGTCAAAGAACGGCTTCGGGTACAGGCCAATCCAGAAGATAAAGACCAACAGCGGAACGGTGGTGACGATCTCACGCCAGCTCAGATCGCGCAAGGCGTGTCCATGCTTCTTGACTTCTTCGACGATGGAGCCTTCGGGGCCAAGGAAGATCTTCTGGAACATATACAGGATATAGACAGCGGCCATGATGACACCCAAAGCGGCCAGGCCGGCGAACCAGGGCGAGCCGATGGCCTTGGAACCAAAGGCGCCCAGTAGGATGGTGAACTCGCCGACGAACCCATTCAGGCCGGGCAAGCCCATGGAGGACAGGGAAACGATCAACATGAACACGGCATAGACCGGCATGATCTTCCACAGGCCGCCGTACACGCTGAACTCACGCGTATGGGTCTGTTCATAGACCATACCGACCAGGAGGAACAACGCACCCGTGCTCAAGCCATGGTTGATCATCTGCAGGATGCCGCCTTCCACGCCCTGGGCATTGAGGGCGAACAGGCCCAGCATGACAAAACCCAGGTGGCTGACAGAGGAATAGGCAACCAGTTTCTTGATATCTTTCTGGGCATAGGAAACGGCTGCACCGTAGATGATGCCGATGACTGCCAGCAAAGCCATCCAGGGAGCAGCTTTGAGTGCGGCCTGAGGAAAGAGCGGGATGTTAAAGCGCAGGAAACCGTAGGTGCCCATTTTCAGCAGGACACCCGCCAGGATGATGGAACCAGCCGTGGGGGCTTCCACGTGTGCATCCGGCAGCCAGGAGTGCAACGGCCACATTGGGACCTTGATGGCAAAAGCCGCACCGAAAGCCAGGAACAGCCATAATTGCAGGTTGGCGGGGATACCACCCTTGGCGATCAAGTCAGGCACCGAGAAGGAACCCTGGTGTACTCCAAGCCACAGGATGGCCACCAGCATCAGGATGGAACCGGCCATCGTGTACAGGAAGAACTTGATGGCAGCATAAACGCGGCGCGGTCCGCCCCAGATGCCAATCAGGAAGTACATCGGGACGAGCGTGAATTCCCAGAAGATATAGAACAGGAACAGGTCCTGCGCCAGGAAAACGCCCAGCATACCCACTTCAAGAAGGAGGAAGAAGAGCATGAAGTCCTTGACGCGTTCCTCCACCGCACTCCAGGTTGACAGGATGGAGATGGGGGTCAGGAAAGTCGTCAGCAGGACAAGCAGGATGGACAGGCCGTCCACGCCGAGGGCGTAGGAGATGTTCCAGCCGGCCACCTGGATCCAGGGCAGGGTCAGGCCAAGCTGCAGGTCCGGGTTGGACTTGTCGAACAAGGTCAGCATCCAGATGGACAGGCCAAAGGTCACCAGTGTGGTTGCCAGGGCAGTCCAGCGCAGCAGGTTCTTATTTCCGGCAGGCACGAAAAGCAAGGCCAGCACGCCCACCAGTGGGAAGAAGATCAGGATGTTCAGAGGATTTGTTATAAAGTCCATGTTTACTCCTCGGTCAGGTCGAGAGTCGAAGATCAAAAGTCTAATGATTGACGTTCGACATTCAACTTTTGACTTTATTTAAGCAAGAGATAGCCAAGAATAAGAACAACACCGAATAAGACGGCTAATGCATACGAACGGACAAAGCCATTCTGCAGGCGGCGCAGAGTAGCTGAACCCCGCCTGGTCAGGCTGCCCAGACCATTGCCAATGGCATCAATGAACTGCTGGTCAATGCGCAAATCCAACATCGTTTTTGAGACAAAGTTATACGTCCCGGCGATGACCTTCTCATGGAACCAATCGTGCCAGAAGCGCCCGTCGATGACCTCCGCCAGGATGTGCGCAACGGCTGTATAGGGCTTCAGGAAGACGGCCGCATAAATCTCATCAACGTACCACTTGTTTTCCATGCCAGTAAAGAGGAATCCGAGCGGGCGCTTAAGCGGATCCTTCTGACCGGTGCCAAGCGGTTTTCGTCCGTAGATCAACCAGGCGATGTAAATCGCGGCCAGCGCCAGAACAAGGGCAAACCCTGCCACGATTGGATTAAACCCGCCCCAGGAGACCGCCAACCAGGGAGCCACTTCGACCTCATGTTCGACCGGTTCAATCGTATGGCCCAACCAGTTTGTCAGGGTATGAATGCCCGGCAGATTGAGCGCTCCACCCAGAATCGAGAGAGCCGCCAGCACCATGAGCGGGACAGTAATGATCCCCGGGCTTTCCACTGCCTTCCCGGCAGCAGCATGGCGCGGTTCGCCGAAAAAGACCATCCAGACCTGGCGGCCCATGTAGAAGGCTGTCAGGAAGGCTGCCAGGATGAGCAGTACAAAAATAACCGGGAAGGTTTTGGCGGCATCCAGCAGGATCTCATCCTTCGACCAGAAACCGGCGAACGGGAAGATGCCCGCCAACGCCAGCGTCCCGATCAGGTAGAGCCAGAAGGTGACCGGCATCTGCTTGCGCAGCCCGCCCATGTTGCGCATATCATTGGGGTCAAACACCTCTTCCGAATGCACGGAGTTCAGCGACTCCGTGGCCGGATGACCGAAGTCTGGAGACTTCGGACTCCCATGATCCCCATGTTCTTGATGTCCCAGAAGGTGATGGCCGCGCTCCAGGCCGAGGATGACCGAACCGGCTGAAAGGAAGAGCAATGCTTTGAAGAAAGCATGCGTGACCAGGTGGAACATGCCCGCGACATACGCGCCCATGCCTACCGCCGCCACCATGAAGCCCAACTGCGAGATGGTTGAATAGGCCAGCACCTTCTTGATGTCATACTGCCCGACGGCGATCGTGGCGGCAAAGAGCGCCGTCACCGCGCCGACCAGCGCCACAATGTACTGGGCATCCGGTACCTGCGAGTAAAGCGGCCAGGAACGCGCCACCAGGTAGACACCGGCTGTGACCATGGTGGCAGCATGGATAAGCGCTGAGACCGGGGTCGGGCCAGCCATGGCGTCCGGCAACCAGACATAAAGCGGGATCTGCGCCGACTTGCCTGCCACGCCGATCAACATGAACAGGGTGATGAACAGGATCACGCCCGGGGACATGGCGGCAACCCGGGAGGCCTGCCCGAAGACATCCCCGAACTGGAGGCTGCCAAATGCCCAGAACATGGTGAAGGCTGCCAGCAAAAAGCCAAAGTCACCAATGCGGTTGGCAATCATGGCCTTTTTGGCCGCGTTCGAGTTGGCCCAGGAAGGCCGCCCAAGCGTGTCCATCTCAAACCAGAAGCCGATCAGCAGGAACGAACACAGGCCCACGCCTTCCCAGCCAACGAAAAGCATCAGGTAGGAGTCGCCGCTGACCAGGATCATCATCATGGCGATGAACAGGTTCATGAAGACGAAGAAGCGGCGGTAACGGCCAACGTCGTTCTTGAAGCGCACATCTTCGTGCATATAGCCGATGGCATAAATATGGATAAGCGTGCCCACGCCGGAGACGACCAGCATCATCGTCACCGAGAGCGTATCCACGCGGAAGGTCCAGGGGATGTTGAGTGTGCCGATGCGGATCCACTCGGCAAACGGGACAGCCTGCGCCTCGCCACCACCAGTCCAAAGGGCAATACCCAGTATCACCGATACTACGAAAGCCAGCCCGGAGGCCGCGCTTGCCACGGCGCCGATGGCTTTTTCGCCCATCCTGCCGCCGAAAATAATGTTGAACAGCAGGCCTAGAACGGGCAGGAAGACGATCAAGGGAACCAGAGTGAACAGTGTTTGCATGTGCTATCCTTTCAGGCTGCTCATCTGGTCCACGTCGATGCTGTGCTTGGAGCGGAAGATCGCCACAATCAGCGCCAGGCCAACCGCCACTTCCGCGGCGGAAACCGTCATCACGAAGAAGACGAATAGCTGGCCACTCAGCAGGTTGTAGGAACGGGCGAAGGCCACAAAGGCCAGGTTGGCTGCGTTCAGCATCAACTCGATTGACATGAAGATGATAATGGCATTTCGCCGGGTCAGGACTCCCAGCGCGCCCAGGGCAAATAAAATGGCTGAAACTGCCAGGCAACCGGAGAGAGGAATTCCACCAAATTCACCCATCAGGCCTGCTCTCCTTTCACCTGCTTGGTCAGGACGATCGCTCCCACCATCGCCACCAGCAGCAGGAGCGAGGTCACTTCGAAAGGCAGGAGGTATTGGTTGAACAATGCCTTGGCCAGGGTCTGCAGACTTGCAGTGGTGTCGAGTTCAACGCCGGGAGCCGCAAGAATCGCAGTGGTTTGCAGACGCTGGAAGAGCAGGAAGCCTGCCTCCACCAGCAGGAGCGCTGCCAGGCCGATCGCCAAGGGTCGCTGCCAGGGGAGCACCTGGCCCTTGGGGAGTTTCTCGGCGCCCAGCAGCATGATCACAAACAGGAACAACACCATGATGGCTCCGGCGTAGACTGTCACCTGCACCAAGGCGATAAAGGGCGCACCCAGCACCAAATAGAGTACCGCCACCGTGGCAAAGTTCAAAACCAGGAACAGGGCGGCATAAACCGAGTTACGGCTGAGCAGTAATCCGACCGCGGTTGCCACCGCCGTAGCTGCCAAAATGTAGAAAAGAATGAGGGTTAAGTTCATAAGCACCGTTTCTGATTTGTGATGGTTGATTTCAGATTGCCGATTGAAGGACCCAATCAACAATCTTCAATCTAAATCCTCAATCCCTTGGATCCTTCATCTCGGGGACCGACCTTGTAAAAACACCCGGTTCCGTCTTTTGCGGGGTAGGCTGCCCACCCGCCGGGACGGGTACGATCAGCATCTCCTTGGGATAAATCGCCTGGTGACGTTCGGTGAAAGAAAGTTCATACTGGTCGCCCAGGGTGATGGCTTCGGTCGGGCAGGCGTCTTCGCAGAAGCCACAATAGATGCAGCGCAGCATGTTGATTTCGTAGGTACTGGCGTAACGGTCACCGGGGGAAAAGCGTTTCTCATCGGTATTCTCGGAGGATTCCACAAAGATGGCATCCGCCGGGCAGGCCGCCGCGCACAAGGAACAGCCAATGCACTTTTCCAGGCCATTCTCATAGCGATTCAGCACATGCCGCCCGCGGAAGCGTGCTTTGACCGGCTTCTTCTGCTCCGGATACTGGACCGTCACGGGCTTTTCGAACATCATCCGGAGCGTGGTCCATAGGCCGCGCCCCAGTTCGATGACAGGCTCAAGCACGCGCATATTCTTTTCTCCTCAAAGCTTGGTACACAAACACTACCGCCACCAGCCCTGCCAGTATGGAAACCACCGGTATGGCCCACAGGAGCAAGCCATTGACCTGCTCTGCCAGCAGGATGCACGCGGCCGTGATGAAGACCAGCGCCAGCGAGAGCGGCAGCAGTACCTTCCAGCCAAAGGCCATCAGCCGGTCATAGCGGATGCGTGGGAAGGTGGCCCGCACCCAGATCATCCCGAAGAGCAGAATGAAGATTTTCAGGAAGATGTAAATTGGACCAAGCCAGGGCGTCCGATCCACGCTCAAGATGGTATTTGAGAGGAACCAGAACTCGCGGTAGCCGCCGAAGAAGAGTGTCGCTCCGATGGAGCAAATGGCGATCATCTTGTCGTATTCGGCCATGAAAAGCAGCGCAAACTTCATACCGGAGTATTCGGTGTGGTACCCGGCGGTCAGTTCCTGCTCAGCCTCGGGCATGTCAAATGGCGCGCGGTTGACCTCGGCAAGGGTGGCGATGATAAAGATAAGCGTCCCGACCGGTTGGAGCACTACAAACCAGACGGATTTCTGCATTTCAACGATTTCGGTCATGCGGGCCGAACCTGCCAACAGGATCACACCAACGAATGAGAGACCAAGGGCAATTTCATAGCTGATCATCTGGGCCGTGGAGCGCAACCCGCCCAGCATGGCATATTTATTATTGGATGACCAGCCTGCCAGAACAATTCCGTAAACTGCAATCGATGCCACCGCCATGATATACAAAACACCGACATTGACATCAGCAACAAAGAGAGTAATATCGCGCCCAAACAGGTGCAGGGTGGGGCCCCAGGGAACTACCGCGGTAATCACCAATGCCGGGACAAGCGTTATCACGGGGGCCAGGAAGAAGAGCAGTTTGTCCGCCCTGGCCGGCACGAGTTCTTCCTTGAAAATCAATTTGATGGCATCGGCGATGGGCTGCAAAATGCCCCACGGACCGGCCCGGTTGGGGCCGACGCGCATCTGCATTCGAGCAAGCGCCTTGCGCTCGTAGAGTGTCAGGTAGGCAAAGCCACCCAGCAGAATGAGCACCAGCAGGATCGACTTGATCAGCCATTCGAGGATCAACGCAAAACTCATCAATGCCTTCCTTTACCCTATAGGGTACCAGTGCCCTTACGGGTACGCGACGCTTTCTTCAGTTTTGCCACGACCGGCATATTGACCGGCAGCCCCATGCTGCGCGGCACCAGTACCACACTGGCCGGGACGGTTTCGTCCAACACAGCCTGCGCTTGCGCACCATTAAACTCCAGCAGGTCACCAGGCTGGACGCCCAGGGATCTGGCTGCCTCGGGATGCAGGATGACGGAAGCCTCACCGATATGCTGCCGGAGCAGTTCAGACGTGCTGACCGTGATGCCGCAATCATAAAGGCGTGTTACCGGAACAGCCAGCCATTGTTCTTCATCAGGTCGCAGGAAATTCCTCCCCCGGAGAGACGGGGCAGGGATAATGGCAGGGTTAAGCGCCAACGTGACACCCAGCCCCTGCTTGTTCGAGTAGGTCGTGCCACCATAATACAGGTCACAGCGACCAACAATGGGCCACTGGTCGGCAACTTCGGCCAGTTTTAGATAGGATATGCCTGAGAAGGCTTTGACCGAGGCGGCCAGGTTATCCATGACGTGCGAAGCCGAGCGGCTTTCGATTTCGAGGCCGAGCCCGGCAGCAACCTGGGCAGTAATGGCAAAATCGGGACGCGCCTGCCCGCGCGGCGGTACGGCAGGATAGAAGCGCTGGACGTGCCGCTCGGCGGAGGTGAAGGAACCATCCCGTTCGGTGTACGCCTGGGCAGGCAGGACCACGTCCGCCAGCCTGGCAGTCTCCGTCAGGAACAGTTCCTGGACAATGACAGCGCTGGCACTCTTGAGCGCCTCCGCCAGTTGAGGATCGTCTCCAACCGGATCCGCCGCGATAATGTAGACGGCCTTTCCTTTCAGCACATTTGCCAGATCCGGGACAGGCTGGAAGCCCAACTCCCAGGCGCCCTGGTCATTGGCATGCGGCCAGACGCCGATCAAGCCGTTATTCGGCCTGCCAGTGCGTCCCTTGATCAGTTCTGCACAGGCAGCTGCCAGGGAGGCTGAACCATCCAGTCCAAGGCCGTCTGAACCGTACAGGACAACCAGGTTTTCCGCAGCGGTTATGGCTTCACCAATTTTAGGCTTGTCCGCCAGCCCATTGACAGTTTCCAGCTCGTCGCCAAACGAATAACGAACAACGAATTTCGCATACCGCTCCAGCCTGGTCTCCCGTGCATTTACCACGATAAGCGTGGCGCCGCGCCTGGCAGCCTGCTGGATGCGCAGGTGCCAGACCGGCGCTTCGTTATACAGGTCGGAGGCCACAACCAGGATGGTGGTCCCTTTGCCCATGGCGGAGAAATTCGTGCCTGCAGAGACGCCAAACGCAACCGTCTGTTCACCACCGCCCACGTTGGTGTACAGAAGAGCTTGCCCGCCCAGACCATCCGCCAACTGCTTCAAGTTGAACAGGTCTTCATTACTCAAACGACCACCTGCCAGCACAACAATTTCGCCTTTATTACCTTGTACCTTATTACCGATTACCTTAATCGCATCTTCCCAGGAAGCTGAATCCAGCCCGCCATTTGCCTTTACAAGCGGCCTTTCAAGCCGCTTTTCACTCTCGGTGAAGTGATAAGCAAAACGGCCCTTGTCACAGATCCAGATCTCGTTGACCTGTTCATTCTGGCGCGGCATGACACGCTTGATGGCAATTTTTCCATCCGACATGGCTTCACGGCGTGTGTTGAAAGTAATATTACAGCCCACCGGGCAGTGCGCACACAACGAAGCTGCGGCTTTCAACTCCCAGGGACGGGCGCCAAAACGGAAATCCGCCGTGGTCAGTGCACCAACCGGGCAGATATCGGTGGTGTTGCCGGAAAAGACCGAGTCAAAGCCGGGGTCGGAGCAGGTCACAATATCCGTGGCACGGCCGCGCTGGTAGAAAGCCAGCACCGGCTCCCCGGCAATCTCCTCCTGGAAGCGGATGCAGCGGGCACATTGAATGCAGCGTTCACGGTCCAGCCAGATCAGGTCACCCAGCGGGAAGTGCTTGGCAGCATGACTCTTTTCACTATAAAGATAACGGCTCTGCGGGGAAGCGTGCGCCATGGTCAGGTTCTGGAGCGGGCATTCCCCGCCCTTATCGCAAACCGGACAGTCCAGCGGGTGGGAGGTGAGCAGGAACTCGAGGATCTCCTTCTGCCAGCCTTTGGCCTTTTCCGATTGGGACAGGACCAGCATACCTTCAGAGACCGGGGTCGTACAGGCGGTCTCGGGTTTTGGCCCAAAACCGATCTTCGGCTTGCCATCTTCAATGACAGGCTGGCCGGTGGCACGGTCGATCATCGGGCGGCCCACCTCCACCAGGCACTGGCGGCACATGCCGACCGGCTCCATCTTGGGGTGGTAACAGAAAACCGGGATGTCAATGCCGTTCTGTTTGGCGGCATTCACGATCAATGTGCCTTCCGGCACGCTGACCTGCACACCATCTATGCTCAATGTGACTTGTTTCGCCATAAAATCTCCGTCGTAAAACGCAATTCGTAATCCGTATGTACGTTTTACGCTGTCCGTTTTATTTCAAAGTCGGCCGGGAAACGCTCGATGGCCGTCGTCACCGCCATGGTGGAAAACTCGCCCAGCGGGCAGAGACATTTGTTTTGCATTTGTTTGGCAACCAGGCGCAGGAGCCGGGTGTTGGCTTCCAGTTCCTCACCACGCTCAATCCGCTCGATCAGGTGCTGCATCCAGTACGTGCCTTCCCGGCAGGGCGTACACTTTCCACAAGATTCGTGCTTGAAAAAGTGGATGGTCTTGTTGATGACCCAATCCAGGCTGACACTGTCGTTGATGATAATCACTGAGGCCGACCCAAGATCCGCACCGAGCGTGCGCACGGACGCATAGTCCATGGGAGTGTCGAGAGCCTTGTCATCTGCCACGATCATGGCGGAGGAAGCACCGGCCGACATAATCGCCTTGACCGGGCGGTCATCCGTCACACCGCCACCGTATTTGTAAATGAGCTCGCGATAGGTGGTGCCGAAGGGCAGTTCATAGTTGCCGGGCTTGTTGACGTGCCCGGAAAGCGAGAAGATCTTGACCCCGGCGCTGTCGGCCGTACCCAGGGATTTGTACCAATCTGCACCCTTTTCCAGGATCAACGGGAGGTTGGTGAGCGTTTCAACGTTGTTGATCACGGTCGGCTTTCCGTACAGACCGAAGACCGCCGGAAAGGGTGGTCGGATGCGCGGCATGCCGCGTTTGCCTTCGATGGATTCGAGCAGGGCGGTTTCTTCCCCGCAGATGTAGGCGCCTGCACCAAGGTGGGTGTGGATGTGCAGGGAGTAGTCTGTACCGAATAGATTCCCGCCCAACAGGCCGGCCTTTTCCATCTCTGCAATGCACTTGTCCAGGTTTTCCGCAATCTGCCAGAACTCACCACGCAGGTATACGTAGCCATCATTTGCCTGGACGGCATAACAAGCAATGGCCACTCCTTCCAGGAATTGGAAAGGATTGCCTTCCATGATCTCGCGATCCTTGAAGGTACCCGGCTCGGATTCGTCCGCGTTGGCAACCACGTAGGTGGGGAAAACGCCCTTTGGGATGAACGACCACTTGATGCCGGTTGGGAAGCCCGCACCCCCGCGGCCGCGCAGACCGGAAGCTTTGACTGTGTCGGTCACTTCCTGCGGCTTCATGCCGGTGACGGCCTGCTTGAAGGCCTCGAATCCGCCGTTCTTTTGGTAGACCTCCAACTGATCAATCCCGGGAATGTCCCGGTGACGCAGAAGAAGATGGGTCATCCCTTCACCTCCCGCGCGCTTTTTTAAGTGCCTCAACCAGTTCCAGGGTCCTGTCCACGCTCATGTTCTCATGGTAAGCGATGCCATCGGTGCTCTGTATTTGGAACATCGGGGCCCGGTCACAGCCAGCCAGGCAGGTCACCGTCTCGATCGTTACCAGGCCATCCGGCGTGGTTTCACCAACCTGGATGCCCAGGTTGCTGCACAGTTCCTCCAGGAACCGGTCGGCGCCGCGCAAGGCACAGGGCAGGTCGGTGCAGACCTGCATGCGGAATTTGCCTGCCGGCTTGTCGTAATAAAGGGTATAAAAGCCAACAATCTCAGCCACATCCGTGGTGGTGATATCCAGCATTTTGGCAATATCTTGCATCGCCTCCCTGGTAATATAACCATCAGCGCGTTGTGCCAGGTACAGCAGCGGCATGACCGCTGAGCGTTTTTGTTCCGGCGGGTATTTTTCCAGGATTTTTTTTACTTCATCGGAATATTTTTCAGCAAGCATACATCCTCACACTCGATAGGTGAAACGTGACACGCTTATCGATCCACATCACCCAATACAATATCGATACTGCCGATAATGGCGACCAGATCCGCCACCAGCACGCCTTTTGCCATCACCGGGATGGATTGCAGGTTGTCGAACGAAGGGGTACGCCAGTGGACCCGGTACGGTTTTGGACCGCCATCTGATTCCAGGTAAACGCCCAATTCGCCGCGCGGGCCTTCGACGGCACTGTAGACCGAACCCTTGGGAGCATTGAAACCCTCCGTCCACAACTTGAAGTGGTGGATGAGCGCTTCCATACTGACACCGATCTCCGAGCGCGGCGGCGGGACGAACTTGTAATTATTCGAGCGCACCGGACCCATCGGGAGTTTATCCAGCGCCTGCCTGACAATCTTGAGCGACTGGCGCATCTCTTCCAGGCGGACCAGGTAGCGCGCGTAGACATCTCCTTCAGAGCGGGTCGGGATTTCGAAATCATACTGCTCGTAGCCGGAATAGGGCCGCGCTTTGCGGAGATCCCACTTGACGCCACTGGCACGCAGCATTGGGCCAGTCACGCCAAAGTTCAGGCATTCCTCCCCGGTCAGTTTACCGATGCCCAGCGTCCGGTCAAGCATGAGCGGATTGCGGGTCAGGAGCGCTTCGTACTGGTCAATCCGTTTTGGGAATGTCTTGAGGATATTTCGGACAGCCGCCTCGAATTCCACCGGCACATCCCGCCAGAGACCGCCGGGGCGGATATAAGTGGTCATCATGCGCTGGCCAGAGCACATCTCCATGACATCCAGGATGTACTCGCGTTCGCGGAAGCAGTACAGGAACATGGACATGGCCGCCAGGTCCAGGGCAGCCGTGCCCAACCAGACCAGATGGGATTGATAACGGGTGAGCTCTGCCAGGATAACGCGGATGGCCTGGGCACGCGCCGGCACATCCAGGTCGACCAGTTTCTCGACCGCCATCGAATAGGCCAGGTTGTTGCCGACCGGGTTCATATAGTCCAGGCGATCGGACATTACTTCGGCCTTCTGGTACGTTTTGGCTTCCATGTTCTTCTCGACACCCGTATGGAGGAAACCGACGTCGGGAATGCAATTGAGCACTGTCTCTCCATCCAGTTCGAGCAGCAAACGCAGTACGCCGTGCGTGGACGGATGCTGAGGACCCATGTTCAATAACATGGTATCGCCCTGGATGGCGCGACCAGAGACCAGGTGCTTCAGATCATCAACGGTAACTTCTTGAATATCAGGCATAACATCCTCACAGGTGTAGTGACGACTTTGGTCGTCAACAAACGACTGAAGTCGTTACTACAGCCTATTCCTTGGCATAGGGCTTCCGTGTATTGATCTCTTCAAAGTTAAAGGTGAATTGTGGTTCCTCGTAGCCCAGTGGATAATCCTTGCGCAGGGGATGGCCTTCCCAATCGGCGGGCATCAGGATGCGGCGCAGGTCAGGATGTCCCTTCGCCTGGATGCCAAACATGTCCCACAATTCGCGCTCGCGCCAGTTGGCGCCGCGATATATGTGGGAGACAGTCGGCACTGTTGGATTAATCCCCGGCACCGGAACGCGTACTTCCAGGCGCAGGTTTTTGGAGACCGAGGTGAGTTCGTAAATGACGTGGAAACGCGGCTGCGCTTCCGGCCAGTAATCCACGGCAGTCAGGGCGGAGAGCAGCTCGAAGCCCAAGCCCTGGATGCGCTGGAACGCCGCAACGATTTTCTCCGCCGGGAGTGTCAGGCTGACATCCCCGTGGGATTCGGCGGCGGTTACCTCAAATTCCTTTTCCAATTCTTCGACAACGGGTTTCAGTTTCTCATCCATGCGCGCCTCGGTTATTTCTGCACTTCAGCAAACTTGATGGCGCGTACTTTCTCGTCAAGTGTCAGCACGCCATGAATTAGCGCTTCAGGCCGCGGCGGACAGCCGGCCACGTAGACATCCACTGGCACCACCTCATCCACCCCCTGCATAATCGCATAGTTATTGAAAACGCCCCCACATGAAGCACAATCCCCCATGGAAATGACCCACTTGGGTTCAGCCATCTGGTCGTACAGGCGGCGCAGCACCGGCGCCATCTTGCGCGAGACGCGCCCGGCCACAATCATCAGGTCGGACTGGCGCGGCGAAGGCCGCATCAGTTCCATCCCAAAACGGGACATATCGTAATGAGAGGCCTGGGCGGACATCATTTCAATGGCACAGCAGGCCAGTCCGAACAGCATCGGCCACATGGCGTACACACGGCTCCAGGCCACGGCCTGTTCCAACGTGGTGGTGACCACGCCCATCTTGCCAAGTTTTTGCTCTACTCCCATTCAAGTGCTCCTTTCTTCCACGCGTAGAAATAGCCTACCAATAAAATGGCGATGAAGACGGCCATTTCCGCCAAGCCAAACAAACCGAGCTGGCGGAAGACGATTGCCCAGGGCAGGAGGAAAATGGTTTCAATGTCGAACAGGATGAAAATGACGGCGATGAGATAGAACCGCACCGGTATCCGGCGTGTGCCGGGGCCGATGGGGTTCATGCCCGATTCATAGGGCATGGCCTTCTTATCTGTGGAGCGTTTCGGGCCGAACAACATGCCCAGTCCAATGGCAATAAACCCAACCAGGGCTGTGATGATCACAAACGCAGCAATTGCGGCGTATTGGAGAAGCATGGCGACTCCTCTTGCAGATTTTTGGTTGTCCTACCGGGGCAAAAGTATAACATAAGTGGGATAAAAATCAGACGTTTATCCCAGGTATTCCCTCAAAAGACGGTTGCGGGTGGGGTGACGCAGCTTGCGCAGGGCCTTGGCCTCGATCTGACGGATGCGCTCGCGCGTCACTTTAAAGTAACGACTGACCTCTTCCAAAGTGTGGTCTTTGCCATCGACCAAGCCAAAACGCAATTCCAACACCTGGCGCTCACGCTCGGAGAGGGCGGCCAAGGCGTGCTGGACCTGCTCACGCAGCATCTCGAGCGAGGCCGCATCCAGCGGTTCAAGAGCATCCACATCCTCAATGAAATCTCCCAGCAGGCTGGAATCATCCTCCCCACCCGCAGGGCCATCCAGCGAGACCGGCTCCTCCGCCGAACGCAGGATGTGGTCAATTTTGGTGAGTGCCTGATCCCAGCGGCGCTGGAGCTCCGGTTCAAGCGGCACATCTTCTGCGCGCGCCCGCAGAACAGTCTGAACATCCGCCGGGGGGAGATAGCCAATTTCGAGGGCCAGTTCTTCTTTAGTGGGATCACGGCCCAATTGCTGGGTCAGGGTACGCTGGACATGCAGCAGATGGGTGATCGACTCGAACAGATGCACCGGAATTCGAATGGTGCGGGCCTGCTCGGCGATCGAGCGATTAATGGACTGGCGGATCCACCAGGTGGCATACGTGCTGAATTTAAAGCCCCGGCGCGGGTCAAATTTGTTTACAGCCCGCAGCAGACCGAGGTTGCCCTCCTGGATCAGGTCCAGGAGCGAGATACCGCGCCCAAGATAACGTTTGGCCACGCTGACCACCAGGCGCAGGTTGGCGCGGATGAGAGCCGCATTGGCCTCGTCCGCGCGGCTGCGAATGAGCTCAACCTCCCTGGCTAATTCCACTTCGGGCGGCAGGTTTCGAAAAAGCTTAACCTGACCTGGCAGATTGTGATGCGCCTGGACGTGGCCCAGGAGCCAGCGCGCATATGCCTCTGGCAGGACGTAAAAGATCACATAAACGTTGTAGGCTTGAGTCACCAGGCTATCCCAGATCAGGTCCGTTCCCCACAATTCATGTTCCATGTAGCCATGCAAATAGGAAGGAGAGACGCTCTCCCAGCCACGGTGCAAGCTCTGCGCCTCAGCCAGCAACAATCCAGCGTCGGGAACATCATAATCCAGGCGTCTGGCATCCTCACCAAGACGTGTCCAGGCCGTCAGGAGATCGCTGAGCAGGAAGCGATAGGCGGTTGTGGTGGGCGAACCATCTCCCTGTTTCCCCTTCGAGCGGCGACGCAAGCTCAACAGTACCAGGCGGCGGCCTGCCAGCATGGCTGCCAGGCGGAACTCTCCGGGGGAATCCAGCAGTTTTACCTGGCCGATCTCGCGCAGGTATAACCGGACCGGGTCCTCGGACAACTCAGCAGCCAGTTCGGCGCGGTCCAGTTCGAGCGGTTCCTCACCTCCCAGCCCATTTAAACCTTCAATCGCCGCCTGGCCTCCTTCCGGCTCAATGGGAAGATCGAGTTCTTCTTCAAGATCAGGATTAACTGCTTTCGACGGATCCAGAGCCTGGTCATCCGCCTCGGAATCCTGTTCCCGGGGTTTGGAAGGTGACGGCCGGCCTGGACGGTGAGAGTGAGGCGACTTGGACTTTGTTTTTAGGGTCATTTTCCCTCTTTTCGGCGTCCATTCTGTTTCAATAGCGCCTGATCCAGAATACGCAAAAGCATGCTGTGTTGCTGGACCATCTCACGGTACGAGGCGGCCCGCAGATCACCGGATTGCTGGGCTTCTTCCTGCAAAAAACGCAGCTCATTGATACTCTCGTTCAGGGCCATATGACGGGTTTTAACCACGCCCCGGAACAGGTCTTCAAGCAGACGGTCGTCCACCGGATCGAGTTTGCCGGCCTTTGCAATCAATTCAACCGCCAGGTTCTCCAGGGATGGCGGAAGGTTCTGGCGCAGGAACTGGTCGGCATCCTGCGTGTCCTGTTCGAGCGACTGGCGCACCAGCCGGAAGAGTACCTGGTGGTCAGTATACCCAAAATCATCGGCGGACAGGCGGCCCAGGGCGGCCTCCTGCAGGGCACGGTCGAGGCGGTAGAGCAGGTCGGGCCTGAGGATGAGCAGGCTCAAGATGTGCGCCTCGATCTTGTGCGCCGGGGAAAAAGTTGCCGGGGTGGCAGGAGGCGGTA
This sequence comes from uncultured Chloroflexia bacterium, assembly GCA_963801385.1. Lineage (GTDB taxonomy): Bacteria > Chloroflexota > Anaerolineae > Anaerolineales > Villigracilaceae > UBA877. Next base: position 106,431 of record CAWDEV010000009.1, read on the forward strand.
TTTCCTGCAGCGGGGCAGCAATACCGATCCTGGGGCGCGGCCGGCGTGCATCCGGACCACGCCCCTGTGCACCGGTCAACGAGCGTTCGTCCACTTTCAGGAAACGCGCCAGCCGCTGGCGGTACGTATCCCGTTCGACAGGATTTGGCAGATCTTCAATGAGCGGTAACACCTGCCCGGCTATTTCGGATTTAACCTTGGCATCCTCCAGGTCACGCCCGGCCGCCAGGGTGTCCATAACATGGACAACTATGGGCTGGGCATTTTCGATCAGGCTCTTCCACTGCTCCGGGTTGCGCTGGACGATTTCATCCGGGTCAAGTCCATCCGGCATGGAGGCCACGCGCAAGTCCGCCTGGAGACGGGCCTCATGTCGCAGCAGGCCGCGCGCATCAAAACGCAACTCATCGGCGTGGTCAAGGCTCTGACGGGCGGCCTCCAGCCCGCTCAGGACGGCTTTTTGCCCGGCAGCATCCGGGTCGAGTGCCAGCACGATGCGGCGCGAGAAACGCTTGAGCAGGCGCAACTGCTCCTCGGTCAGGGCGGTGCCCATTGGCGAGACAACGTTCTCATAACCCGCCTGGTGAACGGCAATCACATCCAGGTAGCCTTCCACAATGACAGCCTGGTCTGCCGCCCGGATGGGCTTGCGCGCCCGATCCAGTCCGTAGAGCAGGCGGCTCTTGCTGAAAAGCGGCGTCTCGGGGGAATTCATGAACTTGGGGAAATCCTGCGGGTTGAGGATGCGCGCCCCGAAGCCGGTCAGCCGGCCATTTTCGTCGCGAATGGGAATCATCAGGCGGTTGCGGAAGCGGTCAAACGTGCGCCGGTGTTCCTGCGTTCCTGTGTCACGTTCCCCCTCGTGGACAATAATAAGGCCGGTATCCAATAATTCCTGCTCGGTGTAGCCTTTGGAAAGGAAATGTTTCAGAATAGTATCCCAACCCTGTGGTGCGTAACCCAGGCCAAAGGTCTCGATGGTGGCATCGGTCAGATGACGTTTTTCGTGGATGTAGTCCAGGGCAAACTTCCCGGCCGGTGTGGACAAGTGATGGCGGAAGAAGGTAGCCGCTTCTTCCAGCAAGGCGCGCAAGCGCTCATGGACTTCTTTTTCCTCCGGCTTTTCCGCCTTATACGCTTCGAGCTTGACACCCGCACGATCCGCCAACGCTTGCAGGGCTTCCTTGAAATCCCAACCTTCCTTCTTCATCACAAACCGGAAAATATCGCCGCCCTCGTTGCATTGGCCGAAGCAGCGCCAGGTCTGCCGGTCAGGCGAGACGATGAACGAGGGAGTTTTCTCGTTGTGGAACGGGCACAGGCCGGAATAGTTTTTTCCGCTGCGGCGCAATTTCACGGTTTCGCCGATCAGGTCCACGATGTCGATGCGGGATTTGATTTCGTCGATTTGAGACATAAGAAAGAAGAGAACAGAGAGAAGAGAAAAGTGAACAGTGGAAAGAGAAGCGTGGTTGAATTATAGACTTGGTTGACGGGAGGCGCAAGCAGTACTTAATATGTACCAGGGATTGGCAATCATTGGGGGATCGTATTGATTCAGAGGTAGACGGCTGAAAAAGGCGGGGGCCGAAGACAACGTATTGTATCTTATTCATAATTAACCTATAATGAGAAAGTGACTAAAGTCTAGCGTGCCGAGGGTGTTCGTTAATCAATTCTCTGGGCGAATACTATATTGAATATCGTCGCCTCATCCAACGCGGTTATATTCACCACAGAGCGCATATCTTCCCCTGCGGTAAAAACAAACAAGAACCACGCATCGGTTGTTTTCTTCAGGAGGAAAAATGCCAGCGCAAAAGCGGATCTCCATCTTAATCAGCCTGATTCTCCTGGGGGTGGTAGCACTTGACAATGCCCAGCCGGCAGTCAGCCGCGCCGCGGCCGTCCCCTCGGCATGGGTGAAGGTCGGAGGCCCTATTGGCGGGCTGGGTTACGATGTCCGCTACGGGGCTCAGGCAAATGGCACATTAGATACCAGCGTGATGTATGTTACCGACAATTACAGCGGAGTCAACAAGAGTATTAACGACGGCAGAAACTGGTTCACCACCAACGATGGCATTACGAAAAAATCGGGCACATCCAAGGACGCCGTGCCCGTCTTCTCCCTGACCGTTGACCCCAACAACGGGAACATCCTCTGGATCGGGCTAAAGGATGCCATCGGGGTCTATAAATCCATGGATGCCGGGGCAGGCTGGACGGAGACCACCCCCTCCTGGGCCGAGTCGAATTTTGCCTTCCGCGGTTTTACCATCCAGCCGGGCAATTCGGATATCGTTTATGCGGCCGGCGAGATCCCCACCGGCGTGACCGGCAAGGAATTCGACAGGGTACGCGGGCGGGTCTTCCGCACCGCGGACGGCGGGGCAAACTGGACGACGGTATGGGAAGGCGAAAACCTGGCACGTTACATCATCATCCACCCCAATGACCCGAACGTACTCTATATCTCCACCGGCATCTTCGACCGCGAGGCCAACAATTCCAACTGCCTGGCCTTGCCGCCGGCCCAGCCAGGGGGGGAAGGGGTGATCAAAGCCGTCAGCCCCGACGGGGGAGTGACATGGAATACCACTCCCATCAACAACGGGCTGACCGACTTGTACGTGGGCAGCCTGGTGATGCACCCCACCAACCCCAATATCCTGCTGGCGGGGGCAGGCGCCAATTCCTGCTCCTATTTAGCGGACTACCTGTCCACCGGCGGCGTATTCCTCAGCGAAAACGGGGGACAGACCTGGACGAAGACCCTGGGCAATGACGTGATCACATCGGTTGAGTTTTCGCCCAGCCAGCCGAGGATTGCCTATGCCGGCAGCAAGTTTCACTTCTACGCCAGCGAGGACGGGGGCCGCATCTGGAATATCGTGGCCGGGGTGGGTTGGAATCTTTGGGGGCCGCCCGGCGTGATCGCCGGATTCCCGATCGACATCCTGGTGGACCCCCACAACCCCGCCATGCTGTTTGTCAACAATTACGGCGGCGGGAATATAAAATCCACCGACGGCGGTCATACCTGGTCCCTGGCCAGTCAGGGATATACCGGGGCGCTGATGTTTGACCTGGCTGTCCATCCCGGGAACCCAGGCCTGGTCTATGCCACCACCCGCAGCGGGATCTTCCGCAGTTCGAACGGCGGCGGCACCTGGCAGGGATTGTCTTTTCCGCCAGCCCTGATGGTGGAAACCTATTCCGTGGCCCTCAAACCTGGCAACCCGCAGGTTGTGCTGGCTGCGTATGAGACGCTCGGATCGGTCTACCGCAGCACCAACGGGGGTAATTCCTGGACAAACGTTTACACTCTCCCCGGTGTGATTCCCGGCGATCCCACCACTGCCATGGGATTCAAACAGATGGTATTTTCTCCCTCCAGCACCGACCTGGTCTATGCCGGCACCTGCATGGGCGTCAATCTTCTCAAATCCGCCTCCACCTGCAAAGGCATCTATAAATCCCCAGATGGCGGTCTCACCTGGGTTGAGGCCAATGACGCCAACACGGCCACCCAATGCATCCATGACCTGGCCATCCACCCCGAATTTCCGGGATTGATCTATGCCGCCAGCAACTCGGGCGGACTGTTCAGGACGTTTGATGGCGGAACGGTCTGGAGCAAACTGTCTCTTCCCGCTACGGATGTGCGCTCGGTGGCCATTCGACCCGACCAACCGCTGATCGTCTACGCCGGAACGCAAGGCAACGGCATTTATATCTCCACCAACGGCGGCGACACCTGGACGCAGTCGGGGGCCGGCATGATGGCCAATGAGAAGATCTGGTCGATCGTCTTTAACCCGGTGCAGCCCGGCGATGTCTGGGCAGGCAGCAACATCTCGGGCGTGTACCACTGGGACCAGATCGAGAGCCACTGGATGCTGACCAATACCGGGCTGGAGATGCGCGCCATTACACGCCTGGAATTTTCCGGGGACGGCAGCGTGCTGTATGCCAATACCTGGGGAGGCGGGATGTACCGCATGGGAGATGTGCCCGAGTTGCCCAATTATTACCTGCCCATGATCGTGAAGTGAAGAAGAAGTTATTCTTTTCCACTTGTATTCTGCTTGTCGCATTCATCGCAGCAACCATCCCTCTGCGATCCCCGGCGCGGTCATCCTCCCTGCCTGCATCCCGGGAAGTTCTCTTCCTACCAATGGTGCCCCGGCCGCTGCCAGGCCAAGTCAGCGGTGTGGCAATCGACCAGGATGGCCCCATCACAGGTGTGAAAGTGCGCGTCCAGGCCACCCTGACTGAAACGCTGACTGACGATCAGGGGAGATTCACTCTGAGCGGCTTACCTGTGAATCAACCCCTGACTCTCAGCGCGTGGAAGCAAGGCTATTATTGCGCAAAAATAACGGACGTCCTGCCCTCGCAAGATGGCATCCCGATCACCCTGCGCAAGTACCAAACCAATGACAACCCAAACTATACCTGGATCCCACCAGCCGGGAGCCTTTCATGTGCCAGTTGCAAGGCAGAGGTGACGCAAGTGTGGCTGGATAACGATGCCCACGCCCGCGCCGCAGTCAACCCACGCTTCCTGACAATGTATAACGGCACTGACGTTTATGGCAATCAAAGCCCGCTCACCCGCTACCTGTGCACACCCGATTATGGCTGTTTTCCACTGCCGCCCAACCCGGCGCAACCCTACTATGGACCTGGTTACAAGCTTGACTTCCCCGAAACGACCGGCAACTGCGCTGCCTGCCACACACCCGGGGCTGCGGTGGATGCCCCCTACGAGACTGATCCCAACGCCGTCTCGGGCGCTAATCTCTTCGGCGTGCACTGCGATTTTTGCCACAAGGTCGCTGACGTACGCCTGGAGGCAAGCACCGGCCTGCCTTACCCTAACACGCCGGGTGTGCTCTCCATGGATATCCGCCGCCCCTTTCCAGATGACACACAGCGCTACCAGCTTTTCTTTGGAACATTCGATGATGACAATGTGCCAGAAGAAGACACATACTTGCCCCTGATCCAAGAGAGCCAGTACTGTGCCGCGTGCCATTACAGCTTTTTCTGGGATACCCTGGTCTATAATTCATTCGGCGAGTGGCTGGAAAGCCCTTACAGTGATCCAAATTTCTCCGGGGCCAAGACTTGCCAGGCATGCCACATGCCCGCACCCACCCTGGTGGATGGCCAGCCCTTGACCAACGTAGCCCCAGGCAAGGGCGGCATCGAGCGTGATCCGCTGACCATCCACGCCCACACCTTCCCCGGCGCAGCCAGCCAGGAGTTGCTGGAAAATTCGGTCAGTATGAGTGTGACGGCACAGGTATTGGAGAACAGTCTGGCTATACAGGTGGAAATCATCAACGATCGTGCCGGTCATCACGTGCCTACGGACTCTCCATTGCGGCACCTGATCCTGCTTGTGGAGATGCGCGACGACCAGGGGCAGGTTCTGAAGCAGTTGGACGGTCCGACCATCCCGGACTGGGGAGGCGTGGGCGACCCGGTGCAGGGTTATTACGCTGGGCTGCCAGGTACGGCTTACGCCAAGATCCTGGAAGAATTGTGGACGGGCATCTCTCCCAGCGGCGCTTACTGGAACCATACCCGCCTGGTAAGCGACAACCGCATCCCGGCGTTAGGGCGTGCCATCAGCGCCTATTCCTTTGCGCTGCCGCCGGCAACCGATTCGGTCACAGTGGATGTACGCCTTCTCTTCCGGCGGGCTTTTATCCAATTGATGGATCAAAAATCATGGGATGTAAAAGACACCCTTATGGAACGCCAGACGCTTCAAGTTGACATACCATAATTAAACTTGGACATTCTGCGAGTACATATAGTTCACCCTAACGCCCCAATGCAGAACGGATTGGCTTGCCATGGCCAGCAGGCAGACTTAGCACAAGCGCGGCGCCACTTCCTGGCTTCTCTATGTAGTCGCTCGAAAATGTCCAGAAAATGTCTGCCTGCTCAGGCTATCATCCCCGGCGGCGAGGACGCCGCCTGGAGCAATATTTTGTAAAATCTTCTTCGAATAACCCCTTAAAATCCTTCCAACTTGCTCAGATCTGCCAGCCCATCTGCCAGGGAGGCGATCTGCTGTACCAATCCCAGCCGGCTTTTCCGGACCGCCGGATCTTCAGCCATCACCAGGATTTTGTCGAAGAAGGTGTTGACGGAGGGGATGAGAGTAGTGATGATGGTCAGGAATTCATCCACAGACGACGGACGATTGACGATGGACGATTTTTGATCAGACAGTGGACGATCACCAAAGGACGGGGACAGGTGGACGATGGACGATTGGAGGGCGACATACAGATCACGCTCTGCCGGTTCCTTGAGTAAGGCATCATCTATGGTCCATGGTCCGTCGTCCGTCGTCTGCGCTGCGCGCAGGATACGCACACAGCGGGCATAGGCCGGCAGGATGGTGCTCCAATCCGGGCGGGCAACCCAGGCGGTGAGCTGCTTGACGGCCTTAAGGGCAGCAGAAGGACGGTACGCTTGTTCGGCAAGGACGGCATCGACCACATCATACTTGTAGCCGGCATCCTTCAGGAGCACCGCCAGGCGGCCGGTGATGAAGTCGAGGACCTGCGCCTGCATTCCGGCATTGACTTCCACAGGCTGAAGACCAGCAGCTTTCTGAATGGCTATGCGCAGATCAAAATCGATGGCATGTTCCATGAGGGGCTGAACAACACCGATGGCAGCCCGGCGCAGGCCGAACGGATCCTTTGTGCCTGTGGGCGCCAACCCGGCTGCAAACAGACCGGTCAGGGAATCGAGGCGATCGGCCAGCGCCAGCGCCAGACCAGGTTTGGTCTGCGGGATGGGCTGGTACTGCTCGCCAATGGCCGCCGCCACTGCCGGATCCTCGCCATCCCGCAGGGCATACTCGCGGCCGATGATGCCCTGCAGCGAGGTCATCTCGACCACCATTTTGGTCACCAGGTCGGCCTTGGCAAGATAGGTTGCGCGTCCCGCGTTGGCACTTTCCAGGTCTGTCAGGCCAAGCAGGGGCGCCAGCGCTTCGGCGAGTTTCACCATGCGGTCGGATTTGTCCAGCATGGAGCCAAGTTTCTTCTGGAATATCAGGGTGCCCAGCCGCGGGCGGAAATCCTCCAGTTTGTGTTTCAGGTCAGAGCGAACAAAGAAATTGGCATCCGCGAAGCGGGCGCGCACCACGTGTTCGTTCCCCTGGCGGACCAGATCGAGGCCTTGTTCATCGCCGTTGCGGATGACGACAAAAAACGGGAGTAAGGGCGACGCATGCGTCGCCCCTCCGGCACGAATGGGAAAATAGCGCTGGTGCTTTTTCATCACCGAGATGAGCACCTCTTCAGGCAGGCCCAGGAATTCCTTTTCAAAGCTCCCCAGGAAAGGTGTGGGCATTTCCACCAGGTTGGCCACTTCCGCCAGAAGTTCGTCCGGCATGATTGCCAGCCCGCCGACCGAAGCCGCCAGGCTCCGGACAGCCTTGGCGATCAGCGCCTTGCGCTCGTCCACTTCCAGAATGATGCCATTTTTCTTAATAATGGTGAAATACTGGTCAGCTGCCGGGATGACGATCTCCGGAGAGTTGTATGGTCGCAGGCCGCGTGTCGTGCGGCCGGCTGTCAAGCCGGCATATTCGAACGGGATGACCGTCTCGCCCAACAGCGCCACAAACCAGCGCAGCGGGCGTGAAAAAGCCACACTGCCCGCAGGCAGCCAGCGCATGGACTTGTCAAACTTGATGCCCGCCACCCATCCAGGCAGGGATTCCATCAGCACCTGGGCAGCCGGACGCCCGGCCTGTTTGACCACGGCGAAGACATATCTGCCACCCTCCACCGCGCGGATCTCCAGGTCTTTGGGAGTCAGTCCTTTGCCTTTGGCGAAACCGATCGCAGCCGGAGTCGGGAGGCCGTCTGCACCAAAGGCGCGTTCAGCGGGCGGGCCCTTGACCAGGTCTTCACGATCAGGCTGGTGCGGGGCCAGGCTCTCCACCAGGACAGCCAGGCGGCGCGGGGTTCCAGAGACGCGGATGGCACCATGCTCCAGGCGCAGCTCATCCAGCCAGGCGGGCAGGCGTTCCTTCAACTGCGCAAGCGCTGAATCCAGGTCGCCAGCAGGGAGCTCTTCGACGCCAATCTCCATTAAGAATGACGACGGACCAGTGACGATAGACGATGGGATTGTCGGAACGGCAGTCCGTGGTCCGCCTGTCCCCGTCCTATGGGGATCGTCTATGGTCTGCTTCAACAGCGGATACTCCAGATCCTTGCGTTGTTCCAGGTAGCGCTCGGCCACCCGGCGGGACATCTCGCGCATCTGACCATAAAAGACCTGGCGTTCGGTCACGCCGATGGCACCGCGGCAATCCAGGGCGTTGAAGGTATGCGAACATTTCAGCACGTAGTCATGCGCCGGGAGCACCAAGCCGGCGGCGATACAGGCTTCAGCCTCGGCCTTGTACAGGTCGTACATCTGGCGCAGGCGCTCGACGCTGCCAATCTCGAAATAATACTTGCTGTGTTCGAACTCCTCCTGGCGGCGGACCTCGCCATATTTTACTTTTTCGTTCCAGGGCTCGTCCCAGATGGCGGGGGCATTGTTGAGGGCGATCAGGATGCGGTCCAGGCCGTAGGTGATCTCCACGGAGACCGGGTCGAGGCTCTGACCACCGACCTGCTGGAAGTAGGTGAATTGGGTGATTTCCTGGCCGTCCAGCCAGATCTCCCAGCCCAGACCCCAAGCCGAGATGGCAGGCTGCTCCCAGTTGTCCTCCACCAGACGGATGTCGTGCTGGCGCGGGTCGACGCCAATGGCTTCGAGCGACTGCAGGTAGAGTTCCACCGGGTTGCCCGGGTCGGGTTTCAGGATGACCTGGAACTGGTAATGCAGTTGGAAGCGGTTGGGGTTCTCGCCGTAGCGCCCATCGTCCGGGCGGACGGAGGGTTCCACGTAGGCGGCGTGCCAGGGCTCGGGACCCAGCACGCGCAGGAAGGTGGCCGGGTTCATGGTCCCGGCGCCGATCTGGGTGTAGTAGGGCTGGCCGATCATACAGCCTTTCCCCGCCCAGAATTGTTGGAGTTGCAAGATGATGGATTGGAGGGAAGAAGACATAGGGATCAGGGATCAGGTAATCAGGGATAGGGAATTGGTTAAGCGAGGGGATTATACCGTTAATTTATCAGCGGATTTCCTGGCGGATAACCAAACCGAAACAGATGAGGTCCGCTTGGTTCTGCTTTACCAAAGCATGTTATTTACGCACCCTCTCAAACCATTTTGAGTATCCACGTCCAGGTCGGCGGGAGAGGGTCAAGGATCAATTTCCCATTCGAGACGGGAAATACCGCGCCGGGATTGAGCAGATCAACTGCCCTGTCCGCGTGGAAAGGCAGGATTAGTTCAAGAGGCGCAGGGGTGGAAGCGGCATTCAGCGCCACCACGACCTTTTCGGCGGCGCCCAGGCGGGCAAAGGCAAATTGCTCCGGGCTTACTTGCAGCTGGCGGTACTCCCCATTTTGTAGTGCGGGTGAGCCATGACGGATCCCAGCCAACCGGGCAATGAGCTTGACCAGGTCCGGGCGGGGCGGGTTGGCGGAGAGAGCAGCCAGGTCCAGGCAGGGGCGCAGGGGCGAGTCATCCGTTTCAGTACGCCTGCCTTCCAACCCCCATTCACTGCCATAATAGATTGACGGAACCCCCGGCATGGTAAACAACAGGCAGTAGAGCGGGTTCAGGTGCGCCGGATTGCGCAGCTGGCTGGCAACCCGGTTGACATCGTGGTTGTCAACAAAATTATAGAGCGAGGCACCCTGCAGGAGACCATTCTCCCCAAACTGCCGGTTGAGGGACCAGGCCATCTCGAAGTAATTTTTATCCACCAGGCTGGAATACAGGCCCTTGTAACACTCATAGTTGGTGACCGAGTCCAGCGTGGCAGGATTGACCCAGCGCCGGTAATCGCCATGGATCACTTCGCCCATCAGCCAGAAATCCGGGCGCAGGCTGTGCGTGAAGATGCGCAGCTCCTGCAAGAAGCCCAGGTCAACGCAATCAGCCGCATCCAGGCGTAAACCATCAATCTCAAAAGCGTTTATCCAGGAGCGGACGGCCTCGAAAATGTGGGTTTTGACCTGCGGGTTGCCCAGGTTCAGTTTGACCAGGTCATGGAATCCATTCCAGCCTTCGTAGACAAACGGATCTCCGTAAGGGCTGCGGCCATCAAAGCGCAACCCCTGGAACCAGCTGCAGTAAGGAGAAGCCTGGCCATGCTGGCGTACATCGTAAAAAGCCCAGAAATCCCGCCCGACATGGTTGAAAACGCCATCCAGGATGACCCGAATCCCGTTCCGGTGCAGGTTGGCGGCCACACGTTCAAAGGTCTGATCATCACCCAGGCGCCGGTCAACATGATAATAGTCGACGGTGTCATAGCCATGCGCCGAGGATTCGAACAGAGGCCCAAGATAGAGCGCATTGACGGCCATGGAGCGCAGGTGGGGTATCCAGTCGTGGATTTTTTCCAGCCGGGGAACAGCGGCGGAGCTGAAGTCGTTGCGAGACGGAGCTCCACAGAAACCCAAAGGGTAGATGGAATAAAAAAAGGCATCATCAACCCAGTGATCTTGTATCGTGTTCATTGCGAAACCTCCAAAGAATGTATACCTACCGGTTGGTATACAAAAATTGTAAAAAATATCAAGAAAAGATGCCATGCATGAATTGGTGGACTGCACTGTTGACCAGCGCCGGGTCCAGTTCGGCGTACCCATTCAGGCCCAGGGAGGCATAGGTGTTAATGATGCCAAGGAAGGTGGCTGCATAAGCGCGCTGGCGGCATTCCAAGCGACTGGAGTAGTAACATTAGCGACCTCCCACACCGAAAAAGCGACTGAAGTCGCCACTACAAATCCATATTGAGAATTGCCGACCCGGGTTATTGGAAAGCCATACGTTCAGGCCGGAGGCGTGTCAAGGGCGGGTAATGAACCTTGTCCTTCCAAACATGAGCAACCAGCTTTGATGCCGGTCAGGGGTGGAGGTGACCTGGTTTATCTTTCCCTTTGAATCCAGGTAATAGATTTCCGCCCTGCCACTTTGATTCGAGGTGAAATAGACGACCCCGTTGGCGGCAGGAACCGGCGACCAGCTTTCATATCTACCAGGAGTTTGGGTGACCTGGTTTATCATCCCCTTTGAATCCAGGTAATAGACTTCTGCCTTGCCGCTTTGATCCGAGGCGAAATAGACAACCCCGCCCACCGAAGGAGCGGGGGACCAACTTCTAAAAGGATCAGGGGTGTGGGTAAACTGGACCAGCTTTCCCTTTGGATCCATGTAATAGACTTCTGCCTTGCCACTTTGATCCGAGGTGAAATAGACAACTCCATTCAAAGCAGGAATGGGCGACCAGCTTTCATACTTGCCAGGGGTTTGGGTGACCTGTACCATCTTTCCGGTTGAATCCAGGTAATATATCTCTGTCTTGCCGCTTTGATTTGAAGTAAAGTAGACAACCCCGCTCGCCGCTGGAACAGGCGACCAACTTTCATACGAACCGGGGGTGTGGGTGAACTGGACCAGCTTTCCCTTTGGGTCCATGTAATAGACTTCCGCCTTGCCACTTTTATTCGAAGTGAAGTAAACATACCCGCTGGTCGCAGGAACAGGCGACCAGCTTTCATACCGGCCAGGGGTTTGGGTGACACGAATTATCTTTCCCTTTGAATCCAGGTAATATATTTCTGCCTTGCCGCTTTGATCCGATGTGAAGTAGGCATATCCGGAAGACACAGGTGCAGGCGTTAATCGGACAGCCAGCCGGCGCATCCCCCAGAGCGCTAATGTGATCGCCGCAGCCAATACAATCAGCCCGGTCAGAACAATGGTCCAAACCGGAAAGTGATTAACCTTTCGTTGCAGCAGTGTGCCAGGCCAGATGGCGTTTTTCTTACCAGCCGGCCCAACCTGAGGCGGGGGAGGCACTTCAAGCGGAAAAGGCGGCGTCGCAGCCGGGGCAATCCCGGTTTTGCTCGTAACAGCTGCCGGTTCCATGGGCTCAACTGGCTTTTCTTGTGCAGGTACGCGGGCAATCAGTGTCGGTTGATCCGCAATTGGCATTTGCCCTGGCAAAGACTCGGGCTCCACCGGAGTGTTTTTTTCTGGCATGCGCTTTTCCAGTGGAACAACAGGCTGCTTAATTCTTATTTGTCCGCCCAGGAGGTTCTCCATCGAACAGATGAATTCCTCCATATTTTGATAGCGATTTTCCGGCTTTTTAGCCAACGCTTTGAGGATGATCTTCTCAACACTGGCGGGCAACTCCGGTATGAACTGCCTCGGGCGCGGTAGAGGGTCTTTGGCCTGCTTGAGCAGGATGGCAGTCGGTGTATCCGCTGTATAGGGTTTGCGTCCCGTCACCATTTCATACAAAATCACCCCCAGGGAATATATGTCTGTCTGGGAACCGGTACTGCCCACCCATTGCTCCGGGGCCATATATTCCGGGGTACCAATTCCAACCCCTGTCCCGGTCAAACCAGTGCTTTTTTCGCTTTCCAGGATCTTGGCAATCCCAAAATCCGAAAGCATCGGCTCGCCCGAAAGTGTAATCAGAATATTGGAAGGTTTAACATCGCGGTGGATGATCCCCTGTTGATGGGAGAACTGCAAAGCCCGTGCGACCGGTATGAGCAGGCGGAAGGATTCCTGCCATGTCAGGTGCTGGTCCTTCAAACGATCTTTCAGCGTGCCGCCTGGAAGATATTCCATCACCAGGTAAGGTATGCCGTCGTGCTCACCGTAATCAATGATACTGACAATATTCGGGTGGGATAGTTTTGCCAGGCTTTTGGCTTCGCGCTCAAACCGTTTCAATACCTGTTGAAGCACCGCCGGGATAAACATATCGGTGCGGATGATCTTCACCGCCACGTCACGTTCCAGGCGGGTATCGTAAGCCTTGTACACCGAAGCCATTCCCCCCTCACCCAATGCTTCGAGGATATGATAACGGTCAAAATCCTGTCCAGTGAAGTCCGTCATAGTCAAAATCCGATCAAAACCCCTGCCTGGCAAAAGTGCTGATGATAATGGAAAAATACCGGCTCGACGCCACTATTATACGCCAGAACTTTTCGAAGAACTGTCCTACACCAATCTGGCCCCCAGGGAGGCCTGGCAGATATAGATCTCAGAACGCAGACCGGTCCTGCGTTCATATTCCGGGCCCAAAGATTGGGCGAAGGCTTCGGCCTGGTCCAGTGCCACCAGGTTAACCGTACAGCCGCCAAACCCGGCCCCGGTGAGGCGCGCCCCCAGGCAGCCCGGCAGGGATTGGGCGATCTGCACCATCGTATCCAGCTCAGGCGTGGACACTTCATATAAGTGTCTCAGGCTGATGTGACAGGCATTCATCAACTGTCCAAATGCGCCAATCCTGCCCTGCTCCAGATCCGGGATGGCCTGGCGGGTGCGCTCAATTTCCTCCACTACGTGGCGCGCCCGTCTCTCCACGATGGGCGGCAACCGGCTGCTCAACTGGTTGAAAGCCTCCACGCTGACATCCCTGAGGGCCTTGATGCCCGGCAGGTCCTGCGAGAGCAAACGCACGGCCTCTTCACAGGCCGCCCGGCGGTCGTTATAGCCACCCGAGGTCAATTTCCGCCGCACGGAGGTATCCGCAACCACGATGGCAGTATTCTCAGGCAGCGGGAGGCTGCGATACTCCAGCGAACGACAGTCCAACAGCAGCAACCTGCCGTATTCTCCACAGGCAGAGGCAAATTGATCCATGATGCCGCAGTTGACACCCACGTAGCGGTTCTCCGCCTTTTGACCCAAAAGTGCCAGTTGCATGGGCGGCACATGCCAGCCACCCAGCGTGCTCCATGCCACCCCAAACGCCAATTCAATCGAGGCGGAGGAGCTCAAGCCTGATCCGCGCGGGATGTCGGAGGAAAAAGCAGCCTGCATTGCCGGCGTGGACAACCCCGCTCCATCCAACGCCCAGGCCACCCCGGCCGGGTAGAGCGCCCAATCGGGCAAGGGAGAGCCATCCGTTTGCGCTTTGGCAGGCAGCGTTTCCGGAGTAAATTGAGCCTCTGCGGAGAAATCCGCAGCGACGAGCGTGGTCTGCTGCGCAGAGGCTGGAGAGAAAGCGATGTAGGTGGCCCGGTCAATGGCAGCCGGAAGGACGAAGCCGTCGTTATAGTCCACGTGTTCCCCCAGAAGGTTCACCCGGCCGGGAGCACGCGCCAGGTAACGCGGCATCTCTGTAAAGCGCTCACGAAAGGCCCGGATAGCGGTTTCGTGCGGGTTCATGCTGGACCTCGCAGCCTGTAATGCAATCCAGGCAATCCCTGCAGGCGCTGCGCGGCGCTTTCGGGGGTGATGTCGCGCTGAGGCATGGCCAGCATCTCGTAACCGACCATGAATTTGCGCACCGTGGCAGAGCGCAACAGGGGCGGGTAAAAATGGGCGTGCAAGACCCATTCTGGATGCTTCTGCCCGTCGCTGGGAGCCTGGTGGAAGCCCATCGAATAAGGGAAGGAAATTTCAAACAGGTTATCGTAGCGCGTGGTAACCTGCTTGAGCACTTCTGCGAGGGCACCACCCTCCTCAGAGGTCAATTCGTTCAGATAGGCCATCGGACGGTGCGCCACCAACAATATTTCAAACGGCCAGACCGCCCAGAACGGCACCAATGCGGTGAAATGGTCGTTCTGGAAAACAATACGCTCAAGGCGGTGATGTTCTTCAGCCAGGTAATCCGCCAGCAGAGGCCGCCGGTGTTCATCGAAGTAAGCGGCCTGGCTGACAAGCTCCCTGGCGATCTCATTCGGCAGGTCCAGACTGCGCCCAGATCTGGCTGTGCGGATGCGGGTTCGAACAGCCCATCAGGGCGCCCTTGTTTTCGAAGACCTGTACGTAACGGATAAAATCCTTTGCCCCGAGGTCAGCACTCTCGCGTACCCAGGCTGCCAGCACATTCTCAATGGCAAGGTTGTCCAGTTCGGGCAGAGTCAGATCGTGGCGGGGCGAGAAACACACCACCCGGCACAGGCCGCGTTCGGAGCTGGCAGCCAGCAGCGGGTGGTACGGAGCCGGATCCATCTCCACCGCATCCGGCAGCAATGCGGCGAAATCATTGTCAAAAACGAACGTGCCGGTGTAAGGCGGGTTTTTCACCCCGCCGGCGCGCTCGTTCCCGGGACAGAGGTAACACTCCGGGTCATACTGCGGCAGGTTTTCGGGTGCAGTCTTTTCGACCTGGCCCAACCAGGGGCGCCGGGCACGCTGAGGCGATACGAGCACCCAGTCACGGGTGAGAGGGTTGAAACGACGGTGAGGAGAATCGATCATTTTGATATAACCTGGATGAAATTAGGAAAATAATATTGCCTGCCAATCAACCATATTCCTGGATGAATGCCTCGGCCTGCTCGACGAGCTTCCTGTTGCCTACAAAAAATGGTGTGCGCTGGTGCAAGCTTTGGGGAGAAATGTCGAGGATGTTCCGGGCACCGTCTGAGCCAAGGCCGCCAGCCTGTTCAGCCAGAAAGGCCAGTGGGATGGCTTCATACAACAGGCGGAGCTTGCCATGTGGTTTATCAGGATCGCGCGAATCCGCTGGATAATAAAATATTCCACCTGCCAGTAGATTGCGGTGGAAATCCGCCACAAGGGAACCAACATAGCGGGCAGACAGGTCAGGAGAGCCAGGTTTTTGTCCCTGCAACCAGCCAGTATATTCCTGCACGCCCGCGCTCCAATAATTCTGATTGCCCTGGTTGACGCTGTAATAGCGCGGTGGTTCGGGGATGCGGATGGCTGGATGGGATAGTAGAAACTCGCCCACTGCCGGGTCGAGCGTGAACCCGTTCACGCCGCGCCCGGTGCTGTAGACCAGCATGGTGCTGGTCCCGTAGAGCAGGTACCCGGCTGCCACGATCTGCCGGCCTTTTTGCAGGCAGTCCTCCAGGCTGCCGCGCCCCGCGCTGATCTTGTGGTAGATGCAGAAGATCGTCCCAAGGCAGATGTTGTAATCGATATTGGAGGAACCATCCAGGGGGTCAAAGAGCAGTATATATTTCCCGGATGGATATCTATCGGGGATGGGCAGGATATCGGCGTGCTCCTCGGAAGCCATCAGCGCCACCCGGCCGGTGTGATCGTTCATGCGAAAGAAGGTGGAATCGGCAAACCGGTCGAGCTTCTGGACCTGTTCGCCCTGGATGTTGGTATCCCCGGTGCGTCCCAGGATCTCCGCCAGGCCGGCGCGGTTGGTCTTGCTGGCAATGATCTTGCCAGCCAGGGCAATGTCGTACAACAGGTTGGTCAGGGTACCCGTCGCCTCTGGAAAAGAGCTTTGCTCCTCGAGGATATGCCGTTCGATGGTGATGATCTGTCCGGATCGGTCGATTTCTGCAGACATGCGAACCTCCTAACGGTCAGTCGTTGCATGCTGAGTATACGCCCAAATAAGCGCTGTTTCCCAGAGGTGTTGGCAAAATGCCAGCATTCCATTAAGCAGCGAAGCTTAGGGGTTCTCCATACTTTGCCACTTTTTCTCCATAATTTCTCCATATCTGTATGATATCTTATTTGTCATAATAAAAGTAAAAGGAGAATTGAAATGAGTAAAAAACAGAAAACTTGGATTGCCGTGGGGGTATCGGCGGTGGTAATCATTGGTGCAGTGCTCGTTTTTATGAGTGTACGCGCCCAAAACAGCAATAACAGCGCCAGCGCATACCAGACGACAACCGTTCAGCTCGGCACGCTCACAAGCAGCGTGGATGGCTCGGGTACCGTGGCATCCCCCCAATCGGCCAGCCTGGCCTGGCAGACCAGCGGGCAGGTGGGTGATGTACGTGTACAGATCGGCAGCCAGGTCAAGGCAGGCGACGTCCTTGCCACGCTGCTCCAGGACTCGAAAACCCAGAGTGACCTGGAAGCCGCCCTTGTCACCGCCCAGGAGAACCTTGCCCAGTTGACCTCCCCTGAAGCGATCGCCAATGCCAAACTGGCCATCACCACGGCAGAAGCAAATGTAACCAATGCTCAATATGGGGTGAACAACCTGAAATATTGGCAAAATAATTCCCTGATCCAGAACCAATACGCCAGTGTAGTCATAGCCAAGGCCAACCTGGACAAAGCCCAGGCAGCCTATGATAGTGCGCACGTTGGGGATTATATTAATAATGCAGGCGAGGCAGCCCTCTACCAGGCTCTCTATAATGCCAGGCAAGCCTACGATACTGCCGAGAATAATTACAGCACCTATTCGCAGAAACCGACCCAGCGGCAAATTGATGCGGCCCAGGCCAACCTGGATCTTACCAATGCCACGCTGGCCCAGGATAAAACCTACCTGGCAGCATTGACTGGCGGGAGCGTGCCTGCCGATGCCAGCGGGACAGCCTTGCTTCAGCTCAAGCAGGCGCAACTGGCCGTCCAAACCGCACAGCAGAACCTGGACGCAACCACGCTCACTGCCCCGTTTGATGGCACCATCACCCAGGCAGCTGCGGTCCCTGGAGCAGTTATTTCAGCAGGCACAATGGTCTTCCGGATTGACAACCTTTCCACCCTGGTGGTGGCTGTTAAGGTCACTGAGATCGATATCAACGGCATCAAGGTTGGGCAGCCAGCCACGATCACCTTTAACGCCATTCCCAATAAAACATATGAAGGCAAGGTCATTCAGACGGATCTGGCCGGAACGGTGGGGCAGAATAGTACAACCTTTTCGGTCAATGTCCAGATAACCAATGCTGATGCCCAGATCAAACCGGGCATGGCTGCCAATGTCACGATTCGCACGAACCAGGTAGACAATGCCCTGCTGGTTCCCAGCACATCCATCTTCACCGATAACAACGGGCAGCAGTATGTTTACCTGATCCAAAATGGGACGCCAACCACGGTACCTGTAACGGTCGGGGCTGTCTCGGATACCACCACCCAGGTCACGAACAATGCGCTGAAAGAAGGCGATACGATCATCCTCAGCTTCGCCAGCACATCCACCACCAATAGCGGCGGGTTCAGGCTGGGCGGGTTGGGAGGATTGGGTGGAGTTCCAGGTGGCGGCGGCAACCGGCAGCCTGCGGGAACCCCTTAGGCCAGGAGGCGAAAATGGAAGATACAGTGATCCAGGCCGACGGCCTTACCAAATTTTATCGCATGGGTGAAGTGGAAGTGCAGGCCCTGCGCGGGGTATCCCTGCAGGTCAAACGCGGGGAAGCCGTGGCCATCATGGGGCCTTCGGGTTCCGGAAAAACCACGCTGATGAACATCCTGGGTTGCCTGGACCGGCCAACCGGCGGCGATTATATCCTGGATGGCGAAAAGGTTTCCGGCCTGAACGACGACCAACTGGCCGGAGTGCGGAACCGCAAGATCGGTTTCGTGTTCCAATCCTTTAACCTGTTGCAGCGCACATCGGCACTTGCGAACGTTGAACTGCCGATGAGTTATTCCAACCTGTCGAACGATGGCCGGGAACGGGCAGCCGCCGCATTGAAAGCGGTTGGGCTGGAGAGCCGCATGAAACACCGGCCTGCCGAACTTTCCGGCGGGGAACAGCAACGCGTGGCCATTGCCCGGGCGCTGGTTAACGAGCCCGCCATCCTGTTGGCAGACGAACCGACCGGTAACCTGGACACCAAAGTGGGCCAGGAGATCATGAACCTGCTGCTTTCGCTCAACCGCAATAGCAACACCACCCTGATCATCATCACACACGACCCGAGAATTGCCGCCCAGACCCACCGCACCATCAGGATCTGCGACGGCCTGATCGAGGAGAACATCCAATGAAAATACAACGTGTTTTAAGGGAAACATTGACCAGCCTGAGCGCCAACAAGCTGCGCACCGGGCTGACTGTCCTGGGCATCGTTATCGGTGTGGCCGCAGTCATCGCCATGCTGTCGGTTGGACAGGGTGCCCAGAATTCCATCACCTCCCAAATCAACAGCATCGGCACCAATGTTCTGTATGTCTCGGCAGGCTCGCGGGCGCGTTTTGAAGCAGAGGGTTTTAATGCGGTGCGGAACATCAAGCAATTGACGCTCGCCGATGCCCAGGCGATCGCTAGCCCGCTTCAAGCCCCGTCGGTCAAGGATGTCGCCCCTGTCATCCAAGGAGGCAACATCCCGGCGGCCGCCAATGGACAGTCCAGCACCACCACCGTTTATGGTGTGACCACCAGTTACTTTTCCATTCGCAATCAGAAAGTCACCGAAGGCGCTTTTTTCAATGACCAGCAGGTGAATGTCCATTCGCGCGTGGCCATCATCGGTGTGGACCTGGCAACGACACTGTTTGGCAGGACAACCGGCCTGACAGGCCAGACCATCCTGCTTAACAACCAGACCTTTACGATCATTGGTGTTCTGGAATCGGCAGGTGGCACCTCTTTCGGAAGTGCCGACAACCAGGTGATCATCCCGCTCACTACTGCACGCGACCGGGTTGTCAGCCGCCCCGGGAACAATGTGGACGGGATTTATGTCCAGGCCACCAATGCCAACACCGTCACAGAGGCAAGCTCGCAGATTTCCGAAATCATGCGGCTGCGCCATCGCGTGGCGGTCGGGAAGGAAGACTTCAGCGTTTTAAGCCAGCAAAGTTTGCTGACAACAGCCACTTCGATCACTGGAATCCTGACAGCCTTTCTGGGTGGCATTGCCGCAATTTCCCTGTTGGTCGGCGGGATCGGCATCATGAATATCATGCTGGTCTCGGTGGTGGAACGGACGCGCGAAATCGGCCTGCGCAAAGCGTTGGGAGCGCGCAACCGGGACATCATGACCCAGTTCCTGGCGGAGAGCTCCTTCCTGAGCCTGCTGGGCGGGGTGATCGGAATCTTGCTTGGGTGGCTGATCTCGCTGCTTATCGGCCAGATCGCCTCATCCAGCGGCACTGCTTTGAACCCGGCGGTCAGCCTGAATGCCGTCCTGCTGGCAACCGGCTTCTCGATTGCCGTTGGCTTGTTCTTTGGCATCTATCCGGCCCGGCGGGCAGCCCGCCTTGAGCCGGTGGAAGCGTTACGTTACGAGTAATTTTTATACGGAGGTTCCCATGTCTAAGCTGAATTCCAAAACTTTAACCATTGCAGCGGTCGTTCTTCTTGTGCTGGCCCTGCTGTTCGTAGCCACCCCGCTCTTACGATTCTCTGGTGCCGCAGGCCGCACTGGCTTCAACCGGCAGTTTAATGGCCAGATCACGCCAGGCGGGCAGAATGGAACGCGCACCCCGGGAACTGACTCGCAGGGCCAGGGCTTTACCGGCCCAAACGGCGGTTTTCAAAGCCAGGGCAACTCGACCAACCCCAACCGGCAGTTTGCAGGACGGAGCAGTCTGCTGCGTCTCAGCTTCTTAAACGGCATAACTGGGACAATCGTCTACGGTATTGCACTGCTGGTCTCGTTGGCCGCGGCGCTGGGCATGTTCCTCACCAGGCGCTGGGGACAGATCCTCGGCGTCATTATGGCCGTCATTTACCTGCTTCTCTCGCTGCTTAGTTTCCTCCCGCTGATCTTGCTGGGATTTGCAAGAGCCTTGAATGGCCTGAGCCTGG
Organism: uncultured Chloroflexia bacterium; assembly: GCA_963801385.1. GTDB lineage: Bacteria > Chloroflexota > Anaerolineae > Anaerolineales > Villigracilaceae > UBA877. Next base: position 127,018 of record CAWDEV010000009.1, read on the forward strand.
GTTTGACCATCGCCCACATAATCCTGGCGATCTCGGTCATCATTCTCGCCGTGATCCCGGCGAAGAAGCTTATGACCCAGCCGCTGCCGGGCAATCCAGCCACACCACCGGCTGCGAGTGTTTAATATCGGACAGCCTGCCCGCGAGGTCCCGGCTCCGGTTTGGAGCACAGGATGCGGGCAGGCCGTTCCTGCTTGCATGTTTCATCCATCTGCGCCATAATACGATAAAGCAATGGCCAAGAAAATCCTTATCATCGATGACGAAACCAAGATTGTCGAGATCTGCAGCGACTATTTGCATGCCGCCGGCTTTGATATCATCTCCTCCGGGGATGGGCCGCAGGGATTGGCGCTGGCACGCGCCCAGAAACCGGACCTGATCGTACTCGACCTGATGCTGCCTGGCATGGACGGGCTTGACCTGTGTCGTACCCTGCGGCGTGAAAGCAATGTGCCCATCATCATGCTGACGGCTCGTATCGACGAAATGGACAAATTGATCGGCCTTGAACTGGGGGCGGATGATTACATGACCAAACCGTTCAGCCCGCGGGAACTGGTGGTGCGCGTCCGCACGGTGCTGAGGCGTGCCAGCGGGGAATCTTCCAGCGAAGTCATCCGTGTGGGTGACCTCGCCCTGGACCGGGCACGCTACCAGGTGGAACTGCCGGACCGGACCGTGGTGCTCACCATGACTGAATTTGAACTGCTGGCAACCATGATGAGCCAGCCCGGACGCATTTTTACGCGTGCCCAATTGCTTAACGCAGTGCGGGGGGTGGCGTTCGAAAGTTACGAGCGCGCCATTGACTCGCACATACGCAACCTGCGCCGAAAACTTGAGCCGGGTGATTACATCATCACCGTTCACGGCATCGGTTACAAATTCACCCCATGACCCACTCTGAAAGTGTGCGCTCGATCCGCAACCGCCTTTTCCTGCTGCTTCTGCGCGCCTTTATCATCGTAGTGGCCTTCCTCATCCTGGCTACGCTGCTGGCTACTGGCCTGGTTTTAACCAATCGTTCGCAATCCAACCCACTTTACCGGCTGCCGACGATTTCCCGCCTCGAAACGTATTACATCGCCCGCGGCAGTTGGGACGGTGTCAACGCCATTTTTGCCAATTCGCTCGATATTGAAATTTCACAGTGGAAAAATTCCATCCTCCTGGATGCAAATAACCGTGTCATTGTGGAATATGGCAGACAAATTGCTCCGTCCCTCTTGCTGACTTACCAGCCGGTTAGTGGGGATACTGTTCTTCCGCTTACGATAAACGGGGAATTGGTCGGAAAACTAGTCGTTGCACAAAATATCCAGCCATCGGAAAGGCTCTTCACGTTCCGTTTCCTCCAACCAGTGCTGCTGGTATCGCTTGTCCTGGCGGTCTTCGCCACCTTGATCGGCCTGCTGTTCACCCGGCGTGTGGTCACGCCCCTGGCTGAAGTCATTGCGGCGGCGGAGGAGATCGCCGGGGGCCGCCTGCAGACACGCGTCGGCTCGAAAGGACCGGATGACTTGCGCGGCTTGAGTGACAGTTTTAACAAGATGGCAGACGCCCTCGAACGCAATGACCGTGAGCGCCGGGATATGCTGACCGACATTGCGCATGAACTGCGCACACCGCTGACGGTCATGCGCGGCCGCCTGGAAGGGATCATGGATGGCGTCTATCCGGCAGACGTGAATTCCGTCGGCCCGGTCCTGGAGGAAACCTACCTGCTCGAGCGGCTGGTGGAGGACCTGCGCCTGCTGACCCTGGCCGAGAGCCACCAGCTGGCCTTTGAAAAACACGAACTGGACTTGATCGAGACTGCCCGGCGATCGATCAGCATGTTCCAGGCCGAGGCCGACGAGAAGAAGATCAGCCTGAGCCTGGTGACATCCATGGACAAAGCCATCATGATCGCCGATCCATTGCGCACTGAACAGGTCATCGGCAACCTGCTCTCCAATGCCCTGCGCTATATCCCCGAGGGCGGGAAGGTTTGGGTGGATATTGCACAGGTCGCTAATGAAGTATCGATCTCCATTAGTGATAACGGACCTGGCGTCCCGGAAGAGGACCTGCCGTTCATTTTCAACCGTTTCTGGCGCAGCGAGAGATCGCGGGCGCGCATCTCGGGTGGGGCTGGCCTGGGATTGGCGATCACCAAGCTGCTGGTCGAGGAGCAGGGGGGGCGGATCCAGGCCAGGAGCGTTCCCGGCGGTGGCCTGCAGGTGCGCGTGGCCTTTCCGGCCGCCGGCTGAGGCGGTTGGCCAATGCCTCTACCAGGTGATCTGGCTATCCTTCCGCCGGCTCACTGCGCAGCTCAAGGGCATCCTGCTGGTCGGGACCGGCAAAACGCGGCAGTTCGTTGATGCTGGTACGGCCGAGGCGCTCGCTCATCTTGGACAGGAAGAGGGCGCTCATAGCCGGGTTGCTCATCAGGCTGCGTAAGGCCTGCGCTGGCACCTGGAGCAGGGTGGTGTTCTCTTCGGCCACCACGTCCGCGGTACGGGCTGCGCCCGTCAGGGCGGCAATTTCGCCGAAGAAATCCCCGGCGGTCATACTGGAGAGCGAGCGGTAATTGCCCTGCGGATCAGCAATGCCCGCCACGGTCTTCCCGGAAAGAATGAAATAGGCCTGGTCGCCCGCCTCCCCATGCCGGAGAATGGTCGAACCGGCAGGAGCCTCCAGGACATGCGCATCCCTGATGAAACTATCCCGTTCTTTCGCTGACAGTGTTGAAAGGGATGGCAGGCGCCCGATCAAGGCATCCATGTCCGCCGTGACGGCCATCCGCCCAACTGCCAAAGCGGAGGTGGCGGGTGCGGCCTTGAGCAGGCCGAGCGCCCGCCGCCATTCCGAGCGGTTCTGGCGCAGACCTGGCAGAACCAGCGCCAGGAACGCACCTCCCAGGAGGACGATGGCGCTGCTCAAATACATTAGGCGCACGTCGATGAAATCGGCCAGGCCGGCAGCTGCCATTCCAATCAGGGAGAAGACATCCCGTAAAACAAAGAAGACACTGTTCACCCGCCCGCGCATTTCACGCGGGGTGTTGCGCTGGATCACCAGGCGCCGCGCAATGGAAGACGGTGCGTTACAAAAGCCGGCGATCGCAACAATAGCGATCGCCAGTGGGATCGAGTGTGTGAATGAATAGGCAACATAGGCCAGACCCATGCCCAGGTAACTAAAGGTGATCCATGCGCCTTCGCGCATGCGGTCGAAGAGGCCCGCCATCAGCAGACTGGCCAATACAAAACCAATGGAGGTCAGGCCTTCCTGCAGACCATACTCAAATTCGGTAGCCTTGAGGGCTTTTAAGGCGAACGGCAGCAACAGGGTATTGGACAGGCCAATCGCGAACATAACGGGAGCTTGTTGGGTAAACAGGGAACGCAGGATGGGCGTATCGAAAAGTTGGCGGATGCCTGCCTTCAGGTTCTTTACCACCACGGCCGCACTGGTATCCTCTTCGGCATGAAAAGGTTTAATGCGGATCAGATAAATGCAGGCTGCTGAAAAAATGAATGAAGCCGCATCCAGGAAGAACGCCCATTTAATATCCGCGGCGGAGGCGATCAGGCCGGAAGCGGCGAAGCCAACGGCAGTGGCTCCAAATGAACTGATCGCAATGAGCGAATTAGCCGAGGCTAATTCTTTCTCCGAAGCCACTTCCGGGAGGACGCTCTCATGGGCTGGATCGAAGAATTGCCCGATGGCGCCAGTCAAAAGCACGATGACATACAGCCAGATAATGTTGTGCGGGACAAGGAAGGGGATCAGGAATACCAGCACAGCCCGCACCAAGTCGGCTGTGATCATGATCCATTTGCGATCGTAGCGATCCACCAGGACGCCGGCGAAGAGACCCACCAGCAGGCTGGGGGCAGCCGTTGCAATCAGCATCAGGCCAACGCTCATGGCTGATTGGGTTAAACGGTAGACGAGAATGGATGCAGCCAGGGAAGTCAGAGCAGTACCCATGGTTGAAACGAGCTGACCGGTCCACAGGTAGGAAAAATTGCGGTTGCGAAAAATCGCGAATGGAGATGAAGAGGGTAATGAAGCAGGGGTTGTTGTCATGGTGAGTCTCCCTATGCTAAATCGGCCAGTTCCGTAATCATATCATCGAGCACATCAAAACCGCCCTGCCAGAAAGCGGCGGTATCGATCTCCAGCCCGGCTTCCTGCAGGATCTTGGCAGGTGCTTCCGAACCGCCATATGAGAGGATCTTTAGGTATCTTGGGATGAAGGCCGCGCCTTCGAGACGGTACTGCTGGTATAACGCCAGCACCAGCAATTGTCCGAAACTGTAGGCATAAGTATAAAATGGATTATTGTAAATATGGGGAATGCTGATCCATTCCCATTTGAACTCGTCCGCCAGCTCGACGGAATCCCCAAACTGTTCAACCAGGTTGGACTTGTAGGCGGCCGCGACCTCTTCGAATGATTTGCCTTCCACGATCAGGCGGTGGGCTTCCTGCTCGAAAAGGGTGAAATAGGATTGCCGCAGCACGGTCACATAGGCATCGTCAATGGCGTGCGCAAGCAGGTCGCGCCGGACGGTGGGATCCTGTTCCTGCTTGAGCAGGCGTTGGGTCAGCATCATCTCGGCAAAAACCGAGGCGGTCTCGGCCAATGGCAAGGAGGCGTGGAAAGTGCTGACCGAGTGGCCCTCCGCCAGCATGGCATGCACGGCATGGCCAAGCTCATGCGCCAGGGTGGCAACGTCGCGCGGCCGGCCATCGAAGTTGATCAGCACCCAGGGAGTAAGTTTGGGGAGTACCGAGTAGCAGAAAGCGCCGCCGTGTTTCCCAGGACGGGCTTGCGAGTCAAGGTGGTTCTCTTCGAAGACCCGCTCAGCCAGGCTGGCCACCTGCAGGGAGAATTCCCGAAAACTTTCCAGCACCATCTGTTTGGCCTGGGCAAAGTCGTACTGCTTGTCTGAGGCGGCCAGGGGGGCGTAAATGTCATAGCGGCGCAGTTTTTCGAGTCCCAGCCAGCCGGCTTTAAGACGAAAATAGCGCTGGAAGATACCGGCATTCTTCCGACATACCGAAAGTAGGGTATCCACCACCGTGTCGGGCAGGTCATTACCCACATTGCGGGCGGAGATCGGTGAAGCATAGCCTCGCAGTTCCATGCCTTCCGCTTGCCAGTCGCGCGCCCGATGGCTGTAGATCTGCGCCAGGATGGTGGAGTTTTCGCCATAAACCCGGTAATATTCTTGATAGGCAGCACGCCGGATATCGGCTGAGGTGTTGAAAAAATAGCCCGTCAACTGGTCACGGTTGAGGGTCTTTTTTTCTCCATCCACCTCCAGCGTAAAGGTGAAATGGTTGGTGATCATTTCGTAAAGATTTACAAGTGCATCGATCCCGTTCACATCCTTGAGATTGATGAGCTTTTCCTCCACTTCGCTCAAGGTGTAAGCTTTAAAGCGCCGGATCGATTCAAGCGAGTATTTCATGTCACCGCTCCCGGCAATCAGCCTTTCAGCCGCATCCTCCGGCAGATCCTTGAACCAGAGGTCGAAAAACAAAACACGGTTGCCGAGGTCGACCCGGGAACGGTCCAGGCGGTCGCGCAGGTTCAGTGCAGCCTGGTCGTGGGTATCTTCCGCAAACCAGAGGTAGGCATAGGCCTGCAGGCGTTTTATAATGACAGTGCTTGACTCGAGCAAGGCGAGCACCTTTGTAAAGTCTCCAGCGGAGATCTGCGGGGTCATACCCGGGCGCATAGCCTCCATATCTGCAACGCAGGCTTCCAGCTGCTTCAATTGGGCTTTGACTGCCGGCTCGACCGGTTCGGGAAGCAGGTCCTTCAAACTCCATTTTGTGAGGATTGCAGAGGTTGTCATAATTCTCCCTTTCCGGCTCTTTAGAATTAAAGAAAATTTTAACACAAAAAGCAAAAAAGCCCACGAAGTAAGGAGGACTTTTTCAGGTGCCTGGTTTGTTCCTTAGATTATACAGGTTATTTCTCGCGATGGGTATTGGCGGCGCAGGCCAAGAGGACAGTCTTGACCTGAAAAGGGGTCAGGTCCGGGTGCTTGGCCCGGATCAGGGTGACAATCCCGGCGATGTGCGGCGCGGCGAAGCTGTTGCCGGTACTGACCACGTACTGCTTGTTGTTCCAGGCTACTTCGACGTCGATGCCGGGCGCGCCAAATTCAACCGGCGGTGAGGGATTGTAATAATAAGTGAATGGATCATGACCGGCATGTGCGGCCACGGAGATGACGGAAGAATACAGGGATGGGTAACTGGGTTCCGGGAGATTATTGACTGCCGATACCAGGTTGACGTTCCTGAAATAAGCTTGGTCGGCCAAGTCGTGGAACAGGCCAAAGTATTCCTCTTTGGAGGTGCTCAGGCTTAGGTTTACCACCTGCATGCCGTGTTCAGTCGCCCAATCCAGGCCGGCGGCAAACTGGATGGCACGCCCGCGCATATCCTTCCCCAGCACACGTACACTGTAAAGCTCGGCCTGCGGGGCGAGCGCATGGATGATCCCGGCACATGCGGTCCCATGGCCGGCGAAATCACAGGGCTTCTCATCCGGTTCGATGCGGAAATTATGCTCGGCCTGTTCGTCGTATTCCACTATGACTCCCCCGTGCACACTATCCTCCAGGGCCGGGTGATCGTATTCAATCCCGCTGTCGACCACTGCCACCCGCACGCCTCCCCCGGTGCTGCCTCCCCAGGCCCATTCCGGGGAAAGCCCGGCCAATGGGCCGCTGGTGGTCAATTGCCGGATGGCCTGTTCGGTAAACTGCTCGGACCAGGCAGGTACCTGGTTGTCTTCGGTCATACGCGCAGCCTGCGGGAAGAACGCCGGTACTCTGCAAAGGTTTTCAAAATTTGCAGGCAAGCTTTGCGTTCCGGCTCGCCAAGCGCACCGATCTCATTGAAAGCATCCGCCAGGGTCAGCAGGTCTGAAGCTGCCTGCCTGTCTCCCATATCCTTATTCAAGACTGCCATGAGGTCGGTCAACGGTTGGGAAGGATCGGCCGAGGCCATTCTTTTCAGACCAATTACCAGCGAATCCCTGATCTGGTTCATCTGCTGGGATTGTTCAATGGCCAGGGCGGCCTGGTTGGCGAAGAGCCCCAGCAGGCTCATGTCCTGCATGCCAAAGGAAGCCGCGTCGATCTTATCCAGCACTTCCATGACTCCGATGACATGCTCCCCGGCCAGCAGGGGAGTCGCCAGGATCGAATTGGGTATATAGCCGGTGCTTTTGGCAAAATCCTGGTTGAAGCGTGCATCCTGGCGCACATTGGAAATGGCAATCGGTTGGCCGGTCATCACGACGTAACCGGCGATGCCCTTGTCACTCGGAAATTTTCTTCCCACCAGGTCCTCATCGGAGGGACCATAAGCAACTTTAAACTCCAGGAATCCTTCCTGCTCATTCAAAAGCAGGATCGAAGCGGCCGCGGCCCCAAAGATGCGCCCAGCCGCGTCCACAATGGATTGAAGTAATGCATCCTTTGGTTTTGGGCTGACCGCCCTCCCACTGGCCTCAATGGCGGCCATCAGCCGTTGGAGTTGGTCTGACAATTTTACTTCACGTGAATGCTTGTCCTGGGCCATTGGCCTATTCCTCCAGACAGACATGGACAAAGTGGAATTTCTGCAACCAGTGTGATTGCAGAAATTCCACTCCGATCAGCATTATTCAGCGCATTGTTCTACAGGGCACTTTGATATTCATCCTTGATGGGGTTATAGACTACCCTCCCAATGGTCCGATTCGATGTGGTACGTTCGTCCCTCAGCGAGTGGGCCTGCACATCTGCTTTGTCAGCCTTGTCGGCCTTATCCGCTTTGGAGGCGATACCATCGAATTTCGGCGAGTGGGCCTGCACGTCCGCTTTGTCGGCCTTGTCGGCCTTGTCCGCTTTGGAGGCAACGCCATCGAATCTCAGCGAGTGGGCCTGCACGTCCGCTTTATCGGCTTTGTCGGCTTTGTCGGCTTTGGAGGCAACGCCATCGAATTTCAGCGAGTGGGCCTGCACGTCCGCTTTATCGGCCTTGTCAGCCTTGTCGGCTTTGGAGGCAACGCCATCGAATTTCAGCGAGTGGGCCTGCACGTCCGCTTTATCGGCCTTGTCAGCCTTGTCGGCTTTGGAGGCAACGCCATCGAATTTCAGCGAGTGGGCCTGCACGTCCGCTTTGTCGGCCTTGTCAGCCTTGTCGGCTTTGGAGGCAACGCCATCGAATTTCAGCGAGTGGGCCTGCACATCCGCTTTATCGGCTTTGTCGGCTTTGTCGGCTTTGGAGGCGACGCCATCGAATTTCAGCGAGTGGGCCTGCACGTCCGCTTTATCGGCCTTGTCAGCCTTGTCGGCTTTGGAGGCAACGCCATCGAATTTCAGCGAGTGGGCCTGCACGTCCGCTTTATCGGCCTTGTCAGCCTTGTCGGCTTTGGAGGCAACGCCATCGAATTTCAGCGAGTGGGCCTGCACGTCCGCTTTATCGGCCTTGTCAGCCTTGTCGGCTTTGGAGGCAACGCCATCGAATTTCAGCGAGTGGGCCTGCACGTCCGCTTTATCGGCCTTGTCAGCCTTGTCGGCTCTGGAGGCAACGCCATCGAATTTCAGCGAGTGGGCCTGCACGTCCGCTTTGTCGGCCTTGTCAGCCTTGTCGGCTTTGGAGGCAACGCCATCGAATTTCAGCGAGTGGGCTTCCACATCACTGGCACTGGCAACAGAGCCGGTAACCAGTTCATCCAGCATTCTGCGTTCGTCGTTATTGAGGGTAGCGCGCAGCGCTGAAAGTTTCTTGAGTAACCTTTTTACTGCCTGGTCCTGTTTGACGTCCATTTTAACTTCTCCTTTTCTCAAATGGGTAATTTTTTTATTTATCCTGACTAGAATATATCATTTCTACCTGTGTCTGTCTGTCATCTGGGCGACATAACAGCATCAAATCAGGATCTCCCGCGATAACCATGCTGAGGTTGTCCTATTATAGTATCCATTCCTTTTCCAGTCTTCCCAATGCGTCCCGGTTGAGCACCATGATATGACCGCGACCGGTAATGAGCCAGCCGGCCCGCCGCCAGCGGCCCAGGGCTTTCGCCACCGTCTGGCGGGTCTGACCGGTGCGCTGCGCCAGTTCCTCCTGTGAAATGGTAACATAGCCTTTCTCAGCTGCCTGCTGCTCCAATTGTAACAGGAGACGCGCCAGGCGGGCCTGGGCATCCAGGAAGGCCAGCGCGCTCTCGCGTTCACTGCTGCCGCGCAGGCGGTTGGCGGTCATCTCCAGGATCCGGCGCGCCAGTGCTGGTTCAGTTCCAAGTACACTCATGAATGCCTGGCGAGGCAGCTCCAATAATGTGCCTTCCTTCCGGACGATGGCGCTGGTAGAACGGGGTTGTCCGGTCAGCACCCCCACTTCGCCGAAGGAATCACCCGGACGCATCTCGTTGATGACCATTTCCCGGCCGTCCGGGCTTTCCAGAACGATCGATACCAGGCCCGATCTGACAAGATAAACCTTCTCAGCCGGGTCTGATTTGAAGAAAACGAACTGTCCCTTTTCGACCCGAACGAATTTGCCGGCGTGAGCCAGTGCCTGCAGGGACGCTTCCCCCAGTCCGGCGAATAGCGGCATGCCTTCCAAAAAAGCCTTTGCGTCAGGGAGCGGATCGGCAGGTGTTTTCATCACTATTCATCCACAAGTCTTTTCATAACCACGCTGGTAAAGTCATCCTGCTGGGGCAGACCCCGGCCATGCGCCTGAACATCCAGCCATAACTGTTCGCATATTTCCAGGGCCGGACGCGTTCGGTTGGCTGCCATGCTCTGGTAGAGAAATTCCGGCGCAAAATCATTTCCCAGGATATCCTTGGTTTCACTGACGCCATCGCTGTAGAGCAGGAGCGTCCCGCCGGGAGGCAGGTACAGGCGTTGTTCATCGATGGGCAGACTATCGAACAGGCCCAACGGCTGCCCGGAAGAGACCGGTACATCGACATACTGACCGGCTCCATCCAGGAGAAACGGAGTGGGATGGGCGGCACGCGCAAAATGAAAATCCCCACTGCTGCAATCCAGGATGCCGTATACCAACGTGACAAACATACTCGAGGAGTTCATTTGCAGCAGATGGCGGTTGACATTGCGTAAGGTCTGAACAGGGCTGCTGGTGCGCAGCGCCTCAGCGCGCATCAGGCTGTAGGTGAGAGCCATGAAGAGCGCCGCTGGTACCCCTTTATCGGAGACATCCCCAACGACCAGGCCCAGCCTGCCCTGGCTCAATTTGAAGTATGTAAAGAAATCACCCCCCACGGAACGGGCCGGGACCATCATGGCAGCAAGCTCATATCCCGGAATGACAGGCAATTTCCTGGGGAATAGGCTTTGCTGAATCTGGCCGGAGATCTCGAGTTCCTTTTCAAGGCGTTCTTTCTCAACAATCTGGATATGCGCGGCTTTCAAATCCTCATAAGCTTCTTCAAGCCGCTGGTTCCTCTCCTGAAGGTCCAGGATGGTGGCATTCTCGGATGCCTCCAGCCGCCGGCTGAGCAGGCGGATGAGCTCGTAAGCGAATTGAGGTTGACGCTGCAGCAGGGCGTCCAATTCGATGTGGGGCACATTTAACAACCGCAGAGGGATCAATGCACGTACACTGGCGGTGTGGCAGCCATCCCGGCTGAAAAGACTCATCTCCCCCAGCAAGGTTCCGGCAGCGCACACATCCAGCAGGCGTTCTTCCTCGCTGCCAAGCGCCTTGACCACTTCCACCTGGCCTTCCAGCAGGACGTAGAATTTGTCATCCGAGTGACCTTCCTGGATCAACACCCTGCCGGGCGGGCAGGTGGAAACGTGCAGCCGCATCTCCAACCGCCGGAGCTCATCAGCCGGCAGGGAGGCAAAGAGCGGTATGCTGGAGAGGTTAATGCCGGGCATCCTGGCCTTTCTGATTCAATGGCACGGAGAAAACCTGTACTTCCACGGTCTTGCCTTTAAGCTGATAGGAACCCTCAGGATCGGTTTTTATGCCGCTGCCCAGGGCAACCTGGGTGGTGTCATCGATCAGGATGGGCTTGCCAACCACCTTGGTATGGCTTTCCAGGCGGGCCGCCAGGTTGACCGTATCGCCGACGCAGGTATAGGTGGCCCGGCGGGTGGTGCCGGTATAGCCCGCAATCACCTGGCCGGAAGCGATCCCGATGCCTATGCGAATTTCGATTTTGCCCTGCGCCAGCCGGTCGGCATTCAGCAGCTGGATCATATCGATCATGTCCAGGGCGGCCTTGACGGCATGCTCGCAATGGCTGGTCTGGGCCAACGGCGCCCCAAAAATGGCCATCAGCCCATCCCCGACCATCTGGTTGACCACCCCGCCCTGGTCGCTGATGGCTTCGAACATCAGGGTATAGTAGGTATTCAGCAGCTCGATTGTCTCGGCCGGAGTTTGGGACTCGACGATGGTGGTAAAGGAACGGATATCGGAAAACATGACGGTGGCCTCGACGAACTTGCCCCCCAAGGCAAAACCGGAGGTCTCCATGTCAGTAGCAACTTCAGAAGTGGCGAACTTCCTGATCAGCTCACGCTGCTGGTCGCGCAGGCGTTTCTTTTCGAGACTGGCTCCGATGCGGGCCTTGAGCAGCACCGGGTTGACTGGCTTGGTCAGGTAGTCCTCGGCCCCCATCTCGATGCATTTCACCACGCTGTCCAATGCCTCCAGCGAAGAGGTCATGATGACCGGGATATCGCGCAACTTCAGGTCAGAGGTGATCTTTTCCAGCGCCTGGTACCCGTCCATTTCCGGCATTTCTATATCCATCAAGACCAGGTCGAAAGGCTTGCTGTGCAGTATTTCCAGCGCCAGGCGCCCATTTTCGGCCATCTCAACCGTATGACCCTGCTGCTCCAGGCTGCGTCCCAACAGCAAGCGGTTGACCTTGTTGTCATCCACCACCAGCAGGCGGCCCGGGCTGTTGTTAGGCATGGCTCAACTCCTCCAGCGCCTGCTTCACCACGAGATAGTTCGCCTCGAGAGCTTCCACTTTGGGGGCGGCACCTTCCAGCTTCTCCTCCCGGCCCATCATTTCAAGCTCCCTGGCTTCCGCTCCAAGATCCAAGGCGCCGAAGCTGTTGCTGGTGGACTTGATGGAGTGGGCTGCCCGCCGGAACTCCTCACAATTCTGCTTCCCCAGCGCCTGTCTGAGATTGGAAAGGAGCTGCGGGGTTTCCTCAAAATAGGCCTGGACCAGTTCGCCAATATAGTCGGCGCCCATGGCCTCCTTGAGGCTTTCGAAGGTTGGCAGATCAATGACTGATCGTGTGTCCATGGTTTACCTTTGGAGTGGTTTCACTTTTATCAAGGCTTTGACCAGCTCATCCGGGCGGATGGGCTTACTGACGTAATCATCCATGCCGGCTTCCAGGCACATCTCGCGGTCGCCCTGCATGGCGTTGGCGGTCATGGCAATGATGGTCGGACGCTGGCCGCGCGGCCACTTGGCACAGATGCGGCGGGAGGCTTCCAAGCCGTCCATCTCGGGCATTTGGACATCCATCAGGATCACATCATAATCCTGCCGTTCCACTGATTGTACCGCTTCGATGCCATTGGAGGCCACATCGGCGCGGTAGCCCATCTGTTGCAGAAGGCGCAAGGCCAGTTTCTGGTTGACCAGGATGTCCTCCGCCAGCAGGATGCGCAAGGGGTGATTCCTGGCCATCTCCGGGTCCATCACGCCCTTCCTGGGGACAGCCTGGGGTTGCTCGACGGCTTGCGCGGCAAACAACCCGGCCAGCGTGTCGAACAACTGGGAGGGCTTGATGGGCTTGCCGAGGAAGGCCGCAAACAGGCCGGCTTCCGCCTCCGGCTCGCGCCGGCCCAGGGAACTGAACAGGACCAGCGGCAGGACCGCTTTGTCGCGCAGCTTGCGGATCTCCCTGGCCAACCTCGCGCCGTCCATCTCGGGCATGTGCATGTCCAGGATGGCCAGGTCAAAGGGATCGCCGCGCTGGACCCACGCCAGGGATTCATTGGGAGAAGCACTGTCACGGGTCTGCATGCCCCACTTGTGCAGCTGCAGGGTCAGGATGCGCCGGTTGGTGGCATTGTCGTCCACGATCAGGACGCGCTTCCCGTCCAGGGAAGGCTGGACGCCGGCCAGCTCACGGTGGGTGTGCTCGGGCATTTCCACCGCTTCGGTCATGATGGTGAAGATGAAAGTGGATCCTTCACCGGGGACACCGCTGCTTTCCGCCCACAGGTCGCCGCCCATCATGCTGGTTAAACGCTTGCTGATGGCCAGCCCCAGCCCGGTGCCGCCGTACTTGCGCGAGGTGGACGAATCCGCCTGGCTGAAGGATTGGAACAGGCGCCCCATCCGGTCGGGGGGTATGCCGAGGCCGGTATCTCGAACTGCAAATTTCAAAGTCAACCTACCCCGTTTTTTAGTGCCTCGGGAAACTGGAACACGTGACACTGGAACACATGAAACAGAAACAACGACCTCGCCCTTTTCGGTGAATTTAACCGCATTGCCCAGCAGGTTGATCAAGATCTGGCGCAGGCGGGTTACATCCCCCAGGATGGCCGATGGGACACCATTTTCGAAGAGGTAAGCGATATCCAGGCCTTTTTCCACCGCTTTCGGGGCCGTCAGATCCAGGGCGCTCTCCACAACTTCGCGCAGGTCGAAGGGCTGGCTTTCCAGGTCCATCTTGCCGGCCTCGATCTTGCTGAAATCCAGGATGTCGTTAATGATGGCGAGCAAGGCGTCACTGCTGCTGCGAATAATATCGGCAAACTCACGCTGCTCGTGGGTGAGCTGCGTATCCAGCAGCAATCCGCTCATGCCAATGACGGCATTCATGGGGGTGCGGATCTCGTGGCTCATCATGGCCAGGAAGGCGCTCTTGGAGGCGTTGGCGGCATCTGCGTCTTCCCTGGCCTGTTGGGTTTCGGCAAATAAGCGGGCATTCTGGATGGCAATTGCACCCTGGCGGGAAAGACCCACCAGGAATTCTAGCTCCGGTTGGGTGAATTCATCACCACCTTCGCGCCAGACTGTCATCATCCCAATCACCTGTTCGCCAGCCAGCAGGGGTGCTGCCATCAAGCGTTCGGCAACTTCCGGGAAAGGTGTGCCTGGAATCTGCCGGGCACGCGGGTCACTGGATGTATCTGCAATCCGTTCGGCCAGACCTCGATAAGCTATATCCCCGATCATCCCTTCACCAAGGATAACCGTATCCTGCTTGATCTCATTGGCCACCTTCCCAACGGCTGCAATGGCCCGGAAATTCCGCCCGCCTGCATCCGGCAGGTAAACTGCACTCGTATCGCCTTTCAGCAGGTCAAGGGCATGCCCGGCAATGCGCTCCAGCACGGTGGGCAGATCCAGGGTGGCCGAGATCTCACGTCCCACCTCGGCGATGGCGGCCGATTCACGCGCCCGGCGCTGGGTCTCATCCAGCAGGCGCACCTTTTCGATCGCCACCCCCACGTTGGAAGCCATGGTGGTCAGCAGGCGCATGTCGTCTTCATCGAACTGGTCTTCCTGCTGGGTGCTCTGGACACTGATGACGCCAATGGCTTGTCTGTTGGAAATGATGGGAACACCCAGGTAGGATAGGGCTTCCTGCCCGGTCAGTTGTCACTCCCAGAGCCTTGCGCCGGGTGCGTCGATATCCTTGTTGATCAGCAACGGCTGGTTGGTCTGCAGGATCTTGCTGGTCAGTCCTTCGCCCAGCGGCATGGGATGGACCTGTCTCACCATACGTATACGGAAAGTGGATCATGCTGGTCTGCGGATCCAGCAAAGCCACGTAGACGATATCCGCTGCAAATGTCCGCTTCATCTGCTCGCCGGTCAGCTCGATCAGCGTATTCAGCTCGGTGGCCGAGGCCAGCGCCTGGCTAAGCTTGTTCACCGTGGCCAGCTCCTGGGCGCGCTGCTGCGTCTCCTGGAGCAGGCGGCTGGTCTCCGCAAACAGGCGGGCGTTTTCCAGCGCCACGCTCATCGAGGACGTCAGCGTGGAGAGCAGGCGCACATCCGAATCACCGAAGGCATTTTCCCGGTCCATATACTGCAGGCTGACCCCGCCATAGACCTGTCCACTGGTGATCAACGGAACAATGATGAAGGATTTTGGCGATAGCGTACCAGGTATTGTGATCAAGTCATAATCCGGCGCACATTCATCCACATCTTGATTGATGACCAGGGGACGGTGCGTTTCATCCAGATATTTCAACAGGCGCTTGGGAATCGCGATCGGGGGGGTTTTATCATGCTTTCCAAGCTCCAGTTCATAGTTAAAGGTTAACATTCCATTCACACGATCAAATGATGCAATCCAGAGTGCCTGGGGATTGAAAATGCTCTGGATCTTGTCACCCACCTGGTCGTAGATAGCCTGCATCTCCAGTTTCGAGGCCAGCCCATCCTGCACGCTGTTGATCACCGCCAGCTCGGCATTACGCTGTTCGGTCTCTTTTAGCAGGCTCTGGGTCTCATCAAAGAGCCGGGCATTTTCGAGCGCCACGCTCATGCTGTTTGCCAGCGTTTCCAGCAGGCGCACATCCGCATCACTGAAGGCATGTTCGCGCTCCATACTGGATAGATTGATCGCGCCGTAGGCCTGGTTGCTGGTCACCAGCGGCACAAAGACCGCCGATTTGACCATCTGGGTACCTGGCAGCAGGTAGCTGCCGTACTGCTCCATCACCTGGGCCATATTCTCGTTGACGACCAGCGTCTGCCTGCTCTGCAGAACATGATAACTGAAGCCGCCTTTTCTCAAAGGTTCCGATTCAACCGTTAGCCGGGCCCCGTTTTCATAAAAATACGGGTAGTGCAGCATATTGGTTTTGGGGTCATAAATCCGGATGCTCAGATCTGCGTTATGGAAAATATCGCGGATCTTATCACCAACTGATTCGTAAATATCCTGCACATCCAGTTTCACTACCAGCGCAGCCTGCACGCTATTGATGATGGCCAGCTCGGCCACACGTTGCTGTTCTTCCTGGAACAGCCGTGCGTTTTCAATCGCCACGCCGACGTTGGTGGAGATGGTCTGCATCAGGCGCAGTTGACTCTCGTCGAATGCGCGGGCACGCGCGTCGGACAGGGCGATCAGTCCCAGGGCCTGGTCCTTGACCATGATCGGCACGCCCAGCCAGGACTGGCTGTAGAACCCGGAGCCTTTCTCGATAATCTCCGGCGGGAAATATGCCCCCTTGGCGATCTCTTCTTCGAGCGTACTTGCCATCAGCGGCTGGCCGGTTGTAATGACCCTCGAGGCTAATCCTGTCCCCAGCGGGAAAGGTTCCACATAATCAATGTAACCGCCTTCATTTTTATCATATTCATAAGGAGTGGTAATAAGATTCGTTTTCCGGTCCAGCAGCATGATGATCGAGGAGTCAGAGCTGAAGATCTCGCGCACCCTGTCGCCAACGACGCGGGTCAATGTCCTCAATTCCAGCGTCCTGGACATGGCCTCGCTGATGCTGTTGAGGAAAGCCAGTTCGCTGTTGCGCTGCTCGGTCTCCTTGAGCAAGCGCTGGGTCTCATCAAACAGGCGGGCATTTTCCAACGCCACGCTCATGCTGTTGGCCAGGGTCTGCAGCAGGCGCACATCGGACTGCGTGAAGACTCCCTCCCGTTCCAGGTCCTGGATGGAAATGACGCCTTTTACCTTGTCTCCGACCAACAGCGGCACGAACAGGACAGATTTGGGCCAGGATCCGGTGAGAAGCTTATTGTTGCACGCAGCCGCTCTTTCCTGGAAATTCTCATTAACCAGCAGCGGAGCACGGCTCTGGATGACCTCCAACCGGAAGCCATACGGTTCCTGATCAGGAATGACGCTGCGATCGCCTTTTTCATAGGAGTAGGGCATGGAGATCAGGTTGGCGGATTCGTCGTAGGTGACGACATCCACCACATCCACGTGGAACACTTCACGGGCTTTTTCGCCGATCAGCTCGTAGATGGACTGCATTTCCAGCTTGGAAGCCAGCCCCGCTTGCACGCTGTTGATGAAGGCCAGCTCGGCGGCGCGTTGATCGGTCTCCTTGAGCAGGCGCTGGGTCTCGCCAAACAGGCGCGCATTCTCCAACGCAATGCCCATACTGCCGGCCAGGGTCTGCAGCAGGCGCACATCCGATTCACTGAAGGCGTGTTCGCGATCGAAATTTTGCAGGCTGAAGGAGCCGTTAACCTGTGTGCCAATCCCAAATGGGACAAAAATCAAAGACTTTGGCGGCAGTGTTCCTTCAATCGTCTTTAATCCATACTTCTTTGATTCTTCCTCGGCATTCTCATTAATCACCACCGGCTGGCGGGTGGAGATGAGGTGTTTTCCCATAATGCTGAAAGGCATCAATTCATCATCCAAAAAATGTTCGCCATTTTCATAGGCGAAGTCGACCCGTGAAACCTGTTTTTCATGATCATAGGATTGGATGACGACCGATTGTGCATTGAACATGTCCTGGATTCTGTCACCCACCAGGTCATAAATGGCCTGCATGTCCAGCTTGGAGGCCAGTCCCTCCTGCACGCTGTTGATGATGGCCAGCTCGGCGGCGCGCTGCTCGGTCTCCTTGAGCAGGCGCTGGGTCTCGTCGAACAGGCGGGCATTTTCGAGCGCCACGCTCATGCTGTTGGCCAGGGTCTGCAGGAGGCGCACATCTGATTCGTTGAAGGCGTGCTCCCGCTGCATGTCTACTAAATTAATCAGTCCACGTGCCTGGTCACCCACCACCAGCGGCACAAAGAGTGCCGACTTTTCCATCTGCGTACCAGGCATGGTGTAACTGCCATGCTTCTCTGACTCCTGCTCGATATTCTCATTGATCACCAGGGTCTCACGCGTGCGGTAAACATGCGCGCTGAAGCCTCCTTTGCCCAGCGGACTGGGCTCTATCGTGAGACGTTGGCTGTTTTCATACGTGTACGGGAAGGACTCCAGCCTGGTCTTGGGGTCGAAGATCCGGATACCCATATCCGCGTTGTGGAAGATTTCGCGGATCTTGTCGCCAACCGTATCATAAATGCCCTGGATGTTCAGTTCCGCCGCCAGGGCGGCCTGCACGCTGTTGATGATGGCCAGCTCGGCCACCCGCTGTTCCGTCTCCTTGAGAAGGCGCTGGGTCTCATCAAAAAGACGGGCATTCTCGATGGCCGTACCCAGGTTGGCCGCCAGCGTGCTCATCAAGCGGACATGGGTCTCATTATAAAGATTTGGCTCGGCATCCTGGACGCTGATCACACCCGTCACCTGGTCGCCCAGCAGGATGGGCACACCCAGCCAGGATTGGGACTGGGCCTGGTCGCCATCTTCCACCGAAACCGCCCCATATTCCATGGATTGCTCCCAGGTACCCAAGACAAGCGGCTGGCGGGTCTGGATAATCCTGGAGGTGAGTCCCTTCCCCAACGTCTCAGGTTCAATGCTGATGCGACCACCAATGCCGCTTTTAAAGTATGGGAAGCGGACCAGGTTGGTTTTCCCATCGTAGAGAGCAATATAAATGGTATGCAGCCCGGGAGCGCCCACGGAGGGGAAGACCCGGGCGACCTCGTCGCCGACCAGGTCGATGATGGATTGGAATTCGAGCTGCCTGGCCAGCCCCTGCCCGACGCGGTTGATGATCAGCAGTTCGTTATTGCGCTGCTCGGTCTCCTTGAGCAGGCGCTGGGTCTCATCAAACAGGCGGGCATTCTCCAGGGCCACGCCCATGCTGCCGGCCACGGTCTGCAGCAGGCGCACATCCGCCTCGCTGTACGCATTCTCGCGCTCGTAGTTCTCCACGTCGATCTGGCCGATGAGGCGGTCCGAGCCGATGATGGGGATCATAACAATGGATAGACTTTGGTCCGTGCCGGGAATAGGCGTCAGGCCCACTGCTTCCATGGCGGCAAGGTCGTTCAAAACCAATGGCGTGCGCCTCTCCTCAAATCGATTGGCACTATCACCATTCATTTGCTGGGGTGGAATGGAAATCCTGACACCATGTTCGTACTCGTATAGGAAATGGAGGGCCTTCGCCTGGGGGTCATACCAGCGGATGCCGATGTCGCCATTGGTGAACACCTGGCGCAGCCTGTCGCCGACCAGGTCGACGATGGCCTGGAAGTTCAGCTCAGCCGCCAGCCCATGTTGGACCTCGTTGATGATGGCCAGCTCCGCGTTGCGCTGCTCGGTCTCCTTGAGCAGGCGCTGGGTTTCATCAAACAAATGGGCGTTCTCCAGCGCTGAGCCCAGGGCCGCCGCAACCGTGGTCATTACCCGGATTTCCGACTCGCCGAAGACATTCTCGCGCTCGTAGTTTTCCAATGTCATGGTACCGAGTACACGGTCGCCGCTGATAATGGGAACATGCACACCCGATAGGCTTGCATCGCCATAGGTAGCATGCGAAATGGCGTCAGCTTCGGCCTTCGTATGCCAGACAATCGGCTTGCGAGTCTTGCGCATCTGGTTGAAGGATCCATCCGGTTTCGGCGTAACGGTCAGCTGTTTATGTGGTTTTCCGTGTTCATAAGTATATAGGCCTTGCAACAGGTTCGTTTTTTCGTCATACCACTGGATACCCAGATCGGGGGTATGGAAAAC
Source organism: uncultured Chloroflexia bacterium (assembly GCA_963801385.1). Lineage (GTDB taxonomy): Bacteria > Chloroflexota > Anaerolineae > Anaerolineales > Villigracilaceae > UBA877. Next base: position 146,631 of record CAWDEV010000009.1, read on the forward strand.
CTCTCGCAGCTTGTCACCGACCATGTTCACGATGGACTGGAAGTTCAGCTCGGAAGCTACGCCCTGCTGGATGCTGTTGATGATCTGCAGCTCGGCCACACGCTGCTGTTCGGCATCAAAGAGCTGGGCATTTTTGATGGCAACGCCCATGTTGGTGGCCAGGGTCGAGAGCAGGCGCACGCTGGCCTGATCGTAGGCGTGCTCCTGGTAGTCCTGGACGCTGACCACACCAATAACCTGGTCTTCGATGATGATCGGGACGCCCAGGTAAGAATGGGTGGGTTCTTCATCCTGGGGTGCAGCCGGGTTCGGGAACCATCCCAAATCCCTGCCTTCTTCATCGGTGTTAATCATCAGCGGTTGGCGGTTGCGGATCACATGCGCGGTCAGCCCACCTTTCCCCAACGGCCAGGGGGCAGGGATGGAACTTCGACCCTTATCATAACTGTACACCATGGAGACAAGATCGCTTTTGGGATCGTAAAGTGAGATCGTGGCTACTTCGGTATGGAATATTTCGCGCACCTTGTCACCCACGATGTGGACGATGGTGTCCACATCCAGGGTCTTGGACATCGCATCCCCAATGCTGTTGAGGATGGCCAGCTCGGCCACGCGCTGCTGCTCGGCCTCAAACAGCCGGGCGTTCTGGATGGCCACGCCCATGTTGGCGGAAAGCGTTTGCAGAAGACGCAGGTCATTCTCATCAAAAGCATTTTGTTTGTAGTTGGTGACCGCCGCCACGCCCAGGACCTGCATGCCAACCACGATTGGCACCATCATCATGGATTCTGTAAATCCACCACTACCCTTTTCCAGCATTTCCGGAGCAATATATGCCCCCTGTGCCTGCTGTTCTTTTAGGGAGCCTAAAAGAAGCGGCCGGCGCGTTTGGATGACCTTGGTGGTCAGTCCCTTGCCAAGCGGGAAAGGCTCGATGTATTCAACGTACCCGCCTTCGCCAGCATCATATTCGTAAAGGTTATGGATCAGGTTCGTCTGCGCATTCAGCAGACTGATCGAAACACCTTCGGCATGAAAGATGTCACGCACTTTATCTCCCACGATCTTGGTGACGGTCTTCACGTCCAGTGTTTTGGCCATGGCTTCGCCCACGCTGTTGAGGATGGCGAGTTCGTCCACGCGCGCATTGAGTTCCTCGGTGCGCTCTGCGACCTTTTGCTCGAGTCCCCGCGTCCATTGGGCATTGTCCAGCGCCACCGCCCCCTGGTTGGCCAGCATGCCCAGCATGTCCCTGTCGGTCTCGTTGAAACTGCCGTAGAGCGAGTCCATGTCCACGTAGAGATAACCGGTAACCTGGTTCTGGGCGATCAACGGTGCGATGATGCGGGAGACTTCCGAAGTCTTAAAGACTTCGGAAGTCTGCAGTTGCACAGCGCGGGTCAGGCGGGCCTGCTTGAGATAAGGCTCAACAGAACGCAGCAGCCTCTCCGCATCCCGGTCGCCTTTGCCTCCCAACAGGTAGGGGAAGGCGGATTCCACGACCTGGTGTCCCCCGTCCTTTTCCAGAATCAACAAGACGCGTTCGGCGCCGCTCAGCTCGGTGGCCTCCTCAACCAGGAAGGTCTGGATCTCGGCCGTGCTGTGCAGGGCGTTCAGGCGCAGGCCGGTATCCGCCAGCCGCTGGAAGGGCTCGCGCAGGCTGGATTCGATGGCGAGATGGGCGAAGAGCTGTTCCTTGGGCAGCTTGCGTCGATGGCCATCTTTGACCCAGAACTGCAGCAGTTCACTATTTGCTTCCACCTTGTTGAGCACATTGCGTCTCAAGCCTTCGTCGCGCACGTTGGCGATCACCGCCAGCAGGAAACCGTAAGCCCGCTCCAGGGCTTCACGGGCAGGTTTGATTTGCTTGTTGGCGAGCAAAGCCTGCGTGTGCCGCCACCAGATCTCCTGGGCGGTCATGCCGTTTGGCTGAGCAAAGCCCTGCCGGCGGTGCATGGCCGTGGCTCGTCGGGTGGCCTCCAGGGCGGAACTGTGGTTGCCGTTCGCCAGGTACGCCTGTGCAAGGTTGGTCAGGAAGATGTTTTCCTCCGGCTTTTTCTGTTGATGAGTCATTTCCACGGCAGATTTAAAATACTTTATTGCCGTCTTGGGGTTGCCTTCCACAAGAGCCAGCAGTCCCCAGCCCGCCTCCAGGCTTGTCATCATATCTGGATCGCCCAGGGAAGGCACCAGCCCGATAAGTTCTTCCCCGTACCTGCGACCGGAATCGAGCAAGCCAAGGCGGATTTCTATTTCGCTGAGGTTACCCAGCGCATACGCCAGTCCCAGCCTGGTCCCCATCCAGCGGTTCATTTCCAATGTGGAAAACGCGATCCGATGGGCATGTGGGTATAATCCAAGGTCCATGTAAGCCAGTGACAAATTAGAAAGGATGACTGCCTGGCGGTCGATGTAGCCGGCTGTCTCAAACGCCCGGCTGGCCTGCTGGAGATGCTTGATCCGCTCGGCAATATCCATATCCGTAAAAGTAAAAACATTCAGTGCGTTGCCGATTCCGTACTGGTCGCCGGCCTGCTGGCACAATTCCAGAGCTGTCTGTGCAGCTCGGCGGGAAGCCTCGGCGTGCCCGAACTTGCTTTCAGCCATGGCGATGATCCACCAGGCTCGCCCCAGGCTCGATAAGTCGCCTGAATCCTTGCAAAGTTGGATTACTTGTTGAGCAGACTCACTGGATTCACTATTCTGCCCGATGCGCGTCTGGGCTTCTCCCAGGCGCAGCAGGCTGGCACCCAGCAGGCAGGTATCCCCCGCCGTCCGGGCATGTTTTTCCGCCTGGGTGGCCGTCTTGAGCGCCGCGGCCAGTTCACCCTCGCGCATCTGGATCAGCGCTTTGCGGTTCAAGGCCAGTGCGATGAATTTTTGATTTTTAATTGTTGGTTTGCGATTGATGGTATTTGCAAGCTTGAGCATGGTGGCTGCATCTTTGGCAGCCAGGTCGAATTTACCCTGGGCGATATAACTCTCAGATCGCAGGTCGAGCAGGTCCATTTGCAGGGCTATTTTGATTTTTGGCATGGAAAGTCCCTGCGTGGCTTGCTCGATTAGCCGGGCATGCTGACCGGTCCAGGCCAGCTCGCGCAGGCGGGAAATCGTTTCATCCAATGGATTGTTTTTTTCAGGGAGTTTGGTGCCAGACTGGGACTTCATAATCATCCTTTAACCCAGGGAAGATACAAAATCAGGCTTTTTACCTACCCTTTCGAAGGTTCGGCCGTAACGGGAACTGCCTAGGAATCAAAATCTTCGTCCTGGCTGTATTTTTGTCCGAGAACGAACCTTCGCAAGGATAACCTTTGGTCAGATACTTTTTTAGTATAGCATGAAATTGGGAGGGATAGAGAGCAGAGAGGAGAGAAAAGAGAATAGGAGGCAAGTAAACAGGTAGACAGGTAGACAAGGAAACAGGGGGCAGACAATGGTTTATGGTATGGCAATTTGCATCTATAATATATATAAGAATTCGGGTTCCAAATCTGAGCAATTTCAGTAAATGCTCCTAGGCGGCGAAACATGATGCACTTCCTGCGCAGGATCATGGGCACGTATATCCGTCCATATCGAAGAAAAAGCACGCTGCTTTTCCTTTGCCTGCTCCTGACCATTGCCTTTGACACGATCTTCCCCCTGGGGATCAAGTTCCTGATCGACCTGGCCATCATCCCCAAGGATGCCCGCATGCTGGTTCTATTGATCAGCGGGCTGGTCATTCTATACGTTACCTCGTCTTTAGGAGACCTGGCAGCCGATTATTTGACGGCGTCGGTTTCCACAAGAGTGTTGAACGATCTGCGCTTGAAAATGTTCTCCCGGCTGCAGGATTTGCCAGCCGGCTTCTATGTGCACCTGAAAAGCGGGGATGTGCTGAACCGCTTCAACAACGACATGAGCACGCTTGAGTATGCCCTGACGTACTCCGTCGTTCCCGGGATACATTACATCCTGCAGCTGCTCATCAATATCGTGGTGCTCTTCCTGCTAAACGTGCCTCTCGCGCTGGTGACCCTGATCCTCCTGCCGCTGACCGTCATCCTGCCGAAACGCTTCGCCGACCAGGCCACCCTGCTGACGGGCCAGCGCAAGATTGATGAGTTGGATCTTACAACCAGCGTCCAGGAACAGGTGCAAGCTCAGGCAGTCAACCGCATATTCGGGCTGAAAGACTCAGCCATGTCTGCCTTCACCCGCCAGGTAAACCATTATGCCTCCACTGCCATTAAAGCCAGCTTCACCGAGTGGTTGGTTTATCGCTCAACCAATATGGGGCAATACCTGACCCAATTGCTGGTGATCGCCATCGGCGCCGTCCTGGTTTTTCAAGGAAAGCTTTCTGTTGGTTCGTTGGTCGGGTACGTCTCCCTGCTTGCCAGCGTGGGAGGCGCCATATCGGCAGTATCTACTGCATATGCCGGGATGATCCCGGCCGTGGTCAGCTTGAAGCGGGTGGAGGAATTGTTGGACGAAAAAGTCCAGACCGATGAACATCCCAATATGCCCCTGTCCCCCCTCTCCCGGGAAATATGCTTCAAGCAGGTCACTTTCAGCTATGCCGGGGCGGATGGTAAACCGAATCTAAATGAAGTCAGCTTCTCGCTCCCATCCGGCCGTTCCGTGGCATTCGTCGGCCGGAGCGGCTCGGGGAAAAGCACCGTGCTGAACCTGCTGATGCGTTTTTATGATCCCCACCAGGGCCAGATCATGATCGACGGCCAGGATATACACGCAGCCAGCCTCGCCTCGCTCCGTTCCCAGATGGGTGTTGTCTTTCAGGACACTTTCCTGTTCAACACCAGCCTGCGTGAGAACATCCGCATGGGCAGGCTGGACGCCAGTGATGGCGAGGTTGAAAAGGCCGCCCAGGCGGCCGGGATCCACGATCTCATCCTGAGCCTGCCCGCCGGGTATGAAACCCAGGCAGGCGAGCAGGGCAAAGTGCTTTCCGGCGGGCAATGTCAGCGCATTGCCCTGGCCCGGGCCATCCTGCGTAAACCCTCCATCCTGCTATTGGATGAGGCGACTTCCGCGCTTGATCCCGAAACAGAAAACCTTATCTATGCCACGTTAAAAAAATTGGCATGCAGCTGCACGATCCTTTCGGTCACCCATCGCCTGGCGCCTGTGGCGGACATGGATCAGATCGTGGTCATGGACCAGGGTCGGGTTGCCGAGCAGGGCACACACAGCGAATTAATGAAACAATGCGGCCTTTACCATGCCCTGTTTACCCGCCAAAATGGTTTCATGGTCAGTTCCGACGGGCAGTCCGCCGATGTGACCCCATCGCATCTGAGCACCATTCCTTTATTTAATAAACTTGCCCAGGCCGATCTCGAAAAACTGGCGAACCAGTTCACGCCGAAACGATTCGAGACTGGCGAAACGGTTTTCCGCGAAGGTGATCCGGGCGATAAATTCTATATAGTCGTACGCGGAAAGGTGTCGGTGACAAGGCTGAGCCCAGATCAACAACCTATCCAGCTCAATGTATTACAGGATGGGGATTATTTCGGCGAGATTGCCCTGATCGAAGATGTCCGCCGGACTGCCACCCTGCTCACCCTGCAACCCAGCCTGTTCCTTTGCCTGGAACGTAAGCACTTCGCCAATATGCTGGCAGGCTTCCCGTCCATCCGGGAAGCCATTGAGCAGGCTGCAAAAAGCCGCCGATTGTCTTAAGAGAAAAATTATGAATCAACCTGCCAAACCTGATCAGGCAGAAATCACCCGCCAGCGCATGGAGCACGCTGCCACCCTGGCGCTTCGTGCAGACCTGCCGCGCTGCCTCGACCTGAGTCTCTCGGAAGCCCTGCTGCTTGGGCTGCTGCGGCAGGAGGTAAGGATTTTCTTCACTGTCTTCGGGCACGGCTCGACCGAGCTGGGCGAGGTGCTGCGCGTCTATCAGGCCGCCGGGCTGGTGAAAGTCTACGGGCTGCGCAGCGAGATCGAGGCCTCGCATGCAGCGGCAGCCCTGCGCTGGGTGACCGGTGAAAAGGCCGCCGTGGTGACCTCCATCGGGCCGGGCGCCCTGCAGGCCCTGGCCGCCTCGCTTGCACCCGCCTCGGACGGCATCGGCGTCTGGTACCTGCTTGGCGACGAAACCAGCGAGGATGAAGGTTTTAACATGCAGCAGGTGCCCAAACATGAACAGGCGCTCTTCCTGAAGCTGGCGGCAACCATGGGCCGCGCCTATTCCCTGCATACCCCGCTGGCACTGCCTACCGCCCTGCAGCGCGGCGCCGCGACGGTCGACCACCCCTACCGGGCCGGCCCTTTCTACCTGCTGATGCCCATGAACACCCAGGCGGCCTGGCTCCCGGATTTCAACCTGGACGAGCTGCCAGAAGTCCAGGCGCTTTCCCTGGGCGCCGCCGAAGGCGATTATGCCCTGGCGGCGGGATGGATCCAGCAGGCACGCAAAGTCGTCGTCAAGGTAGGCGGTGGTGGAAGGAACGCTGCTCCGGAACTGCTCTCCCTGCTCGAACTCTCGGGCGCGGTCCTGGTGCACACGCCCATCGCCTGCGGCTGCGTCGCCTACAACCATCCGCAGGTCATGGGGGTTGGCGGGTCGAAGGGCTCCCCGCCCGGCAATTACGCTATGGAAAGCGCCGACCTGCTGATCGCGGTCGGGACGCGCTGCGTCTGCCAGTCGGATTGCTCGCGCACCGGCTACCCCAACGTGCAGCGGGTCATCAACATCAACGCCGACGTGGAGGATGCCACCCACTACCAGCACACCCTGGCGCTGGTCGGGGATGTGCGCCGGACGTTGGAGAGGTTGAACCAGGCCTTGACTCCCACAGATGGCAGCAAGGCCGTGTGCGAGAACCGGGACTACCCCGCTGACTGGCTGGCTGACTGTGCTGCGCAAAAAGGCAAATGGCAGGAATTCAAATCTGAACGGGAACGCCATCCCATTTTGCATGACGATTATTGGGGTCAGGCGGTCCTGACCCAACCGGCGGTCATTAAGATTGCCACGGATTGGGCCAGGACCCGCGAGGCGGTGTGTTTCTTCGATGCCGGGGATGTGCAGGCCAATGGCTTCCAGATCGTCGAGGCTGAGCGTCCCGGTCAGGTTTTCACTGAGGCGGGCGCTTCCTATATGGGCTTTGCCGTATCAGCCCTGCTGGCGACTGGCGTGGCCTCGCAACCCTTTTACGGCCTGGCCCTGACCGGCGACGGGTCATTCACCATGAACCCGCAGATCCTGATCGATGGCGCACAGCATGCGGCGCGCGGCTGCATCCTGCTTCTAGACAACGGCCGCATGGGTGCCATCACCGGCCTGCAGAACGACCAGTACGGGCAGGGCTTTGCCACCTGGAATACGCTCAAGGTGGATTACCCCGCCTGGGCGCGTGCCGTCCCCGGGCTGCTGGCATTGGATGGCGGAAACACGCCCGGGACGCTGCAGGCCGCGCTGGACCAGGCCGCCTCACACCCGGGGCTGAGCCTGATCCATGTGCCGGTTTACTTTGGGCCGGACCCGCTGGGAGGCATGGGCGTTTACGGACGTTGGAACGTGGGCAACTGGTGTGATGACGTGCAGAAGCTGCGGCACGAGATTGGACTCTAACAATGGATGAACATGGCATATTTAAAGGGCTGCACGGGGCCTACCCACGCGCCCTGTACCGGGCAATGGGTTTTCAGGACGAGGATTTTCGTAAGCCGCTGATCGGCATTGTCAATTCCTGGAGCGAAGTCAATCCCGGTCATTTCCACCTGCGCCAGCTTGCAGAATGGGTCAAAGCCGGCATACGTGAAGCTGGCGGGATGCCCGCCGAATTCAATACCGTGGCGCCCTGTGATGGTATCGCCCAGGGCAGCGGCATGCACTACATCCTGCCCCTGCGCGAGGTCATTGCCGCCTCGATCGAACTGATGGTGGGGGCCAACCAGTTCGATGGGCTGGTCATGTTGTGTAATTGTGACAAGATCGTGCCGGGCATGCTGATGGCCGCCGCCCGCCTGAACCTGCCAACCCTGTTCGTAACCGGCGGCCCGATGGCTTCCGGCCGGATCGGTGAGCGCGAGATCATGACCAGTGATGTCAAGGAGGGCATGGGCAAACTCCAGGCGGGCAGAATTTCCGCGGATGAATTTTATGCCATTGAAAGTCATGCCTGTCCCGGGGCGGGTGCCTGCAACTTCATGGGGACAGCCAGCACGATGACGATCGTCGCAGAAACGCTGGGTCTGACCCTGCCCGGCTGCGCCACTCTGCCGGCCCTGCACCCGGAGCGCGAGGAATTGTGCCGGGAGAGCGGAAGGAAGGTCATGGAACTCGTTCGACAGGGCCAGCCCGCGCGTGCCATGCTGAGCCGTGAAAGCCTGGAGGATGCCATACGTGTCGTCCTGGCGCTGGGCGGCTCCACCAATGCCACCCTGCACATCCCAGCCATCGCGCATGAAGCCGGCCTGGAGCTGGGATTGGATGTTTTTGATGAACTCAGCCGGATGACTCCCTTGATCGGCAAATTTCGTCCGGCCAGCCCGTACACGGTCAACGACTTGCATGCCGCCGGGGGTATTCCGGCGGTGCTGAACATCCTCTCCCCGCTGCTGCATCTTGACCTGCCCACCGTAAGCGGCGAAACCCTCCGGCAGCGGGCAGCCGCAGCCGTACCCGGGCGCCCCGAAGTTCTCCATCCATTGGGATCTCCGCTGGCGGCAGAGGGAGGGCTGGCCATCCTGCGCGGCAACCTGGCTCCGGATGGTGCGGTGGTCAAACAAAGCGGAGTCGTGCCCGGGATGCTTCGCCACACCGGCCCGGCCAGGGTGTTTGAATGCGAGGAAGACCTGGAAGATGCGCTGAAGACCTCGGCCATACAACCCGGGGATGTGCTCCTGGTCCGCAACGAAGGGCCGCGCGGCGGGCCGGGCATGCGCGAACTGTCCATCCCGGCTGCCATGCTGACAGGCATGGGATTGAATGACTCCGTGGCGGTCATCACGGACGGGCGCTTCTCCGGCGCCACGCGCGGGCCCTGCATCGGGCACGTGTCACCGGAGGCTTTTGCCGGCGGGCCGCTCGCGCTGGTGCAAAACGGTGATTCGATCGAAATTGACATTCCCAAACGGACCCTGAACCTGCTGGTCAGCGAGCTGGAGCTTGAACGCCGCCGGGCCATCTGGCAGCCTCGTCCAACTGGGACTATGAGTGGTTTCCTGGAGCTTTACCGCCAGGTTGTCTCCCAGGCGGATCAGGGTGCCATTTTGAAAGTGAATGGATCCAAGGAGACTCAAAGGAGAATACGTCCATGAACCCAATCCGTGTTGCCATCGTCGGCTGCGGCCGCATCTCCGACCTGCACCAACTGGGTTACCACGGCCGGGAGGACGCCAAAATCGTCGCCGTCTGCGATACCAGCCAGGCGCGCGCCAGGAAGAAAGCCAAAGAGTGGGGCGTGGAGAAGGTCTACATCGATTACCAGAAGGTGCTGGAAGACCGGGAGGTGGACCTGGTTGAGCTGCTCACCCCGCACCACCTGCACTGCCCGATGACCGTCCAGGCCTGCCAGGCTGGCAAGCACGTCTCGGTGCAAAAGCCCATGGCGCTCTCGGCCCTCGAAGCAGAGGAAATGATCACCGCGGCGGACAAGGCCGGGGTCATCCTGCGCGTCTATGAGACTTTCATCTTCTATCCCCCGGCCGTGCGCGCCAAACAAATGATCGAGGCGGGCGAGATCGGCGAGGTGCGCGCCGTGCGCATGCACATCTCCACCGGCACCAGCGACACCGCCTGGAAGGTGCCGCTCTCGGCCTGGCTGTGGCGCTTCAACGAGCAGCAGTGCGGCGGCGGCCCGCTGGTCTTTGATCACGGCTACCACCTGTTCTCGCTGGGCTACTACCTGGGCGGGCCGGTGGAAAAAGTCTTTGCCTGGATCGACCAGACCCCGGTCAGGGAAGCCGGCGGCCTGGTCAAGATCGATGCCCCGGCGATGATCATGTTCCAGTACAAGGCTTCCAAGTGCTACGGCGAACTGGATATTGAGTACACGCCCAAAATGCGCATCTTCTCGGATTACTACGCCGACGACGACCGCATCGAAGTGATCGGTGAGAAGGGCATGCTCTTCATCAACCGCTACACCGCCCGGACGGTCGACCTGCCCGAACTGATGCTCTTCAAGGATGGCAAAACGACACCGGTCCCGGTCGAGGGCGTGGAGTGGCATGACAGCTTCATCGCCACCACGATTGATTTCATTGAGAAGCTGAAGACCGGCGGCCAGCCGCGGCTGGATGGTCCCACCGGCAAGGCCGTGCTGCAGTTCACCCTGGCCGCGCTGCAGTCGGCTGCGACCGGGAAGGAAGTAAGACCGGATGAGGTGAAATAACATAACAGCTTAGTTTCGACTTCACAGCCCTGCGGACTGTGCAGGGAAGTCGTTACTATGGTATCTATGGACACATATTGGATTTCAGGAGCTGCCCATGTACTATTCCCTGATCCCCGTCCCCCTCTACCTTGCGCTGATCGTGCTGTACATGATCGCCCGCAACCGGGACGATCTCAAAAAAACCACCATCATCCAGCCGGCGCTCACATTCCTGGCGCTGGTCATCGCCGGTCTGAGCCTGCTCAGCTCGCAGGCAGACCGCGGCTACACCACCTGGATCCTGGTCGGCCTGGGGTTGTGCTTCCTGGCGGACATCTTCAACATCGATATGACCAATGACAAGATCCTATACGCCGCCATCGCCGTCTTCGTGGTGGCTTACCTGGAATACGCCATCACCTTCACGCGTTTCAACGGCTTTCACCGGCAGGATCTTTTTATCGGGGTGGTGTTTATCCTCATATACATCTTCCTGATGCGGCTGTACTGGAAAGGGCTCGGCAGCTTCAAGATCCCCATTTTGATCTACGGCCTGGTGATGCCTTTCATGGTCACGCGCGCCATTTCCACTTTGTTCGGGAGCGTTTTTTCGACTGTCTCGGCGCTGCTGGTGACCATTGGCTCCACGTTGATCTTCCTGGGCGATGTCGAGTATGGCCTGCACCGCTTCCGCAAGCCGCTGAAGTTCTTCTTCGGCCCCATCTGTTACGCCGGCGGACAGTTGCTGATCGCCCTGAGCTGCAGCTACTTTCTGCTTCGATGATCGGACTCCGACGTTTCCAGATGTCGGCGAATCCGAAGTCAGAGACTTCGGACTTCGGATTCCGGCAACGGAGTCCGACATCTCCAGACGTCGGCAGGTCTACCAGCTTCTCTCATCACGTATAGGACGAATATTGCGGATGCTTGCAAATAAATTCGTGCAATTCGTCCCATTCGTGAGTCCACTGAAAAAACGATTGGACGAAAAAGGTAAGAGTTTAATATAATAGAGACATCCTTCCTGCGGAAAAAGTGAAGCATGTTCAAAGCGAATAAACGTCATCTACAACCCTTGCTGATCAGCAATGTGAGCGATCTTCCCGAGAAACACCAGCAACGTCTGGATCGATCCTGGGCAGGCGTATTCTATCGAGAGACCTTCTGTCGTTTGAAAGAAGAAGCTTTTGCAGTTTTATATGATGATCAACCCTCCCGGCCAAACATACCGGTGAATGTATTGGTGGGCCTGGAAACGCTCAAGGCTGGATTTGGCTGGAGTGACGAAGAATTGTACGATCATTCTGTTTTTGATATGCAAGTACGCTATGCCTTGGGCTACCGAGATTTGAAAGAAGGCGAATTTGATATACGCACGCTGTACAATTTTCGACAGCGTTTGAGCCGGTACAATCAAGCCCAAGGGGTCAATCTCCTGGTAAAGGCATTTGAAGAGATCACAGATCAGCAGATTAGCGACTTGAAAATTCAGACGCACATTCAACGAATGGATAGCACGCAAATTGCCAGTAACATCATGGATATGAGTCGCTTGCAGTTGTTGGTAGAAGCCATTCAGCGTCTTTACCGCATTTTATCCGAAGCTGATCGACAAAGCTACAAAGAGATGTTTGCACCCTACTTGAAAGTCAGTTCTGGGCAGTATACGTATAGCATCAAAGGGAAAGAAGAAACCCATCGGAACATTCAGCAGGTAGGCGAGAGCATGTATCGGGTCCGGAGTGAGTTGAAAGAGCGTTACGGGTCAGAACCCGTCTTTCAAGTTTTCGAGCGCTTTTTCAGTGATAATTTTCACCTGGAAGGCCAACAGGTGCGGGCCAAGAAAAACGAAGAGATCAGTGCCGAGTGTTTGCAGTCCTGCGATGACCTGGAAGCTACCTTTCGGCGCAAGCAGGAGCAGGAGTACAAAGGCTACGTGGCCAACCTGGCTGAGACCTGCGAACCAAGCAATCCTTGCCAGCTGATCACCAAGGTTCAGGTGGCACCCAATCATGTGGAGGATTCTGATCTGATGATTACCGCTGTACCGGATTTGAAGCAGCGCACGGACCTGGAAACCCTGCATACGGACGGCGCGTACAGCAGTCCGGAAGCCGATCCGGTCTTACAGAAAAACCATGTGGAATTAGTCCCAACCGCCATCAAAGGCCGTCACCCAGATCAAGGTAAATTCGGTTTGGCAGCCTATACCTTCCAGGTTGATGAACAAGGAGTGCCCATCCAGATGACTTGTCCACAGGAACAGGTTGCTCGCATTCACTGGGGAAACAAGAAAGGCGCCCTGGTTGCTGATTTTGAACCGCTTCATTGCGAAACCTGTCCTTTTCATAAAAGTGGTCAATGCCGCGTCAAGCCAGGCAAACGCGACAAACACTATCACCTGGATTTCAACCTGCATGAGGTTCAAGTAGCCAGGCGCCGCCGGGCAAAAGATCAGCAAAAACACAGCGGCAAAAACTTGCGGGCTGCGGTGGAAGCCACCATGCGCACGATCAAGCATTCGTTCCCGGCAGGTAAATTGCCGGTCCGCGGCTTGTTCCGGGTCACCAGTTTGATCGTCGGATCGGCTTTGATGAGCAATGTGCGCAGTATCTTGCGTTATGAAAAAGCCAAATTCAAGAAGGATCAGTTGCAAATCGCTCCTAAAGAGCCTGAAATAGGCTCCTCGGAACAACCTTTAGTCTCTTTTTTGCGTTTGTGTTGGCTTCGCACGGAAGTCTTTATGCGGCTTTTTGAGAGACCATTGTCGTGCTTCACTTGTTAAAGTGCTGTTTTTTCAGTGGACTCATTCGTAACATTCGTGATCAAGAACGGTCGGAAAGGAACCTTCCATGGCTGAAAAAATTTCCCGCAAGATCAAGATCGGGTTCGGTGCTGGCGAGTTCAGCAGCAGCATTTTCTTCACCCTGACATCCTTCTGGTTGATGAACTTCCTGACCGACGAGGTGGGCCTGAGCGCCGCCCTGGCCGGGAGCGCCCTGCTGGTCGGCAAGATCTGGGATGCAGTCATCGACCCGTTCATCGGCCATTTTTCCGACCACACGCGCTCGCGCTGGGGCCGCCGACGGCCGTACCTGCTCTTCTTCAGCATCCCCTTCGGGCTGGCCTTCGTGCTGATGTTCCGCAACCCCGAGATCCAATCCCAGGTTGGCAAGTTCTGGTGGGCGCTGCTGACCTATGTATTCTTCTGCGGCGTGTACTCGCTTACCAACATCCCCTACAACGCGCTGCTGCCCGAGATCAGCCAGGACTACAACGAGCGTACGAATATCTCGGGCTACAAGCAGGTCTTCGCCGTGATCGGCACGATCCTGGGCGCCGGCGCCGCCCTGCCGCTCATGGCCCTGTTCGCCTCCAAGACCGCCGGCTACATCGGCATGTCGGCCATCTTCGGGTTCCTGGCGGTGCTCTCGCTGCTGGTCACCTTCTTCAGCGTGCGCGAGCCCGCCCACACGGAACAATCAAAAGGCGAGAATCTGCTGAAAAGCCTCAAAGATGTCTTCACCAACAGGCCTTACCTGCTGCTGCTGGCAGCCTGGTTCAGCAACAGCGCCGCGGTGGCAGTAATGGAATCGATGCTGGTCTATTACTACAAGTATATTTTCCAGGCGGAAGCCGCGGTCACCCTGGCCATGATCACCCTGCTGGTGGTGACGATCGCCAGCATCCCCTTCTGGGTCTGGTTGGCCAAGCACCTGAGCAAGAAGACCACTTACATCCTGGGCATGACAATGACCCTGCTGGCAGTGGTGGTATTCGGGTTCACGGCAGACAAACTGGGACAGACCGCCGCGCTGGGGATTATGGTGGTGGCAGGATTTGGCTTCGCCTCGCATTACGTGCTGCCATGGTCAATGGCGCCGGATACCATTGAATACGGCTATGCCCGCAGCGGTGTGCGGCGCGAGGGCGTCTATTACAGCGTCTGGACCTTCGTCATCGCCCTGGGTGGGGCGCTGGCGGGTTTCCTGGTGGGGCAGACCCTGGACCTGTTTGGCTATGTGCCCAACGCGCTCCAATCGGCACGCTCCATCCTCGGCATCCGCCTGCTGATCGGGCCCCTGCCGGCGATCCTGATCCTGCTCTCGAACCTGGCGCTGCTCTTCTACCCCCTGGACCGCAAGCGCTACGAGGCAGTACAGGCGCAGATCCGGGAGAAAATGTAGTTGAGGACATGCGAAATGAACAAGGAACCCATCCAAACCAGACCATACGCGCCCAGCTTCCTTGACCGGTTCATGGGCTTCGTCGAGCGGCTGCCCTGGTCCTACTGGCTCACGTACCTGGGGCTTTTTTTCCTGCAGTGCCTCATACTCCACGCCCTGGCCTGGATCTTCGGCTGGCTGCCCGTTTTCTCGTTCTCGTCAATTATTTTGCTCTTTCCACTCTGGCAGTGGGGCCCGCTGGCATTGATGACCCATTTGAACCGGGTGGCGCAGGCAGCCTTGACGGGTTTCAGCCCGCTCTTGCAGGTTGATGAAGAGCAGCTGGAAAGGCTGAAGGTGGAATTCACCATCATGCCATCCCGCAGTGTGATCCTCAGCGGATTGATCTGGACCATCGTTTATATTATCCTGACGGTTTTGAGCTACCAGGCATTTTACGTGGGATACAGGCTGGGAACTTTCTTATCCGCGGTGGTTATTATCACAGGGCTGATCTCATATGCCACCGGCAGCGCGATCTATTATCACTCCTTCCGGCAGTTGCGGCTGGTGGACCAGACCGTGAAGATGGTCAGGCAGTTTGACCTGTTCCGGCTCACCCCGGTGTACTCTTTTTCCCGGGTAACGTCGCAAATCGGCATCGCGTGGATGGTGATGCTCAGCCTGACCCTGCTGGTCTTTCCGATCAAGCTTGCCACCCTGCCGGTTTTGTTGATACTTGCCCTGCAGGTGCTGCTGGCGGTGGCGGCCTTTGTGCTGCCGCTGCTGTTCGTCAACCGCCGGCTGGTCTACGAGAAACGCCGGCTGCTGGCGGAGCACAACCTGCGGGTTGAGTTTAACCTGGAACGCCTGCACCGCTGCCTGGATGACAAGAAGATGGATGAGATGGCCCAGCTTAACAACGCCATGCAGGGATTGAACGTGGAGCGTAACATCCTGAACAGCATCCCCACCTGGCCCTGGCGCACCAACACGCTGACCTCTTTCCTGTCCACCCTGGGTCTGCCGATCATCATCTTCCTGATCCAGCTGCTGATCAAGAAGCTACTGGGCATATAAAGCCGAACAGGCGGCCTTGAAACCAGGCAGCACCGCTGATTTACGCGGATTTATGGATTGTACAGATTACAATCAGCGGCATCTGCGTAATCTGCGCTTTCTGCGGTTCAGACAAGAGGGTGCCATGTCAGACAAAGAATATAAGTATTCCGACATTACCCACAAAATCATCGGCTCAGCTATGAAAGTGCATTCAACGCTTGGTAACGGCTTTCAGGAAGTCATCTACCAGAGGGCGCTGGCACTTGAAATGACCAAGCAGGGCTTATCATTTCAACGCGAACTCGAAATGCAGATTTACTATGATGGGCAGGAAATCGGTACACGGCGTGTCGATTTTTTGGTGGAAGATAAGGTGATGGTTGGGTTGAAAGCGTTGACTGCGTTGGAAGATGTACATCTGGCACAGGCGATCAATTATCTGGAAGCCTATAATCTGGAAATTGGCTTACTGCTCAACTTTGGTGCGAAGAGCCTTGAATATCGCCGCCTGATTAACAGCAAGAAGCACCACTGATTTACGCGGATTTATGGATTGCACAGATTACAATCAGCGTCATCTGCGTAATCTGCGTAATCTGCGTTTTCTGCGGTTCAGACAAGATAGTAACGGCTACTCCCCCTTCAATATCCTCTTCGCCACCTTCTGCCCACCCAGTATCACGTTCTGCACCCCTCCGCCGCTCTCGCTCTGCGCGCCGATGAACCACAGACCCTGGATGGGGGTCTTGTGGGCGGGCGGCTTGTTGCCAATGACCGGCGGCACACCGCCAAACGAGTGATGCTTCTGGTGCGTGCGCTGGCGGAAATCCTCCGGGGTCAGTACCAGGCTGGTGAGGGTGTGTTCACGCAGGCCGGGGATGTGCGCTTCGGCCTCGGCAAGCAGTTTGTCGGCCAGCTCCTCGCGGCGTGCGGACCAGGTGCCTTCGGCGAGCGTATCCGGAGCCACGGTATAGACGGTCACGGCGTACTTGCCTTTGGGCGCCAGCGCGGGCGAGTGCAGGGAGGGCACATAGATCAGGAAGCCCTCTTTCCCTTCATGATAGTCCCCGGTGCGCAGGCGCTGCACGGAACCCTCCAGGTCGTCGGTCTTGTAGTAATAGCACAACGCTTCCGGCTGGTAGGGGGTAGGGTCAAAGTCAATCCCCAGCTGCACCATCAGCACCGATTCCATCATGCGGTTGGATTCGATCTGTTTGACCAGGGCCTCCGGCAGGTGTTCCACCCCCACCAGGTCAAAGAAGACCTCCTTCATCCCGCCCGATGCCAGCACCAGGTCGGCGCTCTCAACACGACCATCCGCCAACTCCACGCCAGCCGCGCGTCCGTTTTCAATAACGATGCACTTGACCGTCGTGCCCGTCAGCATCCTGCCCCCATGCTGTAGAACCACGCCCAGGACCGCATCCACCAGCGCCTGGCAGCCGCCCTGGAGGTAGGTGTAGGCAGCCTGGGCGCTTTTCGTCCCGGGATAAGTGGGGATGCGTTTGTCGAAGGCCGTCTCGAGATGGATGGACGGGACGCCCAGGGCGGGGAACTCGCTCGGGGCGGTGACGAAGTCGGCCACGATGCCCAGGAAGAAGGTCTTGAGCACCGGGGACTTAAAGAAGTGGTCCATTAATTGGCCGCCGTTCCACTTGACGTATTTCTTCACCGGCTGGAAGGCCAGCAGCATGCGCAGTTTGAGCCACAAGGCCTCCAGGCCGCGCGCTGTCTCAGAGCGCCGGCCCAGCGACATCAGCCGGATCATGCGCTCGTAGAAACGGTAGTAGCGGTCCAGGGCGGCGCTCTCCTCGGGGAAAAGCTGCTTCAGTCGCTCACGCCGCCAATAAGGACCCCCATATTCCTGCGGCTTCCACATGGCGAAATCCGGCATGGCCAGGCCGCGGTCAGCCTGCACGGCCGGGACCTGCGCGCTGACGCCCAGCTCTTCCAGGACCAGGCGCGCCCTGTCACCCGGGGCGAAACCCTCCATCAGCAGCGGGCCGATATCCCAGCCGAAGCCATCCTGCCTGACAGTGGCGGTCACCCCGCCCGGGGTCGGGAACTGCTCGAAGATGGTGACGGTATGCCCGGCCTTGGCCAGGTACGCCGCGGCGGTCAAACCAGCCATCCCGGAACCGATAATGGCAATTTTCATCTATACCTCCGCCGCCTTGCGCGCTGCCAGCTCCTGCACCAGGGCGGCGTGTTTCTTTCGAGTGATCGGGTACCAGATCAGGAACGGCAGGCTGATCAGGATGATCACCGCCGGGACAATGGCGAAGAAGAAGCGGATGCCAAAGAGTGCCCGCACGGTCTGCTCCACGTTGGGCACGTAACCGAACAGTCCCAGCGCCCACCCGCTGACCGCCACACCCAGCGCCCCGGTGAACTTGGTCAGGAAGGCCCACAGGCCGTAGTAGATGCCCTCCCGGCGCTCTCCGGTCATCTTCTCATCGTACTCAACCACATCCGGCAGCATGGACCACGGGCAGACCCACTGCGTTGAAAAGCCCATCCCGGCGATGGCGGCAATGACATAGATTAACGGGGTGGCCGCGTGCGGCAGGAAGAAGCCGGAAATGACCGCCACCGATGCAATGAACAGCCCGAGGGCGTAGGTGGGGCCTTTATTGATGCGGTCCGAGATCAACTTGGCAGGAACAAGGAAAATGCCGATCGCCAGCAGCATCACCAGCAGGACAAAGGATACCTGGTCACCCATCCCCAGCTGATACTGGATGAAATAAGGCACCAGCGCGGTCAGCACGGTGAAGCTGAAGCTGCTCAGGATGAAAGCGATCATCAGGATCATGAACGGCTTGTTCTTGAAGGAGGTAAAGACGGCCTTGACTGGAGGCATTTTGGAGGGTTCCCCGGCCAGTTCCGGGCGTTCCTTGACGGACAGCGCGGTGGCCAGGATCACGATGGTAACGATTGCCCCGAAGACCGCCCCGGTGGCGCTCCAGGCCTGCTGCAGGTTCAGCCCGGCGCCCTGGAAAACCCCCGCCAGGATCTTGGTCGAGGCCGCGCCGAGGATGTAGCCAAACACGCTGAACGCCATGCGGATGGAGGTCAGGCTGGCGCGCTCGCTGTAATCACGCGTCAGTTCAGGAGTCAGGGCCGAGTAAGGCACGTTGGTCAGGGTCTGGAAGGTATCCACCAGCCAGAAGGTGAGCAGGACGGCAAAAAAGGCGGCTGCACCGGTCAGGCCCTTGGGGATGGAGAACATGATCCAGGCGGCGATGCCCAGCGGCACGGCTCCGATCAGCATGTAGATGCGCCGGCGCCCGAAGCGCGAACGCGTGCGATCCGACCAGTAACCGAAGAGCGGGTCGTTGATGGCATCCCAGGTGAGTTTGCCCACCATCAGCGCCACGCCGGCCAGGGCTGGGTCGATCCCGGCTACGTCGGTGTAGTAGAAGAGCAGGAAGAACTGCATGGCCGAAGTGATCAGGGCAAAGCCCATATCGGCCAGACCGTAACGGAACTTGCTGCCAAGCGTGAGTTTTTGTTCCATTGGGTTCCTTGGGTGGAGATGAGTATGAAGGAGAAAGGTTGCCGTTATTATATACGCGGGAGGGGAGAAGAGGATAGGGGATCAGGTCATCAGGGAAATGGATAATGAGGGTTGGTCAGGACGCTTTCCAGGTCGCAGGAATATATCCTCCGCTACCTGACGGAACACGGCGAAAGCCCACTGTATGCAATTGAAGCTGGTGCGGATATATGCAGCGAAAACGCCGCCCTCCCGGCAATTGATAAATCGGACCAATCACTTGGTAATATCGCGTTATGTAATGTATAATATTTTTAACAATTCCGAGTTAGTCTCTTCTTCAGAAAAGAGGCCCAAATGAATAAGAAACGGATCGGCAATCCCCGGATCTTCGTGATCATAGCAGCGGGGGTGTTTTTTTTAATCGCCGCCCTGGTCGTTTCGGGGGGCAAGGCATTTGCGCAAGGGGGTGTGGACCCCGATCAATATGTGACCTCCAGCCAGGAGATCAACCCGTATTTCACGGTTGAGAACCTGATCATGCCGGATGGAACCAAACTGATCGCACAAATCATCAAAGGCCCCCCCACTCCTCCGGGAGGTCGTGCGGAGGAAAACGCATCCGTGCTCCAGGTCACTCCCATGGCGGCGACATCATTGACCGAAGTCCCGTCATTCACCTGGGTGTTTGGCTGCTCGGCCGTATCCGGTTCCATGGTGGCAGGCTTTTATGACCGCAGCGGTTACCCGAACATGTATGCCGGTCCCACCAACGGCGGTGTGGTTCCTTTGGTGGAAGATGCCTCCTGGGGTACCTGGACGGATGTGATCGGCGATTCTTACCCGAACAACCCATTGATCGCCTCACATAATGGATTGGACGGCCGCCTCACACGCGGCTCCATCGATGATTACTGGGTCTCCTATTTGGGCGGGAGCAGCGACCCCTATATAACGAACGGCTGGGCCCAGCATGCCTGGGGGGAGGCCATCGGCGATTACATGAAGACCAGCCAGTCCGCCTATGGGAACGACGATGGATCGACAGCTTTTTATGGCTATAACAGCTCTACAAAATTAAACTGCAGTGCAATGGGTTCGATCGCCCAGTATGATGGAACCTATGGCAGAAAATTGTTCTATGAAGCCAGAGGCTACACTGTCACGGATTGTTACAGCCAGGCCACCGATAACCGGTATTCAGGCGGTTTTTCATTGACCAATTTCAAGGCGGAAATCGATGCCGGCCACCCGGTCTTCATCAACCTTGCCGGCCATTCCATCGTCGGGGTGGGATACGACCCGGCTTCATCGATCATCTACATCCATGACACCTGGGACAACAATACCCACACCATGACCTGGGGCGGAGCGTATAGCACCCTCACCATGCAATCTGTCAGCATTGTCAACCTGGCCAGCGCCACTCCCGTCCCCTCGGCCACAACCGGCAGCGCCACGAACATCACGACCACGGGCGCCACGCTGAACGGCACGGTCAACGCCAATGGTTACAGCACCACCGTCACTTTCCAGTACGGCCTGACCACCAGCTATGGCTCCGAGGTCACGGCTGGCCAAAGCCCTGTCACCGGAACAGGCAGCACGGCCGTCAGCGCGAATATCTCCGGCCTGACCCCCGGCACGCTCTATCACTTCCGGGTGGTGGCAGTGAATACTTACGGGACGAAAAATGGTTCAGATGCCACCTTTACCAGCCAGGCTCTCCCACCGGCGGACTTTGGCAAGAGCAGTCCAGCGAATGGTGCCACCGGGCAGGCGACCAGCCTGACGCTCAGCTGGAATGCGACCAGTCCGGTGACCTATTATCAATACTGCTACAGCACAGCCAGCGGGTGCAGCAACTGGACAAATGCCGGAAATGTCACCAGCGTGACCATCAGCAACCTGGCCGGTACAAGCACGTACTTCTGGCAGGTGCGCGCCTGGAATGGCACGGGCGGGCCGACCGCGGCAAATGGCGGCGCCTATTGGAGCTTCACCACCCAGGTCCAGGTCACCATACCCTCTGCACCCGGCGGGGTGAGCGCCTCGGATGGCACATACACCGACAAGGTGCGGATCTCCTGGAACGCTGCCACCGGTGCCACTTCCTATAAGGTGTACCGGAATACTTCCAACCGGTCCAGCAGCGCCACCCAGATCGGTACTGCCGCGGCCTCTCCTTATGATGACCTGACCGCCACGGTCGGGACCACCTACTATTACTTTGTCAAAGCTTGCAATAGCGCCGGTTGCAGCGGGTTCAGCGCTTCCAATTCCGGATACCGGGCCAGGACTCCGCCCGGCGCCTTTGGGAAGATGGCACCGGCCAATGGAGCCACCAACCAGGCAACCTCGCTTACGATAAGCTGGAGCGCCAGCGCGGGTGCAACCGCTTATTATTATTGTTATGCCACCACCGCTACCTGCAATAACTGGAAGAACGCCGGCAGCGCCACCAGCAAGTCCCTGACCGGGTTAAAGAGCGCCACCACCTATTACTGGCATGTCAGGGCCACCAATAAGTGGGGCACCACCTACTCGGATGGAGTCTCTACCGCCTATTGGACGTTCAGGACCAGGTAACCCCCCCAAATCCATTTATTCAACCTGCTTGCGGACACCTGGATTTCCAGGTGTCCGTTTTTTTCAAGGGTTCCCCTGCCATCCATCCACCCGGAGACAGGGAAAGTGGTAATATAAACCCGATAAGGCTTACCATGAAATTCAAGTCTTTGATCCTGGTGGTTATTATTCTGTTCGTGGTTTCACTTCTTTTAGCGTCAAAGATAAGGATGGCAGCCATCCAGCCGCGATTATCCTCTTCGCCGGTCACGACGCCTACTCCCACCCCCGCATCATTCCTCACAGGTACCGATAATCCAGGCGTTCTCCTGACTCCCACTCGGACCAGGACGGAGACCAGCATACTATCCCCCACGCCGACCAGTCCACCGACTGCAACGAGGACTAAAACACCTTCAGCCACGCCGACCAAAACGCCCACGGCGACGGCGACCAGAATACCCACACGGACTGCAACGCGTACACACACGCCTGCCAAGACTTTCACAGCCACTGTGACCAGGACACCCACTTTTACGCCTGTCACCCTGGTCGCGGAGATGATGGCACAGGTTCGACCTAATGACATCTTCCATTACACCGGCAGTTTGAGTGGCGAATGGGCAACAACCATCGGCGGCAAGTCATATACGATCACCTCGCGCGCCACCAATTCCGGCGTCCCCATCCAAAAAGCGACGCAATATGTCTACGAGCATTTGCAGGCCTGGAATCTGTCACCTGTTTACCAGGACTGGTCCTCGAGTGGCCTTAACGGGCGTAACGTAACAGGGGTCATCACCGGCGATACCCACCCGGATGAAATTGTTCTGCTCACGGCGCACCTGGATGATAATCCGTCGTCTGGCCCGGCGCCGGGTGCCGACGATAATGCCAGCGGATCGGCCGGGGTCCTGGTTGCGGCAGAGATCCTCAGCCAGTACCATTTTGAGCGCAGCCTGCGGTTTGTGTTCTTCACGGGCGAGGAGCAGGGTATGCTGGGCAGTCATCGCTATGCAGCCCTGGCCCGCGCCAATGGCGAGAATATTGTGGCCGTCTGTAACCTGGATATGATCGGTTGGGATGACCTGGGGGGTCCCGTCCTGCGGGTGCATACCCGTCCTGGCTCGGCTGGAGATCTGGCAATTGCAAAATTGCTCACTAATGTGGTGAGCGCCTACCACCTGGACCTGACACCGGTCATTAATGCAGACGGCGAGTCAACCAGTGATCATTCGTCGTTCTGGAACCAGGGCTATCCGGCGATCCTAGCAATTGAAGATAAAATCAACGATTTAAATCAGGTCTATCACTCAAAATATGATCGCATGTCCACTCTCAACCAGGCGTACTTTACCGAATTTGTTAAAACAGCCGTGGGCACCGTTGCGCACCTGGCGCGCCCGCATTGAAAAGCCGTGGCCGATTCCCGGGTTTGGGTGGCACTTCAGTTCCACCCGACGACCTGCACCTGGCAGTCGCTGGGGAAAGACCGAAACTGAGACTTCCGAAATTTTGAAAACTTCGGAAGTCTCAACAATCCTCAGCCCATCCAGCCTGCCCCGCTCCCGCCTCTCACTTCCTTTTGATGAACGTGCCCTTTTCCAATTCATCGAAGGCCTGGCGCAGCTCGCTCTCCGTGTTCATGACGATCGGACCGTACCAGGCGACCGGCTCGCGGATGGGACGGCCAGAGATGAGCAGGAAGCGCACCGCCTGGTCGTCTGTGCTGGCCAGGATCTGCCCGCCATCCTCAAAGACGATCAGGGTGCGGTCGCCCAGGCTTGGGTCGAGCTGCGTATCGAAATAGTTGCTGCCCTCCCGTTCGTAAGCGAAGGGATCCTGCTCATCACAGAAAGTAGCCCTGCCATCGATGACATAGGCAAATACGGTATGCCCTGTCGGGGTGGGGAAGGTGAAGCGGGTTTTGGCCGGTACGTTGATATCCAGGTAATGCGGATCGATGACGATATTCTCCACCGGTCCGCGCACCCCGGCCACCTCGCCGCAAATGACGCGCACCGTCACACCGCCATCCAGGGTCACAATCGGGACCTGTTCGCTTTTTATCTCCTGGTAGCGCGGCGGCATCATTTTATGGGTGCGCGGCAGGTTGGCCCATAGTTGAAAACCATACATGCGCCCATCCGGGTCGCCTTCCGGCATTTCCTGGTGCAGGATGCCGCTCCCGGCGGTCATCCACTGCACATCACCGGCAGAAATCGCCCCCCGGTTGCCCATGCTGTCGCCGTGCGCCACCTTGCCGCGCAGCACATAGGTGATCGTCTCGATACCGCGGTGTGGGTGCCAGGGGAACCCGGGAGCGTAGAGATTGGGATCATCGTTGCGAAAGTCATCCAGCAGCAGGAAGGGATCGAAGGTGCGCGTATCGCCAAAACCAAACGCACGCTGCAAATGCACGCCTGCGCCTTCGATGGTGGGCTTGCTTTTTATCGTCTTGTGGATTTTACGAGTCTTGATCATTCTTCCTTCCTTTCTTTTGAAACCATTATATTACGGTATGTCAGCGGCGAAGAGTTATCACCGTCCCGCAGGTTTTTTCGCCAGACAGGCTGGTTTACTCGAAACTGCGGGACGTTTTTTTACCTTCCCGGGACTTCGGGAGTCGGCACGACCGGGCCCGATCAGGCGCATGCATGCCTGGCTTGTATCAACCTTTGGAAATGGCAAGAAATGCGATGATGCCACCGGTCGTGTTCACCAGTACATGTACAAGTATTCCAAAGCGGATATCCTTCTTCTTCCACACCGTATAAATCAATGGATAGGATGCCGCGATCCGGATCAGGTTTTCCCACGGAGAAAAAAGACGTATGTTGTTTTACCTCATCCATCCTGCCTCCTTGTGCGGAAACGGTTGATCCATGTCTCGTAAAATCTCCATTTCAGTATAGATCTTTCTCCCCCTCTTCGCAACATATTTGACTTTTTCATTATCTGATATATAATGAAATTGCAATCCATTTTACTTCGCAGGCGGAAAACTTTTCAAGCAGTTCACATTCAAGCCGCTGACATCATGTCAGCGGCTTTTTATATTTTCCGGACACAGGCAAAAACCGCCCAACACCGCGGCGGTTTGCGACACTGTTGGGATCGCCCATTAACTTAATGAAAGGAGAATGGAACATGAAACTCAAATACTGGATGGTCGCCAAGGCGATTGTCGTGGCCATATTTGGCATTGGCTTTGTGCTGATACCAGCGACATTGGCATCGATATACGGCATGACCTTTGAAGCTACTGGCGCCTTGATGGCCCGGCTTTTTGGAGGCGGGTTCATCTTCGAGGCCATCGTGCTCTATTTGTCCAGGAATACCGATCGGGATGATGTTGCCAATCGGGCGATCGTGATCGGCGTCGTCGTGAGCAACATCATCGGTTTTATCGTCTGCCTCCTGGCGACTTTGGCTGGCACCTGGAATGCTCTCGGCTGGCTGTCGGTCGCCTTGTTCCTGGTGTTCGGGTTGGCTTTCGCGTATTTCCTGTTTTTCAAGAAATCCCCATAGGATGTACATCCGGGAACGCAGATTGATTCCGTGTGCCTGATCCGGGCGATCCCAATCTGTGTTGCCTGACAGGTGTACCCTCGATACCATCGCCCAAGCCCACAGTACCTGCCTCCTCCCTGCATCCGCCTCCTGCCTGACAAAGACCTCCGGGTTTCCCCCTATGGGGACGGTGTCCGAAAACCCGGAGATCTGCCTCGCCGTTTCTTGCCTCTCTTACTCTTCTCTATTCTCTGTTCTCCATTCTCAGAATACGCAAATGCCTTCCCCGGATTCCGAAGTCTCTGACTTCGGCCGACGTCGGGAGACGTTGGACTCCACGCCAAGACCTCCGAGTTTTTGAAAAAACTCGGGGGTCTCTTGGTCTCACTCCTTCTCCACCAGGAGTCGCTGCTCTCCCGCCAGGCAAATTCGCCAATCTTGAGCATGCGTCCTCCTTCCCAGATACCAGGTGATTAGGATGTTTGAAGGCCTTCGGAGGGCATTGTACATCCTTGGGTGGGACAAGATTCAAGAGGGATGGGAACCAAATTCCAATCGAGAGTCGTTTATACTATAAACAGCCTGACAGATCATCAACTCAAGCAGCCCCTAGCACAGCCACCCCACATGGTCCGCCTCGGGACCGCCGGATGGAGCAGGATCGCCAGTTCCATAGGATGAATTATGAAAACACCTTTTCAATCCATCCTCAATCTAATCATGCTGGCAGGATTGTTGTGCGCATGTGAATATGGAGCAGGACCTGTTCCCACCAGCACACCCATCCCACCCACGCCAACGGACACGCCGACCTCCACACCGTTACCACCCACAGCAACAGCCACACAAACCCTCACTCCGTTCAAACCATCCAGCACTCCCAAGCCAACACAACAGCAAATCCCGGCGAACACGCTGGCCGTCAGCCCCACCCCGCTCCCCGGCTGGAGGACCTACACCAACGCATACCTCGGGTACAGTTTCAATTACCCGGGTAGTGGAAGCATTTTTGAGGGTGGTCCCGCTGGAATGGATGCTAACGAGGTCGTTCCGGCGGGCTTCACCTATGATGAATATTTCGATTATGTGATGTCCGTCCTGCCGGACAGCCTGTGCGTCAGCCTCCACATACCCGCTGCATCCATTACCATCGCTCCACCCTATGACCCCCTTGGGAGCTATATAGGGCCGTGCCCGGGGATGGGCATCGGCTCCCAGTATCGCATGGAAACGGCCAGCGAGACCTGGATGATCGCCGGGCGGGAGTACGACGATGTCCAGGGCACCCGGCTGATCCTCAAGAGCAGCGGTGCTTTCTACGGCGAGTTCCATGTATTTAGCCTGGAGAACGGCTTCCGGGTCATCTTCAACGGCGGGCCCCGGGGAGGAGAACTGTCATCCGAGCAATACCAGGCCCAAAAGAATGCCGCCCGGGAGATCCTGGCAACCCTGCACTGGTTCCGCCTCCCCGACCTGACCAAGCCGGGCACCACCTGCGCCGGGAAGTACACCCGGTTGGTGCCGGGGATGGAGGCGATCGTGGCCGGCGCTCCCACCGACCCGCCCAACCGCGTCCGCTCCGGGCCGGGCACATCCAGCGAGATTATCTCCCAACTCTATCCCGAGACGGTGGTAAAGGTGGTGGAGGGGCCGGTCTGCGCGGACGGGCTGGTTTTCTGGAAGGTGGAGAACGCCCTGATCCCCGGCGGCTCCGGCTGGACCGCTGAAGGCGATGGAACGGAGTACTGGCTGGAACCTTTGAAATAAGAAAATGAATGGCCGGGCTGGAGCAAGCCGATCCTGTCGTAGTGCCGGAGCGTTTCCAAGGTGACCCGGCCGAGCCAGACAAATTCGCCGATCTTGAGCATGCTTTTTCCTTCCCAGATGCCAGGTGAATTGGATGTGAAGGCCTTCGGAGGGCATGGTACATCCCTGGGTGGGACAAGAGTCAAGAGGAAACCTAAATGAAAAGGATGGGGAAATTGATCAAGAAGACCGCTGACCGTAAACGGTCATGCTCAGGTATGCCTGCGGCACCCCACAAAGCCTAATGAATCGGGCTCCTTATTATAGGTCACGTATTTTACGTGACAAGATGTTCGTCACGTTGAAAACATAAACTACTCATTCACCACGAAAAACAACCATCCACGAATAGGGCCACGAATACTCGAATGGATGCCGCGCATTCGCGTATTCGTGAAAAAATTCGTCGATGGTTCCATTTGGAGTCACAACGATGCCGCGCCCCTACTGCTCTCTTCTCTCCATTCTCTTTTCTCTTCTTCATACCATATAATAGGACCATGCTCACACTCCCCCTCTCCTCCCCCCTCGCCACTCTCGAAAATTCCGGCGGCAAGGGCAGCAGCCTCTGCCGCCTGAACGCGCCTCGGTCTGAACGTCCCGCCCGGCTTTATCATCACCACGGATGCCTACCGCCTGTTCGTGCAGGCCAACGGGCTGAACGAGGTGATCGATGAGAGCCTCAAGAGCATCGCCGTACACGAAGCAGAAGCATGGGAGCAGGCCTCCAGCCAGATCCGCGCCGCGTTCTCTGCCGGCAGGATACCGGAGGAGATCGTCCAGGAGGTTGCGAAGGTATATCAGGAAATCGGACAACAGGCGTTCCATGGTCCGTCGTCTGTGGTCGATGGTCCATCTGTTGTCAATCGTCTGTCGTCTGCGCTCCCTGTTGCCGTTCGCTCCTCCGCCACCACCGAAGACCTGCCGGATCTGTCCTTCGCCGGTCAGCAGGATACCTTCCTGAACGTCATCGGCGAGGACGCAGCTGCGCAAGGCCATTGTCGACTGCTGGAGCAGCCTGTGGACGGCCCGGGCGATTGGTTACCGCGTGCGCAATGCCATCCCCCACGCCGAGGCCGCGCTGGCAGTCATCGTGCAGCAGATGGTGCCCAGCGAGTCCTCCGGGGTGCTCTTCACCGCCAACCCGCTGACCGGGCTGCGCAGCGAATCGGTCATCGATGCGGCCTTCGGGCTGGGCGAGGCGCTCGTCTCCGGGCAGCTGGAGCCAGATCATTACGTGGTCGATTCTTTCAACGGTGAGATCCGCGGTCTCAACCTTGGAGCCAAGCGCAGCGCCACACGCAGCAAGCCTGGTGGCGGCGTGGAAACCCTTCCTGAAGAGCACTCTGGTCAGCAGACGCTTTCGGCTAAACAGGTGCGCGCGCTGGTTGCAGCTGGTCAGCAGATCCAAACAGAATTTGGCACGCCGCAGGATATTGAGTGGGCATTTAAGGAAGAGGAGCTGTACCTCCTGCAGGCGCGCCCGATCACCTCGCTCTTTCCCATCCCGCGCCTGTCCTTTGACCCGCTGATCCTCTGGTTCTCATTCGGGGCGGTGCAGGGCATGGTCGGGCCGATGACCCCGCTCGGGCAGGAGGGCATCCAGCGTGTGGTCCTGGGCATGGGCAACAGGCTGGGGGCAAAGATCACCTACGAGAGACAGGACCTGCTCGTCCCGGCCGGCGAGCGCATCTGGGTCAGGGTCAGCGACCTGATCCGCCATCCGCTGGGTAACCGCCTGTTCCGCGGCAGCCTGGCTTTTCTCGAGCCCGCCATTGGAAGGATCCTGACCGAACTGGCGATCGACCCGCGCCTGGGTGCCGGAAAGGGGCGCTTCAAGTTCAGCACGCTGCGCAGGCTGCTGAAGTTCTTCCTGCCCATCCTGCCGCGGGTCGTTGGCAGCATGATTCGCCCAAGGCGGGCGCGTGAGCGCTTCGACGCCCAACTGGAGGCCTACTTGCAGACCATCCAGATCCCTGCCGGCGCGGAACGTTACGAGCAGCTGGCAGCTTTTGCCGCTTTCATGGGTAACCAGGGCGGGCTGGCAGATGCCCTGCCGACCATTTTGCCGCGCTTCCTGCCGGTCTTTGCCCCGGCCATGGCCTCGCTGAACCTGGTCGGCCGGCTGGTGGGGGGTGGTGCCTTTTCCCAGGATGTGCTCGAAATCACCCGCGGCCTGCCGCGTAACGTCACCACCGAGATGGATCTGGCGCTGTGGAAGGCGGCAAAAACGATCCGCGCGGAACCTGCATCGGCGCAGGTCTTCCGCAGCCGGGAGGCAAAAGAGTTGGCCGGGGAATATTTGAAAGGGACCCTCCCGCCAACTGCCCAATCCGCCGTGGCAGGTTTCCTGGAACGCTATGGCATGCGCGGTGTGGGCGAGATCGACCTGGGGCAGCCGCGCTGGCGCGAGGACCCTTCACCGGTGATGCACAGCCTGCAAAGCTACCTGCAGATCCCACCCGAGTCCGCCCCGGATGTGCTCTTCGAGAAAGGGGCAAGGTCGGCTGAACAGGCCATCGAAAACCTTGTCAGCCAGGCGAGACGCCAACCCGGCGGCTGGATCAAGGCCAGGCTGGTGCGCGCCGCGGCCAGTAGGGTGCGCCTGTTGATGAGTGCACGCGAGAGCCCCAAGTTCCTGGCGGTGCGCGCCATGGGCAAGGTCCGCAATATCCTGCTGGGAATAGGGGAGGAGTTCGCCCGCATCGGGACGATAGACCGCCCGGACGACCTGTTCTTCCTGCACGTGACGGAGCTGGAGGCTCTGTCAAAACAGGATGAACGGGATTGGAAGACCCTCATCGCCGATCGCCGCCGGACCTATGCCAGCGAGCTGCGCCGGGTACAGGTGCCGAGGCTGCTGGCCAGCGACGGGCGCGCCTTTTACGAGGGCGTCGGGGCGGTTACGGATACCGGGGAACAGATCCAGGGCAGTCCGGTCTCGGCAGGGGTGGTGGAAGGAAATGTGCACGTGGTGCTCGACCCGCGCGGCGCCCACCTCGTGCCCGGCGAGATCCTGGTCTGCCCCGGCACCGACCCGGCCTGGACACCCTTGTTCATGGCAGCCGCTGGGCTGGTGATGGAAGTGGGCGGCATGATGACGCATGGCTCGGTGGTGGCGCGCGAGTACGGTATCCCGGCGGTGGTGGGCGTCCACCAGGCCACGCTGCGCTTGAAAAACGGGCAGCGCATCCGCCTGGACGGTACCAGCGGCAGGATCGCGATCCTGTAAGCCTGCCGGTCTATTTTTTTTGGAGGCAGCTTATGAAAGCTTTGAGAGACCCTGAAGGCGCTCAATTAAGTGCCCTGGTGGCAGCCTGTGCTCTGGACGGTAAGCGCACGCTTGAAATCGGCTGTGGCAGCGGACAGCTTACCTGGCAATATGCCGGCCTGCCCCGCCAGGTGGTGGGGATCGACCAGGAACCCTCCGTGCTGCGTGAGGCTGCCGCCGGCCGGCCGGACTCCATATCGAACGTGTCCTTGCTCCAGGCCAGGGCTCAAGCCCTGCCGCTCCCATCACGTTTTTTCGACGTTGTCCTCTTTGCATCCTCCTTCTGATGAATTCCACATGAGGGCATGGTGCATGCCCTGGATGAAGCTTGGCGCGTCCTGGTCCCGCAGGGGATCCTGATCGATCTTCGCCCCTACTGTGTCGAGGTGCCCCTTGAGCTCGTCTCAGATTCCGGCGTGGAGTCAATCGCCCTGCTGGATTCAAGCTCGAGCCACCCCGATGACCTGGCTGCGGACAAGGCGTTTGAATCTGCAGTACACACGCGGATTTTTAAGCAATTGAAATTGGAATATTTCCACCATGCTTATTTCTGGAATTCGATTAAAGATTTGCGGGTGGATTATGCTGAAACGTGGAAAGACGACATCGTCCTGCCAGGGAAAGTACTTCGAAGGGCTTCCAGCCTGTATAAAAAACAAGCCGCGCCTGCCCGCCTGCGCGTACGAATTCGGGTGAAACTGGTTGTGTACGCGAAGCAGTGAAAAATGTGATCTTTACCGGAGCAGCGCCACTACCGGGTGGAACTCGGGCAGCACCCGCACCTGGTCGAAGTCATCTACGCTCATGCTCCTCATGGTTTATCCTCCTGTTCGTAAGCCTGCCGCATCTTCTCAAGGTCGAGCTTTTTCATTTTGAGCATGGCCTGCATGGCCCTCTTGGAGCCTTCCGGATCCTTGTCGTTCAACAGCTCAGTCATGCCGGAAGGGACGATCTGCCAGGACAGGCCGTATTTATCCACCAGCCAGCCGCACTGCACCTCCTCCCCGCCTTCGGTGAGCTTCTCCCACAACCGGTCCACTTCCGCCTGCGTAGCGCAGTCCACGAAGAAGGAGACGGCTGGGCTTAACTTATAAATCGGACCGCCATTCAGGGCGATGAACTCCTGTCCTTCCAGCTGGAAGTTGACCGTCATGACTGTCCCCTGCGGTCCAGGTGCTCCTTCGCCGTAACGCGAAATGCTGGTGATCTTTGAATCCTTGAAAAGTGAGATGTAAAAATTCGCAGCTTCCTCAGCTTGATGATCGAACCATAGGAAAGGTGTGATCTTTTGCATGATTTTTCTCCTAAGCACTTATGGACATATTGGCGAGTGCGATCTGGCCTTCCGCCAGACGGTATTTTAATAAACTATATTATATCCACAATATCTTATTAGGACAACCTTCTGGTACCACTTGAAGGTGGTGGTATCCCCACTTAAAAGCAGGGTGGCAGGACATTGTTCGTGTCCATCATTTCGGATCACTCAACCACCCAACTATCAAACTATTAGACTAATAGACTATAGACTATCAGACCATTTGACTACCAACTATCCAACGATCCTCACCTCAAAATCCGTA
Organism: uncultured Chloroflexia bacterium; assembly: GCA_963801385.1. Classification (GTDB taxonomy): domain Bacteria; phylum Chloroflexota; class Anaerolineae; order Anaerolineales; family Villigracilaceae; genus UBA877. The sequence goes on from CAWDEV010000009.1 coordinate 178,445, forward strand.
CCCTCCCAGGTATCCGAGTCAGTCCAGTGAAGGGTGAATACCAGGGTCGTACCGGCTGGCAGGCTCTCCACCGGCAGGTCGACGAAGAAAACCTCCAGACCGGTCGCATGGGTTTGCGTATCATGCACCGTCTGCCAGGCGTCCGTGCTCCAATGCACCGTGGCCGCGGCTAAAAGCTCCACGCGCAGACCCATTCCGGCTGGGATGGCCTGGCATCTATTATTGAAGCGCCAGGAGAGGCATTTGGATTCGGTCTTTGCCTTGATATAACGTTCCACCGTTTGCAAGGGCATATCGAAGACGCGTCCATCCCGCAGGGAACGCAGCAGCTTGACATACTCCGCATGCGCCCAGACCAGCGGCATGGCCGAGCCGGACGGTTTGCCAAAGAAAAGCTCCTTATCCGGGATATCCGCTTTGTCCCAGACCTGTTCAGGCAGGAGCTGTCCGGCGCCGGTGCTGTCTTCCAGGACGTGCAGAAGCCGCCTGGCTTCTTCCACGTGTCCGGCCGCCAGCTCATAATGGGCGCGTTCCCCCGCCAGCAACGGCCACACACGTCCCACCCCGGTCCCATCGAAAGGCTCTCCATCTGGATGCTCGCCATAACCATCATCATTATAGCGGTGCCAGCCGGGGCCGTATGGCAAATTGGATTTAAGCATGGCATCGATCACCTTGACCGTGTTGACCACGCGCGTATCCTCTGCAGCGCGCAGCCCAAAGCGCACCAGCGCCAGGGCGTCCGGGCTGATGATCTCTGCTGCCGGTTCGAGGCTCATGCCGGGCGGGCGGTTCTTGATCGGTACGTAACCCCTGGCCATATTGGCCGTCTCGGCAGTATCCGGCCCGGCGATACGCACATAATAGCCCTCCACACCCGCCTGGCGGGCAAGGTCGGTACCGGTCACATAGGTCCAGCGTTCGACACTGGAATTCCACGTGTCAGCCGTCTCCCTCAGGTAAGTGCCGGCTTGCGTTTCCCCGTTCAGGTCAGCCAGGTCGGCGGCCGCCAGCAGGGCGGAAATTTCCACCGCCAGAGTGAACGGTGAATATCCCGGGTCTTCCTCCCAGCGGTCCTGCGCCGTGACCGGGCCATTTTTCACCAGGTACCCGGCCGCTTTTCGAACCATCGGCCACAAGCGCATGAGATCGTCCGCTTCCAACGCCTTCTCACGCTTTGCCAGGTCCACCAGCAGGATCGGGAAGGCGGTTTCATCCATCTGGATGCCGCCCCAATATGGGTTGCCATCCAGCCACATGTTCTGCGGCCAGTGGCCATCCGCTTCCTGGGTGACCTGCAGGTAATGCAGGACCCGGTGGGCATCCTCGAAAGCCCCGGCAGCCAGCAGCCCGCTCGCCGATTCCACCAGGTCGCGCGGCCAGGCCAGGTGGTAGCCGCCCAGGTTATCATCCCCCATCGAGAAACCCCAGGGGATGGACAGGCTGGCGATCAAGGCGCCCGGGATCCGTTTTGACTCGTGGGTGCGCAACACCGCCGCGCTCGACTTATACAGGTCCCGGGTGGCTTTAACCTTGTTTTGGTTGCTCAACGGCAGCAGGGTTTGCAGCCAGGCCTGCCATTCCTGGATATAGGTCGCACGGGCGCTTTCGAACCCATCCAACAGGCTGGACAGGGCGCGCTGTCCTGCTTCAAAAGAGTTCGTCCCAAAGCCCAGGGCCAGCAGGAAATTTCCGCCCGACTGCTGCAGGTCAACTTCACCGGTCAGCGCCACGTTGCCGTTTTCCGCGCGCATATACGTGCGGGTCAACTGTTTGTGATAATTCAAGTCCTGCCAGCCATCCGAAGCCCCCACAAACCCGGCGGATCGCTTCAACCAGGGGGCGGAACAGGCCAGGGCCAGCGCCGTGCCGTCCCGTTCGGCGAACAGCATTGGCACACCTTTATAATCTCCAACCCACGCGGTGTTGTTGGCGCCCTCGTTCGCCAGGTGCGGGGCCAGTTCCACGTACAGGCGGTAATCCACCAGTTTTCCCTGCAGGGCAGTGAAATGGGTGTTCTGCAGCACCACGTCCCGCTTGGGATCGGCCAGGATTTCCTTCCCGATCCGGTACTTCCCCTCCAGGCAAGTGTTGGTCAGTTGGTAAGCGGGCACGCCCGGCGCCAGCCTCTCGACCTCCTGCCGGGTATGGCGCTTCTCTTCCGAGAAGAACGTCTCCCCCGAACACACGATCAAGCCCATGTCGCGCGTGCAGGCCTGGTCCGTGCGGGGATAATAAATTTCATCAAAAATACCGTGGCTGAGCGTAAACCAGACCAGGCTGGCCTGGTTGAGGGCTGTCCCAACTCCCGTCTTGGCGCTGGAAGTCCAGCGTGGCGTGATGCCCGGCCACCCCGGGGCAAGCGATTCAGTATCCATATAAACCATTTCCTGATATTATCCACCACGGTCTCAGGGGACACCTAGGTAAAGACCGTTTCTTCACCGTTGTGTTCCTCATGTCCGTTGTGGTTAAAATTCTTTTTGCATCTTTACCGTGTATTCCACTCGATCACCGCCTTGATCTCCTCGGGGGTATGCTGGTGCAGGGCGGCCTCAAAATCAGCATACGGGTGATGGTTCGTGATCAATTTTTCCAGGTGACCGCTCCACAGCAGGTGCGCCTGGGTGAGATCATCCACCGCCATCTGGAAATGGTCGCGGGCGGCATTGACGCTGCCCAGCATGACCTGGTTCTGCAGCACCAGCTGGCGGATCAAATCCGCCCCGTCCAGGCTGATTGGCCGGTCCCCGTCCGGGATGCCGGTCAGCACGTACACCCCGTTCTGCGCCAGGGCGTCCAGCAGGTTGAACTCCAGCGCGGCCACCCCGGTGGCTTCAAAGATCAGGTCAATCCTGCCTAACTTATCATCCACCTGGTCGGCCGGTACCTGGCGCCCATCGATGTAGCACCCTCCGATGGCTTCCAGCCAGTTCGGGCGCGCCGTACCCGCATCCACCACGTCCAGCCCATAGACCAGCGCCCCGCGCAGCCGCAGCACCATGGCCGCCAGCAAGCCGATCGGCCCTAATCCCGCCACCAGGCAGGGACGGTCGTGCATCCAGTCCAGGGTTGCAGGTGCATCCGCTAGGCGCGCCACCTGCAGCCGCACAGCTTCATCGATGGCTTTCTCAGCCACCGAGAGCGGCTCGCACAGCACGCCCGCCGCTTCCAGTTCAGGGGGCACGCGCACCACGTACTGCTCCTTGTCCACTGCGAATTCGGTCTGGTAGCCGTCCAGGCCCCAGATGCCGCGTTCGGCATATTCGCCAGTCTGGCACATGTCCGAGCGGTTCATCAGGCAGGGCAGGCATTTGCCGCAGCCGCGCCGTACGGTGAAGACTGCCAGGTCGCCCACCTTCACCCGGGTGACGGATTTGCCGGTCTCGAGCACCTGGCCGAACATCTCGTGGCCGATCACCAGTTCCGTCTGCCCCTCTGGCGGCTTCGAGCGCCCCCCGGCGGCTTCCTCACGGTCGGTTCCACAGATCCCCACCCGCAGGACTTTTAATTTGACCTCATCGTCTGCCGCCAGGACGGGTTCTGGGCGGTCGACCAGGTGTAAAGTGGAAGTGCCGGTAATGTTGGCAATGGCTTTCATGATATATTGGTCTCCTTTTGGTTTACCATATAGCTGAGCCCCAGGCTGAGGACCACGCCTGCCAGGGCCAGCCCGACCAGGGCAGCATAGCCCCAGGTCCCCGCCGCCCAGCCTCCCAGCAGGGCCCCGAGGATCCCAGCCAGCGCCGTGATGGCATTGAAGATCCCCAGCCCCTGCCCCTCTCCAGCCGGCGACAGTCGTGCCGCCAGTGCGGTGCCGCTCACACTCATCAAGGACCAGGCCCAGACCACGAAGCCAAAAGCCAGCAGGGCCAGCCAGCCAATCGTTCCACTCCTTGTCATGAAAACCAGTCCCAGCATCCCGGCAAAAGCGGCCAGGCGCAGCCCCAACGAGAGTTCTCAGGATGCGCCGCGGTCCATAGCGATCGGACCCGTTGCCGGCCGGGGTATACAGGGCCAGACCCAGCCCGGCGATCACGGCATACGCCGCCGAAGCAGTGCCGGGGGTCACACCGTAGACCTTTTGCATTAAGAGTGGATATTGGGAAAAGACCGTTGCCGGTCCAGCGAAAGCCAACAGCCACACCATCAGGAACAGCCCGTAGGGAGAGCGCAGGGTTCGTCCAAACTCCTGCATTTTCATCCATTTTGGGGCGTGGAAAAGCCGCTGGGGGGAACTGACTGCCGATTCCGTGTGTCTCGCCGGCTGGACGAGCACAGCATTCAATCCAGCCTGCGCCGGGGGTGTCCTGGTGGTCAACCAGCCCAGGATGGCTGCCGCCGCGCTCAGGCCCGCTGCCACCCGGAGCCCGATCCGCAGATCAGTGCGGGTCAAAGCGCCCACCAGCAGCAACCCGGCCACCTGGCCGATACCATAGAAAGTCTGCAGCCAGCCAATCCGTTCATCCCATTCTGCATGCGGATGCACTTCCACCACGAAGAGGTTGGCCACCGTCGCCGCCGCAGCATTGCCGAGCCCCATGATGATCGCCAGCAGGATCCAGGCAGCCGGTCGCGTGGTGAAGGCAAACAGCAGCATTCCCGCGCTGGCAAAGAGCAACCCGCCTGCCAGCAGGCCGCGGTGGTTGCGGTAACGATCCGCCAGGCTGCCCCACAGTGGAGAGCTTAATCCACCCAGGCCGACCGCCGCCACCACCAGCCCCACCTGCCCGGCGTTCCCGGACTGGCTCACCAGCAGTGGGATCAGCACCGGCACCAACCCGGCCGCCACTAGCCCCATGAGCGCATAGACCAGGTACCAGGGTTCAATCCATTCCGACCAATGCCGTGCAGATTCCTGCATCACCTCTCCTGGCGGAAAAGCTCTTTCTGCCAATCCATCCAAACGCTCTATCGCCAATCATCTCATCTTACATCAAATTACTCTAAATTGCAAATACAGACTTCCGAAGTCCCCAAGACTTCGGAAGTCTGTACTCAGATGCCCGGAGTGTTAAAAATTCCCAACGCAAAGCCATAAAGGCTCAAAGGTCGCAAAGAAAACTCTTTATGGAATCTGTGTGTCCCTGCTTCCCTGCGTTAAAAAGCAGCCGGGCAGCGGAGGCGGAAAAAGAGTTCATCACGAAGGAGCACACTTTGCAAGAATTAAGGATGGAGGGTAGAATTTGTTTATCGGCTGAATTATACGAAGTATCAAGGCTGGCACGGTATTGATATCTTCTCCTGGCGTCTGGATCCTGGTTGTACTTCTTCGGCGCAATCCTTTTCAGCCAGAAACAGGGAAAAGCATATGATCAAGCTTGGAATTTTCTACGCATATTGGACGCATGAATGGGATGCAGATTTTCATCCTTTCGTGGATAAGGTTGCCGGGCTCGGATTTGATATTCTGGAGGTGAATGGCGGCACCATTGCCGACATGACCAGCTCAGAGAGGCAGAGCCTCAAAGCGCATGCGGATGATAAGAATATCATATTAACCTATGGTGTTGGCCTGCCGGCAAAGTATGATATCGCCTCTGCAGATCAGCGGGTGAGTGCCGCTGGCGTTGCTTACCTTAAGAAAATGGCGGCTGCCATTGGTGAGATGGGCGGTGGGCAGTTGGGAGGCAGCCTCTGTTCCTACTGGCCGGCCACATTACCCCCTGGAGAGACAGATAAGCGCCCATATTTTGACCGCAGTGTAAAAAATATGAAGGAAGCGGTCAAGGCTGCGGAGGATAACCAGGTGTTCTTCAACGTGGAAGTGATCAACCGTTTCGAGCAGTTCTTGTTGAATACCTGCGATGAGGCGCTTGAGTATGTGGATGCGGTCGGCAGCCCGAATGCCAGGGTCATGCTGGATACTTTCCACATGAACATCGAAGAGGATTTTATTGATGATGCCATCCTCAAGGCTGACAAAAAACTTGGCCATTTGCACATCGGCGAGAACAACCGTATGCCGCCTGGTTATGGGCATATCCCCTGGACGGAGATCGGGGCTGCCCTTCGAAAGATTCATTACGATCGCTATATCGTAATGGAGCCTTTTGTGATGCCGGGCGGTAAGGTCAGCGAAGATATTAAAGTATTTCGCAATCTGGGTGCCAATTTAGATTTGGATGAAGAGGCGCGCAAAGCGCTCCTGTTTATGCGTGGAGTGCTGAAATAGCAGCCTGCGCCCACCTTGTCTGCGGGCTGGCCTGCTCAGACTGTTCCCCAGACTTCCGGGTTAGCCAGGTGTGTTGGACGCCATCCCTCCAGCCAGGCGATCACGTCGTCCACAATCATTTGGGAATGGAGTTCTTGTACCTCGACCGTGGCTCCTGCCAGGTGGGGCGTGAGGGTGACATTCTCCAGGGACAGCAGGGGGTGATTGGATGGCAAAGGTTCAAACCAGAATACATCCAATGCTGCCCCGGCGATCCGCCGCTGCTCCAGCGCCTTAATTAAGGCTGCCTGGTCAATTACCGCTGCCCTCGAAACGCTGATCAGATAAGCAGTGGGCTTCATCAGGTATAATTCTCGTTCACCCAACATGCCCCATGTTTCGTTGGTCACCCTGGCATGCACAGAGATGAAATCTGCCTGCCGTAAAAGGGTGTTCAGGTCTACCAGTTGAACATTGAGTGCGCTGGCCTCGATCGGGCTGCTGTAAGGTGAATAGGCAAGTACGTTCATATTGAAAGCCTGAGCCAGTTGCGCCACCCGGCTGCCAATTCTACCCATACCAATAATCCCCAAACAGTGCCCGGCCAGTTCAATGCCCTGAAAATCCTTAAATGGGCTTTCGCCATCCAACTTCCATGTCACATCAGAGGAACGGTCAGCGGCGGAAAAATCTGAGGCTGGCAAGCCCAGGTAGTGCCCACTGCGCAAGGCGTGGTGGGCGCGGGCGATGCGATGCGCTTCCGCCAACATCAAGCCAAGGGTAAATTCCGCCGCGGTTTGTGTGTTGCGCCCCGGGGTGTACAATACCGGGATGTGCTGGGCCGTGGCAGCGGAGAGATCGATGTTGACCGGTGTGGAACGCGTGCAGCCGATCAACTTGAGACTTGGCAGAGACTCGATCGTTTGCCCCGGTAGGGATTCATAACCAACCAGTAAGATTTCCGCCCTGGCGGCTGCCCGAGCCAATGCAGAGGGTGTCAGGCGCACACCGGTGGTACCCCAGCCCCCCCGGGTAACCTGGCAATGGCGCCCCAAACGTTCGAGCTGTACGGCGCTTAGGTCGCTGGTGACAAATGCTTTCAGCATGCTGCTTTAGCTGTCTACAGCCATTAAATGATTGGCGGTATCCACATCGGTGATCAGGATATTGATCAAACGCCCGCGTACCGCTCCCAGGATGGAAGAGAACTTGTTCATGCCGCCCGCTATACCCACCACGCGTTCGATCTGGCGATAATGTTCTGCGCTGGCACCAATCAGGCGCTGCTCGATCTCAGAGTGCAACACATTTCCGTTTATATCATAGAAATGCAAGCCAATATCCCCGACTCCACCCAGGTCCAAAATCGGCTGGATTTCCTTCCAGGTAATGATTCGTTCGTTTTGCATCAATAACGAATTGGTATTCGGGGCACCAATGCCCACAAGAGCCAGATTTACCTGGCTGATTTGTTCCAAAACCTGGGCGACATAAGGCTCGGAGCGCAATAATCGTGCCAGTTCCACTGTTTTCACAATGCCCGGCGCAGGGATGAGTTGCAGGTTGGCTTCCAGCATCATCGCCAGTCGGCGCGCCAGGTCTGTGGCATGTGCTTCAGAATCCGGCTCACCCAAGCCACCCACCAGCTGGGTCACTCGGACCTGCCTCTTCTTCTCTTGCGTCAGGTTATCAACCATCGCAGCCAGGGTCATCCCCCAGGTCAATCCAATCGTATCACCATCCTGAACCACGCGGCGGAAATAGCTGGCAGCCGCCGCACCCAACTCGCGGGCGGTTTGGACATAGGAATCCGGCTGGCTCACTTCAACCACCAGCACATCCAGCAGGTTATAGCGTTGCTCCAGCTGGCGTTCCAGGTCTGTACGGCTGCCGGGAAGCACCGCCACTGTGATTTTTACCAGGCCGGCATCGCGGGCTTCTTGCAGCAAGCGCGAGACCTTGGGTCGGGAAAGGCGCAATTTCTGTGCAATTTCGTCCTGGGTAAGATTGTTTTCATAATATAACTGGGCTGCTTTGAGTGCCACCCGCAGGTTTTCATTCATATCAGCAATTGCCTCCGCAGACCCCTAACTGACGAACTTTATGGTACGCCTGCTCCCAGCGATCGTCCGGATGGGGTTCGAAAATCTGAGGTTCAAAAGAGACCTGTATCACTTGGCGAAGATCGTCCAACGAGGCTAGACAACCCAATCCCATTGCCTGCACCAACACATTCCCGGCAACCGTTGCCTCAACTGGTCCAGCAATGACCGTTCGGCGGGTGACATCTGCAGTAAGCTGGTTGAGCAAGTTGTTACGCGAACCCCCGCCAATGATATGGATCACCTCTAAAGGCCAGCCAAGTAGAGCTTCCAATCTATCCAGGCAAAGGCGGTATTCAACAGCCAGGCTTTCCAGGATGCAGCGCACAATTTCGCCCACGCTTTGTACCACAGGTTGGCCGGTTCGCTGGCAGTAGGCCTGGATGCGCTCAGGCATTTCGCCTGGGGCGATGAAGTCCTGAGCGCATACATCCAGGAGTGGCCCAAATGCTGCCGCCTCGGATGCCAGGCTGGTAAGTTCTGAGTAAGTATAGGGTTGGCCGCGACGCGACCACTCGCTTCGGCACTGCTGCAATAGCCACATACCGGGGGCCATTTTCAGCAGGCGCACCCGCCCAGCCACTCCGCCTTCGTTCGTCAGGTTTGCTGCCAGTGTAGCGGCATTGATCAAGGGTTTATCCAGCTCAACCCCAACCAATGACCAGGTTCCCGAGCTGATATACATAAAATGGGGCACGCTGATCGGAATTGCAGCCACGGCACAGCCGGTATCGTGGCAGGCGGGGGCAATTACAGGGATGGGCTGGCACCCGCTTTGGGCTGCCAGCCAGGGCTGCAGCTCGCCGAGAATGCTGCCACTTGGCACGATTGGCTGGAAAATATGCACAGGCAGATCCATGCGTTTGATCAAATCGACTGCCCAGGTGCGGGTATATGGGTTAAAGCACTGCGATGTACTGGCAATACTTGATTCACTGGCTTTATTTCCGCTCAGCCAGAAATTGAATAAATCTGGCAGCATCAGCAATGAATGGGCTGACTCCAGGTTGGGGTTGGAGGCCTGCTTCATGGCAAGTAATTGAAACAAGGTATTAAATTCAATTACCTGGTTACCGGTCTGGGCGTAAATTTCCTCCTGCGGCACCCGTTTCAACGCCGCGGTCATGGCCTCACGCGAATGTGGGTCTCGATAGTGGAAAGGGTTTCCCAACAAACGATCTTGAGCGTCCAACAAGCCAAAATCCACGCCCCAGGTATCCACCCCAACGCTTGCCAGGCCGCTCCTGGATTGAGCGGCAGCCTTTTGCAGGCCGGTCTGCATTTCTGTCCAAATCCGCAGCACATCGCTATAGAGATACCCGCCTACATTTACAGGGCCATTGGGAAAACGGTGAATTTCCTCCAATTCCAGGCGTTGACCGTCGAAGTGACCGACCATCGCCCGCCCACTTTCAGCGCCTAGGTCAAAGGCTAGAAGATGTAAAGCCGTCCTGGTTTGCATTCACCACCGATTTATTCCAGTGCTTTGTGATAGAGTTGCCGCAACTGCGGGTACAACTCCAGGAATAATGCGTACTGCTTTTCGTAGATGGGCACTCCGGCCGGGTAGTGCACATCCTGGTCAACAGCCACCATGCGTTCCACCGATTGCTGGTATGAACTTACCATCCCAAGCGCCTTTCCACACAGCAGGATATTTCCGAGGTTGGCCGTATCGGAAATATTTACTGTGAAGACTGGCTTCCTCAGGATTTTCCCCAGCGTCTGCAGCCAAACCGGACTTTTCAGGCCTCCACCCACCGCGCGCACTTGATCGATCTGGATGCCCAGCGCCTCAATCGTTTCAATGTTATTGCGCAAGGCAAAGGAAACACCTTCCATGATCGCCTTGATCATGTTTGCCTTTCCTGTTGTCAGGTTCAGGCCAAAGAAAACACCCCGTGCGGCTGGATCCCAATAGGGAGTGCGTTCTCCGTTTAAATACGGCAAAAAAATCACGCCGCCGCTGCCATCCGGAACCTGGGCCACAAATTGGTTATAGCGATTGAAAATATCGCCTGAGCCAGCCTGCGGATCCTCTTGAGGGTCGAAGGCAGTCTTAAACCACTGCAGGCTTTCGCCTGCGGTTTGAGTGATACCCAGGGTAATCCATTGTTTTGGCAGGCAGTAATGCCAGCACAGGGTGCGCCCGGCGGGGTCCAGCAGTGGGTGATCCGAGCAGACCGAGACTACCCCCGCGGTCCCAATAATCAGGGTTACTTGCCCGGGCAACACCATCCCGGCGCCGAGCGCAGAAGCTGAGTTATCTGAGCTGCCGTTTACTACGGGCGTCCCCTCAGGGATACCCGTCCAGGCGCAGGCATCCCTGGTGATCGCACCGATGATCTCATCAGAGGGCGCCAGGCGGGGAAAATAGGCGCGCGGGATCTGGAAAAAGTCAAACGCCGCCTCTGACCAGGCTTCTTTGCTCACGTCGAAGAGCAGTGTTCCGCTTGCCTCGGCGTAATCGGTGACTTTTTGCCCGGTGAGCAGAAATTTCAGGTAATCCTTTGCGATCAACACACTGTGTGTCTTGGCCCAGACCTCTGGCTGGTTCTCAATCACCCAGCGTACATGGGCGGCAGTGTAGGTGGTGGAAGGGAAATTGAGCGTCTCGCGGAAGATCAGTTCCACCGCACTTTTATCCTGCTGGATCTTTTCGATCACAGGCTTGGCGCGCTGGTCCATCCAGGTTATCGCCGGGCGAATGGGCCGGTCTTGGCGGTCCAGGTAGACCTGGGTATGCATCTGCCCGCACATTCCCACCCCCGCGATGGTGGCGAATGCCTCCGGAAAACGCTCTCTTAGTTTCCTGCAGGTGATTTCGAGTGCCTTGCGCCATTCGGATGAATCCTGCTCGGCATAGCCTGGCTGTGGTGAGAGGATTGGGTATTCGTAGCTTTCCGTGCCAAGCGGCTGCCCTGCGCTGGTAAAAATAGCCACTTTCAGGCTGGTCGTACCGAGATCGATTCCCAAAAGCGTTTTCATCGCGAGACCGCCCGCAGTGAGCGCTGTTCGAGCAGGTACTTGATCACCATCACAAAGATCAGGATCGCTCCCCACAGCGCGACGGTGAGAAAGGCCGAGACGCCGAACAGATTCAACCCGCTGGAGATGATTTGCAGGATGATCAGCGCCACCACCAACCCGGACACCCGCCCAAAGCCACCGGCGGCGTTCACACCACCCAATACCGAGGCAAGGATCGTGAGCAGCAGGTAGCTTTCGCCATAGTCCGCCTTGGCAGAGTTAAAGCGGGAGATCATGATCATGGCGGCCACGCTGGTAAGCAGCCCGGAGATCAGGTAGACGCGCATCAGCACGGCTTTGTTATTCACACCGGAGTAGAAGGTGGCGGTGGGGTTGGAGCCAAACAGGTAAATGCGGGTGCCAAGCGGCATGCGCCCCAGGATAAGCGCCAGCAAGCCGGCGCAAGCCAGGAAGATCAGCAGCGGAACCGGGATCCCCAGGATCGTTCCATTCCCGATGAACAGCATCTCCTTTGGGAACCCGGAGATGACGTAGCCCTTGGTCAGTACGATCGCAACCCCGCTGACCATGATCATGGTGCCCAGGGTGGCTAAAATTGGCGAGATATTCAGGGAAGCAATCAACCAGCCGTTGAGCAGACCGATGAGCACCGAGATGAGCACACCTGCCAGCAATGCCAGCAGAACAACCCCCAGCGCCGATCCGCCTTCCGGCGCCATCCTGGTCATGATCAGCGCCATAACGATGCCAGACAGGTTGGTGGATGCAATAATGGATAGGTTGATCCCCGAGGTGAGCATGGTGATCATCATGGCCAGCGAAAGGACGCCGAGTTCAGGCATCTGGAAGGCCATGGATTGGATATTTCCGAGTTTAAAGAAGCTTGGCCCATTGAGCGCCAGCATCATCACCAGCGTACCCGCCAGAACCAGGATAAGGACGATGAGCTCTGAATTCTTTCGAAACATGACATGGCCTCCCGGGTTAATCTGCTTCTATAATAACTTTTTTATTCGAGCTGACCCTCTTACGCCAGGCGCCGGCTGCTACACTGATCAGGATGATAATACCGGTGACTACTTTGTACCAAAATGAGGAGACATGCATCAGGGTAAGCCCGTTGCTCATGATGGCCATGAGCGCCACACCCAGCACGGTCCCCAGGATGGAGCCGACACCGCCAGTCAGGCTGGCGCCGCCCAGGACGACCGCCGCGATCACATCCAATTCCTTGCCCACCAGTGAGTTCGGGGCTACCGTCTGCACCAGCAGGGCCTGGATCACGCTGCCGATCCCCGCCATCAGCCCCATGAACCCGTAGACGAATAGTTGCAGGCGCAGAATGTTGAACCCGGCCCGTGAGGCGGAGGACTCGCTGCCGCCCAGGGCATAGATGCTGCGCCCAAGCACGGTCTTGCGCAGGATGAACCAGCCCAACAGGATGATTGCAAACCAGATCACGCTGACGATCGATAGGCCATATTTCACATCGTTTGCGTTTGTCAGGGAGAACACTTTGATTTTGACGAATGCGCCAAACCAGCTCGGAAAACCGTACAGCCATTTCCCCTGGGTGATCAATGTGAGCAATCCGTAAAAAACATTCTGCGTGGCTATGGTGGCAATGATGGGCGGGATTTTGAAGAAATAGATAATGCAGGCGTTGATAATACCCAGAAGCGTTCCCATTACTGCCGCGATCAGGAACACCGCATAGATGTTGAGCTGGCTGCCATGACTGAGCAGCAGCACAGCCACGATATAACCGGTGATGGTGGCTATGGCGGTAAACGAAAGGTCGATCCCGCCGCTGATCAGCACGATGAGCATCCCGATGGCAAAAATCCCCGTTAGAGAATAGCTCTGCAGGATGTCAAATATGTTTTCCAGTCTGAAAAAGTTCGGGTTGATGGTGCCAATGATGATTGAAAAGACGACAATCACCATGAGAACCAAGAATTCATACCGGGAGAGGATTTTCTTTATCATGGTTTTACCCTATTCGGTCAGGTTTACGGTCTCTTGGATCTCTTCCATGCTGGTCCGATCCATCTCGAACTCTTTCACCAACCGGCCTTTGTGCATGATCAACACCCGGTTCGCGTTGTTATATACTTCGGGAATCTCATCCGAGACCAACAGGATGGCGATCCCATGCCCGGCCAGTTCGCGGATGATCTGGTGGATGGCGTGCTTGGCAGCCACGTCGATCCCAATGGTCGGCCCATCCAGGATGAGCACCTTCGGTTGCGTGGCGATCCATTTAGCCAGTACCACCCGCTGTTGATTCCCACCTGAGAGTGTCTGAACGGGCGAGTCGAGCGAAGGGACCTTTATCGCCAGGTCCCTGATCGCGTTATCGATCCGCTCGTGGATCAATCGTTGGTCGAGCAGCTTGAAGCGGCCAACCAGCTCGTCCAGCGTGGTAACGATCAGATTTTTGTTGACCGACTGGTTCAATATCAGGCCCTGTACCAACCGGTCTTCAGGGACAAAACCGATCCCCAGGTCGATCGCCTGCTGGATGGATTGGATCTTTATTGGTCTGCCTTTGAAAAAAATCTCGCCCGAATCGGGTTTATTAACCCCAAAGAGGGCCAGCGCCAGCTCTGTCCGCCCGGATCCGAGCAGCCCGGTGATCCCCAGGATCTCTCCTGGATGGAGCTTGAAGCTGATATCCTGAAAGAGGCCTTTCGCCGAGAGATTGACCACCTCCAGGATGGGTTCCTGTGCTGCTTTACCTCGTACAAAGGGCGTATATTCCAGCTTCTTGCCGGTCATCAGCTGGGTGAGTTTCTCGTCGTTCAGCTCTTTGGGGTCAAAGATGCCCACCTTTTTTCCATCCCGGATGACTGTTACCCGGTCAGCGATCTCGAGCACTTCGTTGAGCTTATGGCTGACGAACATGGTCGATATGCCCTTTTTCTTCATGTCCAGGACGACCGAGAAAAGGGAATCGACTTCCTTTTTGGTCAGGGATGCAGTTGGCTCATCCATGATGACCAGCTTGACGTCGCGCGTGAGCGCCCGGCAGATCGCAACCAGCTGCTGGTCGCCGATCGGGATGTCACTTACGAGGGACTGCAGCGGTAGCGACACATTAATGCGCGCCATGGCTTTGCTGGCGATCTTTTTCAGCCCGCTCCAGTCGACCAACCGCCTGCCTTCAGCAATATATCGTCCAAGGGCAATATTCTCCATCACGGTCAGGTTCGGAAAAAGCGACAGGTCCTGGTAGATGATATCAATGCCTTTATGAATGGCGTCAATGGCGTGGAGACCATGCAGAACCTGCCCTTCAACCTCGATCTGTGCCCCATCGTCTGGGTGGACGGTCCCCGAAATGATCTTGATCAAAGTGGATTTCCCGGAGCCATTTTCGCCCACCAGGCAGTGGATCTCCCCTTTGTAGATCTCGAAGTCCACCTGGTCCAGGGCAGTTACGCCAGTATAGTGCTTGCTGACGTTGGTCATTTTCAGGAATAGATCAGCCATAATGGGAACCCTCATCACAAATAACGAACGCGAACACGCCAGGCACGCCAGGAAAGACTTTTATTCTCCCTTACAAACCAACCAGTATAATCGATAATATTTACCCAGGGTAACGTCTTGGCGTCCTTCGCGACTTCGTGTTGATTTATTGTGGAACAAGTGAATTTACTTAAGTAGAGCCTCCCCTGTTTGGGGAGGCTCTTTGTTTTTAGATATGCTTAGAAGCCGAAGCTGTCTGCATTGTCCTTGTTGATATCCAGGATCGCTTCAGCGTTCACCACGATCCCGTTTACGGTCAGCTTGCCGAGACCGGGCATATCCAAACCGGTCGAGACCTTGCCGCCGTCCAAAATGTACTTGGCGAGCCAGACCATACCGTAGCCGGCGTCAGCAGGGTTCCAGATAAAGCCAGCTGACATGGAGCCGTCTTTCAGGTAGGGCGAAGCCTGCGATGGGATGACCGTGCCGACGACTGCGATTTTACCGGCCAGGCCTTTCTCAGTCAGGGCTTGGGCAGCTCCTGGAGGGCCGAGGCTCCCAAAACCAATGATGCCCTTCAGGTTCGGGTAAGCCTGGATCAGCTCAAGAGTCTTCTGGCGGGCCAGTTCCTGATCCTCGCCGCAGGGGATACGATCGGTAACCAGGTGCAGGTTGGGGTATTTCGTCTTGGCGTAGGCGATCCCCGCATCTGCCCAGGCATTGTGGCCCGGGACGGTCAGGCTGCCGACAAAGATGGCGTAGTCGCCGGTGTCGCCCATATTCTTGACAAGTACATCCCAGGCGTGTTCGCCGAATTTGGTGTTGTCGATCAGCTCAAAGTCATAATCGGTGCCGACTTGTTGCGTGGATTCGTGGGTGATGACGACGATGCCCTTCGCCTTGGCCTTTGCGAAAACAGGCTCGAGGGCTTTGGCGTCATTCGGGACGACTGCAATGGCATCCACACCCTTTGCCACCAGGTCCTCAACGATCTTGACCTGCGCCGCGGGGTCCGCCTGGGCTGGGCCGGTCTGGTAGGCGTTCACTCCCAGTTCAGTGGCGGCCTTCTTCACTCCTTTTTCAAGCGTGTTGAACCACGGGATGCCGGTAATTTTGACGACTACAGCGATCTCGTAGGGTTTCTTTGCTGCCGCGGGTGCCTCGGTCTTGGCAGCTGGGCCACAGGCACCCAGCATGGTAAACACGACCAGCAAAGATAGTAAGCGGAACCAGAATAGATTTAGTTTCATGTGGTTCTCCTCAATATGGATCGAAAGTCGATCTACAATCGATTTGTCTTGTCCGTATACCTCGAAGATTTTCTTTGGCATGCGGCCCTGGGTCTGAATGACCCGGAAAGGATTACTTCTTAGATCTTTTGTGGTTGACCATAGGTGGTAAATTTTTCTGTGATCACCTCCATTTCTTGATCCGAAAGAATTTTTGGGGTGCCTATACACCTGCTCTGGTAATATATTCGCGCTACCAGTTCCAACTCTTCGGCCACATTGAAAGCCTCAGAAAGCTTCGCACCGATGGTAACAATGCCATGATTCGCCATCAGGCAGGCGTGATATTGGCCGATTGCCTGTACAACATTCTGTGCCAGTTCGGGTGTGCCGTAGGTGGCGTAGGTTGCAAGGGGTACTTTATTGCCGGAAAAACCGACCAGGTAATGCACAGCCGGGATTTCCCAATTCAGGCAAGCCAGAGTGGTGGCGTACACCTGGTGCGTATGGATCACGGCTCTTCATCTCTGGTCGCGCCTGAAGCAGGCCCAGGTGCAGGCTGACCTCGCTTGAAGGTTTGAGCTTGCCATCCACAATTTCGCCTGCCGGGTTGATCACCACCACATCTTCAGGTCGCATCTCGAGATAATCCACTCCGGTGGGTTTGATCGCGATATAACCCAACTCGCGGTTGAAAATGCTCAGGTTGCCGCCCGAGCCGGTCGTCAGTTTTGAGGCGATTAGTTTTCGACCAAAGAATACAATCTCTTCGCGTTCCTGCTGTAAGAGCATTTCCAGCACCTCCCGGTTGGGTTGGTTTTCAATGATTATTTTGAGTATACAACGATTTGAACAAAATTTCAATAGTGAAATTATGTTCGGGTGTGGAATCTTTTTTGGGGAAACTATTCACTTCCGCCGGTTCCACCCAACACCCTTGACAAATCAGAAAATATGTTCTATGTTTGTATCCAGGCACGGGAAGGCCCACACCTTCCCGTGTTGCTCCTACGGCCTTCCCGTACCCGGGAAGAATCACCGCGGAGACATGAAGAACGCTAAGAAAACCTGATAAAAACTTCGCGTACTTCCTTACTTCGCGGTTAAGCAACAGGAGCCTGCAGAAGCCATGCCCACCCCCAACCCCCACCCCACCCTGCCCCGGTGCCCGCAAACTTGCGGCCGGAGTGGCTGCCCACCCCCATTCGTTCCGCGTAAAATTCAAAAAAGGTGACTTTTATTCATGGTTTGCTCGTCACACTGTATTGGGAACTCGTTACTGTTTACGCATCACCTTCCCCTTTCCCCGTGTCTCCGTCTCCCCATGTCCCCGTGTCCCCCTATCTCCGTGTCTCCGCATCCCCCTGTCCCCCATCCCCTCCTCCCCTCTCCCCTGCACTTATTCGTTTCACATTCGTTTTTTTTCGCGGAACGAATCTTGTCCCCGAAGGGGATAACCACTTCTCAAATGCCTGGATACCTGTTCAACCACCAAGCCACATCACGATTAGTCTATTGGACTGCCAGGCTATCTGACTGTCCCCATATAACAAATCCTCAGGATCTTCAACTCATCGTAGCTAAGCATCCCGCCGAGCCTGTCGAATACCGGCTTCAGCATCCCCGTCCCCAGCTCCTCGAACGCCGCAAAAGCGGCCGCCTGCTGGTCAGGCGAGGCGGACGAGAGTGCCAGGATCTCCTCGGAACGGCGGATTTTTTGCCCGGCGGCCAAGTAGCGCGTCAGGTGGTCCAGGATCGTGGCGGCGGTGACCTGGTAGCGTTCCATCAGTTCCGCCACGCTTTCCCCGGCGTTGAAGGCCTCGGCCACCACCACGTAGCGCCGGCCGGAGTCATCCTTGGGACGCCGGGTTTCCTTTCCCCGCCGGGTCTCCTCTTTGACCTTCTCGGGGATTTTATGCGCTTGGCAGTAAGTCCGCAGCACCTCCAGGAACGCCTCCCCATACTGGTGCGCCTTCACCTGGCCCACGCCGGAAATATCCAGCAGGCGTTCGGAGCTCTGCGGCGCGTACGCCGCCATCTCCACCAGGGTGCGGTCGGGGAAGATCACGTAGGGCGGCACCCCGGCTGCATCCGCCAGTCCCTTGCGTTTGGCCCGCAGCAGGGCGAACAGGGCGTGGTTGTAATCCAGCTCCTGCTTGTTGGCTTTTTTGGAGGCGCGCTCCTCCACCTCCTGCAGTTGTCCCAGGATGGGCGTGCGCTTCCGCAGCGCTTCATCCGCCCTGGGGCTCAGGCTGAGCGTGCGGTACTCGCTCTCCTGGATCAGGTAGCCCATCTGCACCAGCTGCCTGGCCAGGTGCATCCACTGCTTCTTGTTCAGCTCGCTGCCGATGCCGTAGGTGGACAGCCGGTCATGCCCCAGGCGCAGCACCCGTTCGCCTTTCGAGCCCAGCAGCACGTCCGTCACGTGCGCCGCCCCGAAGCGTTCGCCGGTGCGCTTGACGCACGACAGGAACTTCTGCGCCGGCAGGGTGATGTCCGTCATCGCCACCGCTTCGGCCGTGCAGTTGTCGCAGTTCCGGCAGTTCTGGACCGCATACGGCTCGCCGAAGTAGTTCAGCAGCGGCTTGCGCCGGCAGTTGATCTCATCCTCGGCGAAGCGCACGATCGCATCCATGTGCTGCAGCGCCACCTGGCGCTCGGTGCCTTCCTTCTGCGCGATGAAGTATTTGAGCTTGGCCACATCCGCGTAACTGTACAGCAGCAGGCAGTGCGCCGGCAGGCCGTCCCGCCCGGCCCGCCCGATCTCCTGGTAATAGCCTTCGATGCTCTTGGGCAGGTCGTAGTGCAGCACGAAGCGCACGTTCGGCTTGTTGATCCCCATCCCAAAGGCGATGGTGGCCACGATGATCTGGGCGTCGTCCCGGATGAAGGCTTCCTGGTTGCGGCGGCGCTCGTCATCTTCCAGCCCGGCGTGGTACGGGCGCGCCGGGTGCCCGTGCCGCTCCAGGGTATACGCCAGCTCGTCCACCTGCTTGCGCGAAAAGCAGTAGATGATGCCGGACTGCTCCTTGAAGCCTTCCAGGAAGCGCAGGGTCTGCTGGAGAGCATCCCGCTTTGGGCGTACCTCGATGAACAGGTTCTCCCGGTTGAAGCTGGCGACGAACTCGTTCGAGCCCGCGAACCCCAGGTTGGCCTTGATGTCGGATCGCACGCGCGCCGTGGCCGTGGCGGTCAGCGCCAGGCAGACCGCCTTGGGGAAGCGCTTGCGCACCTCGACCAGTTGCCGGTACTCGGGGCGGAAGTCATGCCCCCACTCGGAAATGCAGTGGGCTTCATCGATGGTCAGCAGGTCAATTTTTGCATTGGACAAAAGCTCGAACAGGCGCGGCGTCAGCAGCGTCTCGGGTGCCACGTACAGCAGGCGCACCTTCCCCGAGCGCACCCTGGCCATGTTCTGCTGGTATTCCTCCGGCTGCAGCGAGCTGTTCAGGAACAGGGCCGGGACGCCGGCCGCCTGCAGTTGCTCCACCTGGTCCTTCATCAACGCGATCAGCGGCGAGACCACCACCGTCAGCCCGTCGAACAGCAGCGCCGGGATCTGGTAGCACAGCGACTTGCCCCCGCCGGTGGGCATCACCGCCAGCGTATCCCGCCGGGCCAGCACGTTCTCGATCACCTCGCGCTGCAGCGGGCGGAATGTGTCGTAGCCGAAAGTGTCTTTCAAAACAGCCCCGGGTTCTTTCGGGGTGGATGCGGATGTGGGCATACAGGCTCGATGTTTTCAGGATGGTAAAGGTGTTCGAATGTCCCTACATGAGAGATTTTAACCGCAAAGTAAGCAAGTACGCAAAGATTTTTATTGGTAACCATCGTGTTCTCCGCGGCTGCGCGGTTAAATTTGGAATGATTAAAATGCATCCATGCAACCTTATGAGCACCCTGTCAGGCTGGATTTTATCATCCATCTCTGCCTTATCCCTGATCCCTGGTCCCCTCATCCCTGATCACCTGATCAACTGATTACCTGTTTACCTGTTTACCTTCTCTCTCCCCTCGTAAGGATTATAATCAATCCATGCATACAAACATTGAATCCCACCGTGCTATATTAATGAACATCGCCCACCGCGTCATGCTCGAACGCGGCCTGCAGCCGGATTTTTCCTCCGCCGCCCTGGCCGAGCTGGATCGTATCCATGACCCGGCGCAGGCGCAGGACGGGGCTTTCCGTGACCTGCGCAGCCTGCTGTGGTGTTCCATTGACAACGACGACTCGCTTGACCTGGACCAGCTCACGGTTGCCGAAGCGCTGCCCGCCGGCAGTGTCAAGCTCCTGGTTGCTGTGGCGGATGTGGATGCCCTGGTGAAAAAAGGCTCTGCCATCGATGCCCATGCCCGCACCAATACCACCACGGTTTACACCGCCGCCGAGATCTTTCCCATGCTGCCTGAAAAGCTGTCCACCGGCCTGACCTCGCTGAATTTCGACCAGGAGCGCCTGTCGGTTGTCGTGGAGATGGTCATCGCTGCGGATGGATCCCTGCAGGCTTCGGATCTCTACCGGGCGCGCGTCACCAACCATGCCAAGCTGGCCTACAACAGTGTCGCCGCCTGGCTGGATGGGTTTGGCAGCCTGCCGGAAGCCATCGCGGCCGTGGATGGACTGGCTGAGAATCTGCGCCTGCAGGATCAAACCGCACAAAAGATGAAGGCTCTCCGCCACGCCCAGGGCGCGCTCAGCCTGGAAACGATTGAGTCCCGGCCGGTCTTCGATGGTGACGAGCTGGTTGCCCTGGAAGTGGAAGAGAAGAATCGCGCCAAGGAGCTCATCGAGAATTTCATGGTCAGCGCCAATGGCGTGGTGGCCCGCTACCTCTCGAGCCGGAATTTCCCCTCGCTGCGGCGCGTGGTGCGCGTCCCCAAGGATTGGGAGCGTATCGTCGAGATCGCCGCAGAGCACAAGTTCGGGCTGCCAGCCAATCCGGATTCGAAGGCGCTCGAGGAGTTCCTTGTCAGGGCAAAGGCTGACGATCCCCTGCGCTTCCCGGACCTGTCCCTCAGCGTGATCAAGCTGCTTGGCTCCGGCGAATATGTGGCCGAGCCTCCGGATGGAAGCAACGGTGCCGGGTCACTTTGGCCTGGCGGTCAAGGATTATGGCCACTCGACTGCTCCCAACCGCCGCTACCCGGATGTGCTCACCCAGCGCCTGCTGAAAGCCGCCCTGCTTGGCCAGGCTGTGCCGTACCCCCAGGATGAGCTGGAACTGCTGGCCAGGCACTGCACCGAAACCGAGGATATCGTCAAAAAACTGGAACGCCAGGTCGAAAAATCCGCTGCCGCCCTCCTGCTCCTCTCCAGGATCGGAGAGCAGTTCGACGCCATCGTCACCGGCGCCTCCGACAAGGGCACCTGGGTCCGCCTGGAGAGCATGCCAGTCGAAGGCAAGCTGGTCAGCGGTTTCGAGGGCCTGGCGGTCGGCCGCCAGGTGCGCGTGAAGCTGGTTGACGTGGACGTCCAGCGCGGCTACATCGATTTCAAGCGCATCCGTTCGTCAAGATAGCTCAACTTTATGTCATTGCGAGCGCAATTTGCGAGCGCACGGAATTTGCGAAGCAATTTGCGAAGCAATCTCCATATTTTGCGAGAAGATTGCTTCGACCGGCAAAGTACGCCGGTCTCGCAATGACATATAGCTTGGAAAAGGAGAACCATGATTGGAAAACAGGCAGGCCTGTGGATCGACCATCGCAAAGCCGTGATCGTGCTGATCACCGAGGCGGGCGAGCAGACCAGGGAAATCGGCTCCGGCATGGAGAAACATGTCCACTTTACTGGCGGGCCGGCCTCCGAAGACGGTGATACGGAAGATGTGCGCGACCGGCAGTATGAGCTGCACCTCAAAAAATTCTACGACCAGGTCATCGCCCACCTGCGCCAGGCCGATTCCATCCTGATCTTTGGCCCCGGCGAGGCCAAGAATGAATTGCAAAAACGCCTTGAACGCAAAGGGCTGAAGGAACGCCTGCTCCCCCTCGAAAGTGCCGACAAGCTGACCGATAAACAGATCGCCGCCAAAGTGCGGGCGTATTTCAAGAAATAAGAAGAAAATGGGATTTGACAGGCGAAGTTCGTCAAATCCCATTTTCTTCAGTCTTCTTAAATCCCTACATTGCTGAGCCCTTCCAGCACCTTGGAGATCAGGATCGTCAGGGTCGGGTGGGTCACCTCGAAATGGTCGAGCCCTTCCTCCAGGCGCCGCAGGGTGGAGGGGTGGGCTGGTACAGCCATCTCCCCGCTCTGGGCGAGCAGCTTGCGGATGTCCGCATCGAGATGAACCAGCAGTTCCTGGCCTTTTTCGTCAACGCTTTGCGTATCCTGGATTTCAGCGTGCAGGTCTTCGATCAGTTTGCGCAGATTCTGGTCGTCCATGGTTCACCTCATATCAAAAAAATTTCTTGCACGCCCATTTTACACCCGTATTCAAACTTCACCACACTCCCGGGATCAGGCGGAACCTGGTGCGGGCGGCATATTCAGGATAGCCGGGAAGCTCAGCCCGCAGGGTTTGGTCCTCGCGGCTGGTGCGCAGGATGACCAGGACCAGGTAAAGCAGGAAACAAGCCAGCCCGAAAATGCAGTCCAGCAAAAAGACCGCGCCAAGCATGGAAGTGGTCATGCCCATGTAACCGGGATGGCGGATGATCCGGTAGGGGCCTGCGGTGACCGCCACATGGCCGCGTTCCGTCTGGATGCGCACCACCTGTGAAAAAAACTTGTTGGAGTACATTGCCCAGAGCACCAGGGCATACCCGAGCAGAAATAGGAACCCACCGGTCAGCCCGGCCCATAACGGCAGGGGCGCGGTCCAGCTCCAGCGCTGGTCCAGCCCCGCCAGCACCAGCAAGCCGAGCGAGGGGATGATTATCAGTTGGGTCAGCCAGTAGTCCCAGCGTTTGCCCCCTTTGGTACCTTTACTGCGTTCCTCGATGACTTCCCTGCGATGCGGGATCATCACGAACGAAGCCGCCACCAGCATGAGCACGTACAGGCCGGTATACCACCACCCGGCCGGCCAGCTTAATCCCCCGCGCTGGCGAACAGCAGGATGGCTTGGAGCAGCACCAGGACCAGCAGTTGCAGGATCCGCAAAATAATGGGAGACATGCCGACCTCCTCCGAGTTTATTAACGTCTGAAACGAGTCGACCATTCGCTTGCACGCGCTGCTCTTGCAGACCGCACGCTTAATTTTTGAGACTGGATAAAACGTTGGCAATAATTCCTCCAACCGCCTGCAGGATCGCCGGAGAAGAGATTGCCAGCACCGTACTGCCAAAATGGAAGGGCCAGGTGGGATAAAGGAGTTTATCAGGGTGCAGCGATTGCAGAATTTCGCGTTTTTCTCTGGCGGCCTTGGCCTTAAGGAGATCACCCTGCTCGCTCGTGTTCGTGAGCATTTCTTTCTCCAAAACAATCATCTGCCCTGTATATTTTTCCTCATACGCTTTCTTATGTTCAACCATATTATTATGGATATTCCAGAGCGGCATGAAAACGACCATCACGGCAAGGGGAGTTACAACCAGAAATAGCAGCAGGATTGCTGCAAAGCTCACCACCCAATTAATATCCAATTGTAAGTTGGGAATAATCTGCAGGATGGGAATAATTGCCAGGAAGCCTCCCCCTATGATCAAAGGAATGGCCGCAGAAAAACAAAAATCTCCCAATGGCTTTAACCCTCCGCATCCATCCGGGTGGCTCGGCTGGATTTGAATGGAAAACCGCTGGGTCAATTCCCCGATATATCTGCTGGTGGTGATAAATAGCCAGCTCACAAGTCCCATCAAGAAAACCCAAAACAGAACGGCGAACAAGATCACCAAGAATATAAAATTGGCTGACCGGGTAAATAGCTGGTATACATATTGTGGCATCCCTGCCGCGATTGCCAGAAAAAGAATCAGGACCACCAGGCAGATACCAAGTGTGAGCGGAACTTTTTTGGACCGCAGTGCTTTCTGATAATCCTGGAGAAATTGTTCGTATTCGTTCTTCAAACCGGCATTTTGCGGCCCCAGCCGTCCGCTCTCCCAAAGCCATTGGAAAATGGTGGGAATCTTGTTCCGCCATACTACAGTCAGGATTATTACCGTTGTCCATCCAAGAAAAATGAAATGGAAGGATTTATAATCTTTTAAGACCATCACTTGGTCGCTGCCGAAACTGGGGAAGAATGTCATCACGGCAAGCAATAAATAGAGGAATATTGCGGTCCCAACCAGGTATCGGGAATGGTTGATGAAAGGATTTGCCCACTTCAAGGACAATGCCTGAAAATGATCCTGGAACTCAGCAAAGTCAACCTCACCCCCCTTTGATTCAGATCCTGTGATGCTCATCGCGCCCTCCCATTTCTACTGCTGGAAAACCGCGTGAATTCCTTCAAATAAATGATATTGTACATCGAAATACGAGCTTCGGTATCCGCATGAGAAAGCACTTCTCATGCGGACTTCTCTCTACTCTCTGTTCTCTTCCCAAAAAGGAACCCTTCAACGAACTACCCAGCATACGCTTCCCAAGGCGGGTATAATTCACCAATTAAACGCGAACCGCAGGGTTCCGGAGGAGGTACGTATGGATATCACCCTGGCAGTTATTTTGGGTGTCGTCGTGGCTTGCGCCATCCTGTTGGCTCTTTTTGAGTATCGCATCCGCCAGCCGGATTTCCTGGTGCTGCATGAGTCTGGCGGCCGCATCAGCCTGCGTAAGGGTCTGGTCTATCCGCGCCACTTCAGCCTTCCACTGAAGCGCACGACCAGCCCGGTCCAGTTGACCGTCGATGCAACTGCAGCCGGCAACCTGGGAGTGCGCGTCAAGCTGGTCGGCTCCGTGGTGCCCAGCCTCGATCACCTGGATGCCCTGGTCCGTGTCGGCGGCTGGAACCGGGATGCCGTCATGCGCGCCGCCGACGAAGTGCAGGTGCTCTTGCAGGGACTGGTCAAGGAATACACCGAACGCTCCGGCATTACCACGCTCTCATCCGCCAATATCCTCAACTATTTGAATGAGCATATCACTCCGGTAAAGGAAAGATTCGGCGTCGAGCTGATCAGCCTGGCGCTTCAGTCTCTCGACCCCACCGATCCCGAGATCGCCGATGCGCTGCGCCAGCAGGAACAGGCGCGCCTGCTCGAACAGACCGAGCAGTTGAACCAGCAGGCGCGCGTGGCGGCTGCCAGAGCGAAAGCCAGGGCCGACGAAGAGATCGCCGAAATGGAACACGGCCTTGATCTGAAGAAGGCTGATTTAAAGAAACTCCTGCTCGAAAAAGAATCGGCGCTGTCCCAGCAAAATCTGGCGGATGAGCTGGCGCGCAACCGCATGCGCCTGTCGTTCGAGATGGAAGAGCTGCAGCTCCTGAAGAACAGCCCGGAATTGTTGATGCTGACGCCCCAGGCCGCCCGTCTGGCGGAGGCCAGCCAGAACCTGAAGAACGCCCGCACGGTCATCTCCCTGGCCCCGCAGGATTCTGCGCACGGTTCCGACCTGCTGACCCTGTTCCAGGAGTTGCTGCAAAAAGCCATCGAGTCAAAAAGGGATAAAGAGCGCTGATTGAGCCAGCCATGCCCTCCCAGCTTGATCCCCTTAGACTTTTCCGCCTGAAACCGATCCGGGCCGCGCGCGTTTCCGAGATCAGCGAAACGACCAGCGCTTCACCGCTCCCGCCCGAACAGCGCGTCAATTTTCACATCGGCAACCCGCTGCAGGATGAGCGTCTCTCCTCCGTCTTCCTGCGCATCGCACTCGGCCTGGATGTCCACCAGGAAAGCCTGCGGGACACGCAACCCGCTGCGATCCTGGATGCCCTTGGATGGGGGGAATCTGACCGGCCAAAGCTTGAAATGCTCATCCGGACGATTCAAAAGAGCTCCCCTTACCTGCCCAGGGGCGGCTATTCCCGGCAAAACCCGCATGCCCTGATCACAGCGTTCTGCGCCTGGCTGGAGCACCAGCAGGAACCATTGCATTACGATACCGGGGAAAGCTCTGGCCGGCGGGAGATCATCCTGGCCTCAGGCGGGATCACCGAAACATTGCGGATCCTGCTGTTTGCCATCTCCTCCTATCTGGAGAAGCTGCCTGCCCGCATCCTCTGCCACCGCTGCGTCCTTCCCCCTGCGCTGAGGAGCATCCCCAACCTGCTTATTGAGGACCTCGCTGAAAATGAACTGGCTGCCCGCGCACAGGTTGAGCAGTCCCTGCTCCACACGCCGGATGTCCCGGTCTTCCTGCTGATCGGCAGTCCGCTTGGCGAAGAGACCCGCCGCAAGCTGCGCCTGTTGAGCATTGAGTACCCTCTGTTCTTCATCGAAGCCAACAACGCCCCCAACCACCTTTCCCTGGCGCGCGAGGCCAGGCTGGTCCAGCGCGTCATCCGCCTGCTGAGCCCGGCGATATTTGCGCCGCGCCTGCATACACTTTCCACGGTCTTCATCGCCGGCAACGCCGATTTCCTGAATGTGCTGGAGAATGTTCATTTCAACATGAAGGGCACCCCCTCCGCTTCGGAAGTCGAGTTCCTGATCTATCTGCTGCAACAAAAGCTGGTTGATCTTCCAACAGGTACTTCCCCGCAGGTTCCCCAGGTCAGGCCGGTGTTTGAGGGTCTGGGCCTGGGCGGCGCCTCTGAGACCGTCCTGCCAGAATTGGCTGAACGGGTGGAGGGAATTCTCGAACGCGTGTTGAACGAGCACGCCGGCAAGCTGGCTCGCTCCGTGAGCACCTTTGAAGAGCGCTCCGCCGGGCTTGCCCGCAGGATGCGCAGTTCGTGGAAAGACGGCCTCATGGACGAATTCGCCAGCCTGGATGCCGGGGATGTCCTTGAACAGCTGGTCTTGAACGTCCACGATCCCGCCTGGTGCCAGGCCTTTCAGCGCAGCTTCCTGAGCGCCTTTTGCAAACACCAGCCGCAGTACCGGCCTGACGCCTGCCTGGTGGCAAGCGGTTCCAACCGCACAGCCCTGGGGATCCTGGGCTTTCATTGCGGAATAACCGAAGTGGTCATCCCGGACCTGAGCTGGTCCTACGAACAATGCTTTCCAGTGATCCATGCGGTACCGATGACCTCCTCTTTGGAGCTGGATGTCAATGCCATGATCGGGAAAGTGGAGCAGCTGTCCCGGCAGGATCCTGCCTGGCATACGCGCGGCGCATTGGTGCTCAACAATCCCCATAACGCCACCGGCAGGATACTTGATGAGGAAGCCATCCGCAGCCTGGTCAGGTACTGTTTGCAGCACAATATTTATGTGATCGACGATCTGGCTTACCAGGATGTGGCGCCGGTTGACGCTCTCCCGGAGATCAAAACGGTCCGCCAGGTTGCCTCGGAACTGGTCCGGCTTGGCGATGTGAATGAAGAGCAGGCTGATCTTGTGATCACGGTCCATTCCATGTCCAAGACCGACTGCCTTGCCGGGGCCAGGCTGGCAGTAGTCGAAATACGGGCAAAGCAGTTACGGCGGCGCTACGAGGAGTTGAATGCCATCATTCAACCCAACCTGGCAGCCATTTACATTTGTTATTTATTCTATCGGGGATCCGCTGAGGCCACCCGCACCTACTGGCACCTGCGCAACGCCATTTTCTGCGAACGGACCCAGGCCCTTTTGAGCGCGGTAAAGAATCTTCCGCCGGATCGCAATCCGTTTGGACTGGACATTCTCCCGCCAACGGGCAGCATGTATCCTCTGCTGCAAATCGGGCGCCTGCCCTCCGGCCTTTCCCTGGATTGGCTGGCCTCCTCCCTGGCGCGCCGCGGAGTCGGCCTGCTGCCGCTGACCACCTTTGCGCGTACCGAAGCCGGTTTTGAAACCGCGAGAAAAACCTTCCGCCTGACGCTGGGCGGCGTGGATGGCGCCGAGACCCTCCTGACAAAGACCCGCCACCTGCTGATCGACCTGAACCGCCTGATCGGGGAGGAAGACGCCCACTATAACCGTATTTCATTACCTGCCCGCGCCACTGCCGCCTCAGGTACCGGTTTGCCCGCGGCACAGTCAGCATTCCGGGTTCTGGCAGGCGGGAGCAGCCGTTCCACAGAACTGGCGCGCACCTGGGATGACCTTGCGAAACAAATCCTGCGATCGGGCGAAGCCTTTGGGTCTTCGCGTCCGGCGATGCCCCTGCCTACACTAGATGGTCACCAGTTGGAACAGGAATTCCTGCAGTACTATGGGCCGGAGCGGCTGGAGGTCTTCCGAACCCGCCTGCTCGAACGGGCCTTCATCAGTGACGAATTGATTCGGCAGGCCCTGTCCGATGAAGGTAATTGGCTGGATGAACGCCTGGACCGGGAATTCATGAAAGATTCCCTGGCACGCCGCCAGGGGGCTTTCCGCATGCGTTCCTACGACCGCACCGTTCACCCCACGCAGATGTACTCCCTGCAAGCCGAGCTGGCGCTCGATGCAATCAGTACCGCGTTAATTTCATCCCAATCCATCGCCCCCTCTTCCATCAAAAAAGCGGGACAGGAATTGTGGCAGGAGTTTCTCGGCCGGAACGTGAGCATCAACAGCCAGCAGGAGGCTGACGAGATCCTGCTGGACCTGGCCGCATTGACTACGGGCGAGGAATATGCCGGACTATTCACCGGTGCGGCGCTGCCATCCTTCCTGTCATTTTGGAGTGACTGGGATGGGAGCAACCGGCCATCCGGCCAGGGACACCGCCTGGTGGCTGCCGTTGTGATGCAAAATGTGCAGCGCATGGCCGGCATCCTCACCCTTCTGCGCCAGGCCGATCCCCAAATCCCGGTTGGACCTGAACTGATATCCGGGCTGGAGCAGTTGCCGCTCAACAACCAGCGCTTTAACAAGCTCCTGACCGACATCACGCTGCTGACGCAACAGTTGGAGCAGCGTTATCGCGGCATCCTGCCATTTTCAATCGACACCAACTCCATGCAGCGGCTGGCAACCCGCCTGCACCTGCGGCGTGACCCCGCGCGCATCCTGTGGCAGCACAATGACCGCTATGAGCAGAAAATGCTTGAACTCCGCCAGCAACGCCGCGCCATGCTGGAATATTACTGCAGCCTGAACAAGCAGCTCCGCAAACAACTGCACGCCTTGATCCCGGAAATAAAGAACAACCGCACTTCCGAAAGCATGCTCCGCCAGGTGGTGGGATTCCGGGATATCCTGCAGCGCAGCGTGATCACCCCGCGCATCCATCAAGGGATGATTACTGCGCGTGACCAGTTTGCGATTGATACCACCGTTTTCAACATGTATGAACTCAACGCCATCGCCGGGGCATACGGTAATCCGGGCATGGCACTGGCCCTGCAGGTCAGTTTCTCCTCCAGATCGGAGGCGCTGATCAGTCTTGACCGGAAAATGCACGTCCAGGCGGAGCAGATGCGCCGGGAACTTCGGCCGATGGAACTCCCTTCGATCTGGATGATTCCGCTGTTTGAAGAGGTCGACTCGGTCAAGAACATCCGCGCCTACCTCGACCAGGTTTGGGACTACGCCATGCAAAGCCGCCAGACGGCCCAAACGGTGCAGGAACGCTTTGCGGAAATCATCCCGGAGGTATTCATCGCCGGTTCCGATTTAAGCCAGCAGGTTAGCCAGGCAGCCGCTGCCTTGCTTTACCTGAAAGCCAAGTACGACATTCAGACCTGGCTGGCTGAACATGGCGTGGCGGAGGCCATGCGCATCAAATTGGGCAGCGGTGAACCCATGCAGCGCCAGGGCGGATATTACAGCCACGTTGCCGGTAATCCCGCATTCCTTGATTCCCCGGACTGGCCTCCACCTGTGCCTGCCCTGTTCCATCCGGGCCAGGACGGGGCTGCCCAGGTGCAGGCAGGGCAGGCCGAAGACTGCCGGCGCCGGTTTGCCGCGCACCTGCCAGCCGTGGCCCGCAAGAGCACAGCCTATGCGGTCACCCCGCTGCAGGGCATTTTCCTGGCCGGGGACTTAAGGACATTCCAGAGTAATCTTTCTGAACAGCTTCGTTACCTGCCTATGCATGATTTTGTCAGCCTGCTCCATCATGTGCGCACATCGCAGCAGGAACACCGTGCGGACCTGATCCGGGCCGCCGAAAGCATTGCCGGGAGCCGCCTGCCTGCACCTGTGCTGCCTGCGCCAGTGCCGCAGGCACAGGTGAGCGCTCAGAGCCGGAGCGTCCAGGAGCTGGAACGCCTGACTGCCGGGACGAACGAAGCACTCTTCGAAGGTTTCCTGGCCGAGCTCACCGACAATTTCCGCCACATCCTGTATGGCCGCGAAGAAGATGTCGTCGGCATTCATATCATCTCTTATTTCATTGCCAGGTCCATCCCGCAGCTGCGTGACCGTCCCACCTCCCGCAGTGCGCCTGAGACCGGCGCTGAACGCGGGCAGCAGATCCTGGCGAATATTGCCAAGATCATTCCTCTGGCCAGGCAGGGCAGCCTGCTGCGGGCCATCGCCCATAACCAGGCGCAAACGGTCGTGCTCGGCATCAACCAACTCACCACCGGACTGTTCCGTGCCCTGGAACGCTTCGCCCAAAAAACCTTTGTGGATCCGGAACGGGAGCACATGATCGCGGAACACCTGCTGCCGCACCTGCCCGTTTATGAAATACTCAGTACACTGCGCATTTATCAGGATGAGCGGGAGGAATTCCTCAAGCGCATCGAAACTGCCTTTCCAGCCGGCAATTCCGCCTTTATGGCGCTGCGGGAAGACAACATCTCCATGTTGCGTTATTTGCCATTATTCCAGCAGGAACTCCTGCGGCGGCATGGCCTCAATGTCAGCGATTTCTTCACGGATGGGGTCTTCATCCCCGAACTGCTGCCCACCCTGCGTCCTGATCTGGCAGTCTTGTTGCAGAAAGAACTCTTCAACACGGATATCGACCAGTTCCTGGAACATGTAACGGGCAGGATCGATCAGGCCTGGCGGTTGGAACTGGCCTCGCTGCTGCAACTGCCCACCCGGATGCGCGGCTGGCGATCGACCATCTGGGAGGTAATGGGCGAATCGGTCCATCAACGCGTCCAGAGTTTTTCCGAACTCGCCACGGCGTTGTATTCCTTCTCTGCCAACCGTTCCTATGGGGTCACGCCCGCACCCGCACGCGCGGCAAGACTGTCACCGGCCCTGACCGGATTCTTTCGCACCGCCCGCGGCGATGATGAGATGAGGAATTTCCTCAGGGATGCCGCAGAATACCTGAGTTCCTTCACCGATGGGAACATCGAGGTGCCGGTCAGCATCATCCGGGCCATGAACGACGTGGAACGCATTGCGCAGATCGAAGAAAGTGCCCTGTCTCCCGAAAAACAGGACGTGATCCGCATGTGCATCCTGCAGATGGCCCGCCTGGCGGGGGAGAACGGGTAGTATTCTTTTTAGCGTTCGGGCAGCAGGTCGAACAGCACTTTGGGCGCCTTGCGTTCCACCAGTCCTTCAGCCACGTGGGCGATGCGCAGCAGCACGTGCTCGTGCCAGGGACGCCCAATGGCCTGGAAACCGACCGGCAGACTGCTCGAATCATAACCGGCCAGGAACGAG
The DNA here is from genome assembly GCA_963801385.1 of uncultured Chloroflexia bacterium. GTDB lineage: Bacteria > Chloroflexota > Anaerolineae > Anaerolineales > Villigracilaceae > UBA877. Next base: position 209,943 of record CAWDEV010000009.1, read on the forward strand.
ATGGCCGGCAGGCCGGTAAAGTTGGCCGGGGTGGCAAAACGCATGATCTCAAGCAGGGTGGTCAGGTCAGACTCCCCGTCTGTCAGCGCGTCCTGCGGGATACGCGGGGCAGTACAGGCGGTGGTTGGAGTCACAATGGCATCCACTTCAGCCAGGGCCTGGTTGAAATGGACTATCGCGCGCGTGCGGATACGCAGCGCCTGGAGATAATCCTGGGCAGTAAATGCCAGTGCCAGGTCCAGGTTGGTGCGGGTCTCCAGGCCGTATTCCTTCCAGTGTTTTTTGGCATAGGGCGCCAGATTGGTCAACATTTCGGAAGTGATGGTGACAAGATGGCCGATGCGGGCGGCGTCCAACTCAGGGATGCTGACTTCCCGGACCTGCGCGCCGCGGCTTTGCAGCCCCGCCAGCATCTGCTTGCAGGCAGCCACCACATCCGGGGTGGCGTGCTCGAACCAGGGCCAGTAAACGCCCAGCGTGATGCCGTTCAAGTCGGTCCTGTCAAACCCTTCCAGGGTCAGGGCTGGCTGGCCGAGGGTGTTTGGGTCGCGTAGGTCGGGACCAGCCATGCTGGCATACAGGATGGCTGCATCGCTGGCACTGCCAGCCAGCGGACCATACTGGTCATTGCTCCAGGTCAGCGGAGCGCATCCAAAGGCACTCGCACGCCCAAAGGTCGGCTTGAGCCCGACCAGGCCGCATAACGCACTTGGGACGCGGATGGACCCGCCGCCGTCGGCGCCAACCGCCGCCGGACACAGGCCGGCTGCGACTGCCGTGGCCGGTCCACTGGAGGAACCGCCCGTATAGTAGTCGGGGTCACAGGGGTTGCGCGGCGTTCCAGAGTGTGGATTACTCCCGGTCACTCCTATGCCGATCTCGTGCATGTTGGCTTTGCCGATAATGAGCGCTCCAGCCGCCCGCAGGCGGGCGACAATGGTGGCATCTTCGGTAGCCGGGGCCTGGCCCAGGAAGCGCGTCCCGACTTTGGTCGGATAGGGCAGGGCATCCATCTCATCCTTGATGGCAACCGGCACCCCTTCGAGCAGGCTGCGGGCCTGGCCTGCCTGGATCAGCCTGGCAGAAACCTGGGCCTGCTTGCGAATCTCCTCCGCATCCGAGGCAATGATCGCCCGCAGGGGAGGTGTGGCGGCGTTGCTGGCTGCGATGGCTGCAATGACCCGTTCAGCCACCTCTACAGGCGTGGTCTTATTACTTTTATAAGCTGAAGCATAATCGGCAATGGATGGAAAAGAAAAAGACCCAGGATTCCCTTTGGAAGTGGACAGGTTTGCCAGGTCCCCCAGTGTGGCTTGTACCCCGCCTTGAGAGCCGGCAGAAGGGTAAAAGGGCAGGTATGTCGGAGGCTCTTCGATCTTCAGTTCGCGCAAGCGGGTGATGCCGCCCTGTTTAAGCAGCGAACCGATCAGCAGCCAGCGCGTGGCCGGGCTCTCGATCAGCCACACAAAGAGCTTAAGGGCAAAGCCGGCAAAGCGCGGCAGCTTGACAGAAGTGAGGTCGTAGGTCTGGTCTGGCATGGATTGCTCCTTTTATTTTCAATATCAGTTTGTATTTTCGCTTCAGAATATCTCAGAGTATAACCCTCTCCCAGCCATTTGGAAGCGCCAGCCATAATCATGGAAATCAATATACCAAAATTATCCGCACGCCAGTACGTACGTTTCCAGGACAGTGTTTATCTTATCAAGAATAATCGCTTCCGGCGTATTTCTGATCTCTCCACTGCGAATCTTTTCCCACTCCCCAGGCATGAACTGGCTGACCAGCGTCAGCGGGAGTGGTTTTTCCACCAGGTTCTGGAGCAGGTGCTTGAGGGCGGCCTGGACCTGTGGATCAGTCCAATAATAGCGGATGCGGTCGCTCAGGCTGTATTTGCGGGCAAAGGCAATTTCCTGCGGCGTACCGTAGTAATGATCCTTCCAGTGGGACGGATCGCGTTGCATGGCCAGATCCAGTGTCTCAACAATGCAGGAACGCTGCGCTGGCTCCAGCAGTTCATCCTCCATCATCGCCAGCGCAAAGACCGCCTCACGGAAGGCAAAGGTCAGCGCTGGACCAACCTTCAGGATGGCAAAATGGTCCCGCACAAGCTGGCGCAAGGCTGCACTGCTCTGGTAATCGGTGGAATGGGCTTCGTAGACAAACGGGATCGTTTCGTCAAAGCGTTTTAAATAACGCACCGCGGCGGGCTGGTAGTCCAGGACAAAATCATCGCCGAACTCGACCCCTGGCTGGACGACCAGGGCGATAACACGTTCCCAGGCAGAGTCCAGACCTCGGCCGAGGAAGGCCGCCTGAGTGAGCTCGATCGTGCACCGTGCATTTGCCACCCTCGTCACGTGCACCCCCTCTTCGTGCGCAGTGGCCCCTCCCGGGACGGGGACTTCGCTGCCAATGACATAGCGCAACCCTTGAAAACCTTGGGAAGATTCTGAAACCTTCGCAAGGTTTAGGGTATCCTCGGCCACCTGCGCCAGCCAGGCAGTCCGGATGGCAATCGTTTCCACGTCCAGCGGACAGGAGGCATCATCATCGCCCAGGTGCATGCTGGCATCCAGGTGGAGCTTGGTGTAGCCAGCCTGCACGTAGGCCCGCAGCATGTCCGCGGCTTTCTGCATGGCACTTTCGGCCGGTTCTTTCTGCCAGGGTCCCGGTCCCAGGTGATCACCGCCCAGGATCAGACGCTCGGACGGGAAAGCGTTCCCGGCAGCCAGGTGATGCACGTAAGCTGCGAAATCAGCAGGGGTCAGGCCGGTATAACCGCCGAACTGGTTGACCTGGTTGCAGGTGGATTCAATCAACAAGACCCTAAGGGTCTTCGAGACCCTTAGGGTCTGATTCATGGCAGCCTTCAACACCCAGGGATGGGCGGAACAGATCGAGGCTATGCCGCGCGCTTCACCGCGTTTCTGGGCATGGATGATTTCATCAAGGGAATTTGTATTCATAATTGGTATTTACCAGGGTCAGACACATAGGTCTGCCCTTACAGGTATTGCATCGCCTCATCCAGAGTCGGCTGGGTGGACGTGCCACCTGCAGCCCGTGTCGAGAGCGACCCGCAGGCAACCGCCAGCGCCAGCGTTTTTTCCAGGCGCCAGCCCTTCAGCCAGCCATACAGGAACCCGGCATCGAAGCTGTCCCCCGCACCGACAGTATCGACCACTTGGACTGGAAGAGCAGCTGCATGGGCGCTCACATCCCCTTGCCTGGCCAGCCCACCATCGCGCCCGCATTTGATGGCCACGGCACGGCTCTTCCGACTCAAAATCTGCAACGCATCTTCCAGGCGGGAGGCGCCGCTGATAGCCAGGGCTTCGTTCTGGTTGGGCAGGAAGATATCCACCTGGGCGAGCAATTCGTCAAAACCGCTCCAGGCTCCGGATGGGTCCCAGTTGGTATCCAGGGAGGTGGTAAGACCGAGTGCATGTGCGCCTCGGAACAGTTCCGGGAGGCCCGGTTGCAAGGCGGTCTGCAGGAAGTAGCTGGCGACGTGCAGGTGATGGGTTTTTTGTAACAGGCTGTGGGTCACCTGCTCCGCCCGCAGCTGGTTGATGGCTCCCAGGTGGGTCAGGATGGCGCGCTCGCCGGCTGCCTGGTTGAGGATCACACTCAGACCGGTCGATTGGGCCGGGTCGACGATCACCGCTGAAACGTCCACGCCGCGTTGCGACAGCTCGTCCAGCATGAAGTGGCCGAAAATATCCGCGCCACACACGCCCACGATGGCCACCTTCAATCCCAAGCGTGCCGCGCCGCAGGCGAAGATGGCCGAGGAGGAGCCCACCGCCAAGTCGGCCGCATCGACCAGCTGCTCCACCTGGCCAAATGCAGGCGTGACGTTCCCCGAAAGGATCAGGTCGGGGTTGATCTCGCCGGCGACCAGGATATCAAAGGCGTGTTCCAGTGTCATGTGTTACCGGGTCAAGTAATTCGGTATCAGGTGTTTCCGTGTCAGGTGTTCCAGTGTCAAGAGGCGGAAAACGGGAACACGTGACACTTGACACGGGAGCACGCTAATACGTTTTGAACCATTCCGGTGTTATCGCTTCCGCTGAATAGAAGTCCGTCCAGGGGCGGCCAAGTTCGCTGCACAAAGTGGCCAGGGTTTCCAGGCGCGGCCGGGCGACTTCATTCAGGAAAGTCATGCGCTCCTGGCCGGTCAGCCCAACCGCCTCCTGCCAGACGGCCCGTCCCACCGCGCAGCCGGAGGCACCCGCCTGGCAGGCCACTTTGACCTGGCGCAGGTAGGTGTCATAATCCACTGCGGCGGAGAGCAGGATCCAGGGCGCCCGGCTGGCTGACGAGATCCCGTCGCAGGCCCTGGTCCAATCGGCTTCGAGCTGATCAGCGGAGATATCCAGCGGGAACTCGGCCTTGAGCACATCCACCCCGGGGACGGTCAACCGGCGGGCAGTCTCAATGACCACGCAGCGCTTTTCGCCGGAAGGCAGTTTTTTATCCGCGAACAATGAGTAGGAGAGCGGCTCGAGCATCAAGCCAAGGTCATGGTGGGTGCACTCCTCTGCCACTTGCCGGACAAAGGTCTCGATCTCCCCGGCGGTGGGTGCATCAGGGTGGTAGTAAACCAGCAGCTTGATCATGCTGGCGCCCATGCGTTTGGCCTTCTCAACGCTCCAGCCAGGCAGGATCTGGCTCTGCCGGGCGGTGGGTTCGCCGCCATAGCCAGTCGATTCGACCGCCACCACCAGGGGAATATGCCCTGGAAGGATACCCGCGGCAATAGCCTGGGCGGCACTGAACTGCGGGTCGAGCAGGACAGCCGTAGACGACTCTGCCAGGGCGGCGGTGACATCCTGCTTGAAGCGTGTCAGGTCGTTGCCGCTGACGGAACCGGGATCAGCCGGGTTGAGCGCCCGCCGCAGGTTCTGGCGGTGGTCAAGGGCCAGGCAGGTGAAGGTGTAACGATCTGAAGTGCATTGTTGCAGGCCGCGCAATTTTCCGATGGAGAGAAGGATCATGTGTCAAGTGTTCCTGTGTCACGGAATGGATATTCAAGCCATGTCATCCGTCAATTCATGGGCAGGTGATGCGGAAGGCGGTCAGGATGCGGTTCTTCTGGATGAAGCTGACATTGTGGGCACGGCCCCAGGCGCAGGCGGCGTTGAAATCCACGCCCGTGTCGGTGTACTCGGCGGCAAAGACCGGCTTGCCGGCTTGGATAAACGGCAGTACCTCTTCGCACCAACCCTCGTAGAAGCAGTCTTCGGTGATGGAAAAATCAAAGAAAGAGAGCGAGTCTCTTACCATATCGGAAGCATTTTTTAGTCCGATTGCCAGGCCGCGGGCATGGGCTTCATCAGACAGCCAGCGAGCATATTTCAATTGGTCTTTATAGGTAATCGGGAATCCTGTCGCGTTGTCGTGTATCTGAATGTTGTCCGGTTCGACGGCATCAAAACCCTTGGCTTTGCTCAGGTCCAGGCGGCGGCGCATGATCGGGGCCAGCAGGTCAATCTTGCGGATATCCAGCCACTTCTCGCCCGGCCAGCCTTCGTAATCCTTACCGAGCACATCCGGTGGAAACAGCTCCTTATCCGGTCGCCAATCTTCCCATGAGCCAACACTGATATAACCGATGACCTTGCGTCCCTGGTCGTGTAACTCTTTTACAACCGAGGCATCATTATCGAACAGGTCGATGTCATAGACCTGGGCATCCACGGAAGTGTCCACCGGCGGTTCGGACAGGTGCCACTGCCAGGTCAAGCCAGGGGCGGGGCACCACCAATGGTAGGAGGAGGGCAAAATGGTTATTTTAGGTCTCATAGATCTCACAGGTCTTTCAGGTCTGACTTGTCAGACTTGTTGGACTTTCTAGACTTTTTTCACTTTGAACATCGGCAGGTAGACTTCGTTCTGGGCAAACATGTCATTGACCATGCTGCGGATCTCGGCCAGCGAGAGCACCGCGGCCGTCAGCGGGTCGTTGCAGATGGCCCGATAGATCATGACCGGGTCGCCGGTCAGCGCAGCGGTGATGGCCATTTCCTCAATGCCGCTCGAGAGCTGGGTCAACAGGGCACACTCGGGCGGGAGCGCCCCGACATGGATGGCATGGAAGCCGCCCTTGTCCACATAGACCGGCACTTCGACGCAGGCGCCCTGGGGCAGGTTGGTGATCAGGCCGGTGTTGGGCACATTGCCGTTGAACTTGAAGGGCTCGCCGCCCTTGAGGGCATTGATGATATAAGCAGCGTACTCAAGACCGCGCGCCAACTCGCCGCGCGTGACCTCCCTGGCCAGCTCGACGCGCACACCGTCCTTCCAGGTGGCTTCGGTCTTCTGGTATTCCTTCAGGATGTAAGCATATTCACCCGGGTTCCAGCCGGTACCGTGCGTGCAGTACTTCTCGATCAGGTCAGGGCGCTTGCGGAACCAGGCGTTGTACTCGGAGTTGTGCCCGCTCGACTCGGTTACGTAGTAGCCCAGCGCCAGGTACATCTCGTTGCGGACCTGCTCCTCGTTGTAAATTTCAGGATTTTCGGTGATGGCCTTGTAGATCTGCGGATAGGCGTCCTGACCGTTGACTTCATACTTGAGATACCAGGCCTGATGATTGATACCGGCGCACAGGTAGTTGACCTCGGGGTACAGGGCCCCGATCCAGACGGCCAGCATCATCGCCGTCCCCTGGACTGAGTGACACAGTCCGGTGACCGGGATATGGGTTAGGCGCTGGAGCGCGCCGCACAGCATGGCCATTGGGTTGGTATAGTTGAGCCAGATGGCATTCGGACAGACTTCCTCCATGGTGTGCAGGATATCCATCATCGGCGGCAGGGTGCGCAGGAAGCGGAAGATCCCGGAAGGGCCGCGCGTGTCGCCGACGTTAATGTCCACGCCATAGCGCTTGGGAATCTCAATGTCATATTTCCATACATCTGTTTCACCGGTCAGGATGGTGGTCAGGACCACATCGGCATCCTTAAGCGCCTCCACCCGGTCCAGGGTGGCGCTGACCTTGGCAGGATACTTCCCCGCCGTAATGATCTTCGTTACCTTTCGATAAGCAAAGTCCAGGCGTTCGGCGTCAATGTCCATCAGGGCAATATGCGCATCTTCCAGGAGCGGGAAGGTCAGCACATCCCGTACCAGCCCCTCGGTAAAGCCCAGGCTGCCGGCGCCAATAAAAGCGATTTTAGTCATCGTATTCTCCTCTGTCGATATAATTTTCCATAAAATGCTCCAGTGCCAAGTTCTCCCGTGTCATGTGACCTCATCTCGGTGGTACACGTGACACCTGAACACATGATCGCGTAGCATCCTTTAGGACACGGGAACACTGTTTCATTTCACGTGATTATCCGCAATCACGCGCGCATACCACTTGCCGCTGTCCTTGAGAGTGCGTTCCTGGTCCTCGAAATTCACATGCACCACGCCAAAGCGTTTGGTGTAACCATACGACCATTCAAAGTTGTCCAGCAGCGACCAGACAAAATACCCGCGTACATCCACGCCATCTTGCATGGCGAGACGGAGCTGCTGGATATGCTGGCACAGATAGTCGATGCGGCGTTCATCATGGATCCTGCCATCCGGTGCAACTTCATCGGGGTAGGCGGCACCGTTTTCGGTGATGTAAATGGGAGGCAGGTCATAATTGGTATGGATCCGGTTCAAAACGCGGCGAAAGGCCGGGGGACACACTTCCCAGCCCATGTCGGTATACTCCGAGCCGGGAACCGGGCTGACGCGCCCTTTTGCGCTGATCACAACGCGTGAGTAGGAATTGATCCCCAGGAAGTCCAGTTTCTGGGAGATAAGCGCCATGTCGCCGGCTTTGATTTCAGGAGATGCATCCCCCCAGGTATCCACCACCGCGGGATGGTAATGGGCGCGAAAAATGGGATGTAAAAATTCGGTTTCACGGCTGTCCCAGGCATGCCCGGCAGCCGCAACGTCGGCAGGATCGTCGCTGGCTGGTTCCGGATTCCACACGGTGAGCACGATGCCTAATTGCAAAGCCGGGTCGACCGCACGGACAGCCTGCACTGCCATGCCATGTGCGACCATCAAGTTATGCGCGACCTGGTGCGCCAACCCCTGCTTGTCCTTTATCCCGGGTGCATGTTCCCCCCAAATATAACCGGCACCGGCAATGACATTCGGTTCGTTAAAAGTGGCCCAATGCCTGACACGGTCGCCCAAGGATTTGGCCAGCAGCACGGCGTAATCCGCAAAGTAACCCAGGTTGGCTCGCTCAAGCCAGCCACCTTTTTCGTATAACACCTGGGGAAGATCCCAATGGTGCAAGGTTACGAAAGGCTGGATGCCAGCCGCCAGCAGGGCGTCCACCAGCCGGTCGTAGAAACCCAGCCCGGCAGGGTTGATCTTCCCAAAACCGGTGGGTAGCACACGCGGCCAGGAGATGGAGAAGCGGTAGGCCTGCAAGCCAAGCCGCTGCATCAGGGCAACGTCCTCCCGGTAGCGGTGATAATGGTCGCAGGCCACGTCACCCGTGGAACCATCCTGGATTTTGCCGGGGGTGTGGCTGAAGCGGTCCCAGATGGATTCGCCTTTGCCGTCAGCATCCCATGCGCCTTCGATCTGGTAGGAGGCGGTGGCCGCGCCCCACAGGAAGCCGGGAGGAAATGGAAGAGAAGAAGAGTCAGACATTATGACGATTTTCCTTTATTATGGAGTATGGTACCTGTTTTTACCACACTTTTACTTGGGAAGGTGTCAGGCGCCTATCGATCAGGAATCCCGCCATTGGACAAGCCTTTCATAGCGCGGCGGAGGTTTTAGCGGGAAACGCGCTTCTTCCAGGGATGAATTTCCCACAATTGTGATCCTGGAGAGGTCCATAGTGCCGTAACCATCTTCGGCGGCATAGACAAGATAACCCACATCCAGCGGGTTAAAACCGAGCAGAGTGGCGGCTATCGTATCTACTGCTACAAAGTCGGCTCCCGCCAACGCAAAGCGAGGCTCCACATAATCCCCTTTTGCACACTGCGGTACCGTTCCGCCCTCAAAAGAATGAAAAGCATCCAATACCGCAACACTTGGGCGAACTAACTTTAGCAAGGTGCGCAGGTTCTTATGGATCGCGTATGTACATTGCGTAAGATTGTCATCCCGCCCGAACTCACGCACACCATGGATATGCCAGATACTGTCTTCACCAGCTTCCTTGACGAACCCCATCATATTTTTCCCCGACAGGGTCAGAACCGCATCGCTGTGAGCTTTCGGAACGGATAGTGAGATGAGGCAATCGAACTCCTTATAAGCCCGTGTAATTTTGGCATGTATGGGTTTGTTGTCGATTGAAATCGTCTGAAAATCATCATATCCCAGGCTGTTGAAATCCATGAATTCAAAATCATATTCATTTTTGAGTTGTAAATAATTGTTTTCTTGGAACAATTCCATTGGATTTCGACTGGCCTCACCCACCCAAATGCGGTTGGTGTTAAATCGCTTCAGGTATTCCAATACTGCCCGTATGGCATCCGGTTGCGTATTCGCCAGAACTCCTTCGCCTTTGTGCATGACCGTGTTTACCTTGATGATCACATTTCCGTGAACCCTGTCAGCCACATCAGCTCCGGCTGCCTCCAATGCCCTGAACACATTTTCAAAACGATCATTTCCTTTTACTAAGCCTACGACCGGCATATATGGAACTCCTGTTTATATTTTCTAGAGAATAATCCAGCCCCATATCACTTATCGCGGACCTCTTCCACCATCCGGTTGATCGCATCGATGATGATCTGTGGTTCGTACAATGAAATGAAGTGGTTGGACGTATGGGCAGCCATGAAGACGCCTCTCGAAGATAGAGTTGCCAGGTCAGCCTGGATCTTTAGCGTGAGTGAAGCTAATTGTTCTTGAGCAACCGGATCGATGCCGGGAAAATCGTTTGGGCCGGGGGTTTTACTGATAACGACGAGTGGAAGATCCCCGAACCTGCCTGCCTGTCGAACTTGCTCGTTGCTGGCTTTCATGTCAAGTCCGTCCATCGATGGCAGTATCTCACCTGTGGTAATGTCCGCTTCAGACATACGGTTCTGCGTAATGCCAGCCGATTCATCCGCTGAGTAGGTCGGATAAGCAGTGGCGTAGACCGTAGCTGCATCCGGGTATGTAGCCGTAGTATCCACCAAAATCATGCCCGCCACATCTTCCGGATAAAGATTCGCAAAAACGCGCGCGTGCCAGCCACCGAGAGAGTGTGCCACCAGGATATAGGGGCCCGGTATGGGCACCGTAGTAATAAGAACATGCAGATTCTCGGCCACCTCCTGGCTGGTGCTGGCAACGGCGCGATCATAAATGCAGATCCGCGAGGTGGGGGATACTCCCAGAATGACCGCATTCCAGCTCATGGTGAGTGTTGGTTTATCCCCCGCCCCGGCTTCGATGATGACTGTGGGTGTGCCTGTGCCGTAACATCGATAGTCCAATGTATGCCCACCCCCCAGATCAACCGCGCCCTGCATGTCGGGAGCGGGTAGCTGCGGTCTTTGTTGTACCTCCGGTGTCGGCACGCTAGGTGTCGGGGTGCTTTCCGGCGTGAGCGTTGCTGCAGGGGAAGCAGGTCCACAGGCTCCGGCAGCCAACAAAATCGCCAGGGCCACACCTACACCAAGGATCTGTTTCAGCTTTGACATACTTTCTCCTCGAAGAGTAAATTAGATATATATATCTCTCGTCGCCTTCCGCAAGCGGCCCGAAAGCTTGGCTAACCACCATTCTAGGAACAGGTTAGCGCGATCTGAGCGAACCTCAGATGCTTACCATGATTTGCCTTGTCAGGGGAACCGAAGGTTGGGTACTCTCAAATGTTGAACTGCCCAATCCCTATGAGTCAACTTATGATTTCACCTGTCCAACGATCCCGGTTGGCCCAGAACGGACATAGGGGGCACTTTTCACCTGTAGGATAGTCAATTCCTTCTTCATGGGGACATCCTATAATTCTATCCATTATTGCCACTCGCTCAACCTTGTGGTCTGCGATGTATTGAAGTATTTGCTGAGCGATATCAACGTCCTGGCGAATATCCTTATCTTCCGAATACCACTTTTTGATCAAGGCATCATTGGATTCTTTTTCCGAAGCGATAATTCCGACAACCGCCTTGGAGGCGAATCTGTCATTTGGTCCATAACAGGCAATAGTAGCTACGGGAAAGCCCGTTTTCCGCCGGGCCTTCTTTTGCAGCCAGAAGGGAAGATTACTTATTGGTAACATAATTCCATTGTTGTCATCATGATCATCCTTTATACAACCATCCCATTCCACAACACAAGGGTGGAGACCAGGTAGAACATAAATAAAACGATATTATCGTAAGAATCGTTGACCAATTCGCGCAGGCGCCCTTTGAGGATCCGGACTACCAGAGTTTTGAGCATGTAGATGATGACCGGCATGAAGACAAACATCCATCTTGGGTATAGCGAGCGCCCGGTCACAATTCCATAGAGCATCATCAGGCTCGAAATGACAACCGGGACGTACGTGATGGCAACCAGCCTTTGGAAAAAGGCGTTCCCCAAATGCCCGCCTTTTTCCATATCGGTTCCATTGTCGGCTGCCACGCGAGCGCCGGCGGCAATGGAAAAATATGCGGTATGGGATATGCCGTAGCAGATCATCACCGCGCCGAATGCAAGGAGCAGGATTAAGGCAAAGATCTCACCGGCGGGCCAAAAGGCCATGTAAAGATGCCATGCCGCCAGCGTATAAAACCAGCAGCCGAAAAGACCCAGGGTGCCGGCGAGGATCAATCGGGATGCTGGTAATTTCCCCATCTTCACTGCCGGACTGGCGGAAGAACCGGGAACATGGTTATATAAAAGGTCACCACAGATAAAGAGCAACGATCCGATGATCCCGGATAAGCCGGACAAACGTAAAGCCCAAGTTGTAAAGATGAACATTTTTTCTCCTAAAGCTGTCCAACGCATAGCTCACCAGTGCCAGCGTCCGGTGCCTGTCCCGCACTCCTCGCGGAGCTATTACTGGGCGTCTTTATCTGTCATTTCCTCTTTGTCTTCCTGGTCGTATCTGCGTCATCTGCGCAAACTGTGGTCACCGTTTCACCCCGCTCAAAGCCACCCCTTCAATAAACTGCCTCTGCGCTAGGAAGAAGATCAACACCAGCGGCAGGATGCTGATGAAGGCGCCTGACATCAGGACGGTGAACTTCCCGCCGTGCGACATCTGCTGCTGGAAGAAGGCCAGCCCGACCGTCAGGGTGGTGTTCGGGGCTGCTGGCATATAGATGAGCGGGTGCAGCAGGTCGTTCCAGGCGCCCTGGAAGGTGAAGATGGCCAGGGCAGCCAGCGCCGGTCTGGCCATGGGCATGTAAACTTTCCAGAAGATCTGCGGCAGCGAGGCGCCGTCCACGCGCGCCGCATCCGCCAGTTCACGCGGGATGGTCAGGAAATACTGGCGGATCAGGAAGGTGCCGAAAGCCCCGCCCCAGAAGGCCGGCAGCCAGAGCGGGATGCTGGTGCCGATCAGGCCCAGCCAGCTGAAAATGACGAAGTTCGGGATCAGGGTCACGTGGAAGGGGATCAGCATGGTGGCCAGCAGCAGTGTGAAGATCAGCTCGCGCCCCTTGAACTTGACCACGGCAAAGCAGAAGGCGCCCATGGCACAGGTGAGCAGCTGCCCAATCGTGATCATGGTGGAAATGAAGATGCTGTTGGCAAACAGCAGCCGGAAATCCAGGTCGACCGCAAAAAGCTCCCGGTAATTCTGCAGCGTGAAGGGATGCGGGATGAGCGTCTTGGTGAACTGGTCGGCTGGCAGCTTGAAGGAGGTCGAGATCATCCAGAAGAAGGGGATCACCATCAACAGGGCGCCGAGAGTCAGCAGGCTGTAGGAAAGGATATCGAGCGTGCGGTTTTGTTTCATTTCAGCCTCCTGGACTGTGGCTCAAGGTGGCGTACACGCCGCCGGGGAAAGTACCCAAAATAGGCACTCCGGCGGATGCAATTCGTGTTGCTTTGTGTTCGCTTGCCCCCGTACTTTGGGGGTCGTGGAGAATCATTCATAGAACACGAACCGCTTTTCCAGCCAGAAATAGACCAGCATCAGCACCGCCACGATGACGGTCAGCTCGATGGCCTGGGCACTGGCCCCACCGTAATTGCCGAAATTCCAGGCGTTGCGGTAGATCGAGAACACCACCACCGGGATGTTGCTGTCACCCCCACTCTGGCGGGTGAGCATGTAGATATAGTCGTAGGCCTGGAAGGCATTGATGGTCGACATGAGCGTCTGGAAGAAGATGCTCGGGGTAATGAGCGGCAGGGTGATCTTGAGGAATTTTTTCAATTCGTCGGCCCCATCCACGGTGGCAGCCTCGTAGTATTCCCTGGGGATGGCAGTCAAACCGGCCAGGAATATGATCATGCCCTCGCCGATCGCGCCCCAGATGTTAACGACCACCACCGAGACCATGGCGTGATTGGTGCACAGCCAGCAGACCGGCGGGAGGTGCAGCAGCTCCAACACATAGTTCAGGACCCCGGTATCCTTGCCGTAGATCATGTTCCAGACCAGGGCGGTGGCTACGGCCGAGGTGACCGCCGGCAGGTAGAACGCCGTCCGGTAAATGCCGATACCGCGGATCTTGCGGTTCAGCAGCACCGCCACCAGCAGGGAGATGATTACCACTCCCGGTACGTACATGGCAGAAAAGATGGCCGTGTTCTTGAGGGACTTAAGGAACTTCTCGTCGGTGAAAAGGGCGATGTAATTCGAGATGCTGGCCCAGGTGGGAGAGGTCAACAAGTCCCAATGAGTGAAGCTGAGGGCGATTGTTGCCAGCAGGGAGCCGAAGGCGCTGAAGAACAGCCCAAAAAGCGTCGGCAGCAACAATAGCCACAGCCACAGGCGTTCCCGCCCGAGCGGCTTGATGCCATATTCCATATGGCCTCCAATATAGTTTGGAGTCCGAAGTCTCCAGACTTCGGACTCCAGTGGTTTAAAAACTATTTATTCTTCGCCAGGACCTCATCTGCTGCGACGACGACCTCATCCAGGGTCTTGTTCAGGTCGCCTTCACCGCTCCAGACCGGGGCCATGCCGTCACCTACAGCAGAAGCCCATTCGTCGTAACCTTTGAAGACCGGCTTGATCTTGGCATACTGCAGCGCGTCCAGAAAGACCTGCTGGTTGATGACGATCTTCTGTTGCAGGAAGGTCGGGCTTTCAGCAATCGACTTGAGCACCGGGCAGGCAAAACCCAGCTCCGCCAGGCGGGTCTGTCCGTCCTTGCTGAGCACGAACTTCAGGAACTCGAAGGCCTGAGTCGGATTTTTGCTGCCCTTGGCGATCACAAACCCGGCGCTGTTGACGCTGGTAAAACGCCCGGCAGGGCCCTTGGGCATCGGAGCTGCGTCAAAGTTGAGCTTGGCATCCGCATAGCCGGGCACCACCCAGTGCCCGAGGGGTGTCATTGCCGAGACCCCTGCCAGGAAGGTGTCGCCTCCGTACTGACCGGAAGCAGTCGAATCCGGTACGGACTTGTCCACGAAGGTCATATCGTAAAGCAGCTGCCATGCCGTGCGGGCGGCCGGGTCGCCTATCAGGGTTTTGGTATGGTCAGCGTTGAGGATATCGCCGCCGTAGGACCAGAGGGCTTCGCTCCAGCCGGGTTCCATGTCATACATATCGAAGCTGAAACCGTACTGTGTTGTCTTACCGTCGCTGCCAATCAGGGTCAACTTCTTGGCAGCTGCACGCAGGTCGTCCCAGGTCCAGTCCGCGTTCGGGTAGGCCAGGCCGGCCTTGTCGAACATGCTCTTGTTGTAGAACAGGACGATGGTCTGGAAATCGCGCGGTAGGCCGAAGTAGCCATCGGGAGTCTTATAGGCCTGCAGAGTTTGCGGATAGAGACCATCCAGCATGCCTGGGTTCTTGTCGAGATAGGGCTGCAGGTTGAGCAACACACCCTTGCTCTGGTAGTCCAGGTAAAGTGGCGCGTCGATGGCAAACATATCCGGCGGGGTCTTGGCTGCCAGCAGGGTCTTGAGCTTGGTCCAGTACGAATCCCAGTCCGAGACCTCCACCTTGACGGTGATATTGGGATTGGCCGCCTGGAAGTCCGCCACGATCTGGTTCCAGACATCCAGCTCCGCCGGGTCCCCCCACATCATGAAGCTGAGCTCGGACTTGCCGCTGGTTTTGCCGCCGCAGGCGCTCAACAGCAGCACGGCGACCATTACGAGTGAAAACACAATCTTTTTCATTTCTTCCTCCTTATGAATGGACATCCTTGCAAAGGTCGGGTTGTACCAGGAATGTGGCTAAGTCAGATCCTTCGCGAGGGTAAGACATTACAGCTTGACAACGCTATCCAGGTTGGTCGGGAGATCTGGATTCAAACCTTTGGAAAGCGACCGCTCAAAGGCGATCAACTGGCCGGCCGGCAGGTAGAGCACATTCCGGACGGCTTCATCCAGTCCTGAGGCAAATCGGACCGCTCGATCTCCGCCCGGAGGCGATGTCTCCGATCCGTCTTCGGCCATGTCGAGCACCCGGCCTCCCAGGGCCTGCACCTCATCCAGCACAGCCGCCTCGTAGGAAGCGCTGTGCTCCGAGCGCAGCCCGATGACCAGCGCCTGCGGCGTCACCATGGACTTGGGCCCGTGCCGGAACTCCATGAAGTGGAACGGCTCACTGTGGGTCAGCGACATCTCCTTCATCTTCAGGCTGAGCTCGCAGGCCAGCCCCTGGCGCGGGCCGGAGCCCAGCCAATAGAAACGCTCAAGGCCGGGACCCCAGCCCAGCTCGGCAGCCAGGGGAGCATAGTTGTCGAGAATTTTGCGTCCGGTTTCCGGCAGGCGCCCGAGTGAGTCAAATAAATCCAGGCGGCCGGCCCACAGGCAGGCCAGCGCTACCGTTCCCAGGTAGAGCGTGGAAAAAGCGCGCGTCTGCGCCACAGACTGCTCCTGCCCGGACGGGAAGACCAGGTTGAGCGCACCCAGCTTTGCCAGCGGCATGTCGCCGTAGCAGGAGAGCGTCAGCAGATCGCCGCGCCGGTCTGAAAGGAAGGACTGGCAGGCCAGCCGGGTCTCAGTGGTCTCGCCCGAGCGGCTGACCGCCACCAGCAGGGTTTTGCAGGCGGGGTTTGCAGCCCGATGATCGGCGACCTCGTATTTAGGGCTTGCATCCCAGCAATAGGAAGATCCGGGATACAGCCATAATTCCGAACCCGGAAAAGCCCGGCAGGTGCGACCGGTCAGTTCCTGGGTCAGCGCGGCCGCCGCCAGGGCCAGGTAATAGGTCGAGCCGCAGCCGGTGAACAGGATCTGGTCGTAATGACCTGCGCCCAGGGTCTGGATGGCCTGCCGTTCGGTCGTCAGCACATCCAGCGCGCCAGACCAGGCCTCAGGTTGAGAGATTATCTCCCGGCGGGTATGGTAGCCGTTTTCCAGGTTCATTGGCATTTTTCCTTATATCGGCTGACGATTGACCATCGTCCATCGTCCGTGGTCAATCGTCCGTGGTCAATCATCTATGGTCGTTGGTTCTCCAACACTCTCTCGGCGTTCAGGTGATATACCTTCTCCAGCACCTCGTCCGGCAGGCACAGCCCGTGGACGTGCCAGCGTCCCTGCAGGGGGATGGGAGCAGCGTTATAGTTGAAGTATTCATCATCCGTTTCCAGGAAGCGGTAGATGACCCGGTAGGCTTCCGGGTAGGGACCCATGTCAGAGCCGAACATTATCCGATCGGCATATTTGAGGAAGAAACGCCGGGCAGAATAAGGCTGGCGGCCAAGCTCGCCGATCCGGGCAGAGATGTCGACGAAGAAGTTCGGGCAGCGCTCAAGCAGCGCCCCGACCCAGCCCAGATCCTCTGCGTAACATCCAACGTGTGCTCCGATGAAGGTCGTCTGCGGGTGCCGCCCCACCAGGTTCGCCAGGCCGCTGAGGATGTGCAGGAAAGGCGGGAAGGGCGGGCTGGTGAAGGCCCAATCCGGGTGGTTGCCGAGTTCCTCCCATCGTTCGTTGGTCTCATCGATCGGGTCAAAAAAAGCCACCGGGTCGGCCACATGGATGACGACCGGCAGGCCCAGTTCCCCGGCGGTTTCCCAGATCGGATCCAGGCGCGGGTCGTCGACATTAACCAATTTATCCTGATGATCGCGTACGTGCAGCCCCAGGCCCTTCCAGATCTTCAAGCCCTGCGCGCCGCGTTCTTTCTGTACTCGCAACCGCTGGGCCGCCCACTCAGGAAACCGGTGCCCTTTCTCCTGCCACTGAGTCCAGTCCACCCCGCCGAAGACCAGGAAGCGTTCCGGGGCGGGTGCTTTGAAGTGCTCCAGGTGAGCGTTGAGCAGGTGTTCGCCCCAGCCGCCATCCAGGTCCACGTAACGGACAATGCCCGCCTGGTCGAGCAGGTAGAGCAGTTCGGGCAGGGGTCTCTGGTCCCATCCACCGCCGAAGTCCTCCCCCAGGTGGTTATGGGCATCGAAGGCCGGGAAGCGCGGTCTTTCGACCAGTGTTGTTTTAGTGACCAGCTTGGATTGCGGGCGATAATTTTCAAATTCCATGGATCTCCACAAAGAACACGAAGCCCAAGAAAAAAACTCTATCCGATAAGACTATAAGTCTATCAGACTGACGACTATGAGACTACCACTCTCACGCCTTGTTCCTGAACGGCCTCCAGGAATTCAAGGGGAGTACCTTTGTCCGTAATAAGGGTATGGATGCTCTCGAGTGGGGCCAGCCGGACCGTGGCAGCGCGCCCGAACTTGGTATGGTCGGCCAGCACGATGATCTGCTTCCCGGCTTTCAGGATGGCGCGGTCGGTCATGGTTTCAGGCAGGTATTCATGCGTCAGGCCGTACTCCAGGCTGATGGCGCGCGTGCCCATGAAAACCCGGTCTGCGCGCACCTCCGCCAGGGCCTGCTCGGTGATATGCCCAATGAAGGAGAGTTCGCTGTCGCGCAGCACCCCGCCCAGGCAGATGACCGTGATCCCCTCCGCTCCTGCCAGGGTGCCTGCACCCGCCAGGGTGTTCACCACCGGCAGCGAATTGGTCAGCACCGTTAGATCCCGCCGGCCGCGCAGGGCTCGTGCGACTTCGAGCACGGTTGTCCCCGAGCCCAGGAATACTGTCTCCCCGGCCTGCACCATCGCCGCGGCAGCCTGCCCAATGCGGAACTTTTCGTCCGCCTGTTCATTCTGACGCTGCAGGATGGGCTGCTCGGGCGGGGCCTGGGTCAATACGATCGCACCGCCGTGCACGCGCTGCAGCTTGCCCTGGCTGGCCAGGCTCTCCAGGTCCCGCCGGGCGGTGGCTTCGCTGATCGCGAACGTGGCGCACAGATCCGCCACGCTGATGCGCTGTTGGCGCTCCAAAAGGTGCAGGATCTGGATCTGTCGGTCAATACCTGAAACAAAGCTCGTTTCCATGATCGCTCTGGATCTAACTTGGCCAATACGTTTCAATCATACAGGGTCAGGATGGGTTTTCTGCTGTTTTTGTTCAAATTGCACCTCGAATTTCTCGTTTGAATTCAAGCTGACGGGTTCCAAGATCAGCGTGCGTAGCGCTGGCAGGAAAACTGACGGGTGTGAACAGTGTGTAGTTTCGTCCACGCCGCGCAGTTGGATGCGGTAGCTGCGTCTGGCCGGGATTTGGCGCCCGTCGCCAGCAGCGGGGTGGATAACAAATGTCAATACGTCCCCGGCTTTTTCAAGGCTAAAAGGAGTCAGGACGTATTCACCGTTCAGATAGCCAGTGCTTTCACCGTCGTCCTCATAAAGTTCAAAGCGGTTGCCTGCACCAGGAAAAATGAAAAGGTCGAGTGTATCGGGATTCCCGACCCCGCCCCAACCGGTCTTGGGTGCAAGCGGAACGATGGCTCCGGCTTTGGCAAAGACCGGGATATCCTCCAGCTCAGCATCAACGGTATGCCATCGTCCGCCTGCAAACGGTTCTCCGGAGAAAAAGTTGAACCACATCCCGGCGGGCAGCCAGACTTTTTTTCTGGCACGGCCCGTGGAGGCGGCTGCAGCGGAAATGATCGGAGCGGCAATCAATTCGGAGCCGAAGAAGTATTCATCCGGGCACTCATACGCCTCGGGGGAATCATCCATGTAATAGATTGGCAAAACCGGGGCGAGGCCTGTCTGGTGGGCCCGCCAGGCCATGCTGTACAGATACGGGATGAATGCGTGCCGAAGCTGCATTGCCTGCCGTGCAGCCTGAAAGTGGCGCTGCGGTTTCAGCCACGGACGGCGTTCCAGGCCGGGTCTGTTGGTTGAATGCAGGCGCAGGATGGGGCTGAAGAGGCCGAACTGCACCCAGCGCACATAAAGTTCTGGTGAGCCATCCTTGAACATATGCCCGCCGATGTCATGGCTCCACCAGCCGTAGGCCACGTTGGCGGCGGTTGCGGTAAAACGCGGCTGGGAGGCCAGCGACCGCCAATTGATCAGCGTGTCTCCGGAAAATCCGATTGGGTAACGGTGGTTTCCCAGCCCTCCCCAGCGGGAAAATATGATCGGGCGTTTGCGCCCATCGCGGCCAAGGTCATAAAAGTGCAAATGGTTCAGCCACCACAGCGGGTCAAGACCCGGGAGTTTTACTCTTCCTTCCCTGCTGCCAGTCCATCCACCAGAAGTCAATGCCGATCTCCTCCTGCGGGTGGTGAAGGATCTTAAAGTACCCTTCCATGAAATGTGGGTCGGTTGGATCAAACGGGATGGGATCTTGGGATGTCGATTCCATTCCCATCCAGCGCCTCATTTCAGGGTACTGGTCTTCGTGGGGATAAACTCCTTTGGCTGGGTGCAGGTTCAGGGCGGTTTTCAACCCCTGGGAATGCAGCCAGCGGAGGAAACCGGGCGGGTCCGGGAAGAGCGCGCGGTTCCATGTGTAGCCTGTCCAGCCGGAGGACGGATTGCCGGTCTTCGTGACATGCCAGTCCATGTCCAAAATGCAGATCGAGAGCGGCACCTCGTTGGCCCGGAATTCCTCCATCAACGCTTGCAGTTCACCCTGGTTGTAGGCCCAGTAACGGCTCCACCAGTTGCCCAGGAAATAGCGTGGAATCATTGGAACGGCGCCAGCCAGGCGGGTAAAATCCTGAATACAATCGCCAAAGGCGTGGCCGTAACCGAAGAAATACAGATCGCGCTGCGGATGGTCACGCGGCATGAGCCAACCTGCTTCATTGAACACCAGCGAAGTTGAGTCGTCCACAACCGTCCAGCCATCCCGGGAGATGAGCCCGCGTTCAAGGTGCATTTTTCCAACATGGGCATCCAGGGTACGCGCAGTACCTCCCAGGTTGCCGCGCGTGCGCTTCCCAAAGGTCCAGTTTGTTCCGAATTCCTTAAGCCTGATGGTCAGTGAAGTTTTGTTGAAGCCATTCTCATTGGTGATGTAATGCAGGAGAAGATGTTCCGTCTCAATTTCTATGGAGGCTCCGGATGCTTTGGAGCTGAAGGGTGGCACAGGCTTTTCACGGAACCAGAAAACCTGGGACGCGCGGTCTTCGAAAACGCCGGAGGGACTCTCTTCCAGGCGCAGAAGGCGGCTGGTCAGGACGGTAAAGCGCACGTTCGGCCCGCTGACGATGGCTGCCGGGTTGGCTAAGGGACTGAAAACGAGTTGCTTGCTCAATTGATCGCTCATAATCAATCTTAATCAATCATTTTCAATCATAGTTTAGGGATTTTGGAGCAGGCTTTCAAGTGACAAATGTCATGACCTTTTCTTTCAGAGGAACAGTGATAATATATTCATCATCTCTAACAAGGAGGAGCATGGACAAAAAACTGCGAATCGCCGTGATCGGTGTGGGTCAGATCGGGCAGGTCCACCTGGAAAACTATAAAGCCATCCCGGAAGTCGAAGTGGTCGCCATCGCCGATATTGACACAGCACTCACCCGCAGCGTGCAGGCTCGTTATGGTATTGCAGAAGTTTACAGCGACTTCCGTGAACTGCTTGCAAACCAGGCCGTCCAGGCAGTCGATGTCTGCCTGCACAACAACCTGCACATGCCAGTCACCGTGGCTGCGCTGGAAGCAGGCAAGCACGTCTACTGTGAAAAACCCATGGCCGGCTCCTACCGTGACGCCGAAAAAATGTTCCAATCTGCCCGGTCTGCCGGTCGGATGCTCTCCATCCAACTCAGCACGCTGTTTTCAGACGAGGTCAAAGCCGCCAAGGCTTTGATCGACCAGGGGCGTCTGGGGAATCTCTATCATGCCCGGTCGGTCGGGTTTCGCCGGCGCGGCCGCCCCTACGTGGATGGCTATGGCAGTCCGGCCTTTGTCCAGAAAGAGACCGCCAGTGGCGGAGCCATCTATGACATGGGCGTTTATCACATCGCCTCCTTGCTCTACCTGCTTGGCAACCCTAAGGTCTGGCGCGTCTCCGGGAAGATTTATCAGGAAACCGAAATGGACCCGCAGCGGCGCAAGGTCAGTGGCTACAACGTCGAGGAACTGGGCCTGGGTTTAATAAAGTTTGAGGGTGGCCTGACCCTCGACCTGATTGAAGCCTGGGCCATTCATCTGGGAGGATTGGGAGGCAGCAGCCTGGTTGGTGCGCTGGGGGGCATCCAACTGGAACCGTTTGGTTTTTTCCAGAGCGCTGGAGATTTGGATATGGATTCGAGCTTTGACCTGGAAGCCTTTTCCAGCCGGACACACGACCTGCGGGCTGACGCAAAGGCTTTCGACAGTCCCCAGCGGCATTGGGTCGCTGCCCTGCAAGGCCGGGTGGCGCTCCTGCCGACCGCCGAGCTGGCTCTCAATACCATGCTTATTTCTGAAGCCATCTACCTTTCTGACCGGCTCGGCCGTGAGGTCACCGCCGAGGAAGTCATACAAATGTCCACCAGCACTGCGATAGCCATTTAGAGTATCATTCGCCGCATGTCCAGCACCGCATCCACAGCTAATCGCATCGCTACACAATATTGGTCCCTGATCAAAAGCCGCCAGACCTTTCTGCTGGTTCTTACCGGGGCAGCTGGCTACCTCTGCCAGGGATCGGGCAAAACGAATTGGCTGGAGTTCTTATTCCTGGTCATCGATCTATTGATCACCATCAGCGGCTGCACCGTTCTCAACATGCTTTTCGACCATGATATCGACAGCCGCATGGTGCGTACCAGCGGGCGGCCTCTGGCTTCTGGGCAGGTGGGCACCCTTCCCGCCGGCATCCTGGGCTCTGCACTGGTATTTGTGGGCTTGCTCTGGGCCTGGGCACTCTCGCCGCTTTATTTCCTGATCGTCCTGTTGGGAGCCGGTCTGAATGTGTTGGTGTACACCTTGTGGCTCAAGCGCCGTTCAGCCTGGTCCATCCTTTGGGGCGGTGTTGCCGGTGGCATGCCCATCCTGGCCGGTCACGCCCTGGCAGCCGGCCGGGTTGATACCCTGGGGCTGCTCCTGGCCCTGGTCATTATTCTCTGGATCCCCAGCCATACGCTGACGTTGGTCATCCTGTATTCTGAGGATTATGTCAACGCAGGTGTGCCTACCATGCTGAGTGCGTATGGATGGGCAGCCACGCATCGCCTCGTGATACTCTCCAGCCTGTTTACCTCCATACTGATGACAGTCATCTATTCCTGGCTCAGGCCTCCCGGCGTGGCGCTCTGGATGGAATTCGTCGCCTGCGCAGGCCTTTCAGGAATGGCCATCTTTGCCTGGGCTCGCCCTGTCCGGCGGGCAATCGCATCCTTGTACAGGGTTTCTTCCATCTTCATGCTTGGTTCGATGCTGTTGCTGGCACTTGCCAGTCTGAAATGATACTAAGTGACTTGTTAAGGACTTTATCTTTACCACAGATAACCACAGATGAGCTAAAATCTTAAAGAATAAACTCACTCGAAAAGGCCTTTTTATCAAACAAATCCCTTTTATCCGCGTTCATCTGTGGTGAATTCCGTTTTTTCTTGACAGTATCTAAGTAAATTAATAGGCGAAACCATCCCGTTATGACGGGACGCATTGAAATAATTATTTATAAAACAGGAATGAACAATGGAACAAAAAGCCAGCCAACCCCAAACGCCTATCGCCTCATGGCATCGCAGCCTGCTGACTGTGGCAGCCATCTTCAGCGTCCTTTTGATCGCCATGGGAGGCATCCTGTGCGTGACCCAGTCCATCCGCAGTTGCCCCGATTGGCCGGGCTGTTTCGGCAAATTTTATCCTCCCCTGGAAACCAGCCCCATCCTGGAATATACGCACCGCTTCCTGGCGCTGGTCAGCGGTCTGCTCATCCTGGCCGCAGCCATCGCCGGCCTTGTCCGGTCACGTCACCAAGGCTGGATTGTGTTCCCGCCTTTGGTAGCGGTCGTACTCCTGCTGGAGGTGAGCTTCTTTGGCGCCAGGGTGGTGCTTTATGGGCTTGCTCCAGGCTGGGCCGCAGTGGATGTCGGGTCGGCGTTGCTGGTGGTTGCGCTCATGATCGCCTCAGCGGTGATGGCCCGTGCCGGAAGGGACCAGCTCTCAAAGCCGGCCGGTCTCACATTTCATAACCCTTTTGCCAAGTTGGTACTGGCCACAGCTGGTGTGATTTACGTAATATTGGTGAGCGGTGTGCTGGTGAGCGGCAAGAATTCGATCACCGGCTGCCTGGGTTGGCCGATCTACAGCCTGCGGCAGTTCCAATTGGACGCGCACGGCGCAGCCAACGTTCTCAGGCTGATCGTATCTCTGGCAGCCATCGGTATGTTCCTGGCGGTGTTTGGACAGGCCTGGCGCCGCCGTTCCAAGCAGCCCGCTGTTTTCCGTATCTCACTCTGGCTGGGGATTGCCTTTCTCCTCGAAATGCTGTTACAAGTCTTGATGTTGCTCATCGGCCGCCTGCCCACTGCCCTGCTTATTCCGTACACCGTGCTTGCTGCCGTCTTTTGGGGCCTGCTGGTGACCCTGACCTTTGTTACGGGTCTCCAGAGAAACCTTTAGGTTCCTCTCTCATCACCTGTTTACCAATTTCCCTGGCTACTCTGTCCGTTACCTTTTTACTCAGCATGGTCTTCCCTGACTTGCTGAGCTGGAAGCAGAAAAAGAAACGCGGCATCCTCACCGGCTCGGTGGAGGAGATCGCGGCCATCTTGGCGGATTATGAGGCCCTGGGCGTAGAGCATTTGATATTCCACCTAATGCCCTCCGCCCCGGCTGCCTACGAACGGCTGGCGCAGGCAGTACAGTTGTACCGGAAGGCTTCCCCCCAAAAACTGGGATGTCCGTCGCCGGTTAATTTTCCCGCAATCCAAACACCTCATCCTTGCTCGGTAAATGAAGACACGCACAGACCCAAGACTCTGGTGCGCAGACTGGTATTTAGGGAAACCAAAGCCAGCTCTTGACAGATGCCAATTATATATTATAATACCTATAAATTTATAATAATTACAAATTTATATCATGAATACGGTTGAATTCATCACCTCCACCTTAAAGAAAGCCGGGATGTCCCTAACTCCCCAGCGGATGGCGATTTGCAAATTGCTGAGTGGGAGCAATGCCCATCAAACGGCTGCCTCGATCTACCAGCAGGTGCGCGCTCAATATCCATCCCTGTCGTTGATGACCGTCTACAACACCCTCAACACTCTGGTAGACCTGGGAGCGATCAATGTTCTGGGTGATGCAGGGGATGGCAATGTTCATTATGATGGAAATATTTCCCCCCACATTAATCTGGCCTGCATCTCCTGCCATACCATTGTTGATATTCCCTCCGCCAGGATCGAAGACCTGGAAGCTGAAATCAGTGGCGCCTCCGGCTTCAAAGTCCTTGGCACCCGCTTGCTTTATTATGGGCTCTGCCCCACCTGTCAAAAGAAGGAAGCTCAAAATATTGAGTGAACAACGGGGGTCTGCTTACCTGCGTTTTCATCAAATCAATATCAATTCAGGAGTTACAAATAATGAGATCCAAGTTGTTCTTATCTATGATCCTTGCCTTGGCGCTTGTGGCTTGCGGAGGCGCTTCCAAGTCATCCACATCCGTCCCGACCATCGTCCTGGCTGGCAATGCTTCCACCCCCTCACCCAATGCCAGTACCGCGGGGAACATCACCGCCTCGGCCGTGGTGGTTGTCGACCAGCAGGTCAGCCTGGCCTTCAAGTTGGCGGGAAATGTCACCCAGGTGCGGGTCAAAGTCGGTGACCAGGTCCAGGCCGGACAGATGTTAATCCAGTTGGACGATTCCGCCCAGCAGATCCAGTTGCAGCAGGCCAACCTGGCTCTGGGAGAATTGACCTCGCCCGAAGCCATTGCCATTGCCCGGCTGGCGGTCACCAAGGCACAGAAGGATGTGACCGATGCACAATACGAGGTGAACAACCAGCAGTATTGGCAGAATAAGCCCCTGATCCAGGACCAGTATGCCCGCATGGTGATCGCCAAGGAAAGCCTGGACAAGGCGCAGGAGGCTTATGACAGTGCAAACGCCGGTGATTACATCAACAACGCCAGCGAAGCAGCGCTGTACCAGGCGCTCTACAATGCCAGGAAGGTTTACGAAGATGCCCAGTATTATTACAGCCTGTATTCACAAAAACCCACGCAGCGGGCAGTGGATGAGGCCCAGGCAAAACTGGATCTGGCGAACGCGCAGTTGACCAACGCCCAGAACTACGTGGCCGTCCTGACGGGAGGCAATGTCCCCGCAGACGCCAGTGGTACGACTCTGGCAGCCTTGCGGCAGGCGCAGCTGGCGCTTCAGACCGCAAAGAATAACCTGGCAGCAACGCAGCTGGTGGCACCGTTTGCCGGGCAGGTGGCTGCAGTGGATGCCTCCTTAGGCGATTATGTCTCCCCCGGGCAGGTGCTGGTGGCGATCAGTGATGTCGGGCACCTGCATATTGAGACGACTGACCTGAGCGAACGGGATGTCCCCGGCGTGAAGATCGGCCAGGCAGTGACGATCTCAGTCAAGGCTCTGAACCAGGATCTGACCGGAAAGGTGAGCGTGATCTCGCCGCTGGCGGACAAGCTGGGCGGGGATGTGGTCTACAAGGTCACCATCACGCTGGATAAACTGCTATCCGGATTACGCCCGGGCATGAGCGTGGATGTAAGCTTCGCTACGCAGTGACGTAGTCCACGGTTTTTGCTACAGGAGAAAAATGTCAAAGAAGAAGCATTTAAATTTTAATTCTTCCGCCCCGGACCTGGAGTTGCTGGATACCTCCGGGAAGCCGGTGCGGCTTTCCAGCCTGTGGGTAAAAAAGCCCCTGCTGCTGGCCTTCACCCGCCATTTCGGCTGCACGCAGTGCAAGGAAATGCTGGAGAATCTGGTGGCAGGCAAGGAAGCCATTGAGAAGGCCGGGCTGGGCCTGGCAATCATCATGCAGGGTACCCCTGAGGCCTCTGCCGGATTTGCAAAGGAGTTCGCACCCGGCCTCCTGGCATTAGCCGACCCCGAGCGTAGGGCCTACCAGGCTTATGGCCTGGAACGCGGCGGCCTGTTCCAGACTCTCATCAACCCCAAGGTCTGGAATGCAGTCTCCAGATCACGCAAGAAGGGTTACCAGGTGGAAATGCCGCCCGCCGGGCAGGATGCCATGCAGATGTCGGGCACTTTCATCATCAGCCAGGACGGCAGGATTGAGATGCCCTATTACTACGACAATATTGCCGACCACCCGCCGCTGGAGCTTTTGCTGGATGGCGTCCTTTCAACCGACTGGAAAGCCTCCTTTGAAGGCCCTGTTGGGCCGGGCGTGAAAAAAACAGGGGCCAGGTCCGGGAGGGCCAAATGAAACAGATCTTTACCGTTTCCACTTTTCTGGCACTGAAAGAGATTTGGCGCAACCGCGGACGCTTTCTGCTGGTCAGCCTGGTGATCGCCCTGATCACCTTGTTGGTCTTGTTCATCGCCGCCCTGGGCGAGGGCCTGGGCAACGGCAACCGTGAATACATTTCCAAGCTGGATGGACAACTTCTCGTCTACCAGGCCAAGTCGGATTCCCTGATTGCCGCCAGCCGGCTGGATACCAACCGCGTGGCCCAGATCCGCCGTGTCGATGGCGTGGCCGATGCCGGCATGATCGGCACATCCAATGCCACCCTGATCCTGGATGGCGGTGCAAAGAACCTTAAGGTCGCCATGCTGGGTGTGGAACCCGGCCATGTCGGGGAACCGAAGGTGACAACCGGGCAGCAGCTCAACCGCAACACGGCCGAAGAGGTCATCATTGACCGCAATACCGCCATGCGCGCCAGGCTGGCAGTCGGCGGCGAGTTGACCGTGCGCGTGGTGCAGGGGACGGATGACAAATTCTTCTCCCTGAAGATCGTCGGTATTTCTGACGGGCAGCAATACAGCCTGCAGCCGTCCATTTTTGTCCCTTTCCAGACTTGGGATCGCATCCGCCCGCAGTCTGAGGCCGAGTTACTATCCAACGACGCCACCGCCAACGTGATCGTGGTTAAGCTGCAGGACCCGGCAAATATTGAGCAGGTGCGAAAGAACATCCTTGCCAGGGTGGAAAACATCGACCTCGCCACCATTAGCCAGGCCATCCAGGCCTTACCTGGCTATTCGGCCCAGCAAAGCACCCTGAACACCCAGGGCGGTTTTACCCTGTTCATCGGCCTGTTGGTGATTGGTGGTTTCTTCCAGATCCAACTCCTGCAGAAGGTGCCGCAGATCGGCGTGCTGAAGGCCATCGGCACTTCCAACCCGGTGGTGGCGGCCGCCTCCGTCATTCAGATCGTGGTCATCACCGTGATCGGCGTGGCCATCGGGGGTGCACTTACCTACCTGTTCTCGCTCTCCTTCCCGCCCACCGTCCCGATCGTCTTCAACGGCCGCACCTCCGCCATCGCTCTGGCTGCCCTCCTGGTGATCGGCCCACTCGGCGGGCTGGTTTCCATCCGCTACGCGGTCCGCATCGAGCCTCTCAAAGCACTGGGGTTGAGCTCATGAACGCGCAAGTACAAACCAACTATGCCCTGGAAACCCGCGCGGTCGTAAAGAAGTACCAGGCCGATGAAAACACCATCTTTGCCGTCAATGATGTCTCACTGCAGGTCTCGGCCGGCGAGTTCATTGCCCTGGTCGGACCCAGCGGTTCCGGCAAGACGACCATGCTTTCCATTCTGGCCGCCCTGCTGAAACCCACCTCCGGGCAGATCTTGCTCGATGGGCAGAACCTCTCGGAGATGAGTGACACCCGGCGGGTCGTGATGCGCCGCAACAAGATCGGTTTCACCTTCCAGGCCAACAACCTGGTGCCCTATCTGAGCGCTGTGGAGAACGTCGAGCTGATGCTGCGCCTGAACAACAAGCTGGACAAGGCCGGCCGGCTGCGCGCCCGGGAACTGCTGGCGCGCCTGGGATTGGGCGATCGCATGAACAACCTGCCCGGGCAGATGTCGGGCGGGCAGCAGCAGCGCGTGGCCATTGCCCGGGCGCTGATCCACAATCCCAGCCTGGTGCTGGCCGATGAGCCCACCGCCAGCCTGGATACCGAGCGTGCCTACCAGGTGGTGGAGACCTTTGCCGGGCTGATTCACGAGCAGAATCGTGCCGGCATCATGGTAACCCATGACCTGCGCATGGTCGAGTATGTCGACCGGGTTCTGCAGATGCGGGATGGCAAACTTGTGCAGGTCTATTCCAACCGTGACGAGATCATGAAGCTGGCCCGGGGCGTCAGGGAACAATGATTGAAATTTCATTCTGGTCAAAGGCATACTCCCGGAATTTCAAAACAAACTCGGCTGTTCCGGTCGGGAGATCAAACCAGACGCTCTCTCCTTCAACCAGGTGGCCAAATGAAGGCTGGATTCCTTGAAGGGATGCGGAAAAGCCAACGCACCTTTTTGCAGGAGCAGTTTGTTCCCCTCTGGCATCTTGTCATGTTCCAGCACGAAGACCGGAACCCAGCCATTCTTAAGCGTCTCCATGGCCCCGGCCCAGGTGCCGCCGGTTTCTGCATCCGAGGCAACCTCGCTCACCTGGACGATCAACAAGGTGACCCGGGGCGCAGACGGTGCAGACGCAGTCGTCGCCGCGCAGACCAAGACCGCAGATCTCAGTGCAGCCACTGCCAAGGCAGTTGACGAGCATAAGATCGTACTCACCATCACCACGCCATTCTGGATTGACAAGGCCGAGTACGTCCTGGTCGAGTGCGCGCTGGCAGTCGGCCTCGGAGGCAATACCGTCGATTTCCTCGGCGCGGTCGCATACTACACCTTTAGGATTTAGGTGAATTGATAGATTGCGCCCAATATCCTTCCTTTTTTTATGTTTTCGTCCCCGCCAAAATGGCGGGGGCTTTTCATACAAAAACCTGAAAAATGTTATCCATATATGGAAAATTTTTTCCTCGCTAAATTAGTTTATCAAAATCTATATTGACTTAATTAGTCCAATTACACTAGTCTACTTGGTTTTGTAATCTTGGCACAGCGGAAAAGGAGCCCGATTAAGGGCTCCAATTTATTCGTGTCATCACACGGATTTACTATGCAGCGGCTGGCTTCGCCTCCACTTTATGACCAGTTTTGGGGATCGGAAGCGTAGACGACGGTTTAGGCTTTGCAATTGATTTGGCTGATGCAATAGCGGCGGCTTCACGGGCTAAGGCGGCCTTAGCTCTACCGGCTGCAAAACGTTCCCGGATTACTTTCTTCTGGGCTTCGGTCAATATACGTTTGGGCTTGGATGCCTTGACCTCAACAACTGCCACTGTTGGATCCAACCTAGCAAATAGGCTCTTAATTTCTGAAATGACTTCGGCGTCCGTACCATCGTATTCAAAACTTACTGTTGTTTTCATTGTAAAATCTCCTTGTGCCGGGGAATGACCGGCAAGCGCAGTCTAATGAAATTTTCTGAAAGGTCAAGCGATTTAATAAGGAATTTTCAAATTCCTTGTATGGATCCGTAACAGGCTTAATCTCCCTTAACGACTTTACAATCAAACTGAAATGATATATGAGTTGAGGTGATAGGGGTTATTGTCTTTGGGGGAAATTGGTTATATACTGGAGGAAAGATTGCAATCCGCGGTTCAATAACCTATTATATAAACTAAGGCGAGCGCCAAATGGGACAAATCGGAGGAATGTAAAATGGAAATTTACGTTGATTCCATGGAAACATTTACTAGCGCTATTAGAGGCGTCGCGTCTGCATGGGATGCAAGAACCACACCATGGTTTCGAGGTGAACCCCTTGTAGAAGATACACCCCTTTTGCCAAGTCTATATCGACCTTTGCCTTCTGGTAGAAGATATGATGAGAACCGGATTCTGCAATCTTTTAGGCGAATGGCTCCCGCTTTTACTGATTACACGACTCCAAACAGAAATGCAGTCGACGAGTGGCTATTTCTAATGCAACATCTGCGTGTGCCTACCAGGCTCCTTGATTGGACTGAAGGAGCATTAATCGGTCTCTACTTTGCCTTAGAGTTTAGTCAACCTGTAATATGGATGTTAAATCCTGATGAATTGAATCAACTTTCTACCACTAATAAGATAGTCCCTGGAGTTTTTCCCATTGCTTGGTTCCAACCAAAAGATGGAACAATCAATATAGGGAATGCAAATATTCGTGCAGCATGGGAAGAAAATAAAGGGGGCCTTGATCTTCCAGTTAGCGATTAAACCAACTTATATTCATCCTAGGATGAGTGCTCAGAAAAGTTGCTTTACTATCCATGGCAAGAAAAAAGAGCCTCTCTCTAGAATGGTGACAGATGATATCCTTATTAAGCTAATAGTAAATGAATCGTCTGTTCCAGCAATTCGCGCTGACTTAATTATGTTTGGAATCACCCATACTAGCCTGTTTCCAGAAGCCGAATTCCTTGCAAAAGAAATTAAGGAAACATCTACTTTTGGATGGGTCGAACGGCCAAAAAGCTCTTTTCTAATCGCGGAGAAGATAAAAGCTAAAAAGAAAAGTAAGCGAAAATAGCCCTACTGCTATCAAACCCAAACTGGAAATGATAGAGTAACGAGAAAATCCTGAGTGATTTAAACCTAGATTGATCTGGATAAACACATGAAAATTCGATTACAAACCTACTCTTTCCGATTTGCCGAACAAGTACTGAACAGCAAGTTGGCGATTAAACAAGAAATAGAATCGGTTCTAACTGATCCAAGTATTGATTTAGCTATATTATCAAGACCAAAATATAATGAAATACTCGATCAATTATTTTGCGCTCGTAATTGGGAAAGGCAGCCGGCCGTATTTGATGAGCCGGGAGATCCCTTCTGTTATTTGTAATTGGAATTGACTTATAAAATTAACCACTGGGTTAAGATAGATTATGGATAACTAGACTATATAAAAAAGAGTTCGACTTCCACATAAAGGTCCGTCCACATATATTACAAGCTTTTTTAAAGGGTTTAAAAATGGGCAATAGAGACCATATGAAGGTTATATTAGAAGGCGATGTTCTTTCGTGGAATGAATGGAGGGGTAGGAATTTAAGAGTCCAACCAGACCTAACCAGAATTGATTTGCGAAATCGAGATCTATCGAATATTGATTTTAGGGGGGTCGGATTATTCAAAGCAAACTTATCAGGATGTATATTACATAATGCAATATTAAGACAGGCAATAGCCATAAAAACAGACTTTGAAAATGCGGACCTTACAGGTTCATATGTATATGGAATATCCGCTTGGGACAATAATGTGGAAGGTGCAATTCAGAGAGATTTAATTATCACTGAGCCTACTAAACCAGTAATTACTGTCGATAATATTCAGGTGGCACAATTTATTCACTTGTTAATTAACAATAAAAACATTCGTGATGTAATAGATACTATCGGAAAGAAAGCAGTTTTAATACTAGGTAGATTTACTCCGGATAGATACGATGTACTTAATGCTATTAGAGATAATTTACGTTTAAGAAATTACATTCCAATATTATTTGACTTTGAAAAACCAAGCTCTAAAGATATCACAGAGACAGTTGTCACACTGGCACATTTATCCAAATTTATTATTGCTGATATTACAGATGCTAAATCAATACCACAGGAATTGTCAGTTAACAGTGCCAAACTTACCTTCGGTAAAAGTACAGCCTATTATTTTAAGTTCTCAAACAGAATACGGAATGTTTGAGCATTTCAAACAATATCCATGGGTTTTACCCTTATCAACATATGATTCGAAGGAAGACATAATAAATAACATACAAATAAAAATCTTAAATCCTCTTGAGATTTCTTAATTCGAAAATATATGTAATATTTACGAATAACAGATCATTTAGTACTAGATATTTCGGTTCCAGAATAATTATGATCCCTAATTTCATAATTATCACTAATTTACTAAAATAATTAGTGCATATTAAAGATAAATACGATTATAAAAAATTCTCTGGCAGGAAAAGATAGGACTTTATGAACAAAATTGTTGATCAATTTAACATAAATGTCAAGTCAGTTTATGAACTCGCTAACTTTGATCGAGTGGTTCTTGATTTTGTTATAAATCTAATTCTGTCTCAAAAGAATGTCCAAGGAGTTAATAGACTTCAAATAAACGCGGCCGAAAATGCAGCCAAGGCTTTAGAGAATGTAAGGGATCACAATTCACTACGGTCCAAGTATCAAACTGTTTTTAACCAATGTTTGGTTTTGTTAGTCTCATATTTTGGCTTAGCCATAAACGATATGTTCAACAGGTACTTGACTGAGTTTCTAAAACAAGGATTGAGACTGCCCAATTGCGGGAAAGAAGAAATCAAGGTATCTTTGACTGAGCTCGAAGCAATAAACTACGATGTTTTAGGAAATATCGGAGAGTTAGTGGTTTCTTCAAAGGATATCAGTTTTCAGGACATGCAAAGCATTCCGCGAGCTTTTCGTGATTGGCTTGGATACGAACCCAAGCAAGATCAAGACGTGAATAATATTATTGTAGGTCAGGCATGCAGGCATGTGATTGTCCATTCGGGCAGTGTAGTAAATAAACGACTTTTAAACCAAATCAGGAACGCTACACCAAGAGAACTGAAACCTACCTTTAACGAGAATGAATTGCTCCAGTTTTCGCCTGATGAAATTGAGATTGTCGGGAAAAGCATGATTCGGTACATTGAAAAATTATCTAGTGAATTGGGATCCAAACTTCCCCCAGCTTCAGCGAACAGCAATTCTGCCGCTTCTGATAAGTCGGACTTTTGAAAAAAAAGCCCCAAGATAAATGTATTTGTATATGAATTGAGCACAGAGCCGTTAGTTTCAAGATTCAAATCTTCACCGAGGAGCTTTCGATAAAATATAGAACTCTCTACTCAAAATCTCCATTTTGATGACCAATCCTCATAGATCTACTCAGTACGGGAGATTTTCCGCCATGCCCCCGCCAAGTGATTTAGTGAATATAATATAACAATTATATCGATGAAGGTTGAACTGAGAACTGTTATCCGAATAGAATGAGGAATATTGAAATCTGTCCTTTAAGGAGGAAAGAATGACAAAAAAACAAGTTGCTACTCCACAAGAAACATTAAATCCAGAAGTGGCTCAATCGAAAAGAGCATACATCAGTCAATCCGAAATTCCTCGATTAAGCTTATCCGAAGCTATCCGACTTGGCCAGAGTCTATACGATGATTTTGCGGGTAAGCCCGCCATGCCGCATCAATTAGCTATGTCAGTAGATATATCACCTACAAGTTCTGGATGGCAAGACTTGTGTGGAGCATCTATTGCATATGGAATTACAGTAGGGGGGAAGAATGCCCAGAATATTTCTCTTACTGACTTAGGTCGCCGCGTGGTTGCTCCAATCGTAGAGAACGACGATCTACTGGCGAAAGTAGAATGTGCCTTGCGCCCTGAAATAGCTAGGCAGTTTTTTGAGCGGTATAACCATGCGAAATTCCCGCAAGATAAAATTGCTCGCAATGTACTTGCCGATATGGGAGTTCCACCAGATAGACTTGATAACGTCCTGGAAATAATTAAGCGTAATGGAGAGTTTGTAGGAATTATTCTTCAGACTAAGACAGGGCCATTTGTCGCATTAGATGCCGCACAAGGACAAACTAAAGAGGCAATCCCTGTCACTAAAGAATTGCAAGTTGAGAGTGAGACCGAACCAACAACTGGAACAACAACTCCTCAAATTGATACTCCAATTATTCCTTCAAACCAACGAGTTTTTATCACTCATGGAAAAAATAAGGAGATTGTTACTCAGCTAAAAGATTTATTGTCCTTTGGAAAATTTGTCCCTATTGTTGCTGAAGAACACGAGACTACTTCTAAACCTGTGCCTGATAAAGTCCTTGAGGATATGAAGTCATGTTTTGCTGGCGTTATCCACGTTGAAAGTGAAGACGAGTTACTGGACAAGGCAGGAGCAATCCATCATAAAATTAACGAAAATGTTCTCATTGAAATTGGAGCGTCAATGGCACTTTATGGGCGTAATTTCATTCTACTTGTTCACGAAGGAATACACTTACCATCTAACCTCCAAGGACTATATTTATGCTACTATGAGGGCGATAAATTAAATTATGAAGCAACTATGAAATTACTGAAAGCCTTTACTACGTTCAAATAACAATGTTTACATGCGTCCAAAACCGACGGGCAGAGGACCCGCCACTTAGCTTAAATTGAATCAGATTGCTGTATATTTGTAAGATTTTAACTTTTAGCCGCTAAGTTCGAGGTTCAACTCCTAGACGAGGGGCTTTCGACAATAAAAATTTCCCCTTCTCAAAATACCTATTTTGATACGCAAAATATATTATTCATAACAAGAAAGTGGAATTAGGGCCGCCTGGCAAATAACTCAATCCAATCACCGAAAACACGGCGGTCTTGTAATTGGTTTGTATATGTTCTATACTACTAATAATTCCACCCAGTCTATAATTCAGCTTTATCGAGAGGAGATAATAAATAATGAAGAATAAAGATTACACAGTGACAATCGATGTTCATGTCAGTAAATAAAGCAAATCTGGATCAAAGAGGTGGTACTCTTTGAAAATGTATGGCCATCCAATAACTGAAGAAAAGGAACCGATCAAGGTTGATTTATCCAACATCCGCGA
Source organism: uncultured Chloroflexia bacterium (assembly GCA_963801385.1). GTDB lineage: Bacteria > Chloroflexota > Anaerolineae > Anaerolineales > Villigracilaceae > UBA877. The sequence goes on from CAWDEV010000009.1 coordinate 245,037, forward strand.
CGAGCAAACTCTCAAAGTAGGGAAAAAATTATTAGATACTATTTGGGATATGGTAGAAATAAAAGACGGCTCTTTTTGGAGTGAGTGATTCTAAACTCAATAAGATTTCCAATTCCCGTATTTGAATGCTTATGGGTTGTTATTAATTAAATCAGATGGAAATGCCTCGACTAGGATTTAAACCTAGAACCGTCAGATTTACTAGCATTGCAGCATAATAAATAGGTGAATAAATATGAGAAGAAGCAGCATACTAATAAGTTTCTTGTTTACAGCTTTTGCCATCCTTATTATTATTTGGATTCAATTCGGGAAATATTTTTTATTTACTTGGGTTTATTGGCTATTGCTAGCTATAATTGCAATTGTAGTTTTTGCATTATTAATGATGATCATAGAAAAACTAACTGCTGTAAGAATGGGGAGGGGAGAGATAGATACAAGATCAAGCAAAGATGCAATAGACAGGTTAGCAAAAGCAGATCCCGCCCATGTACAAGAAGTTGCGGCATCACAAATTCAACTCCTAACAACTTATCACAACCTGGTTTTAGATCAAGCAAAGAAGAGTTTTCTTTGGGCTCTAATAGCAGCAGCAATAGGCTTACTATTTTTTATTGCAGCAGTAAGTTCCATTATTTTTCTTAACCTCCAAAATGCAGCTATTATCAGCGTGATAAGTGGTGCATTAGTCGAAGTTATCTCTGGCATCAATTTCTATCTTTATAATCAAACATCTAAACAATTGAGCGACTTTCAAAGCCGGCTGGATAAAACACAGCGATTTCTTCTAGCAAACAGTATGTGCGAAGGCCTCAAAGGGCTTGTTAAACAGCAAGCCAGGTCAGATCTAATAAAATCAATTGCCCCGACCAGTGAACAAAAAACAGAAGTAAAAACTGAATAATAAAGGATTAAATAACCTACCATTACATACCATTTCATCATACATTAAGCTTATGCATCTCTAGGATAGGGACCTAGACGCATAGGCTAAGGTAATGACACCGATATACATAAGAGTCAAATGAATATTATTTGCAACTCATTAATTTTTCCAGCCAGGGTTTGGTCACGCAATGAGGTATTATCTAAGCCATGCCCAATCAATAAATCGCCTGGGATTTATGCATGGTTTTTCAAAGAAATTCCACCTTATATAAGGACCGATGGATGTGTAAAATTAGAAAACCTTTATTTACTTTACATTGGTATTTCACCAAACTCTCCACCAAAAAATGGAAAGCCACCTAGTAATCAGACAATTTATGACCGGATCCGAAATCATTATAGCGGCAACGCCGAAGGTTCTACTTTACGACTGACCCTTGGCTGTCTTCTGAGTGAAAAACTCAAGATAGAGCTTCGACGTTTTGGAAGTGGTAAGCGAATGACCTTTTGGACAGGTGAAAAAACACTAAGTGAATGGATGGGGGAAAATGCTTTTGTTACATGGATATATCAAGAAGAGCCTTGGATATTAGAAGAGGAATTAATCTCACACCTGTTTCTCCCCTTAAATTTACAAATAAATAAACATAACATTAATTATCCGATTATTTCGAGTATAAGGAGCAAGGCTAAAGCCAACACGAGGAAATTACCCATCGTTCCTGGTAATCATTAATAAAATAACCTCATATCATCGAGAAGGCGGCAAAGTGAGCCCTGAGTAAAATGCTATGTTAGGTAAAGATATCAATTTCTATAGAATCACGACTTTGTTCTTGGAGGAGAAATTATGATATACCGACTTGACAAAGAGAAGAACAGAATTTTCCCTTGTGAAGAGACCGACTTCAAGACACACAACATTCTTGAGCGCCAGCACATTGAAAAATGGGTTGAGGGGTACCCTGATATTGTAGGGGAGGAGCTTCTCGTAATCACGACTGAATATGATAAGTTTGATAAAACAAACGAACGTTTAGATATTCTTGCTGTCGATAAAGAAGGTAATCTTGTAGTGATTGAGCTGAAACACGATGACAGTGGGCGCACTGTTGATTTACAAGCGATAAAGTATGCCGCTTATTGCTCAAATCTTAGGTTGGATGACATTGTATTATTATATAAAATGCATGAGGAGAAAGATGGCAAGAACCTATCTGTTGAACAGGCCAGAGAAATTGTTTTGGCATTCATAGAGAACGAAGAATTTGAAGAACTTTCTGATCGCCCCCGGATTATTTTGATATCAAAACAGTTTCGTTCAGAAGTTACCGCATCCGTGCTTTGGCTCAGGAAGTTCGGTCTTGATATTTCTTGTGTCAAACTCTTACCCTACGATATGGGAGATGGAAATATAGCTCTCGAGTCTAATGTGTTGATACCTTTACCAGAAGCACGGGATTTTATTGTTGATGCTGAGAGGAAAGAGGATCGGTCATTAACCGTTAGTCAAGTGGAATACTTAGAGTTTTATAGAGCATTAATTAACCGCCTGAAGAAAAATATTCCGGATGAATATTTAGAACCACGACCAAAATTTTATTATCAAATACCCACAGGTATAGGATCAGTTCATTACGAGTGGAGTTTTCATGGCCGGCCTCGTGACAGCTTTGCCGTAGAGCTTCATTTTGAGAAAGGTAATAAACAGACTAATCTTGAACTTTTTGCGGGAGTTGAAAGTAAACTTCCTCAGCTAGAAAAAGCTCTACAGGAGAAAGTTGTTATACAAAAAGATTGGGGCCCTAATGGGTCAAGACTATACATCCAGATAAAAGAAGGCCAATTTACAGAAGACTTGAAAACCTGGGCAGTAGAAAAAATGGCAGCTATGATTACAGTCCTACAACCAGTATTCGATGAAATGGGATAATTTATTTTGAAAATTACACTATACAGGAATTGAACCTCGAACCGCCAGGCTCGAAGCCCAAGTCCTCGTCAACGGTGAGCAGGCTCACAGTTTGGGAGCGCCTTGAGAAAGGGTACGATTCGCAATCGTTCCGGGGCAATATAAACAATGCGATAATCGCCGTGCGACAAACAACCCAGGCGTTCCGCCTGTTCGTGAGCGGGAAGGGCACTGTTGATGTACGTAGCTGGGATGCCGCGGCGCTGGAGGCTGTCCACCTGGTCTTTCATCAAGGCAATGAGCGGGGAAATGACCAGGGTGATACCTGCCAATTGCAAAGCGGCAATCTGGAAGATGAGTGACTTCCCCGCACCAGTCGGCATGACCACCAGGGTGTGCCGCCCTTCAAGAAGGCTCTGGATGGCTTCCTGCTGGCCGGGACGGAAAGCCTCGAAGCCAAAGCGGGTGTGGAGGATGTTGAAACAATCGTCGTGCATGGCTCACTCCATGAAATTCAATGCTTGTTTTGCCTGGCCTTTGAGAGACATGACCTCAATTCTCCCGAATTCATAAAACCAGTATACCTTGAAATTCCATCATCGGATGATGGAATTTCAAGATGCTTTATATACCAGGAAAAAAGAAATTAATGTTTTCCTTTTTCATGGTATAATTCCCTTATGATTCAACGAGATTTACTTCTTTCTTCAATTCGTACTGCCCTGGGTCGCAGCCGGGTTGTGGCATTGATCGGACCACGCCAATCCGGCAAGACCACCCTCGCCCGCCAACTGGTCGCGCCTGACTCCATAAATTATTTTGATCTGGAGGATTTAACCAGCCTCAACCGCCTGGAAGAGCCGATGACTGCCCTTCGAGACTTGCGCGGGCTGGTGGTATTTGATGAAATTCAACGCCGGCCGGATCTATTTCCAGTTTTGCGAGTACTCTGCGACCGTGACCCGCTGCCAGCCCGCTTCCTCATTCTGGGCAGTGCTTCACCCGACTTGATGCGCGCCTCCTCCGAATCGCTGGCAGGCAGGCTGGAAACGATACCAGTCAGCGGATTCAGCTTGGAGGAAATCGGCGTGAAAGAGCTGCCACGCCATTGGTTGCGCGGTGGTTTCCCGCTCTCTTACCTGGCTGCCAATGAAACGGATAGTTTGGTGTGGCGCAAGAATTTCATTCAAATGTTCCTGGAGAGGGACTTGCCTGCCTGGGGTGTGCGTATTCCGCCTGCTACCCTGCTGCAATTCTGGAACATGCTTGCCCATTACCATGGGCAGATCTGGAATGCGGCTGAACCTGCCCGCTCGCTCGGTGTAAGCGAACCGACGGCCCGGCGGTACTTGGATATCCTTGAAGATGTGTTCATGCTTCGCGTTCTTCAGCCTTGGTATGTGAATCTAAAAAAACGCCAGGTCAAAGCCCCCAAGATTTATTTCCGTGATTCCGGTTTGCTGCATTATCTGCTCGGTATCCGTTCCGATGTGGAGCTGTACAACCATCCAAAGAATGGAGCTTCCTGGGAAGGTTATGCCATAGAAGAAGTGCTCAAGGTGGTCCTCCCGGAGCAAGCCTACTACTGGGCCACCCATAATGGCGCTGAACTGGATCTGCTCCTGATCAAGAATGGCCGCCGTATCGGCGTGGAATGCAAACATGTCGATGGACCACGCTTGACCCCCTCCATGCGCACCGCCCTTGAAGATTTGGAACTTGATCGCCTCTTCGTCATCTACCCCGGCTCTCTTTCCTTCCCTATCGCCGATAAGGTCCAGGCGCTGCCTCTTTCTGACCTTGGCAAGCCGGGTGCCGGTACTCTCTTCATCACGTAATCGCTTCACGGTTCCTGCTCCCCTCGCCTCCCGCCTGCTGCCGGCCGCATCTGCATCAGGTGACAGTATCTTTGAAAGTAAGCACATCCTTAAAGTAGGCTTCCGAAGTTTTTGATCTCGTCCCCGCAGGGGAAACTTCGGAAGTCTGCATACTCTGTTTCCGGCAACCTTGACAAACCAGAATATATGTTCTAAAATTACCCTCATGCACGGGAAGGCATATCGTCTTTCCGTGCTTCGATTTATTCAGGCTGCCTGCCGATGCCCTCCTCCGTCCTGCCCCTCCCTCACTTGCTCTTCACTGCTCTCTTCTCTCTGCTCTCTACTCCTCTTCCTCCCCCCGGATTTGTTTCCGAGGAATAAATCAAAAACAAATCTCTCGCCATACCTGCCAGGACCTCAGACAAAAAAAATCAATTTATCTTACCAAATCCCAAAAAAATGAATAAAAAACGCCTTGAAATGTTAATTTCTTGCCTCCTTTTTTCAACTTTCTGCTCTCCACTCTTTATCCTACTTCGAATTGTTCTCTTTTTTAATTCAAATATCAAATCCCCCGCCAGGTTGAAAGGATCTTTCCATGCCGCCAGCTTCAAGTATTCAATTATTTACCTGGTCGCCTGTTCCCTGATCACCTAATCCCCGATCACCTGATTACCTTGTTGCCTGATCACCTTATCACCTACTCTCTGCTCTCCTTTCTCTCCCCCCTTTCCGCTGTTCGATCTGTGGAACAAATACCCCAGCACCTTAAAAACCGAAAATAAACCTCGCGCACTTTCTTGGTTTCTTCACACGCACAGGGTTTGAACAATCCATGCGCGCGGCTTCCTTCCAGCGCATTTTGGACCAGACTGCGGAAATTCCTTTTTTTGAAGGAAAACACCATAAGATCCAAAGTCGGATGTTGGATTTTCATGGTATTTTAGTTCTTCCCATGAAACATTGGATGTTTTTTCTTTCCTTGGCGCACCGCCTGCCCCGCGCTTTTCAGCGGGGTCGTGGCCTTCGTGTTGAGAGTTCTTTCCTCCCCCTCAATCCTCCGCATACCCGCACAAAGCCAGCGCCCCCGGACCGGTGTTGATACCCAATACTGGGCCGGTGATATTGATCAGCAGTTCCAGGGGAGCATACTCTGCCCGGATGCGCTCCGCCAGCGCCTGCGCTTTTTCCGGGACATCACCGTGCAGTACCGCAATCCTCAGGTTCTTTCCCCCCTTGAGTGTTTCAAAGAATTTCCGGTAGAGCAGCTCCACCAGGGCGCTGTGCGTTCTGACCAGGCCTTCGGGTTGCACCAGGCCAGTCCGGTGGTTAATGGAAACGAGCGGCTTCACCTTCAGAAGCGTGCCCGCCCAGCGTGCCGCGCCCCCGATCCGGCCGCCTGTTTTAAGTATTCCAGTGTATCCATGGCCACAAATTGGGCCAGCTTGCTGCGCACCTGCTCGACCCGCTTGAGGATGCCGTCCAGGTCCGCGCCGGCCTCCCGGGCACACGCCGCCGCCAGCACCTGCCAGCCCAGGGTCATGCTCGGGCCCTTCGAATCAACCACCGCAACGGGTATGTTAAGCGTTTTGACTGCGCTTCTGGCCATTTCATACGTGCCGCTCATCGCGCTGCTGACCGTCAGGATGACCAGCTCATCCGCCCCCGAGCTGATCGCCCTTTCAAATGCCTCTTGAAAGTCGCCCGGGCTGGGTAGGGAAGAGTGGGGTTTGACCCGCTCCATCACCAGGCGCTGGTAGAACTCTTTGGGTTGCAGGTCGATCCGGTCACGATATTGTTCCTCTCCCCAGATCACCACCTGCGGGATGACAACGATGCCGTACTGCTCCAGCAGGGCTTCAGGAATATCACAGGTGCTGTCCGTTATGATCCCAATCTTGGCCATAGGTTGGATCTGCTCCGAAGGAATTTGGGAATATCTTGCGGCGAAGGTTTGCTTATCCCTTGCTTTTATTAAACCACGTTTATCGTTGCACGCGTTACACGACTTTCTTGTGGATATACCTCGGCCTGGTCATGTTCTCGGGCGAGAGAATATCCTCCAGTTCGGCCTGGCTGAGATAACCTTTCTCCAGCACGATCTCATAGACCGACCGTCCGCTCTTCAGGGCCTCTTCCGCCACCTGGCTGGATTTTTCATAGCCGATGTATGGGTTGAGGGCGGTCACCAGCCCGATGCTGTGTTCCACCATCCAGCGGCAGGCCTCGCGGTTGGCAGTGATACCGTCCACGCAGCGCTCGGCCAGGGTCCGGCAGGCCCGTCCGAGCATATCCAGCGAGGTGAACAGGTTGTAGGCGATGACCGGTTCCATCACGTTCAGTTCCAGTTGACCGGCCTCGGCCGCCAGCGTGACGGTGATATCGTTCCCGATCACTTCGAACGCCACCTGGTTGACCACTTCCGGGATGATCGGGTTGACCTTGCCCGGCATGATCGTCGAGCCGGGGGCCATGGCGGGCAGGTTGATCTCGTGCAGCCCGGCACGTGGACCGGAGGACAGCAGGCGCAGGTCGTTGCAGATCTTGGAGAGCTTGGTCGCCACCCGTTTGAGCACGCCCGAGAGCTGCACGTAGGCCCCGGCGTCCTGCGTCGCCTCGACCAGGTTTTCGGAGCTGACGAACGGGATCCCGGTCAGAGCGCGCAGCTTTTCGGTCACCAGCCGGGCGTAATCCGGGTGGGCGTTCAGACCGGTGCCGATGGCGGTGGCGCCCATGTTGATCTCACGCATCAGCGCCTGGGCTTCCTGCACCCGCTGGATATCTTCGCTCACCATGATGGCCCAGGCGCCGAACTCCTGCCCGAGCGTCATCGGGACGGCGTCCTGCAGCTGGGTGCGCCCCATCTTGATCACATCCGCGAACTCATCTGCTTTGCGGGCAAAAGCCTCCTGCAGGTGGGTCATTTCCAGCATGAGGCCATCCAGCTTCTGGCTGAGGGTCAGGCGCAGGGCGGTCGGGTAGACGTCGTTGGTGGATTGTGACATGTTGACGTGGTTGAGCGGGTGCAGGATCTCATATTGACCCTTTTCGTAGCCGAGCAGTTCCAGTCCCCGGTTGGCGATCACCTCGTTGGCGTTCATGTTGGTCGAGGTCCCCGCCCCGCCCTGGATCACATCCACGACGAATTCTTCCAGCAGGTTCCCGGCCAGCAGGTCGTCGCAGGCCCGCGCGATCGCCTCAGCCAGTTTCGGCTCCAGCAGGCCCAGTTCCTGGTTGGCCTGGGCAGCGGCCTTCTTGATATAAGCCAGGGATTTGATCAGGCGCGGGTAGTGCGAGATCGGGATGCCGGTGATGGCGAAGTTCTCCGTGGCGCGCAGCGTCTGGATGCCGAAATAGCGCCCGGCAGGGACTTCGCGTTCGCCCAGCAGGTCATGTTCAAGTCGGGTATTTTTCATCAGGTGCCTCCGGAAAGTATATTATAAGACGGCTTGTATGCCCTTCATACCCAGTTCCCCCCGTGGCAGATAGTATACTTGGATACATGCCGCAATTGTCAGCAACCCTTAAACGATTCGGGCGGGAGACCTTTTCCTCCTTTCAGGTTCGCAACTATCGGCTGTATTACATCGGCCAGATCATTTCCACCTCTGGGACCTTCATGCAGTCCGTCGCTCAAGCCTGGCTGGTCCTGAAGCTCACCAATTCGGGGACTGCTTTGGGGATCGTATCAGCTCTGCAATATATACCCGTTCTGGTCTTTGGACCGCTGGGCGGGGTGGTGGCCGACCGCTTCTCCAAGCGGACAGTACTCTATTTCACCCAATCTGCAGCCGGCATTCTGGCCTTGTTCCTTGGGGTTTTAGTGGCCACGAACCAGGTCAGGTTGTGGATGGTCTTCCTCCTGGCCTTTTGCTTGGGCTGGGTCAACGTATTTGATAATCCGGCCCGCCAGACCTTTGTGGTGGAAATGGTGGGGGAAGAAAAACTCAGGAATGCCGTCACGCTGTACTCGGGTCTGGTGAATCTATCGCGGGTGATTGGCCCCGCAATTGCGGCTGGCCTGATCGCAGTTATCGGGCTGGCGCCTTGTTTTATTCTGAATGGGATTTCCTATGCAGCCGTAGTGTTCATGCTCAATAGGATGCACCCGCAGGAATTGCTGGTCACCCCGCCATCGCCGAAGTCCAAAGGTCAGTTCCGGGAGGGGGTCCGGTATGTACTCTCCAGGCCAATTCTGCGGAATACTCTGCTGATGATGGCCTTCGTGGGCACGTTCACCTTCGAATTTCAGGTCAGCCTGCCGTTAATTGCCCAATACACCTTCAAAGGAGATGCGGGCAGTTATGCCTTCCTGACCGGGGCGTTGGGGATAGGGGCTGTGGTCGGCGGGCTGGCGGTTGCCGGTCAGAAAAAGAACGCACCCTCCCTCCTTGTGATTGCTGGTTTTCTTTTCGGGTCTGCGGTTCTTGGGGCGGCTTTTATGCCGACCCTTTTCCTTTCAGGGACAGCTCTGGTTTTTGCCGGCGCGTGTTCGATTTATTTCACTTCCCTTGGAAACAGCATCCTCCAGTTAAGCAGTTCTCCCCAGATGAGGGGGCGGGTAATGTCTTTCTGGTCGATCGCTTTTTTGGGTTCCACCACGATTGGCGGACCGCTGGTCGGCTGGTTTGCCGAAACAGTCGGGCCGCGCTGGGGCCTGGCGCTGGGCGGATTTGCAGCCCTGGCAGCAGGTTTCCTGGGCCTAATTAATTTTCGCAGGTCTCGTTAATGGAGCCCCCATTTCTAATAAACAAGCACTTGGGTTGTGCTGAGAGCTTTTTCGCTCTGATTGAAATGTGCCGTTGTCGAACGATGATCGTCAAATAATCGCAGAGGTCGGATGAACTACAAGGTTTACGTGATGCTCGGGTTCCACATCAACTTCTACCACTCCTGGCGCGGGGACACGCCCGACGAGGCCGGCTTTGGCACCGACATGCGTGTCATCCGCGGCATATTGGACATCCTCGACCGGGCCAACACGACCGGGAAACGGGCGCGCGCCTACTGGGATACGGAAGTTTACTGGACCTTCCAGGAGATCCTGCCCAAACACTGTCCCGATATCCTCGAGCGGATGCGCTCCCGGGTCGCCGCTGGTCGGGACGAGATCGTGCTCGGACCATTCAACAACGGCGCCAACCACGCCGCCACTGCTGACGAGTTCCGCGCGGCCGTAGCCTGGGCTATCGAGAATCCGTGGGGTTCCGGCCTGCGCCAACTTTTCCCAAAGGTCACGTCTTTCTACCGCCCGCAAGAGTCCGTCTTCACCACCGGCCAGGAGAAAATCCTGAAAGAATGCGGCGTGGACGGATTGATGCTGTATTACGCTCTCGTTCCATTCAACTCACTCGGGGTTTTCACCCCGGCCCTTTCGCAGGAAAGGCGCCACAATCCATTCTGGTTCCGCTCGCGGGAAGACCAGCCACCGCTGGTGGTGTTCCCGGCCATGTCAGCCGCCGATGTGTTGGAAATGACTTCACTCGAAATGATGATGCTTGACTTGCATGCACGCCAGCAACGCGGCGAAATCCGTTCAGACGTGGTGATCCACCTGAACGAGGACGCCGACCTGGAAACCTGGCTGCCGATGAAGTTGCCTTCGTTCATGATGTGGATGCCCAACACTCGTGGACTGGAAGAATACATCCACCTGGTCAACAAGTATCCTTGGGCCGATTTCACCGTTCCAGGCGAGTACCTGGCCACCCACCCGCCGCAGGGGGAAGTGCTCGTCCGCCAGGACCTGGCCGACGGCGGTTTCGACGGCTCCTACTCGTGGGCCGAAAAATGCGCCAGCCTGCAGACCTGGACCATCCTCGAGCAGTCCCGTCTGGCCACGTACCGCGCCGAAGCCATGGCGAAGCGGACGGGCATCGACCTCAGTCGTTCTCTCTGGGATGGCATGGACTCATCCTTCTTCAAACGGCTCATTGGTCTGACCACCACCCATTTCGGCATGTCCACACCGGTCATCAACGAGGAACGCCAGGCACGTGCCTTCGCCATTCTTGGCGAATCCCGCCGGATTGCGCAGGCTGCCGGGCGCATGGCCGCCCAGAAGATCGTGGGTGGTAATGCCGGCTGGAAAAAACCAAATAATCCGCCCCGTGACTCCGCCTATCCGCTTTATGAATTCGAACTGATTCCCACCCCGCCGGACCGGAACGCCGAACCTGTTCCGGCGCGTGCCGCGTTGCGCCTCCCCGTTATCCTGCCTGCGGGAGTGAATGCCATCCTGCTGGAGGAAAATGGCGTTCCCGTCCAGTCCAGCCTGACGGATCGGGTTCCGCTCCCGGATGGCCGCCTCCGCTGCGATATCCGCTTCGTAGCAGACTTTACAACAGGCTCAGGGCAGCGTCCGGATCCTGCCGGGGTCAGAGGCTACCGCGTATTCCCGGCCCTTGCCTCTGTTCCCGCCCCGCTCACGCATCTGAAAAACGAATGGCTGGAGGTCGGGTTCTCTGAACAAACCGGGATCCAGTCGTTCAAACACAACCGCCTCGAGATCGGCGGGACGGAGTTCCTGCAGCCGTTCGTATCCTACCGGACCAAGAAGAAACCAGTGGTATACCACGCTGCCCGCTGGAAGTTCCTGCCGCTGACCGGTGAGCACTGGGACGGGTTGCAGCGGGTGCGGATGCGGGCATCCGTGCCGATGCAGACTGCGCAAGGTGAGTACACCAACGAGTTCACCTATACCTTCACGCTGTTCGACAATTTGCCGCACCTGTACGTGGACGTGGAAGCCCGCTACGCCTCCACGCCGTCCACGGAGGCCATCCATAATATGACCCAAAAACTGCGCCGCCTGATGGATTTGCGCTGGGAGGAAGTTGCCCCGTTCCAGGTCCACCCGGCATTGGAGGCTCCGGCAAAAAAACCATTGCGGGTCTGGAAGCATAATTATTTGGGCATCACTGCTTGGTATGATTTGAGTTACGGGCAGATCAACCCGCACAACCGCAACCTGGACTCGTTCAACCACCAGGTCACGGCCGGCTGGGTGGCGGTCAGCGACGGGCGCCGCGGCCTGCTGCTGGGCGAGAATGCCGATGAACTGACCTCAATGGCCTTCTGCCCGATGCGTTTGCGTGAGCAGAAGGGCATCCAGCGGCTGTGGCTCAACCCGTTTGGCTCGTATTACGGCAGGCAGGCAAGTTATTCCCACCTGGGCGCGACCGGCTTGGGTGCGGATTTTCTGAAAGCCTTCAGCGGCTTCTTGAAACCCAACGGCCCATCGTATAATGGACAGACCCTGCACTTCTCGCTCCTGCTGGCTCCCTACTTGGGCGATGAACCGTCTGCCGACTTGCAGGCCGAGGCCGCCGCGCATTTCTACCCGCCGGGAATCGTCTTCCACACCGCGCCCGCTGGCGTGGACGCACTCCTGCCCGCGGACATCTGCCGCGCGGCCGGGAAGGTTATGCGCCGGGCGGCTATCGCCGCGACGGAAACAGTCCCCGCCCCAACGGCTTTCCTTGCCAACCCGGGCCACGCTCAGGCGGACCTGGTTTGGGATGCGCCACGCGACGTACCAGTCACCGGATACGAACTGGCCTGGCGGTTGTCCAGGGAGACGGAATGGCACACAGAGTCGATCCAGCCGTCGAACCGGTGGCAGATCACGGGGCTGGAAGATGGTCAGAAATACGTCTTCAGATTGCGGGCAGTCTGCGGGCCGCGTTTCTCGGACTGGACGCAGGAACAGACCTGTGTCCCGGGAGAAGTTGTCGGGTCCAATGTGAGCGGAGGCTTCACCCTGCTCCCGCTGCGGGCTCTGTTCCGGTTGGTGACAGGCAGTCTGTGGTCGGTATTCCGATCCATCCTGAAACGTTAAAGCAAAGGGAGAAAAAATGCAAACACAATCCACACGGCAGCTCTCATTCTGGCGCAAACTGGCCTTTGGCGTGGGTGACATCTACGGCGGCGGCTCGGGGGTGGTGATCGGGTTTTACTATCTGGTCTTCCTGACCGATGTCATCCGCATCAATCCGGCGCTGGCCGGGACGGTCATCCTGATCAGTAAATTCTACGATGCCATCACCGACCCATTCGAGGGTCTGTTGACTGACCGCACCCGCACCCGGCTGGGCCGGCGCAAGCCCTACCTGCTGGCGGGTATTCCGTTGGTGTTCCTGTCATTCTTCCTGATGTGGTACCCGGCCGTGCTGGAAACCGAGCTCGGGCGCTTTTTCTTCGTCCTGCTGACCTACCTGTTCTTCTCCACGATTGTAAGCATCGTGATGCTCTCCTACAACGCGGCCATCCCCGAATTGACCTCCGACTATAACGAGCGCACCTCGGTCAGTTCCTTCCGAATTTTCTTCTCCTCGGTCGCATCGATCATCTCGGCAGTTTTGCCGCTGGAGATCGTCAAACTTTTCCCGGACATGCGCCAGGGCTACATCGTCATGGGCCTCGCCTTCGGTCTTTTCTACGCCATCCCGTTCATCTTCACGGTCATGGCCGTGCGCGAACGGCCTGACTTCCAGCGCCCGCTCACTAAATTCAACTGGCGCGAGGGCTTCATCGAGCCGTTCAAGGTCAGGACCTTCGTCCTGGCGCTGTTCATGTACTTGATGGCTTTCGTCGCCATGGATGTCGTGCAGAGCGTGGTGGTATATTTTATGAAGAACTACATCCAGCACCCCGAAGACATAACCCTGGTCAACGGGACTCTGCTCATCGCCCAACTGGTCTGCCTGCCAGCCTACGTTGCCCTGAGCCGCAAAACCAACAAACGGACGGCGTTCATCATCGGGGCGGCGCTCTGGATGCTGGTCATGTTGACCAGTCTGCTGCTCGGTCCCGGGTCACCGCGTTGGACCGTGTACCTGTTCGCGGCTTTCGTCGGGTTTGGCACCGGCGGCGTGGTTGTTATGATGTATGCCATCTTTCCCGATATCCCCGACGTGGGTGAACTGCGCAACGGCAAACGCCAGGAAGGAACGTTCTCGTCGCTGACGACGTTCATGCGTAAATTGAGTTCCGCCTTCTCGCTTTTCCTGGTGGGCAACTTCCTCAGTCTGACCGGTTACCTGCCCCCGGTCGAGCAGGTGGTGGGTGGAGCCACAAAACTGGTCGATCAGCCGCAGTCGCCGCAGTTCCTGCTGTTCCTTCGCCTGCTGTTTGTCATCGTTCCGTTGGTCTTCCTGAGCATTGCAATGCTGAGCGCCTCCCGTTTTCCGCTTACGCTGGAAGCACACCAGCGGCTGACGCGCATCCTTGAGTCCCGCCGGAGGGGTGAACCAGAAACCGAAGAACTGCGCCAGGAAGCGCAGGAACTAACCCGATTGTTGGTGGGAGAACCTAAGAAAAATGTAACATAAAGTAGAAATGCGCCCTTCCAACTTTGAAAATTTAACCGCGAAGCATGGTTCAACACCAGCCTGGTGGCAAGCTGACCGGAAATTGAGCAGCAAGTATCGTGGCCAGTGGCAGATCAATACGTTCGTGGTTATAATAAGGCATTATATTAAGACAGTTCGTGCTTAAGCGCATCGGGGTGGTCATAACGCTGTTATAGTATTAAGCCCATATCAAACTGTAAGGAAAACCATCGTGGAAAACACCGGCGTCCTCAATCAAGAAAACAATGTCACAGCCTCGCAGACAAGAACCGTCAATATGGCCAACCTGCCGGACCTGCAAAAACTGACGGAACTGGTCACCCACACCGGCGGACCCCGCCAGGTGACCACCATCCATTCTCCTTTTACCGGTCAAGTCTTGGGCACCGTCCCGGTTTGCACTGCGGAAGACGTTCAACTGGCCCTCCAACGCGCTCACACTGCCCAGGCCTCCTGGGCACAAACTGGCCCGGTGCAGCGCAGCAAAATATTTCTACGCTATCATGACCTGGTCCTGCAGCACCGGGATGAATTTCTCGACCTGCTGCAGCTCGAAGCCGGCAAGACCCGTCTCAGTGCTCTTGATGAAGTTCTCGACTTGTGCATCAATTGCCGCCATTATGCCGCCCGCGCAGAGCGTTACCTTCGCCCGCGCCGGCGCAAGGGCGCCATTCCCCTTTTCACAAAAGTTGTGGAAATGCACCACCCGGTGGGTGTGGTTGGCCTCATCGCACCCTGGAATTATCCACTCTCGTTGACTGCGTCGGATGTCATCCCGGCGCTGATTGCCGGCAATGGCATCGTCATTAAACCGGCAGAGGAGACACCCTTCACTGCATTGTTTGCAGCCAGCCTGCTGATTGAGGCTGGACTGCCGCGCGAAGTCTTGCAGGTGGTCACTGGCAGGGGGCGCATCATCGGCCCTGCAATGCTGGGTGGGATCGATTACTTTGCCTTCACTGGAGGCACACCCACCGGTCGTATTCTCGCCGGTCAGGCGGGCGAGAAACTGATCCGGTTCTCCATGGAGCTGGGCGGCAAGAATCCGGCCATAGTTCTTGACGATGCTGACCTGAACAAGTCGGTGGAAGGCATTATTCACAGTGCATTTGCCAGCGCCGGCCAGCTTTGTGTCCATATGGAGCGGCTTTACCTGCAGGAAGATATTTATGACCGCTTCGTGGGGGCACTTGTAACGCGGGTGAAGGAACTGAAACTCTCCTCCACAATGGAATTTGACGTGGATATGAGCACGCTGATCTCCCAGGAGCAGTTCGATAAGGTCAGCCGGATGGTGGCGGATGCGCTCGCGAAAGGGGCCACGCTCCTTGTGGGTGGCAAGCCAAGGCCAGACCTGGGACCCTATTTCTATGAGCCCACTCTATTGGCGGATGTCACACCCGGGATGGAAGTCTATGCCGAGGAGATCTTCGGGCCTGTGCTTTGTATCTACCGCTTTCACGATGTTGATGAAGCTGTCAAGGCAGCGAATGCATCCATATATGGACTGAACGCCAGTATCTGGACGCGCAATATCCGCTTGGCGCGCCAGCTTGCCCGGCGAATCCAGGCCGGGACGGTCAACATCAACGATGGCTACTCCGCTTCCTGGGGTTCAGTGGACGCACCTATGGGTGGGATGAAAGCCTCCGGGATCGGCCGCCGCCACGGGGCGGAGGGCATACTTAAATTCACCGAGTCGCAGACGGTCGCCGTGCAATCCGTGCTCCCCCTTGGGCCGTTCGGTATCTTGAACCCCGACCGCTACGCAAAGGTCATCACCTGGATCATGAAGCTGATGAAAGATATTCCCTTTTTGCGCTAGAGGATCAAACCCGGTCTTCTTCCGGCGGGCACTCCGAATCTGGTAACTTCTCACTGCTTTCTTATCTTCGTGAGAACCTTTCGCGTTTCTGAAAGGATGATCAATGACCACAAAACTCTCCGCAGATGTCATCGTCGTTGGCGCCGGGACGGCCGGCTCGTACTTTTCCTGGCAGTTGGGCAAGGCCGGTTATAAGGTATTGTTGCTGGAATCGCACCTCTTGGAGAATCTTGGCAAGCACATCGAAATATTCCACATGGACAAAGTGCGCTTCGATGAGTTTGGCATTCCTCATCCCACCCCCGAAGAATTGCTCCACGTAGAGGAGGTTGGCTACAACTGGTCGCCCGACCTGAAGATCAAGCAGCCGGTCCGTTACACCATCTACGTGATGTACATGCCCGCCTTCATTCAGCGCCTGCATTCTTATGCCCGTCAGACTGGCGCCGGGATTATCGAGAAAGCCGAGGTCCGGGAGGTGATCATGGAGGCAGGACGCCTGGTTGGTGTTTCCGGCTTGCTCGACGGCCAGCCATTTGAGGCCCGTGCCAAATTGGTCGTGGATGCCTCGGGGCTTGCCGCCGCCGTCCGCACCCGTCTGCCTGCCGGTTTTGGTGTGGAGAACCAGCCCGTCCCCCCTGATGATTGTTTCTTCGTCTGCCTGGAGTTCCGCAAGGATATCCCCTCGGGCATGCCCACTGGCAGCAACTCCTACATGATATATAAGGCTTTTTGGAATAAAAGTTATGGCGACGGCGCCATCCTGGGCATTGGTCAGCCGCACAGCTTCGAATATGCCTGGGGGAAGCACAAGGAGTGGCGCGAGGGCTATTTCGGCGATCCCGGCGTTATTCTGCAGCGCCGCCAGGGGATAATTCCGTACCACCGACCGCCCTTCTCCCTGGTCGGGGATGGTTTCCTTTCCATCGGCGATGCTGCCAATCAAAACAAGCCTTTTTCTGGTGAGGGAGTTACCAGCGGCTTTACTGCCTGTCACATTGCGGCTGAAGTGGTAGTAGAAGCGCTCAAGAAAGGGGATTGCAGCCGCGCCACCCTCTGGCCGTACAATACCCGCTATTTTCGCGGTCAGGGTGCCAGGTTTGCTTCCGGACTGGCCCAGTTGCCTGCCGTTGTTGGACTGACACCGCGCGATATAAACTACCTTTTCCGTCGCAATATCATCTTCTCCAGTGCGGATTTTGAGGAGTTGAATCTTAACTATGAGATAAAGATGGGCACGGGCAAGTTGATCAAAGTCGCCTTGGGTCTCTTCTGGGGCGTCTTCACCCGGCAGTTTGCCTTACCCAGCCTGAAAAGGTTCCTTTCCGTCTCTGCGCAGGCCGGCCGCCTGAAGTCCCACTATCTCATTTACCCTGATACACCCGCTGCCTTTCCAGCCTGGCAGGAAACTGCCAGCCGCCTCTGGGGTGAGTCCTGAACATCGCGCGGCCAAAATTCCACCAGTGGCAACAACTGGTTTCGACCGGCTGAATCGAGAATTTCCGCATTGATGCTGGAGATTGCCCGTCGCGCCGCCGACCGGATCGTGGCGGATTTCCAGGGCAAGGGGCCCGCTTACACGCCCGGTCACGAAGAGATCGAGCTTGCCTTGATCCGCCTGCATGCCGTCACCCCGGGCGATACCGCCTCCCTGGGCCCGGCGCGCCAGTTCATTGAGCAGCGCGGGCGTACACCCCACTTTGGCTGGCTGGTATTTCTTCAATGGCTCAGCACCTTTCAGCGCATGCTGAAAGTCCGAAGGCAGGCCGGTGCATACGCTGCCGTCCATCCTGGCTTCCAATCTCTGCTCGCACTTACTGATAATTGGGCCAAAGGCCCCGGCATTGCCATTTTTCGCTGGATCGGCGCATTCCTCAACGGCCGGTATAACCAGCAGCACCAGCCTGTGCGTTCACAGGCCGAACCGGTTGGGCATTCCGTCCGCTTTGGCTACCTGGATTAATACCTGATTGCCTTGCCGTAGAACGCGCTGCATATTTCCTACCTCAACCATCTATTCGTTTCCCCTTCGTTCCGCGGAACGAATAACGCGTAAACCCGTACCCTAATAATACAACCCGCCTTCTTCCGGCGGGCGCTGCTCAATAAAGCAACTTCCAACTGCTTTCAATTCTCAGCTCACTGTTCAATGAACAAGGCATCAACAATCCTGGTGGAACTCGTCGGAATGATATGCGTTAAACCTTGGAAAAATTTTAGATTGAAGGGAGCATGGCTACTAAATAAGGATACATCTCTAACCTGCTCATAATTTTTCGGTATTATCAGCGATCATCGATCAATTCATTCAGGAAATAAGGGAGCTGTTTCTGCCACCAGGGCCAGTCGTGGTTGACGTCATAGCCCCACAGGTCGACCCAGGCAGGTATAGCCTTGGCCTCCAGGATGGTCTTGAGGGCACGGATATCAGCGTTCATGGGCTCTTCCCAGGCGCCCTGCCCGGCGCAGATGATGATCTGGCTGCGGCGGTATCTTTCCAGGTACCAGGGATCTTCCAGGTTAGCTAGATAAAGTAGGGGAGAATTGAAGTAGACGCAGTCGTCCATATAATCGCCAATGAACATCCTGAGCTGGAAGACACCACTCAGGCTGATCAGGCTGTCGAATACATCCGGATGGCGGAAGAAGAAATTGGCGGAGTGGTAACCACCCATGCTGGCACCAGTAGCTAGGAAAAGCTCTTGATTTTGACTGTTCTGGTGGATGAATGCAGCCACTTCCTGGGCGATGTAGCGGTCATAGGCCTCGTGGCGAAGGCCGCGCTCGGCAGGAGGGATGCTCCCATTGGCCCACGACTGGCTGTCTATGCTGTCGACCGTATAAAAACGAAAAATCCCCTCCTCAATGAAATGGCTGACGGCATCGATCATTCCAAAGTTTTCAAAATCGTAAAATCGCCCGGATTGGGTAGGGAAGACCACCACCGGCTTGCCGGCGTGGCCGTAGACCTTCAACTCCATATCTTGGCCGAGACTGTCGCTCCAGGCACGGTGATATTCGATGTTCATGGTTTCTGCAGCATCCACTCCGCGGCGGCTGATAGCTCCCCTAGGTCTGGCGAGCGCAGCAGGTAACCATAGTCGCCGATGGCGGAGCTGAACACCCCGCTGATCGCCTCGTGGTGCACTAGCAAACGCGGGAAGGCGTTGATTACCTCGTTGTGGGGACGCCGGTACGAACGATTGTTACGGCGCCCGATGTAAGCACAGTAGTAGGGGTGAGTGACCGTAGCATCGAAACGGTTGTTGACCACCACGTTGGCATATTCGTGATAGATGTTGATATCGTTGGCGTAGTTGAACATATCCGTGGTCAATCCACCTGGCGGGCGCATGTTCACTTCCAGGCCAATCAGCTTGCCCTCGGGAGTGCGGAAGAACTCCAAATGGAAGAAGCGCTCGCGCAGGGCATAGGCCGCCACCAGGCGGCGGCCGAAAGCCTCCAGATCCTTGGGAATTACCCGCTGGGTGTAGTACCAGAGATCCAGGCTTTGGTTGACCAGGTCCATCACCCCTTCTTTGAAGACCAGCGAATTCGAAAAAACCACCTTGCCGTCTTGGTTGGTGAGGCCGTCGAAGGTCTCGATCTTTCCGTTTATGTACTCCTCAATAAAATAGTCCACCGCTGGTTTGTTGGAGTAAAAGGCGGTCAAAGCCGCCCGGTTATCCAGCTTGTATGTTTTATTTGCGCCTACCCCTATATCTGGCTTGACCACCACCGGGTATCCAACTTCGTCGATGAAAGCCTGGGCTTCGGGGAGAGTATTGGCGATGCGCCCACGAGCTGTGGGGATGCGCGCCTTTTTATACATGGTCTTCATGATCGACTTGCGTTTGATGGCTGCCATGTCGGTGACGTGGAGACCAGGGATGTTAAAATCAGTGCGCAGCCGGGCGTCGGATTCCAGCCAGTACTCGTTGTGCGATTCAAGGCGGTCGATCTTGCCGTAGCGATGGGTAAAATAGCCCAGGGCGCGTACCATCTCATCGTAGTTATGCGGATTATTGACGCGGTAGTATTCGCTCAGGGCGCTTTTCAGATCTGGGCGCAGGTCGTTGTATGGGGCATCTGCCAGGCCGAGGGTATTCACCCCTAGCTTGCGCAGGTTGATACAGAAAGCGATATAGTTGGGCGGGAAATGCGGCGAGAAGCTGATGTAGTTCATAGATTGCGGCCTATTTTAGTCTAAATTGCCAATTTTTACAAAGGGAAACATCCTGATTACCTCAGGGTGACAGGCAATTCTGCAAGTTTTTTTCCTGGTCCAGAGTTGAGCAGAAAAAGTCGCTTTTTCGGCTTCCTGCTGCTGTAGGTGTCAACCGCTGAGTGCAGCGTACCCTGTGGGACGCGTCCTTTGCATCCTGTGGATTTGGGCCTCTGGCCTGCCTGTCCCGGGTACTATCAGGGCACCCAGCCATGGGTATCACTCAATGGGAAGAGAATGCCCTTAAATCAAACCCCGCCTTCTTCCGGCGGGTGCTGCTCAATAAAGCAACTTCCAACAGCTTTCTATTCTCTGCTTACTGTTCACCGTTCACTGTTCACTGTATTTGTGCCCCCAAGGGGATACTGATATACGGATAATACAATGTTGAGAGGTTGATTTGAGAAGATAATTGATTTGATTTCCGGTTCAGAACAGGACGATGGACCTCTTCCCCTCCATTAAGTTGTGATCACCAACCCCAGGATCACGCTGACGGCGGCAAGCAAGGCGGGGGCGCGCAGGTCTTTCCAGGCCAGCTGGACCGTCTCTGCTCGCAGCCAAGCAGGCAGTTTGGGAGATATCATCCGGAACAGCGTGATATAGATCACAGCGAAGAGCACCCCAAGGATTGGCAGGAATATGGCGACATTGTTTGCGCTAGCAATGATTCCTCCTCCTTCTGCGTATCGAATGTCGACTGGGGAACCCGGCACAAATAAATAGGCAACCAGCATTCCAAAAATGCTTTGGAGGGAAAAAACAGCCGGCAACACCAGGAGAGATTTTCCATCCTCGGGGGCTAAACCAAGAAGAGGAAATAGTGAAAGGAGGAAGAAGATCCCTGAACACACAAGCACAACGCCCAGGCCAATAAAAATAAAAGCTGGCAGCCCCGTGATCCGCATAATATTGTAGGCGTCACCATTCAGGGTTAACATCTGAAAGCCCTGAATGATCGCGCCCCACGGGAAGAGCAAGACGAAAGGAAGGTTTGAAACAGAACGTTGCTTCCAAAGCAGGATGAAGACCATTACGGAAACCAGAATGCTTATTATATACGCCGAAGCAAACCTCCAAGCGGTATCAACAACAGGCCTGACAAACCCTGTGAAAGTGAATGGGTGCACATAAAAACTCCAGACTGTTTCTCCCTGGATCAGGGTAGCCAGAGCGTGGCCGCCCTCATGCAATATCGATCCTAGAAAACCCTGTACGACCCATGAGCAGAATAATAGAAGGATGGAAAGAATGGCTGACTTTCCCATGGAAGGGTGCTTACGGAAATACAACCAGAATCCTGTCAGCAAACTAAGCCAGAGAATTAGCTCAAAGATCAAAGATAGTTTGCTGTTTGGTGGATTTGCAGGACACGCAAAGCTGACGACCACTGGTTCGCTCACATTACCGGCTGCATCACAAATTCTGGTTTCGATCGTGAGCGAAAGAGGGTACAGTACCACAGGACATCCCACAGAACTAGTGACCAACCCTTCGATTTTTTGTTCGTCCGCCGAGGCCGTGATTCTTACATCATCAAACCCGGGAATGTAGATTCCTGTCGGGACGGTCGCGAACAATTGGTGTATGACAGTGGTGGCATCTCCCGCCGGGTCTGTGAAGTATATGTCCTTATGGAGGAGTAATTGCCCGTTTTGGTCTTCTGTCCGTTCTTCCGCGCGTAGAATAACGGGAATGTGTACCGGGACTGTTTGACCGGCAGGCAGTGGCGCCAGTTGCTGGGGGACAGGGGTTGCTGACGCACAGGCAGTCATCGTCAGGGCGATCAGGAAATAGAAGATCAGGTTGCGAACCTCGAAGGCCTTGGCTTTGTATTCAACAGGTTGAGCGTTCATATAGTTATGCTTCTGAATATGTCAGCATGTGTGTCTAGAGGATGATGATCAATCCAGGGATCACGCTGACGATGCACAGCACTGCTGGGAAGCGCAGGCCCTTCCCGGTTGGGTCAAGCGACTCGGTTCGCAGCCCGGCAGGAAGTTTGGGATGGATCCGGCGGAACAGCGTGTGGTGGATCATCGCCAGGATCGCCCAGAAGACAGTACAAATCGCAAATGCATTTGTAGTGGGGATCAATTCTGCGGTGATGGAATATTCCACGTTGTAGGGCGAACCTGGTACGAACGGCGGCAATCCCGCGCTCTGGAGTAGATTGCGCCAGTCGCCCAGCATCCGTTCGACGAGCCGCGGGCGCGGCACCAGGCTGGGTCGGGGAGGCGGGAAGTAGAGCTTGGTGGTCAGCAGGGCATTCGACATGGGACACTGTCCGTAAACGCAGAATTCCCTCTTATCATAGCATAAACGATTATGAATAGTTCCGATCATTCTTGGAACTATCATTCCCTTGAAAACCGTTTCCTCCGGAGAACTATAGGTGTCAGACGGTCTATCTGGGTGTGAAATGTACCCGAAAAATAAAAACCCGCCTGATTAAAGCGGGTGGTGTGCCGTGATCAACAAATCTCTCAATGGTTACATTTTATTTGAGGCAATGCGGTGCCCCCAAGGGGATACTCTATAGACGGATAATACTACGTTGAGAGGGTATCCTCCTTACTTCGGGATGACTGTTTCGCCGATTACTTTCAGACGGGTGGTTTCCTGTGGAGAAGTACTTCATAGATCATTCCCGCCATCTGTTCATCAGTGTATCCGTTGGAAGTTTTCAACCACCAACTGATCATACGGGTGATCAGGCCAGTCATCATTTGGGCAACAATCTCTAGCGGCACATCTGAGTTCGGATCGCGCAGGGATGGTTGGTTCTGAATATCATACAAGATGATATCCGCAAGCAAATCACACACCCGCTCGGTAAGTGATACCGTTCCCCGTCCGCTGAAGCACAACCGGAACAGGTCGCGGTTCTTCTCGACCTGGTGAAAAATGTATAGTAAACCGTAATACTCCTGCTGGTCTGGGATGTTGTCTTTGTACTTTTGGTGAGCCCTCTGTTCCAATTCCAAGCACAGGTCTTGGATCGCAATCCAGATGGCCTCCTCCTTATCCTTAAAGTGAATATAAAATGTTCCACGACCGATGTCTGCCCTGTCCGTGATATCCTGGATCGTGACAGTGTCGTAGCCTTTTTCGAGCACTAATTCCACAGCAGCTTGGATGAGCCTTTTGCGTGTTTCCAGTCGGTGACGCTGGTGACGAGTGAGGGGGGGTGTGTTCATTATTGAACAACTCTCCAATATTGAAGAGGATGAGTAAATCATTTGGATGATTTCTTGACGAAAATTCACGAACAGGATATAAATTATAACATATCGTCATTATTATGACAGATTGTCTGGTATTAGACTGGTGTTTATTCTCTCTCTCGATAAAGGAACGATACTTATTTATTGATGACTTGTTTGTGTTCAGTCAGCACAAAAGGAGATGGCATGATACCCAGGCAAATCACTGGAAAATTACAAGCAAAATATATATTTCATTATGGTTTCTATGATGACCTGCACTCTGATCCCGGTGTAAACTTTCAGATGAATCGCTGGATCAACTACCTCGGCAAGGATGCACTCGCTGACATGCGCGAGATAGCACCCAAACTCAGGGACTACCCCTCATATGTGATGGAGTTTCTGGCTCTGGGTGACAAAGCGTTGAAGCAGGGCCGCAAGCTTCACGCGGCTTATTATTATCGCTCGGCAGAATTTTTCATGAGATTGGATGACCCGCTCAAGACTCCGACACGCAACAAGTTCCTTCAGTTGGCCCTGGAATGGTGGGGGATACAGGATAAAGATCGCTTCTCTATTCCGTATATGCAGGATTCCAAGAAAGTCTTTCTCCCTGCTTACCGTTTCACTCCTAACCATTCCAGGGGAAGCCTTGTAATCTTTGGCGGCTCCGACAGCTGTATCGAGGAGTTTTTTCCGGTCCTGATGGTCCTGGTCGACCGGGGATATGATATTGTTTTGTTTGAAGGTCCGGGTCAGGGCAGAGTGTTGACAGAGCAGCACGTGCCGCTGATTCCTGATTGGCATAATCCCGTAGCGGCGGTCCTTGACTACTTCAAGCTGAATGATGTTACCTTGATTGGCGTTTCCATGGGGGGATACATGGTCCTGGAGGCAGCTGCTTTTGAGCCACGTGTCAAGCGGGCAATCGCTTGGGATATTCTTTTCAATGGATTTGATGTCTGGCTGGGAAGACTCGAGCCAGCCCAGCGAGTTCTCGTGAAGATTCTATTCAAATTACATGCAGCTCCCGTCTTTAATGCTTTGATAGGGCAGGCGATGAGGAAAAGCATGGTCGTTGACTGGGGCATGCGCCAGTCCATGTACATTTTGGGAGTTAAGACACCGTTTGAGTATCTTCAGAAACAAAAATCCTTCGGCCAGGCAGGTTTCGCTCATCGCGTCATTCAGGATGTGCTACTCTTGGCTGGTAGCGAGGACTTCGGGATACCACTCGAACAGTTCTATAGACAGATCGAAGCCCTCAAGAATGTCCGTTCACTGACCGCTCGGCTGTTCACGCGCGCCGAGCAGGCTCAGAACCATTGTCAGGTAGGTAATCTAGAGTTGGCGTTGGACGTGATCATAGACTGGATCGAGCTTATCAGTCGGCATTCATAGCTACCCTGGATTGGCAATTGCCAAAGTAAAACTAGTGATCTCAAGAAAGCTCGTGCGTGGATTATTACTAATAGAATAGGCAGGGAAGTAAGTGTGAGCTGCCGGACAGATCTGCCATTTGGTTAGAAAAGCACAGATGTTTTAGGCTCATCGGAATCACGAACACAATACGATTCGACGGGTGTTCGTCTGGGTGATTCCTGCTTTAGAGAACAGATTGCCATAGATAAAAAACTGTTTGTTGTTTATGGTCATCCGGTCCATTCGATCGTAACGGATCTGCAAACACCCGTACAAAGTAGTGCCCCCAAGCGGGCTCGAACCGCTGTTTGGGCCTTGAGAGGGCCCCGTCCTGGGCCACTAGACGATGGGGGCGGGTTGTGCGGGCGTGATTTTATCAGACGCAGGGGGAATCGTCAATCAAATGGGCGGTCACGCCTCTCCCAGCCTCCGCACCTCAACCGGTCTTTGAAAGCGTTCTCAAGGGGCTTGTCTGTTTATTGCAACCCTTGACAGAACTGAACATATGTTCTAAAATAATGGCGGACACGGGAAGGTTCACACCTTGCCGTGTTCTGATTATCCAGGAATCTTCACCATGCCCGCCCATCCCCTCTCCATCTTTCACCAAGCTCGCTGCCGCCTGCTGCCTCTTGAACTTTTCTCTTCTCTCTCTTCTCTGCTCTCTATCCCCCGAATTGTTCCTCCTTTGTTCCGCGGTTCAATTCCCTCCCCAAAAACCTTGTCGGGTTATAGTCGTTCCTCCGTCGTTCCGCGGAACGACTACCTTCTCGGGCAACTTCTGGAAAGCCCTGAGCGAGACAAGGCCTCTTTCAAAAATACCCGGAATGTGCTAAAAATAAAGAAAAGCGGAGGCACAATGTTCCAGACATTTGAACAAGCGCAAAAGTATGTTGCTGAAAATAAGATCGAAATGCTGGATCTGAAATTTTGCGACCTGTGGGGCCGTTGGCATCATCTCACCATCCCCTCCAGCCAGTTCGTGCCGGAGCTGATGGAAGAAGGCATTGGCTTCGACGGTTCGGCAGTCGGGCTGAAATCCGTCAAGGCCGGCGACATGGTGCTCGTACCGGACCTCGGGACAGGCTTCGTCGACCCATTCTGGGATGGGCCCACCCTGTCTTTCATCTGCACCACCCTGGAAGCAGATACCCACGCCATCTTCGAAAATGATCCGCGTAATATCGCCATTTGCGCCGAAAAGTTCCTGCAGTCCACCGGTCTGGCCGACGAGAGCCGCTGGGGTCCGGAGTATGAATTCTATATTTTCGACAGCGTTTCCTACGAGTATGGCATCAACCGGGCAAGTTATGAGATCTCCTCCAACGAGGCCGATTGGAACAGCGCCCAGGGTGGACATGGGCATTACATTCCCGCCCACGGTGGTTACCACGCCATCCCCCCCAAGGATCAGCTCTACCGTCTCCGCACCGAAATCGTCCGCCATCTGGAAAAGATGAACGTCCCCGTTAAATACCATCACCATGAGGTCGGCGGGCCGGGCCAATCCGAGATCGAGACCCCCATGATGGGCCTGGTCCAGGCCGGCGATGCCACCCTGCTGATCAAGTACGTCACCAAGATGACCGCCCAGGCGCATGGTCAGACGGCCACCTTCATGCCCAAGCCGCTCTACGGCGAGGCGGGTTCTGGGATGCATTTCCACCAGCACTTGTTTAAAAACAAGAAGAATGTATTTTATGCTGCCGAAGGCTACGGTTGCATGTCGCAGGCGGCCTTGTACTACATCGGCGGGTTGTTGGCCCATGGCGCGGCCCTGCTGGCCCTGACCAATCCCAGCACCAATTCCTATCGCCGCCTGGTCCCCGGATATGAAGCCCCGGTAAACGCCTTCTTTTCCCTTGGGAACCGCAGCGCCGCCGTCCGCATCCCCAAGTACGCCAACCAGCCGGATACCACCCGGATTGAATTCCGCCCTCCGGATGCCACCTGCAACGTCTACCTGGCGTTGAGCGCCATGCTCATGGCTGGGTTGGATGGCATCCGCAACCAGATCGACCCGACCGCCGCCGGTTTTGGCCCGATCGACCAGAATATCTTCGCCTGGAGTGATCAGGAACGCACCCGCATCAAGGCCTTGCCATCTTCCCTGAATGAGGCCCTTCAGGCCCTCGAAGCTGACCACGCCTTCCTGACCGCCGGGGATGTCTTCAGGGACGAGATGATCAGGCAGTGGATCGATTTCAAGCGCGAGCAGGAATACTATGCCGTTCGCAACCGGCCTCATCCTTACGAGATGAGCCTGTATTTTGATGTCTGAGCACCGGCTCGGAGCAGGACTCCCGAAATGGTCAATAAAAAGTCTGCATTTTAATCGCAAATATTCGCCCCGGTCGGGCCCGATTCTTTGGTATGATTAGCGGCTTGGAGAAGTGTATATGCCCAAATTTCGCACAAAAATTCCAAACCATTTTAACCTGCCGCGCCGCATCAGCCGGTTGGGAGAACTGGCCTATAACCTCTGGTGGACGTGGAACCCTTCCGCCCAACGATTGTTCTACCGCATTGATTACGCCCTCTGGGAGCGCCTCAACCATAACCCCCTGGTTTACCTGGCTGCGCTTGGGCGCACCGAACTCAATGCAGCCGCACAGAATCCAGTCTACCTGGATATCTACGACCGCGTTTTCGCCAATTTCGACGCCTATATGAATGCCAGGGAGACCTGGTGCACCCAGACCTATGAGGGCAAATTTAACAAGCAGTCCGCTTACTTCTCCCTGGAATACGGCGTGCATGAGTCTCTGCCCATCTATTCCGGTGGCATGGGCATCCTGGCAGGCGACTACTTGAAAGAGGCCTCCGACCTTGGCCTGCCCTTGGTCGGCGTCGGCCTGATGTATGCTCAGGGTTACTTTTCCCAGCGCATCTCCGAGGACGGCTGGCAGGAGGCCACCAACAGCCTGCTCAACTTTGATGAACTGCCGGTTCTGCAGGTGCTGGATGGCGAGCAGAAACCCCTGG
The DNA here is from genome assembly GCA_963801385.1 of uncultured Chloroflexia bacterium. Taxonomy (GTDB): domain Bacteria; phylum Chloroflexota; class Anaerolineae; order Anaerolineales; family Villigracilaceae; genus UBA877. The sequence continues at coordinate 272,679 of CAWDEV010000009.1, forward strand.
CCATCTCGATCAGCTTCCCCGACCGGACCGTCATCGCTAACATCTGGGAGCTGCGAGTGGGACGCGTGCCGCTCTACCTCATGGATACTGACCTCGACGAGAATTCGCCCGCTGACCGCAACCTGACTCTGCGCCTGTATTACAGCGACCTGGACCTTCGCATTGCACAGGAGATCCTGCTCGGTGTGGGTGGCGTGCGCGTCCTGCGGGCAATGGACTACAGTCCGGATGTCTGGCACATGAACGAAGGGCATGCGGCCTTCCTGACCCTGGAACGGGCGCGCGAGCTTGTTGTCAAGGGCCTGCCCTTTGAGAAAGCCATCGACAAAACACGGCATGGCAATGTCTTCACCACGCATACGCCTGTCCCGGCCGGGAATGATGAGTTCCCGCTTTGGTTGGTGGATAAAAACCTATCCAAATACTGGTCCGAACTTGGCCTGAGCCGCGACCAGTTCATGCAGCTGGCCTCCAACCGGCAGCCCTGGGGCGAGACCTTCAGCATGCCCATCCTGGCCCTGCGGTTGTCGGATGGCCGCAATGCCGTCTCTGAGCTGCATGGACGTGTTGCCCGTCGCATGTGGAAATTCCTGTGGCCTGAGCTCCAGAACGAAGATGATGTCCCAATCACCTATGTGACCAACGGCGTTCACACGGTCACTTGGCTGGCCCGCCGGATGCGCGTGTTGCTGAACATGTATCTGGGGGCAGACTGGTTCGACCACCTGGATGAACCCGAAACCTGGGCCAAGGTGGATGCGATCCCCGCTAACGAACTCTGGGATGTCCGCCTGCACCTTAAACGAAAGCTGGTCTTCTACGCTCTGGAGCGCACCCGCCAGCGTTGGATGCAGGGCGGTTACCACCCGGTACAGGCCATCGCCTCAGGCATCATGCTCGATCCCTATGTGCTGACCATCGGCTTTGCGCGCCGCTTTGCCACCTACAAACGTGCCGACCTGATCTTCCATGACCTCGAGCGCCTGCTGGAGATCATCAACCGCCCAAACCGCGCCGTGCAGATCATCTTCGCTGGCAAGGCTCATCCTGCCGACGATCCCGGCAAACATATCATCCAGGATGTGTACCGGATCATCAAGAAAGCCGAGAACGGCGGACGGCTGGTCTTCCTGGAAGATTACGACATGAACCTGGCCCGTTACCTGGTCCAGGGCGTGGATGTATGGATGAATAACCCGCGTCGTCCGAACGAAGCCTCCGGGACTTCGGGCATGAAGGCCGCCTTGAATGGCGTGCTCAACTTCTCGGTCCTGGACGGCTGGTGGCGCGAAGCCTACAACGGTTCAAATGGCTGGGCCATCGGCGAGGATCCCGGACTGGATGTCGAGGTCGCGGATGAAGCGGATGCAGAAAGCCTGTATGACGTTTTGGAGAACCAGATCATCCCACTTTATTACACCGAGCGCAATGCAGACAACGTTCCGCTCGAGTGGATGGCGATGATGAAACGATCCATCCAGACCATTACCCCGCAGTTCAGCACTCGGCGAATGCTCAAAGAGTATATCGAACGGCTTTATCTGCCTGCCAGAAAATAAGATCGGCCTCAATTTGTATCTGGTACTTCCCAGGACCTCTCCCTGGAATCAAATGCTCCCCGGATGGGGAGCATTTATTTCAGGAACTTCCTTCGCTAGACCTTCTTCAACACTGGCAGGCCATTGGCTGTTTCTGCCACCTTGTATCCATGCGGCACGGCGTCAAGAACGCCTGCTTTCTGCTCTTTGGCGAAGAAGAAAAGCGTCTGATTCTTGCCTGTCTTCGTTATGGTCACTCTGGCATGCAAGAAGTAGGTAACACCTTTTTTGTTCTTAAAACTGAAAGCCATGTTAAGCTCCTTTCTGAAAAAGAGGGATGTGCCGGTAAACTGGCACAAGGGATCATACAAATTCATTATACAACATAATTATCCCCAAAACGCCGGTGCCCGGCGTTGAAAAACGGCCTCACAGGTGCGGTATAATCACGCCCGTGACCGACCCTAAATCAGGTTATGGAAATGTGCGAATAGCGAAATTGCTCGCACCACCCACATCCGTCACTTATCGGGAAGGTACTAAAACTTTATCATCCTTAGGAGCATTATGAGCAAGAAGAGCAAGCGTCAGGTTTCCCGTCAGGTTGCCCGCCCACTTTCCACATTGGCCGCAAAAACGACCGAATTCAATCCAGATTACAGCACCACCAGGCACGAACTCCGCCGGATCGGCATCCTGGCCGCCACATTTGTCGCCATTCTGGTTGTGCTGGCAATATTCCAGAACCAATTGCTGGCCCTCTTTGTAAAATAGCCTCAGGCGGAAATTCGCAGTTAGGCAGCGGCCCGAATTTAATAGACGCAATGAGCAAAGACTCCTTCGAGGTCATCCTGCTGGTTGGCCGCCCGGCTTCGGGCAAAAGTGAGATCATCGATTTTCTCAAACATACCAACGCAGATGACCGGCGGAGGCGTTTTCATATTGGTGAACTGGATGTGCTGGATGACTTCCCCATGCTGTGGACCTGGTTCGAGGAGGATGACATCCTCAGCCGCAAGCTCGGTCTGCCGCGCCTGCACACCGATGCCAGTGGCTTTTTCGATCCACCCGGATTGTGGCACCTGTTGATAGAACGGCTCAGCCTCGATTACCACAAACGCCTGCGCGACCCGGTATATCCCGGGCGCATCACTGCCCTGATCGAATTCTCGCGCGGCCGTGAACATGGCGGTTACCGGGAGGCCTTCCAGCACCTCTCGGAAGAAATCCTGCAACAGGCCGTGATCGTTTATGTCAGTGTCTCGTTCGGCGAGTCGCTGCGCAAGAACCGCCGCCGCTTCAATCCCGACCGGCCGGACAGTATCCTCGAGCATGGCCTCTCCGACGAGAAGCTGGAAAGGCTCTACCGGGAAGATGATTGGGCCGAACTGGCTACCGGTGATAAAGGCTTCCTGGAAGTCAATGGTCAACGTGTGCCCTATGCAGTTTTCGAGAACGGGGACGACATTACCACAGGGAAACCTGACCTGCTGGGCGCCCGGCTGGAAACGACCCTGGGCTGGCTCTGGGATCTACATCTGCAGCCATGATGGTCCAACCGGAGCTTCAAAACGACAGCCCGGATCTGCTGACTATCAGGCTGGAAAAACTGGTTTACGGCGGCGATGCTCTGGGGAGACTTCCGGATGGGCGCGCTGTTTTTGTTCCTTTTGGACTGCCGGGAGAAATCGTCAAGGTCAGGGCTGCCCAAACGAAACGCGGCCTCGTACGCGCCGAACTGCTTGAAGTGCTCGAGCCTTCGCCAGAGCGCACTACGCCAAAATGCAGGCATTTCGGGGTATGTGGAGGCTGTCATTACCAGCACCTCTCCTATCCGGCCCAACTTCAGGGAAAAACCGACATATTGCGCGACCAGTTGGTGCGCATCGGTAAGATCTCAAACCCGCCTGTGCAGCCGATCATCGCTTCGCCTTGGGAATGGAATTACCGCAACCATGTTCAATTCCACCTGACGAGCGAAGGGAAATTAGGCTACATCCGGGCAAACAACCGGGGCGTGCTGCCCATCACGGAATGTCACCTTCCAGAAGGCTCTCTCAACGAACTTTGGCCCACGCTGGAATTTGATCCTGGACTGGGGCTGGAACGCGTTTCCTTGCGCCTGGGAGTGAATAACGAGGCCATGCTGGTGCTGGAGTCCGGGGATCCAGAACCGCCCGAACTGGAGCTGGAAACCGATCTCTCGGTGGTGCATTTGACTGGTGACGATCTGGTCGTGATGGCCGGCGAGGATGCATTTCATGTGTCCGTCAAAGAGCGCGTTTTCAGCGTTTCGGCGGCGTCATTCTTCCAGGTCAACACGGTTATGGCCGGGAAGATGGTGGAACACCTGCTTATGCAACTGCCAGTCTCTTCCAGTACAACCCTGCTGGATGTCTACTGCGGCGTTGGTTTGTTCAGTGCGTTCTTCGCCGGGCGTGTTGGGCGTCTGATTGGGATTGAGGCTTCGCCTTCCGCCTGCGAGGACTTTACCGCCAACCTGGACGAATTTGAGAATGTCGAGCTCTACGAAGCTCCCGCTGAGGCGGTGCTGCCCGGCCTGGATGTTCTCCCCGATGTTGTCATCCTGGATCCACCGCGCGCCGGCCTGGACAAAAGCATTATCGAGGCGTTGCTGGCGAAAGCTCCGGCACACATCGCTTATATCTCGTGCGACCCGTCCACGCTGGGACGCGATGCCGCCCGTCTCATCGCGGGAGGCTACCAGCTGGTTCAGGTCACGCCATTCGACCTGTTCCCGCAAACGTCTTCCATCGAAAGCATTTCCATCTTTACTCATCAGGAAACCTCGTGACCAGGAAGTATATGTAGTATATATGGAAGGTGTGGAGGGGCTTCGCTCGCCCACACCTCCCAATTTTCTTCAACTTCACGGATATTTCAAAATACCAGAAAGGATTAAAACCATGCATTGGGAAGAACTAACCGGCGACCTGTTCCCGCAGGCCGTCAAACAGGCCGAAGGTGTCTGCCTGCTGCCGCTTTCGTGCATCGAACGGCACGGGCATCACATGCCGCTCGGCACGGATATGTACATCGGCCACGAGCTGTGCCAGCGTGCCGCCCAGCTCGAACCGGTGGTAATTTTCCCGGATTTCATCTATACCCAGATCCTGGAAGCGCGTCACATGCCGGGCTGCATTGGCATCCAGCCGGATTTGACCATCCGCCTCCTGGAGAACGTTTGCAGCGAGATTGCCCGCAACGGGCTGAAGAAGATCGTCATCGTCAATTCGCATGGCGGCAACGATATGTTGATCCACTACTTTGCCCAGATCCAGCTTGCCAACCCGCGCGATTATGTCGTCTACGTGGCGGAACCGGCCTATGTTTCTGAAGACCCAGCCACCGCCTCCCAATGGGAGACAACGGTGGACGGTCATGCCGGGGAACGGGAAACCAGCATGATCCTTGCCATCCACCCCGAACTGGTCCGAAGCGCAGCCCTGCCATCCGATGGCGAGGGCATGCCCCTGGAGCGTCTCAAACCGCTGCGTGACCTGGGCACCGACATGGGCATCTGGTGGTACGCCGACCATCCGACCCATTACTGCGGTGATGGGCGTCCCGCCACGGCCGAAAAGGGCGAGCGCTGGTTAAACGACCGCGCCCGGGCGCTGGCAAAGATCATCCGGGCGATCAAGGCCGATACGGAAACACAAAGACTGCAGGATGAGTTTTTTGGAAAAACACAGCAGCCATAAAAGCCGTGGGCTTTGCTAAGGCCTTGTCCATGACTTTGAGCAAGATCCTGCGGAAGGCTTTATCTGTGGTATAATGATTCCAGAGTGAAATAACTGGATTAGCAGTGGCAACTCTGCCGCCAACCCAATTATTGGGTGGCGGTATTTTTTATTAACTGGCATCGAGCCGGAAAGAGAAGTGAGAAATGGATGTAAGAATTTATGTAGGGAACATGGCCAAAACAACCACCGAAGCTGAACTTCGGACCTTGTTTGCGCAGGCCGGGAACGTTACCGCGGTTGAGGTCATCAAGGACCGGGACAGCGGCCAAAACAAGGGTTTTGCGTTTGTTAACATGCCCGAGCAGGCAGAGGCGGAGAAGGCGATCAGTATGTTTAATGCGTATTCGCTGGCCGAGCATGAATTGAAAGTCAATGTTGCCAAGCCACGCGTGGAACGCAACCAGAACTTTGCCCGGTAAGTCCCGGGAATTTCATTGTCAATAAAAAGAGACCGGCACATAAACATGCCGGTCTTTTGATTCTTTCCAAGGAGTGCAGTAATACTTACTTCACTAGGTTTCTTAAGACGGTTTGTAATATACCGCCATTCCGATAATAATTTACTTCAACCGGCGTATTCAACTGTGCGATGGTCTTGAAAACCACCACCGAACCATCGGCTTTCTGCGCCGTGACGGTAACCTCGCATTTGGACAGCATGGCATCGCTCAAGCCCTCGATATCATAGACTTCGCTGCCATCCAGGCCCAGGCTTTCGGCATTCTGACCGTCCATGAAACGCAGCGGCAGGATGCCCATGCCGACCAGGTTCGAGCGGTGGATGCGTTCGAAGCTCTCGGCGATAACGGCGCGCACGCCCTGCAACAGCGGCCCCTTCGCCGCCCAGTCGCGGCTGGAACCAGTCCCATATTCCTTGCCAGCAATGACCAGGGTGGGAATCCCCTGTGCCTGGTATTGCACGGCCGCCTCGAAGATGGTGGTTTCCTCGGCCGTGGATTTTTCGGCGCCCGATCCAAAGTAACGTGTGTACCAGCCTTCCCTGCCGCCGGCCAGCAGGTTCTTCAGGCGGATATTGGCAAAGGTACCGCGCCGCATCACCAGGTCATTCCCACGGCGCGCCCCGTATGAGTTGAAATCACGCGGTTGAACGCCGCGTTCCTGCAGGTACCTGCCAGCCGGACTGTCGATGGCGATATTGCCGGCCGGAGAGATATGATCCGTCGTGATCGAGTCACCCAGCAGGGCCAGCACCCGGGCTGCATGGATATCCTGAACGGATGGGACCTCCAGGGTCATACTCTGGAAGAAAGGTGGATGATGAATATAGGTGGATGCCTCATCCCACTGGAACAGGTCATTGCCTGATACCTGGATATCCTTCCACATCTGGGAGCCTTCGAAGACACTGGCGTAGCGCTGCGTGAACATGTCTTTATCCAGGCTGGTCTCCACCAGTTCGGACACTTCCTGCGTAGTCGGCCAGACATCCTTCAAGTAAACCGGCCCGTCCCTGCCCACGCCAATCGGCTCTGTGGACAAATCAATGTCCACCGTACCCGCCAGGGCATAAGCGACCACCAAAGGCGGAGAGGCCAGGTAATTGGCTTTCACCAGCGGGTGGACGCGCCCCTCAAAGTTACGGTTTCCGGAGATGACCGCGGCTGCTACCAGGTCGGACCCGCTGACTGCTTTGGCCACCTCACCCGGAAGCGGACCACTGTTGCCGATGCAGGTGGTGCAGCCATAACCGACCACGTGGAAACCCAGTTCTGCCAGCGGCTCGATCAGGCCGGCCTGCTTGAGATAGTCTGTCACCACGCGCGAACCAGGTGCCAGGCTGGTCTTGACATACGGTTTTACCTTCAGGCCTTTTTCAACCGCCTTCCTGGCCAGTAAACCGGCTGCCACCATCACCGCCGGGTTGGAGGTGTTGGTACAGGAAGTAATGGCAGCAATGACCACTGCACCATGGCCTATTTCATATGACCCACCGTTGGTTCCGACTTTCGCCTTATGTTCCACGACCTCTGGCTTGAGCTCATAACCACGTTCCTTGATTGGCGCAGTGAGAGCCTTCTGGAAAACAGATTTCATGGTATTCAGTGCAACACGATCCTGCGGACGCTTCGGTCCAGCCAGGGAGGGCTCCACAGACTCAAGGTCCAGTTGGAGGGTCTGGGTATATTCAGGATCGGAAGCATCCGCGGCGCGGAACAAGCCCTGGGCACGGCAGTAAGCTTCCGTAAGTGCGACGGTCTCTTCCGAACGGCCAGACAGCTGCATGTAACGCAGCGTCTCGCCATCCACCGGGAAATAGCCCATGGTCGCGCCGTATTCCGGGGCCATATTGGCAATCAGTGCGCGGTCGGGCAGGGACATGACGTCCAGGCCGGGGCCGAAGAACTCGACAAACTTATCCACCACACCCTGTTGACGCAAGATCTGTGTAACCGTCAGGACCAGGTCGGTGGCAGTAACGCCTTCCTTGAGCCTGCCGTAGAGTTTAAAGCCAATTACATCTGGCAGGAGCATATCCATCGGCTGACCCAGCATGACCGCTTCTGCTTCAATACCGCCCACACCCCAGCCAACCACACCCAGGCCGTTGATCATCGTTGTGTGCGAATCGGTACCGACAACTGTATCAGGGAAGGCGTACCATTCCCCTTCCACTTCCCTGGTCGCAACCACCTGGGCCAGGTATTCAAGATTAACCTGGTGGACAATGCCGGTCATCGGCGGGACAACCCGAAAGTTGGAAAATACTCTCTGACCCCATTTAAGGAACTCGTAGCGCTCGTGATTGCGCTGGAATTCCATCTCCGCATTCCGCTGGAGGGCATCCGCAGTGGCAAAGAAATCCACCTGCACCGAGTGGTCGATGACCAGGTCAACCGGTACAAGCGGGTTGATCGACCTTGGGTCACCACCCAGCCGGGCAATGGCAGTACGCATGGCCGCCAGGTCAACCACCGCCGGTATACCGGTGAAATCCTGCATGATCACGCGTGCCGGCAGGAAGGGGATGCCAGGGCGTACATCAACCGGTTTCCACCTCGCAATCTTCTCCACGTCAGCTTGGCTGATTTCCTTCCCGTTGCACTGGCGGAGCGCCGCCTCAAGCAGGACACGTATGGAATACGGCAGCCTGCCAATTTGGGTCAGGCCAGCCTTTTCAAGTGCATCCAATCGGAAAATGACAAATTGCTTATTCCCAACATTAAGAATATCGCGTGATTTAAACAAATCATGGACCATGATTGCTCCTCAGAAAGACTGTAAAAAATATATTTTCCACCGGGTTAGTGCCGGTGTCTTTTCCTTTTCCTGTTGGAACTTTGCCCTTGGGTTGTCCCGGAAGACGTGGCTGCGATTCCAGTTCCTTCTCCACCATCCGTGCCGCGCCCGCCCGCGGATTGCTCACCCGTGCCGGTCGCGCTGCCAGGGCGGTGTCCCGTCTTTGTGCTTGTCTCGGTTTGCCCAACAGCGCCGCGCGGTTGATACAGGAAGATTCGCCCGATGACAGCCGCGCGGATATCCTTTAGCAGGCTTTGGAACATCTCTGAAGCCTGGCTTTTGTATTTTACCAGCGGGTCCGCCTGGGCATAAGCCTCCAGCCCAACGGATACGCGCAAGGCTTCCACCCGGGTCAGGTAATCCACCCAAAGTTCCGTTATGGCTCCAAGCAGCACCTGTCGATAAATCATTGTCTGCACGCCATGGCCTATTTCTTCTGCTGGCACTGCCGGGGCATTTTCTCCCAGCCTGACGCGTTCACTTTCACCCCAGGCGCGCCGCTGCGCCTCTTGCGCCTTTTGCAGATGTTCCAGTACCGCCTCTTCCACGGCCTGGCTGGTGGAATTGAGCAGGCTCTCTCCCGCCAGGTAGACATAATGCAGGCGGGTGAAAACCTGCCGCACCTGGCGATGGGTGCGGGCATCAAAGAAAGTGCTGGTACCCTGTGCCATCAACCCGAGCAAGCGTAGTTTGGTCTGGTCATCAAATTCCGACAGGCGCTCAAACGCAGAATTCAAGTCACGCGATATCTGTCCATCCGTACCGAGCAATGCCTCCCGGCGTGCAGTCAGCGCCTGGCGGACGCGTTCCTCCAACTGGCCCGCCACTTCAGCCCAGTCCAGCGTTTGCAGATCGGCCGGATTCACACCAAGCGGTTCACCGAGACGGAACTCGATGGTATTGGCCAGGCGGGCGATGGTCGTATTGGTAACATACGCCTCCGCCTGTTCACGCAGGTCACTGGCCAATTCTTTCGGGTCATCGACCAGTTGTGTCACACTGGTTGAGTCCAAACGGAAAGGAACGCGCACCAGCCCGGAGAGTTCTTCCAAAATGGCATTTGGGCGGCGCGTCTCGTTTTCCTGGTTATCGGCCAGGCCATCCAGGGCAGTGTCGAGACTATCGATCCGGTCGTCAATCTGGTTCTTCAGATCCAGGCCGGCGCGGTCAATCTGGTCCAGGGAGGATGCCAGGAAGTGATCCTGATCGGACTGGATGGCGCGGCTGGCCAGTTCAAGCAGGGCGGTCTTGAGATCCGAACCGGAACCACCTGCCCTGGGCGCAGTCTCAGCATTAAGTTCATCCAGCAGGAGTTTATAAGTGAAAGATGGAAAAATCCCATCAGGAGAATTGAATGGAGGCTGAACCTGTTCCAGCCAGGCCAGCAATCGCCAGTACTCCTCCGTCCCACTGGCTTCCTTGACTCGCAGTTGAACTTCCTGTGAAAGTAGCTCGTTTACATCCTCAACCAGGTCTTCCTTCTCAAAAACGCGGTCACGCTGGGAGTAAATGCGCTGGCGTTGGGCATTGAGCACATCGTCATATTCCAGGGTGTGTTTGCGGATATCAAAATTGGCGCCTTCCACCCGGTGCTGGCTTTGTTCGATCATGTTACTGACCAGGCGGGCCTGGAGGGGATAGTCATCGTCAATGCTGAAGCGTTCCATTACACCCTTGACCTGGTCGCCGCCAAACATGCGCATCAGGTCGTCTTCGAGCGATAGGTAGAAACGGCTGGACCCCGGGTCGCCTTGGCGGGCGGCGCGGCCGCGCAACTGGTTATCAATGCGGCGGGCTTCATGACGCTCGGAGCCAATGATGTGCAGGCCGCCGAGTTCGCGCACACGTTCCATTTCATCAAAAAAGTTCAGGAAATATTTGGCTTCGGTCTCGTAAATGCCGTAGAGCGAGACATCCACTTTTTGCAGGGCCTCACGGCGCTCCTGCAGGGGCATATCATATGGGTCTTTATACCCGGCCCTGCGCAGGATGCGATTGACGCCGCTCAGGATTTCCTCGGCCAGGTCGCCGCCCAGCTTGATATCCACGCCGCGGCCGGCCATGTTGGTGGCAATGGTTACCGCGCCGAAAGCGCCGGCTCCGGCGATGATCATGGATTCCTCGGTGTGCTTGCGGGCGTTCAACACCTGGTGTGGTACCCCACCTTGTAGTACCAATTTAAGTCGGTCCATATCAGGCTCATCAAGCTTAAGGATATCCAGCAGGCGCCTCAGGTTGGCCGGGTCTTCAGGGTTGAGTGAGAGGCCCAATTCCTTGGCCATCGGGCGCAGATCTTCGGGACGAAGCTGCTCAATGGGCTTATTGAGCGGCTGGAGTTCCGGGATAAGCCGCCCGTCTTCAAAACGGTTATTTTTTTCCAGCCAGACGCTGCGGATCAGCAGGATCTGCAGCAAGCGGCGGATGGGTTCGGCGCGTAGCCGCCCGGACAGGCGCTCTGAACCCTCAACAGAAGTCGTACCGACCAGCATTGGACGACCCTGGACATGGTAAAGGAGGATTTCTCGCACGATGGAACGCAGTTTGGCCTCTGCCGTGCGGTAAATGACATCCGGGTAATCCCTCCGGCGCCATAAATAGACCTGTTTTTCCGGGTCATCGGATCGGGCAAAATAGGAATAATCAAAGCCGTCCTCGTCTTTGGCCTTGATCTCCACCAGGGGCGCCTCCGACCCAAAAGCCTGGTATTCCAGGTTGGTCGGGACAGGCAGGACCGGCAGTTTGTAGATTTTGTCGAACTCTTCCGCTTCGGTCAGGGCCGTACCGGTCATGCCGGCCAGTTTCTTATACATGCGGAAGTAATTCTGCAGGGTGATGGTGGCGTAGGTGACATTCTCCGGCTCCACCTTCACGCCTTCCTTGGCTTCCACGGCCTGGTGTAAGCCGTCCGACCAGCGCCGTCCCGGCATCAGCCGCCCGGTGAACTCGTCCACAATGATCACCTTGCCACCCTGTACCAGGTAATCCTTGTTGCGCTTGAACAGGTGTTGGGCGCGCAGGGCCTGTTCCAGAAAGCCGAGCAGATGGGCCTGCTCAGGCGTCACATCTTCGGGGCGGTCGGGGTCACGCAGCGGCTGACCAAGCAATTGCTCCACGTGGGCAGTGCCGATCTCCGTCAGGGATACACTGTGGTCTTTCTCGCTGACCTCGTAGTCTTCCGCCTTCAACTGGCGCACCAGCACCGCCATTTTGGCATACCACTCCACGTCCCCCGAAGCCGGGCCGGAGATGATCAGCGGGGTGCGGGCCTCATCGATCAGGACGTTATCCACCTCGTCCACGATGGCATAATAATGGCCGCGCTGCACCCTGTCTTCCATGCGCATGACCATGTTATCGCGCAGATAATCGAAACCAAACTCGCTGTTGGTGCCGTAAGTGATATCGGCCCGGTACGCTTCGACTCGCTCCACCAGGCGCATCTCATCCTGGTCTTCGCGCGGGGATGTGCGCGCCGGGTCATACAGGAAAGCCTTCTTGCCGTTCTCGGTGGCCGCCGCCATCTGCAGGATGCCGACCGAGAGACCCAGGAAGCCGTAGATGGCCCCCATCCAGCGGGCATCCCGCCGGGCCAGGTAATCATTGACCGTCACCAGGTGGACCCCGCGGCCGGTCAGCGCGTTCAGATAAAGCGGCAGCGTCGCGACCAGCGTCTTGCCTTCGCCCGTGCGCATCTCGGCAATCTTGCCTTGGTGCAGGACAATCCCACCGATCAACTGTACATCGTAGGGACGCTGGCCGATGGTCCGTTTGGCAGCCTCGCGCACGGCCGCGAAAGCTTCCGGTAGAATCTCAATAAGCGTGGCCTGCTCAACCTGGCGGCGTTCATCATCGTCCTCGATACCCTCGACTTCTTCGGCCAGGCGTTGGCGGAAAACTTCCGTTTTGGCGCGCAAGTTCTCATCGCTGAGAGCTTCGAAATCTGCCTCCAGCGCATTGATCTGTTCCACAATTTCAGTGGTTTTTTCGATTTCACGTTTATTGGGGTCGCCCCCGAATGCTTTAACAAATTTCTGGAGCATGGGAAGTACCTTTCGGCGGAGATTATAGCATGGGCGCGGGGAGGCTGTTATTAGAGCGATATAAGAAAGGTGAAAACCTTATTTCAGCAAGTTCGCATTCAAAAAATTCAGGATGAGCTGGCTTATCTCCTCTGCGGATGGCACAGCCGGATTCCCATTTAAACTATTCAGTCCATGTTCCCCATTTTGGACAACCACCAACGAAGATGAAACACCTGCCGCCTTCAAGCTGGCATCCAGGCTCTTCGCCTGTTCCAGCGGGGCATAACCATCCTTTTCGCCGTGGATGAACAGGAAGGGCGGGTCATCCGGAGTGACATAGGTGATCGGGCTGGCCGCCTTCAGAACCGGGCTGCTGGTCCCCGGAAGCTCACCCAATGCAAAATAGATTGCCATGGCGATACTGTCCGGCATATGTTGGGTGAAATCCGAGAAGACCGCTTCCGCCACCACTGCCTGGACACGGCTGGATTGGTCGAGGTATTCGCCCACCTCCCAGCCGGCGCTCTTATCCGAGGTGCCCAGCAAGGCCGCCAGGTGCCCGCCGGCGCTGGCACCCAGCGCGCCGATGCGCTCCGGGTCCAGGTTGTATTCGCCGGCGTGCGCCCTGAGATAACGGACCGCGCATTTCACATCCTGGATCATGACAGGAAATTTCACGTTATAAGCTGCCAGCCGGTAGTTTACCGAGACAACCAGGTAACCCTGTTCATTCAGATATTTCCAGCCCGCCCCCTCGGCTTTGTCGCCTTTATTCCATCCGCCGCCATGCACGTACAGGAACACCGGCCAGGGTCCGCCCGAGTCCGGGAAGTAGACATCCATTTTCTGCGGCTGGCCATCCATGCTGCAGTAGGGCACGTCGATAAGTGCCTGGCTGAATCTGTCAAAGGGAGTGGGGGATGGGGTTGCCGCCGATGCGCAAGCCGCAAGGAGGATCATCATCGCAAGAAGGCTAACCGAGATCGATAATCTCCTCTCCACTTTTTGTGCTCCTTCGTGAGACTTTGTGACCCTGGTGTTTGATTGCTCATCCCTTGCGCACCGGGTTGCGCAGTTTCCCAAGACCCTCGATCTCCACCACCACCTCATCGCCATCCTGGAGCGGACCAACCCCTGCCGGGGTCCCGGTAAAGATCAGGTCACCAGGCTCAAGCGTCATCACTGACGTGATAAAAGCGATCAGCATACCTACACTGAAAACCGTGTCACGCGTGGAGGCCATCTGGCGCGGCTGGCCGTTGACCCGGCAGGTGATGATCGAGTCGGATGCATCGAACTCGGTGTCCACCCACGGTCCAACCGGGCAGAATGTGTCAAAGCCCTTGGCGCGCGTCCACTGTCCATCACTATGCTGCAGATCGCGCGCCGTGACATCGTTCCCGAGCGTATACCCGAAGACGTAGTCCCGGGCTGCCTCAACAGTAACGTTCCGCCCGCGTTTTCCAATCACCACCACCAGTTCGGCCTCGTGTTCCACCTGCTGGCTCTGCGGTGGCAGGATGATCGCCTCGCCCGGATTGATGATCGCTGAGGGCGGTTTCATGAATAGCAGCGGCACTTTCGGGACCTCCACAGCATGTTCCTTGGCATGTTCAGCATAGTTGCGCCCGATGCAGATGATCTTGGACGGCTGGACCGGTGCCAGCAGGCGGACGGACGCCAGGGGTAATTTGGCTTCCTCCCGTTGGTAGTCTCCGAAAAGGGCTCCAACGATTGGACCAACTTTGTCCTCAAGGAGCCAGCCATAGCAGGCGGCTTCGGCTTTATATTGGTACCTGACGATGCGCATGGTATCCTCCAAAAGATTGTCTTCCATAAAAGTGTAACACAGTTGGTAAATTCTCGGTATAATAGCTGCGCCGGGCGCATGCCACTGCGTGGCACAAGCAGCCCATTTGGGCGCATAGCTCAGTTGGTTAGAGCGTCTCTCTTACACAGAGAAGGTCGTAGGTTCGA
>CAWDEV010000010.1:0-612026 GCA_963801385.1 uncultured Chloroflexia bacterium
CGCAGGCACGGGAAGGCTTCTGATCTCTCATTATTTCTTAAGGAAAGGAATCCAACTATGCCTGCCTCCCCCACTCCCACGCCTACCAAACGCAAGCGCGGCGGCCAGCCTGGCAACGCCAATGCCCTCCGTCATGGCTTCTACTCCAAATCCTTTACCGATGCCGAAATGGGCCGCCTGGACTTGGATATCGAAGGCGAATTCATTGATGAGATTGCCTTGGCCCGCACCAATGCCGCTCGTCTGGCCGATTTGTTGAAGGATTACAAGAATATGTCTTTGGATGACGTTGTTTCTGCCTCCAATGCCCTTAACCACTATCTCGACCGCATCCGAGAGCCTCAGCCGCGCCCAGCGTTTCATGTACCGCAATCAAACCACCATGGAGCAAGCTCTCGAAGAACTTTCTAAGATACCTGTCGAAGTAGATTGAATACCAACCTATTCGTTCCTTTTTCGATACGAGGAACGAATACCCTGCACCTAACAACTCAGAAAATGTCCTTCCTTCGTGTCCCTTCGCGTCCTTCGTGGGAAATTCCTCTGAATTTTCTGTCCAATCCCAGGCGTCAGATTTGTCGGACAACTTCAATCCGATCCAGGTACCGGGGTTATACTGACCAGTTGCCAGCCAGTCTGGTCCATCAGCCTCCCGCCGCCTTCCACATCCGTACCAACGAAGACTGCCCAGGGACTCCCGAGCTCCGCCAGGCTGACCTGTGCGCAAGTGTACACCCCGGAGCGGGTGGCTTTTGCCCAGCCAACCTGGGCTGCGCCTGTCTTTGCTGCGAAAGTGAGGATGATATTTGCTTCCAATGCCTTCAAGCGCAAGCGATATGTTAATACCGCTGCATCCTCTTCACGTGCCTGGGCACATACCCACAAGTTTTTTGAAGGATCCCTGGCCAGATAGGCTGCCACCAGGTCCCCACCGGGCATGGCTCTACGGGTAAGGAAGTCGCCCACCGGATCGCGTTCCACGGGCGGAATGGGTTGCCCATTCGCGTCGATCCATGTGGAAGGGTCGAGCGGGTTGCCTTTGGCTGCCACTGGAAGATTCACATTTTCAACCGGGGCAAACAGTTCGTTGGTACGCACAAAACTATCCATCAGCCCATGCAGCAAGGGTAACTGGCTGCGATAGGCTTGGACTGCCTCACCCTTACGCACCACGTCGGCTTGCGTCAAATCCAGGCGGAACCAGTCCGGATACAAAGCAAATAATGTGGGAGGCGGCAGGAGGCTTTCCTGCGGCTTGAAACCTCGGATCGTCGGAAAATCAGGGCGGTGCACCAGATAGGTTAACTGTGTAGGTTTAAAGTTGGCATCGGCACGTGTCACCTCAGCGACAGCTAGCCGGGTAAAAACATTCAGGCCCCAATGATCGGGGTGCACGTCATCAGGATGGGGGTAAACGATCAGGTCCGGCCGGTAGCTTTTCAAAATGGAAATGATATCGGCCAGGTAGTCCGCACCCGCATAGACTGACTTCGGGTTATAGGTGAGGGGATATGGACTCTTGGTATCCTGGCTGTATGGAGAGCGGTATGGATTATGCTCCGACCAGTATTCATTCCACTCCGCAGGCGTTCCACGGTCAGGATAACTCAAGAAGGAAACCTGCTCCGCTTTCACGCCCAGAATTTTCAACGCAGCGAGCGACTCCTGTTGCCGTAATTCACCGAATCGGATGAAATCCTGCGGTCGGGGGTACACCTTGTGGAAATCCTGCGCCGTGGCAAAAAAATAGCCATCCCCGTTCGTGGCAATCACCACCCGAACTTGCAGCCCGGCCCGCTGTGCCGCCAGAATCAAACCCCCTGAACCAAGCGTCTCATCATCACAGTGTGGCGCCATGATCAGCAGCCGCTGGTAACCGGACAGGGAAAAGCGGGGCAAATCCGTGGTTGTGATGCCTGGCGCTGGTTTGGTCACTTGCCGGACAAAGAAAACAACCACCAGCAGAAAAACAAGAATGAGCAATGCCTTCCCCCAGCCTGCCCGGATTGTTTTAATCTTGGCCAACATATCCATTTGCCACTCTTTGAATCACAAAGCGATGATGATATTTTTTCGTTCCATCCACAATGCTATCATTGATATTACGACCAGTAAAAAGGTAATCTCCAGGAGCACCACCCAGATCGGGGCCGCGCTGTAGAGCATGGGGATGCCCGGCAGAAAGAATATTCCAATTAAGAGATAATGCAAAAAATATAAAATTAACGGGTTCTTACCCCATGCCAATAGGATGCGGCTGTTCCAGTTTCGGATATCGGCAGCCCAGTGGAAAAGCAGGAACAGCAGCGCGCTCGTTCCCAGGCTGATGAGAACATACGAAGCCGAAACCCGGTGCTTACTGACCGGTGAAAAGAAAGCCAGGGCAATCCCTGCAGCCAGGACCGCCAGGGAAATCCATGGGAAAGCCCTTTTCCGCCAGTCTTCATTGTGGAAAAGATCCGCCAGGGCTGTTCCGAGGATCATCATGGCAGCCCAATCCAATGAACCAAAAAGTCCGCCATGCGGGGAGCGCAGGGTCAGATCCAGCAGGAAATGATCCAGAATGAGCTGGTATCCCACCAGGATCACGGCGCCGATCAACCAACGGTAGATTGAGGGGATACGAATGACCAGCAGGGACAACAATCCAGCCATGCCAATGGCTTGCAGGACACCCCAATCGATTCCGTTGGGGTTCTGACCAGCAGCCGTTTCAGCTGCCGAAATGATCGCACCCAAACCGATGATCGCCAGGTAGCGGGTTAGAAAATAAGTATACGTGCGTAAGGGCCCATCCTTCTCAAAACGGCGGTTGAAGGAAAGTCCAAAGGTAAGGCTGATGGCAAAGATGAAGAATGGGGCGATCAGGTCGATGACGGTCAGCCCAATATCCGGAGCATGTTTTAACCAGGCCGGGATGATTTGAATCCCGACCATGAAATTCGCCGGTACCATCGTCAAAATGGCAAAGCCGCGAAAGAGATCAATGGATGAAATTCGTTTGGCCGGCATGGTTGTCTTCTAGATGAATTATATACGTTTACGATGACGAATGGATGAATAATTTTTACTCGCTGTTCCCCAAGGCAGGGTTAGTCAATATTTTACTTTGACTCCTGGAAGATCCTGAACTATACTATCCATATTACATCTGATTTGGTATATTCACAATAAGGAGGCCATAATGGCCGGTTTTAAATTAACCTACGCGACCATGTTCAACCCGCCGGAAGAACTGCACACTCGTTTTGATGCGGCCTTGACCAGGGTCAAAACTGACTTCGGCAAAGAATATGGCATGATCATTAACAATGAAGACGTATTCGCTGAAGAAAAATTCGAGGACCGCTCGCCTGTCAACATCGACTGGATCCTGGCGGTAATGCAGAAAGGGAACGAGCAGCATGCCCGCCGCGCCCTGGAAGCTGCCCGCCAGGCCTTTCCCGGCTGGAGCCATACGCCCTGGCAGGAGCGTGTGAGACTGCTGCGCAAAGCGGCGGAATTGATCGACCAGCGCATGTTCGAGATGGGGCCAGCCATGGCTCTGGAGGTCGGCAAGAACCGCATGGAAAGCTTGGGTGACATCGCCGAGACCGCCGACCTGATTCGTTATGCGTGCGACCAGATGGAAGCTAATCATGGTTTTATTGTCGAAATGGGTAAGGATCCTCTGGTCGGTTTTGCTGCCACCAATCTCTCAGTCATGCGCCCTTATGGAGTCTGGTTGGTGATCAGCCCATTTAATTTCCCCTTCGCCTTGACAGGTGGACCGGCTGGCGCAGCTCTGGTCAGCGGTAATACAGTGATCATCAAGCCTGCCAGCGACGCGGTTTGGATCGTTCGCCAGTTGGTGGAATGTTTCCGGGACGCCGGCTTGCCGGAGGGGGTCTGCAACTTCGTTACCGGACCGGGAAGCACACTCGGCCAGGCCCTGGTCACCTGCGCAGTAGACGGGGTGACATTCACCGGTTCCTACGATGTGGGAGTAAAAATATTGCGCGATTTCTCAAATTGTAACTGGGCGCGCCCGGTTCTGTTGGAACTGGGTGGCAAGAATGCAGTGATCGTTTCGCGGCATGCCGACTTGGAACGCGCCACGCTTGGCATTGTCCGCTCGGCCTTTGGCCTCCAGGGCCAGAAATGCTCGGCGGCTTCACGTGTTTATATTGAAGAACCGGTCTACGCGGACCTGGTTGACAGGCTGAAGACGCTGACTGAAAAGCTGACCATCGGAGACCCGACCGGGCGAGCCACTTATCTTGGGCCGGTTATCAATCGGAACGCCTTTGAGGATTATAAGAAGTTCATCCAGGAAATCAACACCGGAGGCGGACGATTTCTGACTGGAGGCACGGTTTTGACGGACGGTGACCTTGCAAAGGGTTTCTTCTGCACACCAACGCTGGTCAGCGACCTGCCGCTCAGCCACCGCCTTTGGAAGTACGAGATGTTCCTGCCTATCACCATCATCGGCAGGAGCCGGAACCTGGAAGAAGCCATGCAGCAGGCCAACAGTGTTAATTATGGCCTGACGGCCGGGTTCTATGGTAATGAAGATGAAACCAGTTGGTTCTTTGACCACATCGAAGCCGGGGTGGCCTATGCAAACCGTCCCCAGGGTGCAACTACCGGCGCCTGGCCCGGATTCCAACCTTTTGGCGGGTGGAAGGCTTCCGGCTCAAGCGGCAAGAATGCAGGAGGCCGTTATTACCTGCCCCAATACCTTCACGAGCAGATCCAAACAACGGTCCGTTGAGGCAGTTGACTTCTTGGCCACAATCCATGTGTTAATACAAAAATCGGGCGGCAACAGATTGCCGCCCGATGGAAAATTTCCATTTTTTCTATCCACCACCGATTACCGCCAGGGCACGGATGACATCCCCCTCCTGGATAATGTAATCCTTCATCTGCAGTTGCTCATTTACAGACACCATGGCCACCAGTTCGGGCTTGATGCTCAGGCTGACAAGGGTGTCACGTACGCTCCACCCGGACTCAACAGTAAATTCTTCTTGAAGCCCAAGCATATTCCTGAGCGAAGCGCCAAAGCGTAGAGTGGCAGTCATTTCAGGCCACCAGCGTCTTCAAACCAAGGCTGTCAATCGTCTCAGGCGTTGGCAGTCCATTCGAGTTCCAGCCGCGGTCCTGGTAGTACATATCCAGTAGTTTGTTTACATCCTGTAGGCTGGTGATCTGCCCCTTGGTGGCGCCGCTCGTGGGTGGCTCCTCGTAGAAGCGTGGAGAGGGCATATCCCAGGCACGACCAAAACCTTCATTTTCACGCGCCCAGAACAGGCGGGTCAGGTTCCAGATGCGTTCACCAACTTTTTCCAGGTCTCCCCAGGAGCGATGGATGCCGGTAATGGCATCCAGAGCTGGTACATATAAATCTCGGTCAATGCTGAGTTCCACCCATTGAAGACGACATCCACCAATCACGTCGAACATCGGGCGGAAGTTTTGCAGCCAGATAATGCGTCTGACCTTCTCGTCGGTGACCAGCTCGCGCCCAACCTGCAGGTCATAGGTGATGGCCCACGAGCGATTGTGGTGCGCACCCACGTCGCAGGTCATGTAGGCCAGCAGCATGGCGGTGGCATTATGGGTGGCATAGCCAGACTGTTCCATGCCTTTTACATGGATGGCAAACTTCTCACTACCCTTGCCCACTTTTTTGGAGGCACGCATGACACCTTCCGACAACAACGCCCCCAGGCCCTCGCGCCGGGCGATCTTCCCTATCAATGTTAGGGCAGCCTCTCCATTACCGAATTTGAGATCCAGCCCATCCGTATCTTCCTTTGTAAAAATACCTTTCTGGTAACATTCCATGGCCCAGCCAATCGCATTCCCGGCACTGATGGTATCAATACCCAGATCGTCACACAGCAGGTTGGCCTGCGCCACGGTTTCGATATCGTCTATTCCCAGGTTGGCGCCTAACAGTCCGATGGTCTCGTATTCCGGGCCTTCAACATAGCTGTCATACTTCTTGTTGCGGCTGTACTTACCGCACGGACAGGGACAGCCAAAGCAGCCTTTGTCAGTAATGACAATTTTTTCCCGCAGGGCCTGGCCGTTGATGCTCTTGGCACCCTCAAACGAACCCGCGCTGAAATTACGCGTCGGCAGCGCTCCGACCTCGTCGCACCACGCGGTTACACCTGCAGTGCCATAGCGTGTCCATTCTTTCACCCCCTCTGCGTCCTTGCACGCTTTGTAAAGCGCCTTGCCAGCCTTCCGGTAGCCTTCCATATCGGCCACTGGAATGGACTTCGTCCCGTGGACAACGATCGCCTTGACCCTCTTGGATCCCATGACCGCACCCACACCGCCGCGCCCGGCCTGCCGGCCGTAATCATGATTGACACAGGCATACGGGACAAGGTTTTCACCACCCGGACCGATGACTGCAATCTGATACTCTTCGCCCAGTTTTTCCTTGAAATGTTTTTCGACCGCAAAGGTATTCTTGCCCCACAGGTCTGCGGCATCCCGCAGTTGTATCCTGTCGTTATTAATGAAGATATAAACCGGCTTTGGACTGACGCCTTCAAGAATGATGCTGTCAAACCCGGCATATCTCATCTCTGCTGTGAAGTGCCCTCCCAGCGAGGAGCTGGCATAGCCTCCTGTCAACGGGGCTTTGGTGGTCCAGTCGCATTTTCCACCGCCCGGTATCATCATTCCCGAGATTGGTCCGCTGGATATGATGATTTTATTCTCAGGGCCAAGCGGATCGATTCCTTTGGGGACTTCCTTTAGCAGGAAGTAGATGCCAAATCCACGCCCGCCGATGAAATCACGCGCCAGGTCCGCTGGAGTGGCTTCCTTCGTGATCGCGCCAGTCGTTAGGTTAATCCGCAAAATTTGTCCACCGTATCCATTCATGGTCGCCTCCTTATGCTGCCAGGTCCGCAACTGGCTCTTTTTCAGCAATCCAAAGAGCGCCGGTACCGCACACCTCGACACAATCGCCGCACAGATTACATTTCCAGGCCGTATCCGCCAATTCAGCACGCACAAACATCACCCCTTCAGGGCATTCGGGCACGCAGGCTTCGCACAGGTCACACCCTGCAAAGTCAACGTAATATGCACCTTGCGCATCCTGTTTGATTGCCTCGCTAGGACAGACCGCCGCGCAGTCGCCGCACTGCGTGCAAACCTTTACCGTGTACACACCCGGCGAAGGGAAATGAGGCTCAATTACCAGCGCGGATTTCTTCGGATTATTCTCTCCAAACAGGTTGAGAGAACATGCCACCCGGCAGGCATTGCACCCTGAACATTTATTGCTATCAACATAGAGACGCATAGAATTTTCCTTTCTTGAACCAGTAAGATCCATGATCCTAATTATAGTGTAATTCACCCACCTTATGAAAGATAGGGATATCCTTCCTCATATCTTCTGCCAGCCTTCCTAAATCCTGTCCATTACACCCTTGGATGCTCTATAATAGGGTTGATGAAAGAGGATTTGGTTGCCCGCGTCGGTACATTCTTCATCCTTGTCGGACTGTCTCTGCTGGTCCTGTTTGTTGGATCAATCAAGGGAAAAGATGGTAATGGCATTTATCTACTCTTATCCTTTGCAGCATTCATTACTGGGTGGCTGTGCCGCCGGAATAGAACGGTCAAGGAGAGTCGGCGTTTTGGTATACTCCACCGGGTAAACGAGCATAATCGCAAGCGCCGGGAAGAGTATTTGAATAATAGACGTAACCGGGGCAATCCGGCTGGGCGTAGGCAGGTTCCGTCATCGGGCAGCAACAATGAAGAAGAAAACAATGAAAATGAAGGTTGAAAAAAATGAATAAACTAACCTCCCTTTCAGATGCCATCTCCAGATTTGTGCATGACGGAGATAGCGTTTATGCTGCCGGTTTCACTCACCTGATCCCCTTTGCGGCCGGACACGAGATCATCCGCCAGCATAAACGGGACCTGGTTCTGGCGCGCGCCACCCCTGATCTGATCTACGACCAGATGGTGGCAGCTGGTTGTGCCCGCAAGATGATTTTTTCATATATCGGCAATCCGGGCGTCGGATCACTTCGTATCCTGCGCGCAGCCATCGAAAAAGGCGAATTGGAGTGGGAGGAATATTCCCACTTTGGCATGATCTCGCGGCTGCAAGCCGGCGCAACCGGTCTCCCTTTCATGCCGATGAACCAGACCGCCGCCACTGGCCTGGAACAGGTCAACCCGCTCATCCGCCGCGTGGTTGATCCTTATTCCGGTCAGGAGGTCATCACCGTTCCGGCCCTGAACCCGGATGTGGCAATCGTGCATGTACAGCGCGCGGATGCGAATGGCAATGCCCACCTCTGGGGGATCATTGGCGAGCAGAAAGAGTCCGCGTTTGCAGCAAAGCGTCTCATCCTGACCGCCGAAGAGATAGTGGACGAAGCCGTCATCCGGTCAGATCCAAACCGGACCCTCATTCCCGGTTTCATCGTCAGTGCAGTCTGTCACGTCCCCTATGCATCCCATCCCTCTTACGCCCAAGGGTATTATGACCGGGATAATGATTTCTACTTGAAGTGGGACAAAATCAGTGAGACGGCTGAAACAGTGAAATCCTACCTGGATCAATGGGTCTATGGCGTCAAAGATCGGGATGAATACTGGCAAATGCTTGGTCCCGAGACCCATGAACGCCTCCGGGTTCGCCCCAGGCTGAGCGCAGCGATCAACTATGGAGAGTACTAATGGAACTTAACTACTCTTCTTCCGAACTAATGATTGTTAACGCTTCCCGACTCTTAAAAAATGGCGACGTAGTCTTTGTGGGAGTTGGACAGCCCAACCTGGCCTGCAACCTCGCCAAGCGGACGCATGCTCCGGACCTGGTTCTGATTTACGAAGCTGGTGTCATAGGGGCGGAACCCGCCCGTCTTCCGCTCTCAATCGGGGATCCGACCCTGGTAAGTGGGGCGCTGTCGGTGGTTGGCATGTACGACATCTTTGCCAATTACCTCCAGCGCGGCAATGTAGGGGTGGGTTTTCTGGGCGGAGCCCAGATTGATAAATACGGAAATATCAATGCCACATATATCGGTTCCGACTATACGCATCCCAAGGTTCGCCTGCCTGGCTCTGGCGGGGCTCAGGAAATCGCCGCCTGGGCCAACCGTTGTTACATCATGACCCCCCACCAGAAACGGCGTTTCCCCGAAAAAGTGGACTTCCTGACCTCCGCCGGTTATCTGGATGGCCAGGGCGGGCGGCAAAAAGCTGGCGTGCTGGGTCAGGGACCGATTGGCGTGGTTACTGACCTCGGCATTATGCAGCCCGACAGTACCGGGGAACTCGTATTGACAGCACTGCATCCCGGCAAGACAGCCCGTGAAGCCATTGAAAATACAGGTTGGGCGCTGAAGGTGGCCGCGGATCTGCAAACCACCGATCCTTTGACCGAACAAGAACTCATGATATTACGCGAAGAACTGGACCCCTCCGGAATTTATCTAAAAAGTGGCTAATTTAAAGCATGCGTTTTGAAACCATGCGCCTGGTCCTCCGTATATCGATATAACGCTTATTACGGAGAATATCTTATGATGGTAACCCCTCAACACAATTCCTTGCGGCGCTCGCGGCATAACCACATCATTGCCGGCGTGTGTGGCGGCCTTGCTGAGTTCTTTGGCATCAGCGCCTTCTGGTTCCGCCTGGCCTTCCTGATTGCTTTGATCCCCGGTGGTATACCTGGTCTGGGTGTCTATCTGCTTCTCTGGCTGATTCTCCCCAAGGCCCGTGATTGACCGGGGAAATATCCATATGAAATGGGATACGTCAAATGGACGTGTCCCATTTTTTCGTTTATTGGGATACAAACATCTATAAAAATGGTCAAAACATCCCTGTCTGGTTGTATGTACGATCTAAATATACACGCTATAATTCGATCATCATGGTCCACACTTTCCACGCACTAAAAGTCATCTTCTTCGATCTTGGTTCCACCTTGATCTACTCGAAAGATCCATGGCCTCCTATCTATGCGCAGGCTGACCGGGCGATGGTGGGAATATTGCAGCAAGCCGGCATTCCGGTGGAGATCAAGCCCTTCTCCAGCGAATTCGATACTTTTCTGGATGCCTACTATGCGGAGCGTGGCGAAAGTCCAATCGAAAAAACCACTTTTTCCGTCTTGAGTGATTTATTGGCGCAATACGGCTTTCAGGATATCCCGGCCTCCGTGGTGCGCGCAGCCCTGGATGCAATGTACTCCATAACCCAGCAGAACTGGTACCTCGAAGCCGATGCCATCCGGACCCTCGAAACCCTCCGGGAACGAGGGTATCGCTTGGGAATGATATCCAACACCTCCGATGACAGGAACGTCCAGCAATTGGTGGACCGCTGGGAACTGCGTCCGTATTTCGATGCCATCATCACCTCCGCCGGTTGCGGCATCCGTAAACCGGACAGGCGCATTTTTCAGCTTGCCCTGGAAAATTTTGGGGTTCCACCAGAACACACCGCCATGGTCGGCGATAGTCTCGAAGCAGACATCTTCGGAGCAAACCAGCTCAGTATGTACACCATCTGGATCACGCGCCGAGCCCAGGTCCCGGAAGAAGGCGAATTGAAGATCCAGCCGCAGGCGATTATCACCGCACTTGACCAGATCTCGAATCTCCTTGAAGATGTCGAAGAGGACGCGCCTTAAAGGTTTCCCCAATCCATCTACTTTTTATCCATCATGTTAATGAACCTTGCCTAAGGCAGCTCTTTTCTATATACTGGTAGAAACGTTTTTGGGTAATCGTGGAGGCTGCCATGTACCTTCAGGAAATTCTGGAAGTTGCCATCGGCTTGATCTTTGTCTGGTTGGTCTTAAGTTTCACAACCATGTCGTTGCAGGAATGGATAAGTAACCTGGTCAACTTGCGTGCCAGGGATCTGGAAAAAGCCATCGCCCGGATGTTGAACAGCCAGGACCTGACCCGGCGTCTCTATAATTACCCGTTGATCGCCAATTTGTATATCCAGCCAAAGAAACCTGGTAAAAAGCCCCGCCTGCCATCCTATATCCCGGCCCAAAAATTCAGTGCAGCACTCTTCGAACTCGTCATACAGGCCGGAACGGAAAATTCACCAGTTCTGATATTAACAAAGGAGCTTGAGAAACAACTGGTTTCCCTTGAAAGCCCTGAACAACAGAGACTTGCCAGGCAGGACTGGGATGCCATTTTGGAGATGGCCAGGAATATTGTCGCTTCAGGGCTTGGGACATCCGCCTTGGATAGCCTTAAGTTTAAGGCACAGATATACGGGGAGAAATACCCACAGCTCAGACCCACACTCGCTGCTTTTACCGCACAGGTGGATTCTTACTATGGAAAATTTTTCGAAGAAATGCGCGCGCCAGCAAGTTCCGGCGGTGATTGTGGGACTGCCATGCGCCAATTCCGTCTTGGCATGCTGGTATTGCAGAAGATCAATCCAAGCCTGAGCGAATCAGTCACGGCCATCCTGAGACAGGCTGAAGTCTATGCCCTGAATGGGGCGCAAACCGTCGCCACCACCCGTGTCAACCTGGAGTCTTGGTTCAACGATGCCATGGACCGCCTTTCCGGAGCTTACAAACGCAGGGCTACCACGATCGCATTCATAATCGGCCTCCTCCTGGCTTTGATACTGAACGTGGATTCCATTAACGTGGCAAGCAGCCTTTGGCGTGAACCGGTCTTGCGCCAGGCAATCATCGCCCAGGCGCATAACTTTACCGCGCCGGTTTATTCCCCGGGAGATATGGTGACCAGTCCTTTGATCAATATCTCTGCATTGGAGACTCAACTCCAGGGATTGCATATCCCCCTTGGCTGGACAATTTATCCCATTGATGTCAGTCCAAAGCAATGCTCCTTCCTGCCGATCAAGCCCGGCCAGGTTTGGGGGATTCGTAGCCTGGATAGCCTGGGAAAGCCAATTTGTAATGGAATTTACAACCTTCCAGGAAATTTAAATGGTTGGCTGGCAAAAATACTGGGCCTCCTGATAGCCGGCCTGGCTGCTGCCCAGGGGGCGCCCTTCTGGTTCGACATCTTGAAGAAGTTTATCAACATCCGCGGCACCGGCATGAACCCGGCTGAAGGAAAACCCGTCGGGTAAGCCTCCCCGATTTACTTGACAGGGCTGCCGCGCTGCAGTCCTGTTTTTGTTTTTCCTGGATATTTTATTGCACACATCCGGTATAATTCGGCATCTTATCGAAAGGAAACGAGGCGCGCGAATCCCCTGCGATGGAATGAATTTACTCTTACCAGTCTATTCCATCAAGGAAAAGGTTCTCAGAGCGCCAAGGTAAACAAGTATGCCCAGTAAAGTATATTTCGGAACAGCACGCCAATCTCTCCTGGAGGCCAGGGAAACCCTTCCAGCAAAGCTCGACTTGATTCTGGAGCAGCTCCACTTGCGCGATCGGGTAAAAGCCGAACGCGTGGTAATTAAAATGCATACCGCCAACAATATTGGCTATTCGACCATCCATCCGGTTTTTGTACGCAAGGTGGTCCAGGCCGTCAAAGACGGCGGAGGTAAGCCCTTTATTGCCGATGTCCCCTGGGACACGGAAGGCGCAGAAATGCGCGGTTACTCCTCGGAGGTTTTAGGCTGCCCGGTTTATCCGGCTGCCGGGCCTGACGAGAAATATTTTTACGAACACGAACGGCCTTATAAGAACATTAAGTCCTGGAAAGTGGCCGGGTTGGTCCAGGATGCGACCTTCATGCTAAACTTTGCCCACGTTAAGGGACATCCTACCAATGGCTTCGGAGCCGCTATTAAGAATCTTGCCCTGGGCTGCATGGTTGGCGAGACACGCGGACAGATGCATGACGCCATGCACTTCGACCAGTATTGGTTCCCTGAAAATTGCCCGGATCCAGCCACGGCCATCCAGCAGATTGCCGCATCCTGTCCCTTCGAGGCCATCGTGGAAGACAAAAAAGTTCCTGGTACCATGCACCTGCATATTGAGCAGTGTAACCAGTGCGGGCGATGCCTGAAAGTGGCTCCTCCGGGAAGCCTGAAGATCGACAAGGCCAATTTCCAAACTTTCATGGAGGCCTGCGCCATCTCGGTCAGCGAGATCATGTCCACATTCCAGCCGGGGAAAGCAGTTCACATCAACCTTGCCACACAAATAACCCCGCTGTGTGATTGCTTCGGCTTTACCAGCATGTCCATTCTGCCGGATGTGGGCGTCTTCGGTTCGGACGATATTGTCGCCGTTGAACAGGCCACCCTGGATGCCATCGCCCCCTCAACACTGATCGAAGAAAATGTCCCCTTGGCGATGGAAATCCACTTCCGTGAAGGTCATCCCTTCCGGCAATTGTTCGGTCCGCTCAAGGATCCTTACGGTACCACCGAATATGCCGAGAAATATGGCCTCGGCAGTCGGCAATACGAGCTCGTTGATGTTTTTCCCCTTAAGAAATTTGAACGCACTGCCATGCCTTATACACCTGCCAGCTAGGCTCATTCCACCGGGCGCCCGGAACAAAACCTTCTAAATGCAATTTCCCTGGCATCATTCGCCAGGGAAATTCTTATATCCTTCGATCATCCACCGAAGATTATCTTCTTTTTCTTCAGGAATGTTTTTTAGGTTTTTCAGATTGCCCGGCTGATTTCTTCCCAACCGTTATTTTGAGCGCGGGTGTGTTTGGTAGGATCTCCAATTGCTGTGCTTTGGCAATCGCCGCGGCGCGTGTGCGGACTCCCAGGCGGAGATAAGCGCCTGACAGCAGGTTCCTCATCGTGGAACCGGTGATGCCCATCTTCCCAGCCAAAGCAGCGCTGTCACTATCCGGATGGGAAGCGCATAAGGATAATGCTTCCAATTGACGTTGTGTGAGCAGGGATTCAGCAGAGCTTTCAATTGAATTTCGACATGCCTCCTGGCTGTAATAAATGCCGCCATTGGCTACTTTTTCGACAATTTTATCCAGTTTCTGGATGGCAGACTGGTCATCTTTGAATATATAACCGCTGATGCCTGTATTGACCAGGGCATCAATCAAAGAGCGTTGAGTAAACATGGAAATGATCAGGATGCTTAATTTTGGGAATTGTTTCAATAAGTGAGGAATAATATGCAATACAGGATATGGGTTGTGATCCTCCGGAGAGTTGGGAACACTGACATCCAGAAGTAACACATCTATATCGTTCTCAGCGAGCATGGGCTCCAGGTTCTCTCCGTATGTAGCCGTTCCGGCGATCCGGATCTTTGGACTCATGGAAAGGCGGTAGGTAAACCCATCAATTATGCTTTGGTGGTCATCCAAAATGGCAACGCCGATTTGAGATATCATCATATGACCTTCCTAAAATTGCCATCCTAAAACAAAAATTGGATCATCCAAACGCGCACGGATAAATTTTCGGGCGGCCCAGCAGCCTCGCCGTGTATCCCGCCCGCCCCGCTTTTATGCAGGGAACCCCATCGGGGCGTCTGGATACGCATGAGGTGCAAGGCCGCCCATGTCCCCTTCCACCCCCACTCCCCTGAAAATGGAAGATAGCAGATGTATTATATAGCCCATTGTATAAAATCCTTTCCACATCATACAAATGCCTATTCGATATTGGGGTTCACCCAGGGGACACGCGCAACCAGTTTTACGCCCCGCCCTTCCTTTGAAAGAATTTCCAGTGTTCCCCCAATTAAGCTTAAGCGTTCAGTAATACCTAAAAGGCCTACTCCTTTCTTCCGAACGATATCCGTTATCCCGCGTCCATTGTCCGAAACAGACAGGTTTATCTCGCCTTTCTTGAACTGCAGCTTGACTTTCACCTTGCTGGCCTGGGCATGCTTCATGATGTTGGTTAACGCCTCCTGCACGAAGCGAAAGAGACTGATGCCGATCTCATCAGATAATCCAGGAATTTCCACCCCCGCGTACGAAATTGGAATCCGCGTACGGTCTGTTACTTCCCGGCAATATTCCTGCAGGCTCAGGTGGATCCCGCCAATATCCAGTACCGGGGGTCGCAGGCTGTGAGCAAGGGCCCGGATGTGGGTCATGGTCTGGTCGATGGTCTTCATCGAGTCTGACAATCGCTGCTTGGAAAGTGTATCGGTTTTAGGCAGCTCATTCTGGATTTCTGCAAGGTCATATTTTATGGTGATCAAGGCCTGGCCGGCTTCATCATGCAGTTCACGCGAGATGGAACGCCGTTCATCCTCCTGCGCCTTGACAGTCTGGGCGGTGAGTTGCCGCAGTTGCTCTTGGCTGGCCGATAATTCCCGGGTACGCTCAGCAACCCGTTCTTCCAATTGGGCCCGGGCTTGTTGTAAAGCATCTTCGGCTTTCTTCCGCTCCGTGATATCGCGCGATACACCTAATACGGAGGTAATTTCACCTGTGGCATCCTTCAACGGAACCAGCCAGGTGTGTAACCAGGCTATGCCTTTTGGAAATATATTTTTACTCTCTGAAGCGATTGCTTCACCGGTTGCAAAGGCACGCAGGATATTTTCCTCCTGGTGTTGATTTGTCTCTTTCGGGAAGAATTTCGCACGCGGCTGTCCAACCATTTGCTGGGGCTCCAGTCCAAGGAATTTTGCCCCGAAGGAATTGACGTAACCAATCCGGCCATCGCGGTTGATGGTAAAGATCATATCATGCGCTGTTTCTGCCAGGGTTCGATATTGCTCTTCGCTCGCACGCAAGGCTTCCGTCACCCGTCTTTGCTCGGTGATATCGCGCGCATACACAGCCACGCTCACCACTTCTCCAGATTCATCCAGGATGGGATATAGGTTGTTTTCGAACCAGGTTTCATCGCGAGAATCCACGAAAGTAACCGGCTTGCCTGAGCTGATCACCTGTTCAAATGGTATTTTTCTCGCCCTGAACACTTCTTCGGGCAAAATATTATATATGGGGGTTCCTGTCACCCTGTCTGACTTCAACCTCATTCTCTCAGCAAATTTATCGTTTGATGCGATCAGGATACCATTTTTATCCAACAGGAATACCAATGCCTCGGAGGCATTTAATATGGTCTGCTGAACTTTCGCACTTTCTTCAAGTTCTGCCTGCGCTT
Source organism: uncultured Chloroflexia bacterium (assembly GCA_963801385.1). Taxonomy (GTDB): domain Bacteria; phylum Chloroflexota; class Anaerolineae; order Anaerolineales; family Villigracilaceae; genus UBA877. Next base: position 16,081 of record CAWDEV010000010.1, read on the forward strand.
GCCTGATATCTGAGACATCAATAAAGGTGACGATCACGGCTGGCCGCCCTTGCAGCTGGATGGACATGGTCCGGGTTTCCAGCCAATGAGTTTCACCATTCTTATGGAGGACACGAATGGAATATCGTTCAGGGATCGGAACGCCATCCAGTCGCTGTCTGCAATCTCTCCTAAAAATATGGATCGATCATCCGGGTGTATGAGCGAACTAATGTCAGTCACTGGGAGGTTTTCCAATTCAGCCAGGGTATAGCCAAGTGATTCCGTGACCGCCTTATTGACATAAGCAATCCGGCCATCCTGAAATACGGATTATCCCTTGCAGGGAATCTTCAAGCAGATTCCGGTACCGTTCTTCGCTTTCGCGCAGGCTTTCCTCAATGCGTTTCCGTTCACTGATATCCCTTACGATCGCCCACATTCCAGATGGATTGCCCGCTCCATCCCGGGTGAGGTTGGTTCGTAATTCAACTGGAAAGACTGTGCCATCTTTCCGGATATATTCCTTTTCATAAATATCCGAGTAACCTCTTGGGATCACCTGTTGCTTGACGATCTCGTTCTCAAGATCATGCCATTTTTCCGGGGTTAGATCAATGTAGGTTAAGTCATGCAATTCTTCTGAGGAGTAGCCGAGCATCCTCAGGTAGGCCCAGTTAAATTGTTGTATCCGGCCCTCCATATCCACACTGACATATGCATCCATCATGCTCTCGTACAGGCCGCGGTACCGGTCCTGGAAAAACCTGAGGGCTTCCTCCTTTTTTTTGAGCCCGGTAATATCTGACCAGGAACCAATATATTCCTGTGGATTACCCTGCGCGTCCCTCTGTAACACCCTCTCACCATGCAGCCAGCAATACGTCCCATCTTGTTTGAGGAAACGATAATCCTGGATGTACCTTGTCTGGTTGCTCACAAGATCCACTGCAGGAAAAACTCGTACGATATCCTCCGGGTGTATATGGTTGCGCCAGAAATCTGGATCCTCAATAAATTGATGAGCTTCATAACCCAAAAGTGTAGCCACATTTTCGCTGATATAGGATATGGCATAGTCCGTAGCCCGGAAGCTGAGGATCACTGCCGGTCCGTGTTTGACTAATTCCTCCAGCCGGTCTGATGCCTGTTTTAGCTTGGCTTTCGTTTCAACCACATTCCGCGCCAGTACATCCTTGGCATCCCGCAGGATCTGTTCTGCCGCTTTGCGCTCGGTAATATCCCTGCCTATCGCGATGATGGATTGCGGCTCTCCAGCCGCATCCTTCACCAGCGTGGCATTAAATTCCGCAAAAAATTGGGAGCCATCCTTCCTGATCCCAAGACATTCCAGGTCTTTGGGCGATCCTCCTTGAAGGGTCCTCTGGAAGGATTCCCAGCACGCGGGCTCGATCCTCGGGGGCAACGAATACCTGCATATTCTTGCCAACCGTCTCTTCCGGATCCTTGTAGCCAAAAAGGGCTAATCCAACCCGGTTGGTCATCAGGACATCTCCGTTAAGATCGAGCAGCGTCACCAGGCCTGGGGAAGTTTCCACGAGAGTCCGATAACGTGCTTCGCTCAACTGCAGCGATTGATTCGTCTGGAAAATCTCATTGGCAAGTCGTTTGGCCTTTTCCAGGTTTTTGTCCAGCCCGTGCACTATTATTGTCAGGGCATAGATCAGGAGAAGCCCCATCACCAGGAAGACACCTCCGCCAATCAGCCACAGCAGGGGATTGGATTGGGGCAGCCCCATGGGTAATTGGTAATGGCCAAAAATGTTTTCATACCCCGTAAAGGCAATGGCAACGGAGCTGAGTAGAAAGGCAGCCAATCCGCCTTGTAAATCCAATAACAGGATTGCCATTACGATGAACATCATGAAAAACAGCCCAGAGTCCAGATTGAAGCCGCTGTTGACCAGATTGATACATCCAAAGCCAAAGAGGATGCCCAGCCAACCTACCGTCCGCACACGGTAGGGCAGCCGGCGGATGAATGTAATCACGATGGTCCATATGTACAGCAGGCTGTAGATCAGGATGGTGGTATACAACTCATTTTGAAGAGTGGGGATCAAGGCAAAGATAAAAAGCACGCTTCCGACGATAAATGAGCCGATCAGAATCTTATTCAGGAGCTGTTCGCGCAACCGTGCCAGGAAGATGTTTTTCGTTGGGTCGCGAAATGGAAGGTTAAAATATTTTTTCATTGCTCACATCCAATAACGATCTGCGGATATCACGCCTTTTCCTCTTTTACCCGTTTAATCTCCACCCCCACTGATCTGGAAAAACGCACAGCACCCGGCTTTTCAACCCGCACCCGTACCCTTTTCACCTTCGGATCTTCCAGGCAAAGCTGTGCCAGGTCGTTCGCCAGGGCTTCCACGGTCAACCGCCGGGCTGCCCCGGCATGCTCCAGGACTTTTTTCGCAATTGACGAATAATCTACAGTATCCTGGAGATCGTCGCTCTTGCCGGCCTTTCGCAAATCGCCAAAGAGCACGATATTGATCAGCATCTCCTGGGGTGCTTTCCGTTCCCAGTCATTAACACCAATGATTCCGCGTACCAACAGGTCATTGATTAATATCCGGTCCAATTCGATTCCTTTCCATTTGCTGCTGCATGAATCGCAGAACCCTGTTCAGCCTTCGTTCATAGGAAACTATTCCGTCCTGCAAGGATTATAACGTGTTCTTTCCCATTTCCCCACCCCTGCCTTTCCCTTTTCATCTGCTCTCCCCCTGTCCTCTATTCTTTCGGTTACAATCGCCGCATGTCAATTTCTATCGATAAGCTGGTCCGCTCCCGCCGCAAGACAGTTGCGCTTGTCGTCGAACGCGACGGTAGTCTGACGGTACGCGCTCCATTGCGGCTGGCCGAGGTGCGCATCCGCGCCTTCGTTGAAAGTCACGCCGATTGGATCTTAAAAAACCAGGCCAAAGTCCGGGCTGCCCTGCCCGCTCCATCGAAACGCTACGCTGAAGGTGAGAGATTCCTTTTCCTGGGAGGACTGTACCCTCTCACCATTGTTTCCCGTCAGCGTCCTGCCCTGGCTCTTAACGGTAAGGCATTCCGGCTGGCAAAATCCGCCCTGCCGAGGGCGCCGGAAGCTTTTGAGCGCTGGTACAAGCAGCAGGCCACCTTGCTGCTTTTCAAACGCGTGCTCATCCTTTCCGGAAAGTACGCTTTCCAATACCAGAAGATCCGCATCTCTTCTGCCCGCACGCGTTGGGGTTCGTGCAGTTCGAGCGGCACGCTCAGCTTCACTTACCGGCTGGTCATGGCCCCGCTGGAGGTGGTGGATTACGTTGTCCTGCACGAACTGGTCCACACGCAGGTTAGGAACCATTCTAAAACGTTTTGGAACAGGCTGGGTGAACTCATGCCGGATTACAAAACACGCCTTGCGTGGTTAAAAAAGAATGGGAAATTCCTGATGTAAGCCGGCTGCCTGCTCCCTTATTCTCTTCAAGCTTATGTCGGTTAAATTGGAGATTCCGATGCATATCCACCCCGTCACAACCAGGAAAGACCTCGGCGCGTTTCTCGATCTGCCCTATCATCTCTATAAAAATGACCCGGTCTGGGTACCACCGCTGCGGGACGAACAACGCGGACAGTTTGATCCAAAACGCAACCCTCTGCTTGACCATTGCGAGTGGCAGCTCTTCCTGTTGGAAGAAAACGGCAGATTTATTGGGCGCATAGCAGCCTTCATTGACACCCTGGCTATCGACTTCTGGAAGGAGCGCATCGGACTCTTCGGCTACTATGAATGCATCCCCAATCCGGAGGCCTCCCGGTTCCTGCTTGAAGCCGCACGGGATTGGCTGCGTGGCAGGGACTGCTCATCCATGCGCGGCCCTTGGACGTTTGTCAGCCAGGAATGGGGGCTGGTGGTGGAAGGTTTCGAACCATCGCCGGTGGTGATGGCGCCCTATAACCCGCCCTACTACGAAGAACACCTGGCCAAGTTTTGGCCTGACAAAAGTCAAGGATTTGCTGTGCTGGTACATCTCTGCCGCAGAGGGGTACAAGGTCCCGGATCGCATCCTGGAGTTGACCGACGCCATCCAGGAACGTTACCATGTGCATATCCGCCAATTGGATATGAAACGTTACGATGAGGAAGTCAAGATCATTATCGGGCTGGCCAACTCAACCATTATTGACAATTGGGGCTATTCACCGGTGACCGAGGCGGAGGTCCAGGCTATAGCCCGGGATATGAAACCGGTGCTTCAGCAAAAAGGGGTCCTGTTCGCTGAAGACGCAAAAGGCAAGCCGATTGGTTTCGCCATCACCCTGCCGGATGTGAACTATCTGCTCAAGGGGTTGAATGGATACATGTTCCCTTTCGGATTCATCAAGCTGCTCGCAGGTATCCCGCGCCTGCGCCGCTACCGCATGTTTGCCTTGGGCGTGATACCGGAATACCAGGGTAAGGCCATCGACAGTCTGATCTATCGGGCCATGTACGATACACTCTATACTTCCGATCTGTGGATGGAGATCAACTATGTGCTGGAAGATAACTGGCCGATGGTAAATGCCATCAAAAAACTGGGTGCCACTCCGCTGCGCCGGTACCGGGTGTATGAGATGATCATTTGACCATTAATCCATGGCTTCATACATCATTTCGATCTGTCTCTCTGCCTTCCTGCTCCTCCAGGTCCTGCTGGCCGGTGGGTATGCCTACGCCGCCTGCTCCTCATAAAACCCAACGATCTGTTCCGCAAAATCAACCAGGCTCTTCCGCAGCGGTCCCGGCTCCAACACTTCCACCGCCCGACCCAGGCCAAGTAAGCGTGTCCGGGCTGTCACGAAGGACTCGAATGGCAGGTCGAGCGTCACCCAGCCATCCGCATCCGGTTCTCGTTGATGCACCATTACAAACCGGGCCCGTTCCTCCAGGTAGTATTGAATGATCGGCAACACCGCCGGCGAGATACGTACCCTGGCAACATAAGGCGCCTGGGACTCAAATTCGGCACACCACCTCTCCCAGAAGAGAGCCAGGTCAAAACCCTTCGGGCGGGCAAAAGTACCAGGCAGGATCTCGGCCGTAACCACCTGCGAGAGACGCGTCACCTGGATATTCCCGCCGCGCCCGTAGACCAGGTACCAGACGCTGGCCTTTGCCACCAGTCCGTATGGCTCAGCCTCCTGCTCGAACCGGGTATTGAAAAAGTCCGAGTGTATCTGCAGACGCAAGGGCCGTTCCTGCCAGAGAGCTTGTTGAACTGTATTCAGGCAGGGTACTTCCTCTCCAGACTGAAACCACCAGGAGGAGTCCAGCAGGATTCGCTGGCGGGCAAGGTCCTGCTCAGCCCGGCGGGAATCCGGAAGGGCTGCCGACAACTTGAGCAGGGCCGTCTTGAATTCCTGCCCCACTCCCAATTGGGTCAGCGGTGCCGGGACACGCATCATGAACAACGCCCGGACTTCATCGGCAGTCAGGCCGGTCAGCGTGGTCCGGTATTCCTCCACCAGCTCCACCCCACCCCCCGGCCCGCGCTCCGTGTAGACGGGCACGCCGGAGGCGGAGAGGGCGGTCAGGTCGCGGTAGATGGTGCGCTCGGTCACCTCAAGCTCCCGCGCCAGGTCCCTGGCAGTCATCCTGCCGTGGGTCTGTAAAAGCATCAGCAGTGAGAGAAGTCTGTCAGCTCGCATGAATTATCCTCAGAGATCGTTTAATAACTGGACAAAAGCCACAGATAAACAGTTGAACACCGATTTTAGGATGAAAAACAGTTCATAAAGGTCACAAATCGGTCGTTATTTTTTCTAAGTTTCTGCCCTTTTCAGCCTCTAAAGAACCCACTTTAGTGGGTTTTGTTTATGAGCCGGGGGTTTTAACCCCCCGCGTATATAGCCGATAGGCCTTAGATTTTGCAAGAAGTCTACCATAATTCCTGACATAAGGTGTCAGGTAATCCGTGCTATGATGGCAGCATCTCCGGAGACCCTTACCCTCTTTATCATCAGAAAAGGAATCCTATGGAACAAATGGAAGTTCGGATCGTCTCACTGCCCCCCATGCGTATGGCGTGTGTCAACGGGTTTGGCGGGAGCCCGGAAGGCCAGGCAATTGAAAAGATGAAGTCCTGGGCAAACGCACATGACCTGCTCAGAATACCATGCCGCAAGTTCGGCTTCAACAACCCCGACCCCACCCCCGGTTCCCCGAACTATGGCTATGACGTCTGGATCACGGTGGATGCGTCGGTCAAAGCAGATGGCGAGGTCCGCATCATCGACTTCCCGGGTGGACTGTATGCCGTGACACGCTGTGAGGTAAAGAATCCCTGGGAGGATATTCCTGCCTCATGGCAGAATCTGTTCCAGTGGATGCAAGCCAGCCCCTACCACCATGGCCGCCACCAGTGGCTGGAGGAACACCTCGGATCGCTGGAAGAGTATGGGAGTGAGCTGCCCTTCACGCTGGACCTGCACCTGCCGATCAGCGAATAAATGAAAAGAGGTCTGGTTGCTTGAAGGCACCAGGCCTTTTTTTTCAAAGTAATGAAAACTCATATGGGTTGCAGTGTAAACATAAAGAGTCATTTGCCTCTTCAAACCTCGGGAATCGAATCACCAGGCCATGAAGTCACCGGGTAATCTTAAAAAACTTCGCGTGCTTCTTTTCTTCGCGGTTAAAGTACTTCAGCAGGGTTTAAAGAACATCGTAACACAGGAAAAAACTTGTCTTGATTTATAATCAATGCTACCTGTAAGATAACATCGCCTGAAAATATAGACAGGTGATAACTTTTCCCATTTTTCCTAAAGGAGCCAACATGCCAGACCGGAAAACTGTGATCTATCCCTACATCCCCAATTCCGCACCGGAGGTGCAGGCGGAGATGCTGCGGGAGATCGGGGTCAAGAGCATCGATGCGTTTTACGCTGATATCCCCGATGCCCTGCGCTTCAAGGGCAGGCTCAACCTACACGAACCGCTCCATTCAGAAATTGAATTAACCCGTCATGTGGACAGTCTGTTGAATAAGAACAAGTCCACGCGCGAGACCCTCAGTTTCCTGGGCGCAGGCTGCTATCAACATCAGGTACCTGCTGTTTGTGACGAAATCAACTCGCGCGGTGAGTTCCTGACCGCTTACGCTGGTGACCCTTACGAGGATCACGGCCGCTTCCAGGCACTCTTCGAATATGAAAGCCTTATGGCGGAACTGCTCAACATGGAGGTCGTCAATGTGCCAAATTATGATGGCTTCCAGGCTTCTGCGACTGCCTTGCGTATGGCTTCCCGCATCACCGGCCGGACAACCGTTCTGCTCCCGGAGAACATGAGCCCGGATAAGCTCTCAAAGGTGGCGGCCTACCTGCAGCCGGATATAGCCATCGAACGGGTCTCCTTCGACCCCCGGACCGGTTTGACGAATCTGGCCGAACTCACGCCGAAACTCACCAGCCGGATTGCTGCGGTCTACTTTGAGAACCCCACTTACCTGGGCGTGCTCGAAACCCAGGTGGACCAGATCTGCTCGGCTGCCCGTACCGTGGGGGCGCTCTGCGTGGTCAGTGTGGAACCAATCTCTTTGGGTGTCATCCGGCCTCCAGTAGAGTATGGCGCCGATATCGTTTGCGGTGATATCCAGAGTCTCGGCATGCACATGAATTACGGCGGCGGACACGCCGGCTTCATTGCTTCCAAGGATGATCCCAGGATCGTCATGGAATATCCCTCCCGCCTCTTCGGAGTTGCCCCCACCGTGGTGGCAGGTGAATACGGTTTCGGCGATGTCGCTTACGAACGCACCTCTTTCGCCTTGCGGGAACAGGGCAAGGAATGGGTCGGAACCGCTGCCGCCCTGTGGGGCATAACCGCCGGCGTCTACCTGGCGCTGATGGGGCCGCATGGGATGGTTGAGATCGGTGAAGGTCTCATGCAGCGCTGCCGCTATGCCATGCAGAAAATTGCTGCCATCCCCGGCCTGAGAGTAACCTTTGCAGACACGCCGCATTTCACTGAGTTCGTTGTCAACATGGACGGAGCTCAGAAGACCGCCGCCGTGGTCAACCAGGCTCTCCTGGAAAAGGATATTTTCGGTGGCAAAGACCTCTCGGCCGAATTCCCAGGGCTGGGGCAGAGCATCTTGTTCTGCGTCAGCGAAGTCCACACCCGGGCTGACCTCGATCGCCTGGCAGCCGCCTTGAAGGAGGTGGTGCAATGAAACCGGTCGCTGCCAAGCCCTCCCCGCACCGCTTCCACCAGGCCAGTTGGGACGAGCCGGTCATCTTTGAGCTCAGCCAGCCTGGCCAGCGTGGCGTGCTTCTTCCTCCGGTCGAGGCAGAGATTGAGCAGCGGGTAGGCAACCCGGCCCAGGCCCTTCCGGAGTCACTGCGCCGGACAGTCCCGCCTGCCTTACCGGAGATGTCTCAAGTTCATGTCCTGCGCCATTATGACCGTCTCTCACAGGAAAATCTGGGCGTTGACCTGAATCCCGACGTTGGCCAGGGCACCTGCACCATGAAATACAGCCCCAAGGTCAACGACCAGCTGGCGCGCAGCCCCAAATTAACAGAACTGCACCCTCTGCAGGACGAGTCCACCGTGCAGGGCATCCTGGAGGTCATGGTCCGCCTGGAAGGCATGCTCAAGGAAATCTCCGGTATGGATCGCGTGACCCTCCAGCCGGCAGCCGGTTCAGCCGCCATCTATGCCAACGTCTGCATGATCCGGGCTTGCCACGCTGCCAATGGGGAGGCGGCCCAGCGCGACGAGGTCATCACCACCATCTTCTCGCACCCATCCAATGCGGCCGCTGCCAGGGTGGCTGGCTACAAGGTGATCACCCTCTATCCGGATGCTGATGGCTACCCCGATTTGGAGGCGCTCAAGTCTGCGGTTTCAAACCACACGGCCGCCTTGCTGATCACCAATCCAGAAGACACTGGCATCTTCAATCCCCGCATCGAGGATTTTGTCAGGGTTGTTCATGCCGCTGGAGGGTTGTGTTCCTATGACCAGGCCAATGCCAACGGCATCCTCGGCATCACGCGGGCGCGTGAGGCTGGTTTCGACCTTTGTCATTTCAACCTGCATAAGACTTTCTCCACCCCACACGGCTGTGGAGGCCCGGGAGCCGGTGCCTGTGGAGTAACTGAGAAATTGGCGCCCTTCCTGCCAGTCCCGACCGTGGAGTTCGACGGTCAGCAGTATTTCATGGATTACAACCGCCCGCTGAGCATTGGCAAGCTGCGCCCGTTCTATGGAGTTACTCAAAACCTGCTCAAAGCGTATGCATGGATCATGAGTCTGGGCGCCGATGGCCTGCGCGCAGTCGCCGAGGTCGCCGTCCTTAACAACAACTACTTGTTAAAGAAAGTGCTCGAGATTCGCGGCGTCAGCGCCCCCTACGCCAGGGGCAAACACCGCATCGAGCAGGTGCGCTACAGTTGGGAGCAGCTCTCGCAGGATACCGGTGTCCATTCGGAAGAGATTGCACTCCGCGTGCCCGACTTTGGCATGCACTACTGGACCAGCCATCACCCCTTCGTGGTCCCCGAGCCGATGACACTTGAGCCAACCGAGTCCTATTCAAAAGCCGACCTGGATGAATATGCTGCCATGCTCAGGCAGATCTCCTCAGAGGCTTACACCAGTCCCGGAATCATCAAAACTGCCCCGCATAACAGCACTGTCCACCAGACCCAGGTCGATTCCTTCGACAATCCCGAAGAGTGGGCCATCACCTGGCGTGCATATTTGCGCAAGACCGGTCAGAAAAAACCTTAGGCCTCTTGCGGAAATATCATCGTTTTTTTTCGGTGTGACAACTTCAGTCGTCCTTGTAGTGGCGGCTTCAGCCGCCCTCGCAGCCAGAGGTCAGGGAATGCTTTACAAGCGTTTAGGATTAATCGTCAACCCGATTGCCGGGATCGGCGGGCGGGTGGGCTTGAAGGGCAGTGATGGCCTTCAGGTCCAACAGCAAGCTATTCAACTGGGAGCCGTGCCGCTTGCCGGGGAACGCTCTGCCATCGCTCTTGAATTCCTGCGCCCGCTGGCACCCGGTCTCCAGCTGCTGGCTGCCCCTGGGCAGATGGGCGGGCAGGTCGCCCGCCGTTGTGGATTCGATCCCCGGGTTATTCTGGATTCCAACCTGCCTGCCAGGCAGACCTCTGCTGAAGATACCCGCCTTGCCGCACGTCTCATGGCGGAAGCCGGTGTCGATCTGATCCTGTTTGCCGGGGGTGACGGGACTGCTCGCGATATCTTCACGGCCATCGGCACCCAGGTCCCGGTTCTTGGCATCCCGGCCGGGGTCAAGATCCACTCAGCCGTTTTTGGCATCACCCCGCGTAGAGCCGGAGAACTGGCAGCCGATTTCCTGCAGGGCAGGCGCATCCGCTTGCAGGAAGCCGAAGTGGTCGACCTGGACGAAGACTTTTACCGGCAGGGGCAGATCGTCCCCCGCTTGTATGGTTACCTGAAAATCCCATACCGGCGCGCGGTTGTTCAAAACCAGAAAGTACCCACTCCCGCCAGTGAGGCCGCCCAGGCCCAGGCGATTGCTGCCGATGTGATTGAACAGATGAATCCGGGTATGGCTTACCTGCTCGGTCCGGGCACCACGACGCAGGCGGTAGTCGAACGCCTGGGCCTGCCGAAGACCTTGATTGGTGTGGACATCCTGACCCGCAGCGAGCTCCTGGCTGCCGATGTCAGCGAGCGGCAGATCCTGGAGATGCTGGAACGGCGCCCGCTGGGATTGATCCTCAGCCCCACCGGCGGGCAGGGATTCCTGCTCGGACGCGGCAACCAGCAGGTCAGTCCGGAAGTGATCCACCGGATTGGACGCGCGAATATCCTAGTCATCTGCCTGCCATCCAAGATCGCCGCCCTCCAGGGGCGTCCCTTGCTGGTGGATACCGGTGATGCCGGTATCGACCGTCTGCTGGCAGGCTACATCCAGGTGATCACCGGGTATCATGAAAGGATCATCTACAAGATCATGTTCCCTTGAATTACTTACCCTTGCGAAGGTTTGGCCATACCCGGGCAATACTAGCTTCCCGGCTTTACTAAAACTCTGCCATGATATATCCTTCGCAAGGATATCTACTCACTGGTGTCATTGCAAGCCGCTTTTCGGCGAAGCAATCTCCTGTTTTAAGTTCAAAATCGCCTAATTTGAGATTGCCTCATTGCAAAATGCGCTCCTCACAATGACAGAATCAACGAAAATATGGCTAATGTGAGTAAGTACTCCCATGGCTGGCATAAAGGAGAAAAAATGGATACTTTGAAGGATAAAGTTGCTCTGATCACCGGCGGCGCTTCGGGAATTGGTAAAGCCACAGCCCTTCTTTTTGCCCGGGAAGGCGCCGCTGTGGCAGTGATGGATATCGACCGGGAAGCCGGACAGGCCGCTGCTCGGGAAATACTCGCCGCCGGGGGACGGGCTATTTTTATGCGCGGGGATGTGACCAGTGCGGAAGACTGCTGGGGTGTGGTGGAAGCGACCGTGGCAGCCTACGGCGGGCTGGACATCCTGTTCAACAACGCCGGGATCGTCCGGCGCGCCGATGTGCTTACCACTACAGAAGAGGAATGGGACCGTGTCATGGACGTAAATGTCAAGTCGATCTTCCTGATGAGCAAATACGCCATCCCCTGCATGCTCAAGCGTGGCGGTGGTTCGATCATTAATACCAGCTCCGGTTGGGGGTTGAAGGGGGGTGGCAATGCAGTCTCATACTGCGCCTCCAAGGGTGCAGTCACCAACATGACGCGCGCCATGGCCATCGATCATGGGAAACACAATATCCGCGTTAATGCCATCTGCCCGGGTGACACCGACACCCCCATGCTGCACAATGAAGCCAGTCAGCTCGGCCAGGAGTATGCTGAATTCATGGTTGAGGCCGCTGACCGCCCCCTGCGCCGTTACGCCCAACCCATCGAGATCGCCCGCTCCGTTCTCTACCTGGCCAGCGAAGCCGCCAGCTTTGTCACCGGTGCTGCCCTGGCGGTGGATGGCGGCGGTTCGGCTTAGTGGATTGGATCATTAGCTCGAATGAGCAATAATCTTGAAGATGCATCGAAGAGAGGAGTACAATCACATTCACCCGGCCCTTACTCGGTTCCAGTTGTTGGAAGGATAACCATGGAAAACCAGAAATCGAAAGACCTCTTCAATCTCAACGGTCAGGTCGCCGTTGTTACCGGCGGTGCAGGTGTGCTTTGCTCTGCTCTCAGTCGTATGCTGGCAGCTGAGGGCGTTAAAGTTGCCATCCTGGACCTGAATGCGCAGGCTGCCGAAGCTTTGTCTGCTGAAATCCGTGCATCCGGCGGAGAAGCCATCGGTCTTCCCTGCAACGTATTGGATAAGGAAAGTATCCAGGCCGCAGCCGCCCAGACCTTGAAGGCTTTTGGGCATGTGGATATTTTGCTCAATGGCGCCGGTGGGAACAAACCCGCGGCCACCACCAGTGCTGAGAAATCCTTCTTTGATCTGCCGGCGGATGCATTGCGTTGGGTTTTCGATCTCAACCTGTTGGGCATGGTCCTTCCAGCCCAGGTATTCGGCAGGATCATGGCGGAGCAGAAAAAAGGCGTCATCCTCAATTTCTCGTCGATGAACTCTTACCGTCCGCTGACGCGCATCCCGGCTTACTCGGCTGCCAAGGCCGCGGTGAGTAACTTTACCCAGTGGCTGGCTGTGCATATGGCCCAGAACTATTCCCCGGAGATCCGCGTCAATGCCATCGCTCCCGGGTTCCTGGTCGGAGAGCAGAACCGCGCCTTGCTGCTCAATGCAGACGGCTCGCTCACCACCCGCGGCCAGGCCATCCTCAGCCACACCCCGATGGGCCGCTTCGGCATCCCCGAGGATCTCTTCGGCACCGTCCTCTGGCTGCTCTCCCCGGCTTCGGCTTTCGTCACGGGTGTGGTCGTTCCCATTGACGGTGGATTTTCCGCTTATAGTGGAGTATGATAAATCATTGCATATAAATTCAGGCTTGATGAATATGATTGATGCCCAATCCACCGCCGAAGACGGCTTGCTCTCCCAGGAAACAATCCGCGCAACGCTTGTCAAAGGTTTCGCTTCCAGGTTCGCCGGTCAGAAGGTCCTGGTTCTCATCCCTGACCACACGCGCTCCCTCCCGCTGCCTTTTCTCTTCCGTACTCTCACTGAGATCCTCCAAAATACCAGGCAGCTCGATTTCATGGTCGCCCTGGGCACGCATCCACCCCTCAGTGAGCAGAGCCTGTGCGCGCTGGTGGGGATCACCCCTGATGAGCGCTCCACCACCTATAAAAATATCGGTTTGTTCAACCATGCCTGGGATGATCCACACGCACTTACTTCCTTGGGGAGAATTGAACAGGCCGAAGTCCAGGGATTTGCCGGCGAATCCTGGCATCCATCCCTGGCTGGCGACGTTGAGGTCCGCATAAACAAGCTGGCCCTGGAATACGACCAGATCTTGATCATCGGCCCGACTTTTCCGCACGAAGTGGTCGGCTTTTCCGGTGGCGCCAAATATCTCTTCCCGGGCATTTCCGGCCCGGAAATGATCAACAAGACCCACTGGCTGGGGGCTCTCTCCGGGGTGGTCGGGACGATCGGTATCAAGGATACTCCCGTGCGTGCCTTGATCCATGCTGCCGCTGCCTTGCTCAAGACACCGGTGACCCTGGCCGCGTTGGTGGTGGTTGAACACGGTATAAGCGGAATGTTCATCGGTGACCTTCTCTCGGCCTGGAGTTCTGCCGCCGGCCTTTCAGCGCAGCTCCACGTCCGCTGGGTGGACCAGCCCTTCCAGAGGGTTCTTTCCTGCCCCCCTGCCATGTATGATGAACTCTGGACTGCTGCCAAAGCCATGTATAAACTGGAACCTGCGGTGGCCATTGGCGGCGAGTTGATCATCTACGCTCCACACCTGGAACAGGTCAGCCGGGTTCATGGAAAATACATTTATGAGACCGGTTATCACATCCTGCCCTATTTCCTGGCCGACTGGGAACGCTACCGGCATTTCCCTCTCGGGGCCCTGGCACACAGCACGCACCTGCGCGGATCTGGATTTATGGATGGAGAAATTGAGCATCCCAATGTACGCGTGACGCTTGCCAGCCGGATCCCGCCCGAAGACTGCGCCCGCCTGAACCTGGGTTATCTCGACCCGGACATCATTAATATGAAAGACTGGCTGGGTCGTGAGGGCGAGGGCATTCTTGTCGTCCCGCGTGCCGGGGAGATCCTCTATAGACTTAAGCGACCAGATCAATGATCCAAAAGAAATTCATCGGACTCCGAAGTCTCCAGACTTCGGAGTTCACCAACGTCAGGAGAGTTGGACTCCGGTAACAAGATTTTCATCCTTCGGGGTGAACTTCGTTCATGAATACTTTGTGTCCTTTGTGTTGAGATCTGTTTACCCCTCCCAGGAAATATAGCATTGTCGAGGTAGTTTCAAAATCTTTGTGCGAATGGAGAGAAATATGACTTATAAAATTGGCATCGTCGGCCTGGGCGTCATGGGCCACAACCTGGCCTTCAACATGGAGCGCAATGGCTTTCCAGTGGCAGGGTATGATCTGGACGCTGGCAAGACCAAAGCCTTCCTCGAGGGTCTTGCCGCCGGGAAGCAGATCATCGGCGTCGACTCGCCTGCCGCGTTGATGTCTGCCCTGGAGAAGCCCGCGCCGGGTCCTGATGATGGTCCCCGCCGGCCCGCCGGTGGATAGCGCCATCGCTCATCTCAAGCAGCACCTGGAAACAGGCGATATCTTGATGGATGGCGGCAACTCCTTCTTTCTGGATACCGAACGCCGCAGCCGCGAGCTCGAGACAGAAGGCTTCAATTTCATTGGGGTTGGCGTGTCCGGCGGGGAAGAGGGTGCTTTATGGGGGCCCAGCTTGATGCCGGGCGGACAGTCACAGGCTTGGGAAGCCACAGCCCCGATATTCCGTGCCATCGCTGCCAAAGCCGAAGACGGGCAGCCTTGTGTGGCGTACATCGGACCACGCAGTGCGGGGCACTACGTCAAAATGGTGCACAATGGCATCGAATACGGTGACATGCAGTTGATTGCCGAGGTCTATGACGTGTTGTCCCGTGGCCTGGGTCTCCAGGCGTCCGAGTTGCACACCATCTTTGCAGAGTGGAATACCGTCGAGCTTAAATCGTATCTGGTTGCGATCACTGCGGATATCTTTACGAAAAAAGATCCTGAGACGGATCGTCCCCTGGTCGACCTGATCCTTGACGAGGCCCAACAAAAAGGGACCGGCAAGTGGGCCAGTCAAAATGCCTTTGATGTGGGTGCCCCCATCCCCACCATCAACGCGGCCGTGGAGAGCCGCATCCTTTCCAGCCTGAAAACGCAGCGCATCCACGCCAGCCAGTTGATCCATGGTCCTGCTCCAGAATTCAATGGCAACCGGCAGCAGCTGATCGACGCTGCCCGTCAGGCTCTTTATGCCAGCAAGGTGACGTCCTATGCGCAGGGTTTGGGGCTGCTCAAGATTGCTTCCGAAGAATATCATTACGACTTGCGCCTGGGTGAGATCGCCAGGATCTGGAGGGCAGGCTGTATTATTCGCGCTGACCTGTTGAACGATATTATGGGCGCTTATCTACGCGACCCGGGGTTGAACAACCTGTTGCTGGACGAAGCGTTTCGCCTGTCGGTTGAGCAGCGCCAGGCTGCCTGGCGTCTGTTCGTGCAGACCGCCGTGGGAATGGGTATCCCGGTCCCGGCGATCAGCGCCTCCCTGGCTTACTTTGACGCCTATCGCAGCGAGCACCTGCCGGCCAACCTGACGCAAGCCCAGCGGGATTACTTCGGCGCCCACACCTACCGGCGTATCGACCGTGAGGGCACATTCCACACGGAATGGACCACAGATTGATAAAGACCTATCCGAATAATAATTAAAGAGGCATATTTTGAGTGTGTGCGGCTCCGTTGCACACACTCAAAATGCGAACTCCAATATTTCTGAGATGGAAACGAAGGAGAATGGCATGAATTACGGCTTGAACATCCCTCAGAACGGTGCGCTGGACTTGGTATCCCTTGGCGCACTCAATCACCGCGTCGATTCGGGCATCGTCCCTTTCCGCAAGGCAACGGTATGGGATGTCCATCCCAGCGGCGGTGAATATAATGTAGCTGCCAATCTGTCCAATTGCTTTGGTCTGCGGACCGGTATCGTCTCGGCGATGGTGGATTATCCCATTGGCGATCTGATTGCCGAACGGGTCAGGGCAATGGGGATCAAGCCATTTTACAGGCATTTCACGCACAACGGGGTGAATGGTCCCAATATGGCCACCGTTTACAGTGATCGCGGTTATGGTGTGCGCGCTCCGGTCGTATTTTACAACCGCGCCAACGAGGCCGCCGCACAGCTTAAGCCCGGCGACTTTGACTGGGACGCCATCCTGGGTGCCGGGGTGCGCTGGCTTCACAGCGGCGGTATCTTTGCCTCCCTCTCCGCAACCACCGGAGAGCTGATCATCGAGGCCATGCAGGCTGCCAAAAAGGCCGGGGCGGTCGTCTCATTTGACCTGAACTATCGCGCCAAGCTATGGAACATCTGGGGCGGTCCCGAACGCGCTCAGTCAGTCATTGGCCGCATCGTGGAGAACGTGGATGTGCTGGTTGGCAATGAAGAAGACCTGCAATTGGGGCTCGGCATTCCTGGTCCACAGGTCGCAGCAAAATCAAAGCTCGACCCGGGTACTTTTTTCAGCATGATCGACCAGGTTGTGATGAAATACCCGCACATCAAGGTGGTCGCGACCACCTTGCGTGCAGTCCATTCAACCAACCGCCATTCCTGGGCTGCGGTGGCCTGGGTCAACGGCCAGACCTTCGTTTCGCCCACCTGCGAGCTCGATGTATATGACCGCGTCGGCGGAGGCGATGGCTTTGCCGCCGGTTTCTTCTATGGCCTCCTCAGCGGTGAAGAGCCCGAAGCGGCGGTGCGCTTGGGCTGGGCCCACGGTGCGCTGCATCACCACCTTTCCTGGCGATACCACCATGGCAACCCTGGACCAGGTGCGCAGCTTCGCCAAAGGCGGCTCTGCCCGCATCCAAAGGTAGGGGCAACCTTTATGGTTGCCCGTAGGGGCAGCCTGCGTCTGACGGCTCTTTCGGATTGCTTTTCCTACCCCTGTTCCTTGTGTTTTTCCAATTCTTGGTACACTTGATCCACGGAATATCCCCTTGTGCCTATCCCTTGCTTTGTGCTACCTTGCTTGTGCCTACCCCTTGCCTTGTGCCTACCCCTTGCCTTGTGCCTACCCCTGGCCTTGTGCCTGCCCATGGCCTTGGTCATCCCCAAATCGTCGACAAAATCCTCCAGGTTGCTTATGTTGATTGTGTCATTGACCCCGCCCTTGGTGGTCTTCTTTAATCCTGCTGAATTTCCCCCTTCCCAATTTAGAACATTTGTGCTAATATCAACCAGGTGGCTTCCAGGTCATCCACGTAAAGGAAGCGCAGCAAATGCGAGCGATGTTTGCGCAGCCGTCTGGCGAAACGGGCATTGTCGCGATCGCTCAGACGGCGCCGGGAAGCGATCAAAGCATCCAGCTGTGCTTCCAGAATCTGGCTGCGCTGATAGAAAGAGAACGGATCCAGGCTGTTTTTCTCAGCTTTCAAGGCCAGGGCCTGCTGGAGAACGAGGGTGAGCTGCCTGGCGAAGTGCAGCGCCCGTCCGGTCTTGCTTTCCTTCATTTCCTTCAAAGCCGTCAGCAGGTGTGCGAGGCATTTCTGCTTCAGCCAGTCCTTCAGTCTGCGATCAACATAGGCCAGGAAGCAGTCGGAAGCCAGGACCCCCTGAAACTCCCGGCCCAAGACTTCGATGACTACGTCGCTGCTGCGGTTATCCCGGATGGCGTAGACCGTGGCCTGCCGATTGGTGAACACCCACAACCAGGCAGACAGGGTATCGATGCGCCAACCGGTCTCGTCGGCATGCACTACACTGCACTGCCGCACCACGTCCACCAGCTTTTCATACACTGGGCGGGCGGTCTCGGCCAGCTTTTGATCTGCCCGGCACCAGCCGCTGCGGCACACCTGCAATTCGAAGGTGTCATTCAACACTTCGCTCACTTTTCCATACGAGACACCCAGTCGATGCTTGAGATCCGACGCCAAAGCCTTGGCCCGCGGCCCCACCACCACCCCGGCTGCTCCTGTCGCCTGCGAGGTCTGGTCCGGATGGCGAGACCTGACCCGCTTCTTGCATGTAGCACAGTACCCGCTGTAGGTCACAAAACGGGTGATCAACGGCTTCACCTCGGGAATGTCCACTTCAAACTGCTCATGCGTGTGCATCTCCCGCAGTTTCCCCCCACACTCCGGGCAGCCATGCAGTTCCTCCACCTTTGTCTCGCTCACTTCCTGCGGGCTCGGCTTTTTCCGCTGCACAAACTTGCCTTGCCCGGCTTTGCGCCCCGACCGCTTGCGATGCTCCACCCGCTGCCGGTCGTCGCCTGCCCGCTGTGTCCACTCTTCAACTCGTCGACAAAATGCTCCAGGTGCCTGTTGATTGCTGTCATTGACCCGCCCTTGGTGGTCGTTTTCTCTAAATCCTGCAAAACTTCCTCTTCCCAATTCAGAACATTTGCGCTAATATCAACCGCGACACATTCCTTAATCCAGCCCTGGTTGAACCCCCATGCTGAACTCCTTGCCATCCTTCATAACGCCCCTCCCTCGCGAACTGCTTTCCACTCTCGATTCTCCACCCCACTATTCGTTCCGCGGAAAATTCAAAAAGAGTGACTTTTATTCCACCGGCTACCATCATTTTCTATGGTGTCATTACCAGCCTTCTGTGCGCATTACCGCTCACCCCTTCCTTACCTTAACATTTCATGTCTTCCACCCTCTTGGGATTGTCCCTCTATTGTTCCGCGGAACAATTCCCCCGCCAGTTTGTGCGTCTGCATCTATGCCCTCATATTCCCCTGTCTCGCTCACTACTCTCTGTTCTCTACTCTCTATTTCTCTCCTCCCATTCTTTTTTTTTCGATACACGCAACCAATACCGCACCTTAACATCGTAGAATCAATCAGGCTCTTTTCGCAGCAGTTCTGACTCCGGTACATCCACATCTTCTTGGAAAACTGTCCCACCCGGACATAACGGACGCGTTCCTCCAGGTGAAAATGAAGAACGCGAATGAATCCTGCCTGGCTCTTCTTCGCGTTCTCCCAATCTTCGCGGTTAATGGAAATTTGCTACAGACTTCCGAAGTTTTTGGAACTTCGGAAGTCTCTGCCTCCTCATTCCAACCTGAACTTCGCCTTTACCCGTATATCCCTGCTCGAACTCCCCACCAGCACCTCAAACTTTCCCGGTTCAACCACCCAGTCCTTCTTTTGTGGGTCATAAAATGCCAGGGCGCGTTCGTTCAGGTCGAAAGTCACCGTCCCGGCTTGACCCGGCTCAAGATCAACCTTGGCGAACCCTTTCAGTTCCTTCGGTGGGCGCGGCAGGGACGACTTGAGATCGCCCACGTAAAGCTGGACCACTTCCTTCCCGGCCACCTTGCCGGTGTTCGTGATCACCAGGCTGACCTCGATCTTCTCTCCGGATTTAACGTTCTTTTTCACCTTCAGGTCGCTGTACTTGAAGGTAGTGTAGCTCAGCCCGTGCCCGAATGGGAAGAGTGGTGCTACATCCTTCTTATCATAATACCGGTAACCGACAAAGATCCCTTCGCCGTAGATTACTTCTCTGCAACCGGGGTACGAGGCATTGATGTAAGCCGGACTGTCCTCCAGGCGGACTGGGAAGGTTACAGGCAGCTTGCCGGATGGGTTGACCTTGCCCAGGAGCATATCTGCCACCGCATTGCCGTTTTCCATGCCAGGGTAGAAAGCCTCCACAATCGCCGCCACCTGGCCCACCCAGGGCATGCTCACCGGCGCGCCTGTGTTCAGCACCACCACGGTGCGCGGGTTGGCCTCTGCCACCGCTGCGATCAGTTCGTTCTGCTTCCCCATCAATTCGATGGATGGCCGGTCGGTGCCTTCACTCTCAAAAGCATCCGGATACCCGGCAAAAATCAGGGCTGCGTCACAGCTTTTCGCCAGCTTGACTGCTTCCTCCTGGCGTGTATCCTTGCCCGCTTCGAAGGTCTGGCTGATGCCCAGGTTGTAATTGACGACTTCCTGCTCCGGGTGGCGCACATAATCCATCCGGAACTCGTGGGCTTTCCCGGCTTGCAGCTTCACCACGCCATCAACCTGGCTGAAAGCATGCCCCATGCCCGAGATTGCGGAATCGCCTTCCAGGATGAGCTTGCCATCCACATGCACCTTGACCCTGCCGATATGGTTCAGGGCGATCTTGTACAATCCGTCCTGCGGGACAGTCAGGCTGCCCGTCCACCGCATCGCCATGGGCTTAATCTGCAGCGGCGTCCAGGCAATGTGCCACCAGAAACCTGCGCCGAAGCCATCCCGGGATTCGATCGGTTCGCCGCTGAAATCGGGCTTTTCATAAAAATCTCCATGAAGACCGCCTTTCAGCCAGGTGGTCGGAATCGTGAATGGCGCGTCAACATTGTCACTTCCGGGGGTGTACTCGATCTTGACCTTGCCTCCCAGGCGCTTCTGCAGCGCTTCCAGCGGGCTGACCCGGTACAGCGGCGGGACCATGGAACTGCCCCCGCCTTCGATCGCTGCTTCGGCGGCATTTGGTCCGATCACCGCAATACGTTTTACCCCCTTCCCCAGTGGCAGCAGGCCGCCCTCATTTTTCAACAGGGTGATGGCTTCCCCGGCCAGTTGCCGCGCGAGCTTCTGGTGTGCCGGGGTATTGACTGCGCCTTTTGACATTTTCTTTTCCATGCGGCCGGAAAGCAGGACCAGCCGCAGCACGCGTCGGACTGCCCTATCCACCGCAGCTTCATCGATCTGCCATCTTTGCAGGGCGTCGCCCAGCAGCTTGTAATATTTTGCGGGTCCGGGCATTTCCAGGTCCAGTCCGCCCTGGATCGATTCGAAAATGGTGTGGTTGGCGGCCCAGTCTGAAACGACCGCGCCCTGGAAACCCCATTCATCCTTCAGGATTTCATTCAGCAGGTGCTGGTTCTGGCTGGCGTACACCCCGTTGATGCGGTTATAGGAACACATCACCGTCCAGGGCTGGGCTTCCTTGACCGCCATCTCGAACTGCGCCAGGTAGATCTCCCGCAGGGTGCGTTCATCCACGTTCGAGCTGGCCCTGTCCCTCTCGATCTCGTAGTTATTGGCGGCAAAATGCTTGAGCGAGGTGCCCACCCCCTGGCTCTGTACCCCTTTGATATACGCAACCGCTGTCTTTCCGGCCAGGTAGGGATCTTCCGAGAACGTCTCAAAGTTTCGCCCGCCGCGTGGATCCCTCACGATGTTGACGCACGGACCCAGCAGGATGTCGCAATCCATGCCGCGTGTTTCCTCGCCCAGGGCCTGCCCGACCTGCTCGACAAGCTCCGGGTTCCAGGCCGCACCCATCGAAATGCCGGTTGGAAAAGCCGTCACCGCTCCCATTTTGCGACCCGCTTCGGGAGCTGTGGAACGCACGCCGTGCGGGCCATCGGTCATGGTGATGGAAGGGATTCCCAGGCGTTCTACCGGTACCGTGTTCCAGATGTCCTGTCCGGAAAGGAGCGATACTTTCTCACTGACGGTTAGCCCCTCCAGTAGTTCCTCCACACGTTTCTCAATTTTTTCTGCTTTGCTCATACTCTCTCCTTGGTATATTTTTACCTTCTTTAATGGCAAATACTCGTATGAAATAACCCGCTTTCGCGCGGCACCCTGAAGGGTAGCGCGTTTTGTACCTGAGATATAACCCGCTTTCGCGCAGCACCCTGTAGGGTAGCGGGTTTTGTACCTGAGCCGGGGGCTTCAGCCCCCCGGCGGATACGGTCGATAGTTTTGTCGGGTTGCCAGTACGCCGATATTTCCCAAAATGGGTGAGGATTGGCGTAGCCTATAGCACAAAGTGGCACTAACGGAAGAAGATTATTCCTCCGGTGGCTGGACTGATTATTCCTTTATTGACGCTCAGCCTTATCTCATGTAAGATAGCTTGTTGACTGGTGTCGGTATTTGTCCTCTAAATTCTAACACGACATCGTCCATCGAACATTGTGAATCCCTCTTCATCCTTCGCCAAAATCCGTTTTCACTCCCGCCTGTGGCCGGTTCTTGTCATTTTCCTGTTCTTGCTGCAGCTCATCTGGCCGAACCGGGCCTGGTTTACCATGCTTATCATCCTGGCCGGGAGTTGGTTGCTGAGTTTCTTTTGGACCCTCTCCCTGGCACGCAAACTGTTCCTGGATCGCAAGATGCGCTATGGTTGGGCTCAGGTTGGTGACGAATTGGAAGAGCGTTTCACCGTTATAAATGACAGCCCCCTGCCCGGCCTGTGGTTGGAAGTGGAAGATCATTCTGACCTGCCTGGTTACACCGCCGGACGGGTCACATCAATTGGCGGAAACGAGTCGATGGAATGGAAGACCGAGGGGATCTGCAACCGCCGCGGCCTGTTTAACCTCGGACCGACCACCTTGCGTTCCGGTGACCCCCTCGGACTCTGCAGCCTGGAATTGTCTCATCCCAACGCCACAATCCTGCTGGTGCTACCGCCGGTGCTGCCCCTGCCTGCCATCGAAATCGCCTCAGGTGGGCGGGCCGGGGAAGGACGTCACTCGCGCCGCGCCGCCTTGGAGACCACCGTCGGCGTGGAGACCGTCCGGGAATATGTTCCTGGCGACCCGCTCAAGTCCATCCACTGGCCAACATCCGCCAGGCAGAATGCACTCTATGTGCGCCAGTTCGAGCATAAGCCATCATCGGATTGGTGGATTTTCCTTGACCTGGAGCGCAGGGTTCAGGTCGGCAGCGGCTTCGAATCGACCGAAGAGCATGGCGTTATCCTGGCAGCCTCGCTTGCCCACCGCGGACTGCAGGCAGGCCATTCTGTAGGCCTGGTGGCATGCAGCCCGGAATTGACCTGGATGCCCCCGCAGCATTCTTCGGGACATTCGCTGAGTATCCTGCGCGCCCTTGCCCTGGCAAAGCCCGGAGAACGTTCACTCTCTGATTTACTGGTGAATGCACAAAAGTCGGTCCGGTCGGGAGCAAGTCTGATTATTATCACCCCTGATGTGCAGGCCGATTGGGTTGCGGCCTTGTTGCAGCTGGTCAGGAATGGCATCACTCCCACAGTTCTGTTACTGGACCCGCTTTCTTTTGGTGGTGCCGGATCCACTGCGGGAGCGCTTGCTCTGCTCAACGATTACGGGATCGTCAACTCCGTCATTCAAAGTGACCTCCTCAATCGACCCGAAGCCCGTCCGGGCAAGCAAGGGAAATGGGAATGGCGCGTTCTCGGGCGAGGCAAGGCCGTTGCGGTCCGGAAACCGGTCGATACCGGCTGGAGGACCTTGGGATGATCGAGCTTTTTGGGCGCCTGGTTCGCAGGTTTGTTCATTCCATTGGCGCGCCGACCCTCTTTCGTTTGGTATTGCTTACCCTGACTCTTTTCAGCATTGAACACGGCCTGGTCGCCGTTGTTGGGCATATCCACCCGGAATGGCTGGCCTCAACAGTCCTCTACGGGGTCCTCATCGGTTGGCTGCTGGGCCGCTCGCGCTTGCCTGGTTGGGCATCCGGGTTGGCTGCGCTTGGCATCGGCTTGGTCTGGTTGGTCTTGTCAGTCGGTCAGATGAGCGTTCCAATGGATGGGGTATTGGCAGCTTTACCTCCTATCCTGAAAATGCTCCTCTTCCGCATCCCGCCAAAGCTTGGACCGCTTATCGATGCCTGGAATGTATTGGGTCAAAATTTCGAGGCACTTGCGAATCGTCTCATGCTCTGGCTCCACAACGCCGGTACCAGCACCCTGATCATAGACCCGGGAATATCCAGTCTCGTTTGGGGCCTGGCGCTCTGGCTGGTATCAATCTGGGCGGCCTGGTGGGTCCGGCGCAAGGGGCTGGTGGTGGTTGGGCTGCTCCCGGCGACCATCTTGCTTATTTATAATATTTACTACACCAACTCTTTGTTTGGCATCTTTTGGCTTGTATTGACGGGTGGAGGCTGGATCATGCTTCAGGCTCTGGATGGTTACCTGAAGGCCCGCCGTCGTTGGCAGGAACACCTCATGGGCCAGACCGAGATTGAGCCGACCCTGGCATTGGCTGTCACCCTCGTCGTCATCGGATTGATGCTGGCAGGGGGCCTGGTTCCTTCCGTCTCCATCCAAAAAATATCTGATGCCTTCCAGAAGATCTTTCAGACCCGGCAGGAAGGCTCCCTGGCTGAAAGCCTTGGTCTTCAAAAGACACCTGCAGTAGTATCAGATGGAGCAGCCAGCGGCATGGGCCTGTCAGCCTTTCATGCAGTTGGGCCGGGTCCAAAGCTTTCCCAGGAAGTAATGCTGTATGTGTCCGTTGAGGGATACATTCCGCCCCCGCCGACCAGTGTGACGTTTTACACTGATATTGGCCAGTCCTATGTGCGCTACTACTGGCGTTCACAGACATTTGATGGCTACAACGGGAATGTCTGGATCGCCAACCCGGCCCGCACGCAGGCCCTCGCCGCCGGCAGTCCCTACCACCCGAAATTGACCACCCTGCCAAAAAACGATCAACTCGTCCGCCAGACTGTCGAGCGTCTCCAGCCAATGGATGAGGCATTGTTTGTCGCCGGCGACTTGTTGGATGCTGACCAGCCTTCCACTGCAGCCTGGCGCGCCTCGGACGATCTGGTCGACGCCCGGACGAACGCTAATACTTACACGGCGGAGTCACGCATCCATTTTGTGACCGTGGACCAGATGCGCCTGGCCGGGAAAAACTACCCGGACTCCGTTCATCATTACTTGAACCTGCCGGATTATTTTCCAGGACGGGTGCGTGACCTGGCGGTCCGCCTGACCATCGATCAGCCCACCCCCTACGATCAGGTCATGGCGATCCAGAATTATCTGCGCCAGTTCCCTTACTCGCTCAATGTACCCGGGACTCCCACTGGCCGGGATGTGGCTGATTATTTCCTGTTCGAACTGCAAAAGGGGTATTGTGATTATTTTGCCACCACCATGGCTGTGATGGTGCGCTCCGTAGGCATCCCGACCCGCCTGGTGACAGGATTTTCCACCGGAACGTATGATTACAATGAACACCGGTTTGTGGTTGTGCAGGCAAATGCCCATTCCTGGGTTGAAGTTTACTTTCCCGGGATCGGTTGGGTGGAGTTCGAGCCAACCACCAACCAGTTGCCCTTTACACACCCTGGCGGGACGGCTGATCAAGCCAGCTCAGGGATCGGCATCCCCACGCCTGTCCCGGCCGCAGGCTCGGGTGGTTCTCGAATCAACTGGACCGCATTACGCCGGCCCATGCTGATTGTGGAATTCGTCCTGGCTGGTCTGGCTGTTCTCGTTTTTCTTGGAATGCTTCTGCCGTTGGAAAGCTGGTTCCTGTACCTTCGTCCGGCCGATAAGGCCATCAAATTCATCCATCAACGCCTCTACCGCCAGGGGCGCGCCTGGGGCGTCGAGCCAGACCCTGCCCGCACGCCGCATGAATTCGCCAACGCCCTTTCTGAAAGTCTCGAAAGGCACGCGAGAATTCAACATTTTGCTCCTATAACCGATTCATTGCGAACAGATGTGAACTGGTTAACCAACCTGTACACCCGCTTGCTCTTCAGCCTTCGCCCGCCCACACCGGAGGAACACCACCAGGCGGTGCAGATCTGGGCAAGCATCCGTAAGGGCTTGCGCAAAATTCGCTATCCTTAGAAAAACCAGAATTATGCTATAATTTCCTCACCGTACAGATTCAGGAGCACAAGGAATGACAGACACCCTGTAAAAAACCAACGCTTTTCCGGGCAGCTCTACCCGCTGGTTTTGATTCCGGCCGGGGGCGTATGCCCCCGGTTTTCCATTCACTACAGGATAGTCTATGCTCTCTGCACATCACATCAACAAAACTTACGGAATTCACACCGTACTTCACGACATAACCTTCAGCATCTCAGCCGGCGAACGCCTTGGGCTGATCGGTCCCAACGGTTGCGGTAAATCCACCCTGCTGCGCATCCTTGCCGGTCAGGAAGAGCCCGATTCCGGTCTGGTGGCGCGCACCCGTCCCGGTTTGCGCATCGGATACCTTGCCCAGGGATTGGATATCGATCCGGCACTCACCATCGCCGAAGCCTGCTCTCTCTCTTCCTCGTCAAATCCAGACGCCGAACTGGCCCAACTGGCTGCATCACTTACCGTGAACCCCGCTGATAAACACATCCAGGCTCAATATGATGATGTTCTCGCCCGACTTTCGACCCGCGACCATCGACCCGAATCATTTCTCGCCCCTCTCGGCCTGGCAGACATATCTCCCGATAAGCGCGTCGGCGAACTTTCCGGTGGTCAGAAAACCCGCCTCATGCTGGCACGCTTGCTGCTCTCTGAACCCAACCTGCTCCTGTTGGATGAACCCACCAATCATCTCGACATTGGCATGCTCGAGTGGCTGGAGGGCTGGCTGACTCGCTTCAGCGGCGCAATATTGATCGTTTCACATGACCGGGCATTCCTTGATAACACCGTCGCATCCATCCTTGAACTCGACCTGGACACCCATGAGTTGAGTCAATACTCCGGGAATTATAGTGAATATGTTGAACAGAAGCTGGCCGAACGCGCACACCAGGCTCAGGCCTATGCCAACCAGCAGGCTGAGATCGCCGAATTGCAGGCTGCCGCCGCGCATTTGCGCGGACTGGCTAAATTCCGTAAGGGGGGAAAAGCCGATACCAACGACGGCTTTGCCAGAGGTTTTTTTGCCAACCGCGGCAAAGCGACCGTCGGGCGCGCCAAGCACATTGAGCGGCGCATCGAACAGCTGCTTACCGAACAGAAAATAGATAAACCGCGCCCTTCGTGGCAGTTGAAACTGGACTTTGCTGCACCCGAACATCAGAGTCGCGATATCCTGGTGACCGATGGCCTGTCCATCGGCTATCCTGGTTTTTCGCCGCTGTTGGAGGATATCCGTTTGCACATCCGCGCCGGGCAGCGCATCGCTCTCACCGGCCCTAATGGTTGCGGGAAGACCACCCTGCTGCGTACCATCGCCGGGAAACTCGAACCGGTCACCGGATCCTTGCGTCTCGGCTCTTCCGCCAGGCTCGGTTATATGACCCAGGAACAGGAACACCTGGACCTGTCGAAATCCCCGCTGGAGACCATCCAATCCGCCGGCACCTTCACCCAGACCGAGGCGCGCCATTTCCTGCACTTCTTCCTGTTTAGCGGCGATGATCCATTGCGCCCCTGCGGCGGGATGAGTTATGGTGAACGCTCCCGCCTGGAACTGGCCTTGCTGGTGGCCCAGGGCTGCACCTTCCTGTTGCTGGACGAACCCATCAACCACCTCGATATCCCCTCCCGGGCGCGCTTCGAGCAGTCCTTGGCCAGGTACACCGGCACCGTACTGGCAGTCATTCATGACCGCTATTTCATCGAGCATTTCGCCACCCAGGTCTGGGTGGTCGAGAATGGGCACGTTCGGAGTTTTTAGTTCGTTTTTACCAAAGGAACTGGTCATGGAATTGGTTATGCGCAACCTGCGTGATGAAAATGACTATTGGCACATCCGTCAATCCCTGCGTGATGTGATGCTCCTCAACGGCTTGCGGGAATTCAGTTGGGGTGTGCCGCGTCTGGATTATTGGCGTTTTTTCGGGATGAATAACATCCATCCTTTTGCATCCTTGCCCGAAATCATCTTTCTGTGGGAAACCTCCAACGGTCAAATAGCATCGGTGCTCAACCCGGAAGACCCTGGCAATATCTTCCTGCAAATCCATCCAGCCTTTAAGACAAAAAGCCTGGAAGAAGAAATGATTGTTGTCGCGGAAGAACATCTCTCAGCCGGGCTGAACGGGAAAAAGCACATCTCCGTCTGGGCGGACTCACAGGATGATTTGAGGCTGGCAATCCTGCAGGAATGCGGCTACCAGCGTGGCCCGGAAGCCGAAAGCCAGTGGCGGCGTGATCTGGATGGGCCCATCCCGGATGTCCCCTTGGCCAATGGCTACACGATACGCTCTTTGGGCGACCTGAATGAATTGCCAGCGCGTTCCTGGGCTTCCTGGCGTGGTTTCCATCCGAACGAACCAGAAGAAAAATATAAGGGCTGGGAGTGGTACCACAATATCCAGCGCTGCCCGCTCTACCGCCGGGACTTGGATATGGTGGCCGCCACGCCGGATGGAGTCATTGCCGCATTTTCCACCTTTTGGTTCGACGATGCGACCCGCACAGTCTATATCGAACCCGTGGCCACCGTTCCCGAACACCAGCGGC
This sequence comes from uncultured Chloroflexia bacterium, assembly GCA_963801385.1. Lineage (GTDB taxonomy): Bacteria > Chloroflexota > Anaerolineae > Anaerolineales > Villigracilaceae > UBA877. The sequence continues at coordinate 44,460 of CAWDEV010000010.1, forward strand.
GCGGTTTGGCGCGTGCCGTCATTACCGAGGGCTTGCGCCGGGTGCAGCGCATGGGTGCCCTGCGGGCCTTCGTCGGCGGGTACGAGCCGGGACCGGATGCACTCTATTCGTCTGTGCTCTCGCCCGAGCATGACCGCCTGGAACAGTGGGTAAAAGAATGGTAAATTCATTTTTTAGTAATATGCAGTAAATTATACTAATACCCTTGACATACTGTATAATACATAGTATACTGTCGCCAATGGTGATACTATGACAAACGAATCCTTTGAAAACGTCATTCTTGAATTGCGGCGCGGGGTGATCGTGCTAGCCGTTCTAAGCCGTCTCGACCAGGAACAATATGGCTACTCCCTCATTAAAAGCCTGGCGGATAACGGTCTTGAGATCGACCAGGGTACGCTCTACCCCCTGCTGCGCCGGTTGGAAGGCCAGGGACTGCTGAAGTCATCCTGGCGGGTCGAAACCGACCGTCCGCGCCGTTACTATGTGCTCAGCGATGAAGGCAGGTTGCTTCTGCCCAGGCTGAAAGAGGAATGGACCGGTATCGTGTCCATGATGGAGAAGCTGCTGTAAGGAAAGAAGGAGAATGAATATGAGTACGAACTTGATTGATACCTACGTTTCTGAAGTTGGGCGCCGCCTGCCCCGAAAAACGCGCTCGGATATTGAAGCCGAGATCCGCTCAATTTTGCAGGATATGCTCGAAGAGCGCAGCCAAAAGACTGGTAAAGCGGTCGACGAAGAGATGACCCTGGAGATCCTGAAGGAATATGGCGCGCCAGAAAAAGTTGCCGCTACCTATCAAGGCGAACGCTACCTGATTGGCCCGCGCCTTTACCCCATTTTCATGATGGTGATGCGCATCGTATTGATAGTTATCGGCGTTTTGGCTGCCATCGGCCTGGGCATCGCTTTGTTTCATACTACTCTGGCCCCCATGAACGCCTTGGAAACTATCCTCAAGGCATTCGCCAATTTTGGCACTTCCGCCTTAACTGCCCTCGGCAATATTGTGATCATCTTCGCAATAGTGGAATGGGCGCTCTTCCGTGCCGGTGGGAAGGTGGATATAAAAGGTCTTCCCGCAGAAAAAGAATGGGACCCGCGCTCACTGACCAGGCTCTCCACCACCAATCAGGTCAAGATGGGCGAGACCATCGTGGAAATCGTCGGCTGCTTCGTGGCCATCGTGATCTTCAACTTCTATCCGCAGATCATCGGGTTTACCGCCAGCCTGAACGGCGTGGTTGGAATCCGGAAACTGGGCGGCCGCCTTTGGCAACCTGACCTTTGTGCCGCTGCTTTCCGATGCCTTCTTCGCCTTCGTACCCTGGTTGACCTTGGTCTGGGTTCTGACCATTATCCTCGATATTGTCCTGTTGCGCATGGGTCACTGGAATGCGGTAACACGCATCTCCCTGATTGGCCTGAAGATCATCAATATCATTATCGCTGCATCGATGCTGGCTGTTCCCTCCCTGCTGGCTGTTACTACCGCATCCCTCACCACTGCCCTCGGCGATGCAGGGGCCGCCGGCATCCTGATGACCTTGTTGAGCCAGGTCGTGCGGGTCGCCTTGTGGCTTACGATTATCGGGAATGGGATTGAGATCATCAAGGCTGTTTCCCGTCTTATCAGTAACAGTCCCATCCCCGCTATCGCTGGAAACGACTAGGGCAATTCCTCCCCAAACCAGGAAATCACCTTCCAGAGGAGTACAAGAATATTCAGGGACCACCGGTTACGGTGGTCCCTGATTTTTTTGTCATACGCAGCGGTTGGATAAATCTCAAGTCGGTTTGCACAGGCGGCTGATTAATTTCCGCCGAAGAACAATTCCCACCAGATTCGCCAGTTTGGCAAGTTTTCCGTTTGCGGTATCACCTGCGGCTCAGGAGTAGGGGTGACACTCCCTGATGACGGTACCAGGGCAATTGGTTTCTCGCCATCGCGCGTCCACCCATTCGTATGAACCCAAGGCTCCACAGCTTCATCAGAGGTGGCATAGGCTACCTTGGTCAACATCACCTCTTGCGTCTGCAGGATGGCCGTCCCCTCTGCACGGACCGACTCCAATTTCTTGTTCAGACGGCCCATCTCTTCCATGCGTCGGTTGAAATCGATCAATAAAACGACCGCAATGAACAGGCCCAGGAGGATCAGGATGTTCTGCCATTTGAATTTCATATCCATATCTTACTATCATCGCTGTGCTTTTGCAAGCGTCTTTAAGAAAAAGGAAAACCCGTGTTTCCACGGGTTTATTCCAAAATGGTGCCGAAGGAGGGACTTGAACCCTCACGACCTTGCGATCACTAAGCCCTGAACCTAGCGCGTCTGCCAGTTCCGCCACTTCGGCATGCGGGCTGTATTTTATCCGAAAGTGGTATTTTGTCAACCTGTAAACCAATCTACATGGTGATATATTCCCTCAGGTTATGCTCCACCGCATAGGCGGCCGCCTCGGCGCGATTGCTGACGCCCAGCTTGGAAAGGATGCTTGAGACATAATTCCGCACCGTTCCTTCACCCAGGAAGAGTGCTTTTGCGATCTCCCGGTTGGTCTTGCCCTCCGAGACAAGCAGCAGGACATGTTTCTCCTGCTGGCTGAGATGAGCAAATGCAGATGCTTCTTCTTCTTTGACGGCTCGGCGCACTTCCTGGAAAACGCGCTGCGTCACTGCCGGGTCGAGCAGCGCCTCACCACGTGCCACCGCTTCAAGTGCCCGCACCAACTCATCACCGCCGATTTGTTTCAGTACGTAGCCTGATGCTCCTGCACGGATCGCAGAGAAGAGCATCTCATCTTCAGCATAGGAAGTCAGCATCAGCACGCGTGTTTCCGGAAAACGGGTGGTGATTTCTTCACAAGCTTCGATTCCCGATGTACCCGGCAGGCGGATATCCATCACCACTACATCCGGATGGTTGTTGGCCACCTGCTCAAGCGCTTCACGTGCCGAAGAGGCTTCTCCAATGATTTCAAATTGCGGGTGGCGCTCCAACAACGATTTCAAGCCAAGTCTGACAACTTCGTGATCATCCACCAGGAGAATACGCTGTTTTTCCATGAAATATTTCTTCCTCCAGCAAGAGTATATTCGAGTGCTGGTTGTCTGGCAAGGAGGAAACCGGTCAGATCATGCTGTTCCAGAATCACCTGAGGTCCAAAAAATATCCCGCCGGTCCAACCAGTTAACCTGTTTGAGCAAGAGAACTCGTGTGACGTTCCCCTAAATCACTAAATTAACAACCACGTAATGAACAAATAGCCCAGGGCCGCCCCCCACAGCCATGAGTCGATCCGGTCCAGAACGCCTCCATGACCGGGGAAAATATTGCTCGAATCTTTCGCACCCGCCTGTCTTTTAATCATGGACTCGCCCAAATCACCCAGGGTGGTCAGAATGGAAAGCATCGCCCCCAGTGCAGCTCCCTGCCACCACGGAACTGCCGGACCTCCAAGGCTGTGCCACAGGATGACCAGCCCGATGCAACTGAGTGTGCCGAAAACAACCCCGGCCCAATACCCCTCCCATGTTTTCTTGGGACTGAGACGTGGGCTGAGAGCATGTTTACCAAAACGGATACCCACAAAAAAGGCCGCCATGTCGGCCAGCCAGATGGTGGGAAGCACCGTGATCAGCCACCACAGCCCATCAGGCATGGTCCGCAGCATGATCAAATAAGCCCCGATCCAGCCCAGGTAAACAATGCCGGCAGTGGTTACGGCAAAGTCACTGGCTGCCCGGTCACGTCCTTTCTCATAATCCAGCAGGTGCCATCCCATGGCAGTCAGGATGACCAAAGTTGTTACCGCTGCTGCCAGCTGGGGGAAGAAAGTTCTCGCCGTCGCAACCAGGACAACCCCTCCAATCAGGATGGCTTCGGAGACCTTGCAGTCCACTCTTCCAAAGAGACGTCCGTATTCCCACGCGCCCACTCCCAGGAAGAGTGCGATCAAGGCATAATAATAGACGCCTCCCGCGATGATGGCCGGAATGCCAATCGCCGCCAGGCCAAGGGATGTAAGGATTCTTTTATTCAACATGAGTGTCTTTTCCCCCATCCACCGGTGACAGGCCTCCATATCGGCGATCGCGCTGTGAAAAGGTATCCAATGCTTTCCGGAATTCCTCTTTGTCGAAATCGGGCCAGTAGACCGAAGTGACATACCATTCAGAATAGGCTCCCTGCCAGATCAGAAAGTTCGAGACGCGCAGTTCGCCTGATGTGCGAATGATCAAGTCCGGGTCGGGTACACCGGCAGTATAAAGATAGGAACTGACCAGGCCAGAGGTCACCTCTTCAACTTTGACTCCGTCCTTGATCATCTTTTGGATGGCATCTACAATTTCGTCGCGGCCCCCATAGTTGAAAGCAACATTCAGGACCAGGCGGTTGTTATTCCTGGTCAGTTCAATGGCCTCCATGACTTTTTCCTGCAGTTTGGGATCCAGCCGCTCCAATCGACCAATATGCCTTAATTGAACGCCCTCTTTGTTCAATTCCTCCAGTTCGCGATCGATCACATCTTCGAGGATGTTCATCAAGCCATCAACTTCCTCGCGCGGCCGGCCCCAATTCTCCGTGGAAAAAGCGTAGATCGTCAGGTACTTGACGCCAAACTCAACGCAGGCCGTAATGATGCGGCGCAGATTTTCGGTGCCTGCACGGTGACCTAACAGGCGCGGTAGACCGCGCGCAAGTGCCCAGCGCCCGTTCCCATCCATAATGATGGCAACATGGGTGGGAATCTGCGATGGGGAGGCCGGGGTCTTTTTTGCCATAATTTGGTAGTGAGAGTCACCTCGTCACTACACCTCCATGATCTCCTGCTCTTTGTGATGGCCGTGCTTGTTGATTTCTTCGATATTGTGGTCCGTGACTTTCTGAAGATCTTCTTCGCCGCGCTCCAGGTCATCTTTGGAAATAAGCTTTTCCTTTTCAAAATCCCGCATATCGTTATGCACGTCACGGCGGATGTTCCGGACAGCAATGCGGCTTTCCTCCAACCGGTTATGGACAACTTTCACAAGATCCCGGCGGCGCTCTTCGGTAAGCGAAGGCAGGTTGAGACGGATTTGTTTTCCATCATTATTGGGGGTCAGGCCCAGGTCCGAAACAAGAATTGCCCGCTCGATATTCTTAAGCGAAGACGGATCAAAAGGTTTGATGAGCAAGCTGCGCGGTTCTGGTACAGAGATGGACGCCAGCTGCATCAGAGGGGTGGGCGCTCCATAGTATTCAACCGGCAATTTCTCCACCAGTGCAGGTGTGGCCCGGCCTGTACGGATTCCAGCCAGGTCATCAATGAGACTTTGGATTGCGGCGTGCATGCGTATTTCGGCTTCTTTCATCAGATCTTTTATCACGTCGGCCTCCTGATTATGAATGGTTAAAATCTGCTCCAAGGATACCTTAAAACCAGAAAAAATGCTACTACCGGCTATTACATTATAAGAAAGACCGCCCTGATTGTCGCCGGGCGGCCCTCTCAAAAGGTATCAAAAGACTATCCGGGATCGACCTGGTTCACGCCGACACCAGTGTGCCCACTTGTTCTCCGCGCAGCGCACGTTCGAGCGCAGATGGATCCCAAAGATTGACTACCAGGATGGGTAGTGCATTGTCCATGCACAGGGAGATGGCTGTGCTGTCCATCACTTCCAGGCGCCGGTTGATTACGTCCATGTAGGTAAGCGTATCAAACTTCCTGGCATCCGGATTCTTCTTCGGATCGGCGTCGTAGACTCCGTTCACCTTGGTTGCCTTGATCAGTACATCCGCATCAACCTCCACTGCCCGCAACGCCGCCGCGGTATCGGTGGAGAAGAATGGATTGCCCGTCCCCGCCCCAAAGATGACCACGCGCCCCTTCTCCAGGTGACGGATGGCGCGCCGGCGGATATATGGTTCCGCCACCGCGCGCATCTCGATGGCGGATTGGACGCGTACAAAAACGCCACCCCGTTCCAGGGCATCCATCAGCGCCATGGCATTCATGACCGTCGCCAGCATACCCATGTAGTCGGCCGTGGCCCGCTCCATCCCATGTTCGAGGCCCTGCTTGCCGCGCCACAGGTTGCCTGCCCCGATCACAATAGCCACCTCTATCCCCATCGCCTGTACGTCTTTGACACGCGCCGCGACCCACTCAGCTTGCTCCGGGTCGATCCCGAACCCGGTCGGGCCGGCCAGGCTTTCACCACCTAATTTGAGCAGCACACGCTTGAATTTGAAATCCGCCATATTTTCTCCTTTCAAATTCGATTAATGAGAAACCTGCCTTCTCGTGGAGGGATTTTTCAAAAAAGCCAACCGGATGGTTGGCTTTTTTGAGTTTATCCACTTATCTCGCCCAGTTCCCAGCGCACGAAACGCCGGACAACGATATTTTCACCAATGGAGGCAACTTGTTCAAGCAGCAGTTTTCCGATCGTAACTTTGTCATCCCGGATGTATGCCTGCCGTAACAGAACGACCTCATCCTTGAATTTTTCCACGCGCCCCTGGGCGATCTTCTCCAGCATGGCTTCTGGTTTTCCTTCTTCGCGCGCCCGCCCTTTGGCAATTTCGGTCTCATGCTCAAGCACATCCGCCGGAATATCCTCTTCCTTGATGTACTTCGGAGCAGCCGCCGCCACCTGCAACGCTACTTCGTGGGCAAACTTCACAAATTGCTCGGAACGGGCCACGAAGTCGGTTTCACAGTTGACTTCGACCATCACGCCCACGCGGCCATTGCCGTGCGAATACAATTCCACTATGCCGTTCGAAGCCTGGCGGTCGGCGCGCTTGGCAGCTGTCGCCAGGCCTTTTTCACGTAGAAAATCCACTGCCTTCTGATAGTCACCATTGGCAGACTCCAGGGCTTTTCGGCAATCCAGCACGCCGGCGTGGGTGGCTTCACGCAGGTCTTTGATCATTTGAGTCGTAATTTCCATTCCAATACCTCAGCCTACTTTTCTTGTTTTTCGTCGTCTTCAACGTCGGTAATTTCAAGGTCGTCAATCAGCTCCTCCACCTTTGGAGCTGGTGCAAGTTTGGCCAGGGTGGACACACCGAGCAATTTGGCATCCTCGAGCTCATCTTCCATCCCTGCGGTGGGGACAAGCCTGGCAGACTCACCCTCGGCACTACTGGAACGTTCCTTCGCAGATTCCGCCTCGAGTTCCTCATCCTTGCGCATCGCTTTGCCTTCTTCCACGGCATCCGCCATCTTCGCCACCATCAGTTTGATCGCCCGGATGGCATCATCATTGGATGGGATGACATAATCCACGTTGGTGGGATCGCAATTCGTATCCACCAATGCAATCACCGGGATTTTCAACAGGTTGGCTTCGTGGACTGCCGCATACTCACGGTCCACATCAATGACAAAGACAAGGTCTGGCACGCGGGCCATGTTGCGGACGCCCGACAGGCGCAGGTTTAACCGGTTGATCTCACGTTGGATCAGCAGGGCTTCTTTTTTGGTCTGCTTTTCAATCTCGCCTGTGGAAAACAACTTCTCCATGCGCTCCAGTTCCTGGATACGCTGGTACATCGTCGACCAGTTGGTCAACATGCCGCCCAGCCAGCGCTCGGTGACATAGGGCATGCCGCAGCGCATGGCTTCTTCACGCACGGTATCCTGCGCCTGGCGTTTGGTGCCAACAAACATCACGATCCCGCCTGTGGAAACTGAATCACGGATCACATTGTACGCATTGTTGATCGCCTTCACCGTCTGCTGCAAATCTATGATATGGATGCCATTGCGCTCGGTGAAGATATACGGCCTCATTCCCGGGTTCCACTTATTGGTCCGGTGGCCGAAATGGACGCCGCTCTCAAGCAGCGCCTTCATGGAAACAACTGCCATTTTTTCTCCTTCATTCCAGTCCTCACACGCCGCTACCTTGGGGCGTGGGACAGGGTGGGTTTAGCGGGGATATTTTTCCCGCTCAGGGACGCTTGATGCCCGTCCCGGGCAAGATGTGCTTCCTTGGAAGCGGCGGGATTATACCATAATCCTATGTCGTTGCGAGCGCATTTTGCGAAGCAATCTCATCAACCCATATGTCATTGCGAGCGTACGTCGAAAAGAAATCCCATCAACCCATATGTCATTGCGAGCGTACTTCGCGAAGCAATCCCATTAACCCATATGTCATTGCGAGCGTACTTTGCGAAGCAATCCCCCCTTTTGAAGGCAAAACTGACCCTCTTCCCGGCCGAGCCATGCCAGCTCTTCTGGACGATTTATTCCAAGCCGGCTATACTACCTGCATGGACATTATTCCTCTACCTTCCCAGGTTGAAACGCGCCCCGGTGAATTCCACCTGACCGCGCAGACCGTCATCCAGGCAGATCTCCCCAATCGCTGGAATGCAGACTATCTCCAGGCACTCTTGGTTGCCCCGACCGGCTATCCGCTGCAGGTATGCAGCCTGGAACAATCCGGGCAGAATGCCATCCGCCTCCATCTTGACCCCACATTGACATTTCTCGGCCGGGAGGGCTACCGGTTAACAGTAACGCCCGAGGCAGTCACCGTGATTGCATCGGGACTGGCAGGTATCTTCTACGGCATCCAGTCCCTGCGCCAGTTGCTGCCAATCCAGATCGAAGAACGCCGTCTTGTATCCGGGATGGATTGGCGCGTTGCCTGTCTGGTCATCACTGACCAGCCGCGTTTCCCCTGGCGCGGCTTCATGCTTGACGAAGGGCGTCACTTCCAGGGCCGGGAAACCGTCCTGCAGACGCTTGACCTGATGGCCCTCCATAAGCTGAACATTTTCCATTGGCATCTCACCGAAGACCAGGGTTGGCGCATCGAAATAAAGAAATACCCCCGCCTGACGGAGATCGGTTCCAAGCGCCTGGGGACAAGAAATGGCTTCACCGCCGGGAAACACGACTGCATTCCGCATGGTGGGTTTTATACGCAAGCCCAGGTCAGGGAGATCGTCGCTTACGCTGCCAAACGGTATATCACCATTGTGCCGGAAGTGGAAATGCCGGGTCATTCTGTGGCCGCCCTGGCTGCTTATCCGGAGCTGTCCTGCACAGGCGGACCTTTTGAAGTCGCCACGCACTTTGGCATTTTTCCGGATATTTATTGCGCCGGGAAGGAAGCCACCTTTGTCTTTCTGCAGGATGTGCTGGATGAGTTATTGGAGCTGTTTCCTTCTCCGTATATCCATATCGGCGGCGACGAAGCGCCCAAAAAGCGCTGGAAGGAATGTCCGGACTGCCAGCGCCGCATCCGGGACGAAGGATTGAAAGACGTACATGCCCTGCAGGTCTACTTTACCAACCGCATCGCCGCCTACCTGGATTCAAAGGGGCGTCACACCCTCGGCTGGAATGAGATCCTGCAGGATGGCCTGGCGGAGAGCGCCGTGGTGCAGTTCTGGGCCAGGGGCCGCAAGCGCCTGCTCGAAGCCATCCGGACGAAACATCGCCCCACCGTTATGTCTTCCTGTTTCAGCACTTACCTGGATTATGCTTACAAGCCTGATTCCCTTGCGCCGCATCTACCGCTACGAGCCAGTCCCGGTTGACATGAACGAAGCTGCCGCCGCCTCCATCCTGGGCGTGGAGTCCCCGCTCTGGACGGAATGGGTGCCGAACCGCTCCCGTCTCGACTATCAGGTCTACCCACGCCTCACCGCCCTGGCCGAAACTGGCTGGACGCCTAAAGACAGGAAAAGTCTGCCGGATTTCCGCCGCAGGCTGGAAAGCTTCCTGTCCAGGCTGGAACGTCTCGGTGTCCACCCTGCCTCGCTGCAGGATGCCGATCCATCCCTGCTCAAACTCTAAGATGCCGAAGATATTGCCAATATCTCTTATAAGACATTCAACAGAAAGGATCGAATCTCGAAGAAACGAAGAGCAATAGAAAAAACTAAAAAGACTTCGCGTTCTTCCTTTCTTCGCGGTTAATCTTTATTTTTCAAGGAGATCGACCATGAATTTCTTCAAAAAAATGCTAACACGGCCTCCCTCCAACTCGGGCAAGTTTCACATCTTCGCCGTCAAGTGCAAGCGCTGTGGCGAGATCATCCATGGACAGGTCAATGTCAACAATGAGCCCAGCCAGGAATATGACGAAAATGGCCGGCTCTACTTCGTCTGCCGCAAGGTGCTGGTGGGCAATCAACTCTGTTTCCAGCAGATTGAGGTCATCTTCAAGTTCAATGAAATGCGCGGCCTGCTCGACCGCCAGATCACCGGCGGGGAATTCGTAGACGAGTAGATATTTCTACAGAATAAATAATCTATGTGAAAGGGCTGCCCCGTTCTTTTGGGACAGCCCTTTGCGGTTAATTTGCCTTGAAACTGGTTACTTCTTGGCCGTGTGAGGAACAGCAATGTTGCCGCCACCAAGAATGACCGCGTTGCTGCTGGCGGTATTAGCCATGGCGAGGCTGCCAACGCTGCGGATCCAGAAGGCATCGTTGCCGGTACCCGGGTTGTTGCAATCACTGGCGTAGACAGTGAAGGATTTGCCTCCGCTGGTTACATAAGCTCCTGCAGCAGCATCCCATGCCGTGTAGGTGGCCTTGCCGCTGAAGGTGGCGATGCCGCAGCCGTTGCTGGTTGTGAGGGCGAGAGCTGTCAGCGAGTTGCTCTTAAGCTTTACGATCTTGCCGTCAGCCATATGACGCAGGACCACCAGGTTACCCTTGGGGCTTGTGCCGCCCTTGTTGTATTTCATCACGAACCCGAAGGTCGTCTTGTCAGTCGTTCCGGGCCAGTAGAACCAGCCTCCGCCGGTGGCGAAACCCAGGCTCGGGTCGTACACTGTGAAGGCGTCGTAGCCTTCGCCGGTGTAGTAGTCGCCGGTGACCGTGGCGGTCACATCATAGGTGCCAACTGCGATGGCAAAACCGGTATTCATGCAAGTGAATGTCTTCGTAGTCCCTGAAGCAGGCGTGGTGTTGCAAATGAGGGTGTAGGGAGTTCCGCCTGCCAGCGGCGTCAGTGTGACGGTCAAGCCGGCATTGTTGATATTTCCAGCCGGTGAGGTGACATTTACGGTGAGCGTCAATGCTCCGGCATTCAAGGATCCACCCGGAGCCGAGACTGGCAGCGCGGCCGGGTTTCCAGTGGCAAAGGTGACCGTGGCCGAAGCCTTGTTGATGGTAAATGACTGCGCAGCACCCGTTGTCGCCAGGTAATAATCGCCTTCCGTGATCGAGGCTTGCAGGGTGCACAGGCCAACGTCGATATAGCTGACGACGCCAATCGCGACCGTGCAGGCGCTCGTAGTGAGCGAGGCCACCGTGATGGTGCCGTCACCCACCGAAGTAAATGTCGGGGTAAAGCTTCCACCATAGGAAGCGCTGGTGGGGATATTGTTGATGGTCACCGAGCTCAACCCCTTGAGCAGGAAGGCAGCTACGTTTGGGTCATGGTCGCTCGTGCCACGCGCCTCATCACCCGGGTATGGATAGTCCGCCGGGAAGTCACTGTTGATGTGTGCTATGCGGAACTGCTTGAGGCTGTCCAGCATCTTCTGGTTGATAAACATCTGGTCGAGCGTTTGAGCCTGGCCGAGGTAGACATAACTGTAAGCGGACTCGGGTGCATCTGCCAGCAAGACTTCCCACAGGTTCTTCAACCCGAGGCTTGAGGCATACAACGATCCGAGCTGGTCGGTGGCGCCAAACGCAATATTATCCGGCTGCGGGTAGACGTTCAGGTCACCGCCAACGACCACGCGTGCGTTCGGGTTGGCTGTTTGAATGAAATCCACCAGGGCAGCGTTGTACTTGGCCTGCTCGGTGCGGTGCGCCACGCAGGTATCCGGTCCGCTCTTGAAGTGGTTGTTGATCACATAGACATCCTGGTAGCTGTCGACGCCGATGCTCGTGCGATAGATGCGGAACAGGCCCACATCCGGAGCACACGGGAAGACCCAGTTGGTCTCACAGGCTCCAGAACCGGTATATACAGCATTGAAGGTCTTCGGGTTCGATGTGTCAAAATCGGGAGACACTGGCGTATAGCCTGGGATTGCCGGGCTGCCGTCCAGGATGGGGTCACCGACAGGGGAGGGCAATTCCACCCGGTCCGTGCGATAAAGGAAGGCCGGAGCAATGCCGCGCAGATCGGAGCTGTCGCGATCGAAGGCAGCATCATAAGCAGGACCGCCATTCGTTGCGATCTTGGCAGCCAATTCCTGCAGCACATCCGGTTTTCCATCTGCTCCATCTGTGTAAGGCATGGGGCAATTGAAAACGCCATCAGCATAGCTACAGATATCCTGGTTTTCCACTTCCTGCACCATCAGGATATCCGGGCTGTGCAGGTCTTGGATGATCTGCAGGGCGATGTCATTCAGGCGTCCCTGGTAAGCGGCATCGCTGGCCGGGACGTAATCATAAGGCGGATTGACCGCCGAAAGGAAGGGGACGACCTGCGGGCAGCCCGTATCGCCCGTAAAATCGCAGCCGGAGGAGGGGTTGTTGCGGGCATCGTACAAGTTCTCCAGGTTGTAATCCACGATGGTGTAATGGAAATTACGGTCAAAGACCTGCGCAGGATGGTTGGCTGCCGGATCCAGGCCCAGGTCAAAGGTGGGCTGCTCGCTGACCTCGATGCGGTACTTGCTGAAGGTGTAGTTGAGCCCACCAGCAGGTGCATTGGTTAGGGTCGAGAACGTCCGCGCCGGGTCGATCAGGGTCTGGGCATTCCCTGCCGCGGCTTTGATCCCCAGGCTGCCCATCAGGATGCGGTAGCCGTTGCCGTCCCAGGTGGTAGCATTGTAATTGTCATCCAGCGGATGGGCATCCCGGAAGGCGCGGTTGGTGTAATCTTCTGTCCGCTTCCCGACCGTGCTGTCGGGCGCAGCCAGCCAGACCTCGGCATCCGCCGGGCTGAAGACGTTGCGACCGCCCAGCACGATGCTGTCCTGCGGTGCCTGCACACGCATGCCCTGCAAGCGTTCCCAGTAGCGGTTGGCATCCGCCAGATTCGCGGGTGGATTGGCCACCACCGGGGCGATCTCAGCCTCGATGTCCACGCCGTTGCCCACTAGTTCGAGCAGAGTCAAATTCGGATTCTGTAACTCCGTCATATTAAAGTATTCGACCATTGTTCCCGAAATAACCACCTCGTCTCCAACACTCGGTGTATAGGGTCCACTCGGTCCGTTGATCGTTGCGGCGGTACCCATGAACACAAAGATTCCATCTGAAGTGTTTGGGTCGGCATCTGCGGTTACCGATGTGTTCTGGATGTAAAAGCCTTTATAGGTAAACGATGAATTGCTGATGGCCTGCAAGGTTTTTTCGAAGATCACACCTCTCACGGTCACAATTTGTCCCACATACGGTGATACGTGCGCGGTTCCGTTGTCTGTATCGAGTACCGGGCCGTTTACTGTGCCGATCGGGAGAATGGCAGTGATGGTGATTCTAATCGGGGTGCTGATGGTGCGGGACTCTTCATCCTGGATCGTGCAGGCCAGGCTATTCGTCCCACCCGTGATATCGATGGCGACAGTTGCCAGATAGGAGAAGGTTTTGTTCCCGGAGACAGCGTCACCATGTGTACCGTCGTCATAAAATATCTGTGAGGCTGAACCGCCAATGGCTGTCAGGTCACAGTTCACTGTGATACCGGTGCTTTCAGGATCAGCTCCGGGGGTCACGGTCATGGTCAATAAACTATCGCTACCGGCAAAAACCGCATTCGGCGTGGCCAGCCCGCTGCCGTTGAAGGGGAAGACGCGGTTGTGTGGGATCGGCGCGCCGGTAATAAAATCGGAAAAATTGTTATCGGTATCTGTAGTCCCCCCACCTATACGTATTGCTGCGGTAGTGTTGGTGAGGGCAGGTGTGGCAGCTGTTTCATAGCAGTTAGCTGCGCCGTATCCCACCAAGTCAACAATGCCGGCTGGGCATGCGTCTGTCAGGGGTATCTGGTTGTTAACCAGTGCAACTTTACCGTTTGTGGCACTCATGAGAATGCTGCCAATCGCATCTGGCACTGGCAAGTCAACGCTGCCCCCCGAACCGGCGGCCTCCTGAACCAGGTAGTTCTTGCCGGGTGCAAGCGAACCTGATAGATTCGTGACCTGCCAGGAGCTGCCAGCGGCCGATGCGTACTGCACACTCCAGCCAGTCAGATCCACCTCTGATGCAGATCGGTTGTACAGTTCAATGAAATCATTCTTTAAGGTTGCGCCACTGTTCCCGCCACCGCCGTATACCTGGCTGATGACCACGTTACCGGGGGCATGCACAGCCAGAGATATGGTTGCAGTGCCGCTGCGTGCCTCGTTATCGCTGATGGAGCAGGCCAGGTTCTTGGTGCCAATACTCGTACTGCTGTCAACGGTTGCCTGGAAGGAAAAGGTTTTATCCCCCTCTGAGACATCTCCATTTGTTCCGTCGTCGTATAAACTCTGCGAGGTCGGCCCGCCGATGGAGGTCAGATCGCAGCTGACAGCCAGGCCGGTGCTGGTGGGGAAAGCGCCCGGCGTGACCACCACGGTCAGCAGGGTATCAGCGCCTGCCAGAACCCAGTTAGGGCTAGCTGCGCCCATGCCGCTAGGGTTGGTCGATACACCACCTTGCGGGGTGAGCGAAAAATCGTCCACTGCCAAACCGTCGTCAGCACCGGATGCATTGAAATCATTCCAACGAATCCAGAAGGTGCCTCCGTTGGCAATGTTCAAGCCAGCAATGCTCGCGGAAACTTGTGTGCGATCGGAAATTGCATTGCCATTCTTTGCCCCGGTGGTGACCGTATCGGGCGTAACGAAGTTAAGCGCCGTCACGCCAGTCCAAGTACCGGTGGTCAGGCTGGTAGCGTCCAGGCTGTACTGGAACTCCAGCCTGTCGGTGCGGGCAGCAGTCCCCAAACGCCACTCCTCGCCATAATAGGTGATATCCAGACTGTTTATGGTTGCGCCAGTATTATTGGAAAAGCTAGCACCAATGGTTGGGACAAGGGAACCGCTCAGGAGCCCACCGAAGGCCCGCTCTGTACTGGAGGCAGAGCCAAAGCTGTAGGTATTGCCGCCGGTATCCGATCCGGTACCAGCCGCATAAGTGGTATTGGCATTCGTGCCGCTTTCAATGAAATCCCAGCCGCTAGGAACCGTGCTGGAAGTACCAGTATTAGCCAGAGAATCAAAATTCTCAGTATAAGCTGAGCCAAGGGTTGTCAAGCTAACAGTACCTGCTGCTTGCGCATGTTGTGCCTTCGCCGGCAGGAAACTGACAACCATCGCCAGAATCAGCGCAATGGAAAAGAGTTTGGGCATGCTTTGCTTCATGACATTCTCCTCTATTAGATTATTGGAATGGTCAAAATGGTATTGCATTACCAAATAACTGTTTTGATATGGATCCCTGGCTGCCCTCCTTGCTCTTACTGAGATCATCCAACGTAGAAAAAAACTTCGTCAAAATTCCTGCCGGTATTGTATCCTAAAGCCCTAGAAAAACGCAACAGTTTTTATCTTCCATATTCGCCGGGGGACTGACCCGCAGGGTGCTTCGCTGAATACCCGGCTCAGGTTTGGAGGCCCGCTGCGTGTGCCGCGAAGCGGTAAAATGGTCTGAATCTGACTTTGAGCCGCCTTCAGTCGGCTTCCATGGCCTCAGCCGGGGGATTTATATCCCCCAGGCGATTGCCGCAAGGAGCTCTTGGAACGAAAGTGTCAGGTGGTTATTATAGCTGTTCATTCAATCTTTCTGGAATTTGAACAAACTTTCACGGAACATTGGCCATACACACGATCAACTGTGTCACTTGATCGCTGATTAATAGCTGGCAGGTACCATCGATGACCAATAGTGGGGTTTGGATCTGGCAGGCTTGGCCCACCGTTTTGGCTGTACAGGCCGCGACCGCCTCCGGAGAGGACGAACCGCCCCCTCCACTGGGTGGCACACCCGTGGGCTGCGCTGCCGGTATATCAACTGGAAGGGCTGGTCTTGTGCTGCCGGGATTTCCTCCCGGCGTAAGAGTGACATTCCCGCCGCGCACGCATCGCGCATGGTTCAGGATGCGTACGGCATCACCCTGCAGGCCGCGCCCGTTGGGGAAGTCCGCCGGGTTTCCGCTCTTGGGATCGCTGCGCTGGGCTCCCGCTCCATGCACATCCACCCAGGTCTTGTCCAGACTTCCCATCGCCCGCCCGAAGGCAATATAGACGCCGTTTGCGCCCTTCCCACTCCAATCAACGTGGGTTGTGCTGGTCCAGAAGTAGGGGTAGTCGCTCTCCCCCGCTTCATTCTTAATCTCCGTGACGCTGAACAGGGGGTCGATGGCTGCAGAATTGGTGGCGGACGGCGAACGGGCGGTATCCACCACGCTCTGCAGCGACTTGGCATCCGGGAGCCGCCAGTCGTCCTTTCCAGCCAGGCCCAGGTCTTCGCAATAGGCCAGTGCATCCTGCCAATTAACGCCGCCTTGCCCTGAGCCTGTCGAAGGGTTGCCATTGTCGGCTTTCTGCCAGACCAGGCCGGTCGCCTCGTCCGAGATCGTGCCATCGCCGTTATCCACGAAATGGTTTACACCATAAGCGCTGTTCCCGCGTACGCACAGCACAAAGAATTTCTTCTCGGCACCTTTCGGGGGGATCAGGGGATAGCCTTTAAGGCTGCCTTCTGCGAAATTCGCCGCAAAATCCGTTCCGTCATTGGTTTCGCCATCCGCATACAGGTTGCTGGAGGCATATTGTGAATCGATTGTCAGCTCCCCGGCAGCCGTGTCCCCGTAGGCAAAATCGAAAATCGCGTTGTCCAGGAAAGGGATCAGGCTGACCTGGCCCCCCGCGCCGCTGGGATCGGCGCCGCGGAAATCCATCAGCGAATACAGCGTCTTGATATCCGGCAGTCGCCAGTCGCTGGACCCGGCCAGAGTCAAATTTTCGCAATACGAGCCGGCTGCCGCGTACGTCTGCTTATCGGCGGCATTGATCTTGCCGTTCCCATCAAAGTCCGGGCTTCGCTGCCAGGTCAAACCGGTATTTTGGTCGGTGACCGTTCCATCATCATTAACGGTAAAGCTCGGTTCAAGCCCCGTGTACTGGGCATCCTGTCCAAAGAACGGCCCGCTTGCTGGGCAGGGCATTTCCGCCTTGTCGTCGTAACACTTGCCCTGCCCGCTATCAACGATGGGATAAGTCAAAGGGGCGGCTGTCGAGGTAAAAGTGGCCTGGGGTGTTATCGAAGCAGCCGGCGCAGCTGCACTGGTTTTGGCTGGGACTGGCGAAACGCTTTGTGTGGTGCTTGAGGGCATCGTACAGCTTGTCAACAGCAGGAAAATGATCAGGAGCATTGAGAATATTCTGGTGTTCATCTTGCCTCCTTTGATAAGTTGAGAATGATTGGCGCTGGTTCGGGAAAATATCCAACGTTCGTCTCTTCCGGCGCCTCGCTGCGTCCCTGGTAATTATATAATATTATTCGTTTCACGAGAAATTTTCTCCCTTAACAGGTGTCTACTCACAGGTATCATTGCGAGTAACTCCACAGCGCGCGGCGCTCTTCAATCGGGAAGAAACTGTCAATGCCTGCGCCCGTGCCGCAGGCACAGGTGCGAACGTGCGCTCTTTGCGAGTGAAGCAATCCCATGGCTATGTGGAGATTGCTTCCGCGGAAGAACACCGCCTCGCAATGACAGAATCAATGAAAATTCGGCTGGTGTGAGTAAAAACCTTGACAGCCTTGAACATTTGTTCTAAAATTCCACCAAGCACGGGAAGGCCTGTTTGCCTTACCGTGCTTGCTGTTTCTGCCGGTACAACCAGATTGAAAGGACCGCCCCATGACAACTCTTCCCTGTCAACCGTTATCTTTAGCAGTTCTCTATTCTCTATTGTCAATTCTCTGTTCATCACCCTCTATTCGTTCCGCGAAAAATTCAAATAAAGTGACTTTAATACCCTTGGCATTGGAACTCCCTTCTCCAAATGTGTACTTCCATTTGGCGAATAACTGGGAGTGGGGCATTCGTTCCGCGAAAAAATCACAAAAAGTGACTCTAATTCCCCTGGCGTCGGTACTCCCCTCTCCATTTTGTATTCTTCAAAATGGAGAGGGCCCGGGGGTGGGGCATTCGTTTATCATTCGTTTTTTTCTCAAGGACAAATCCCCCGTTAATAAGGATGGATCTCCGATGGTCGGCCATTTCCGTATACCACTTCCCCACCAGACAGCCCGATCCCCTGATCCCCCGATCCCCAGATTACCTGATACCTATTTACCTGATCTACTCTATTCTCTAATATCAATAATATTAATTATGAAATGAATAATATTCATATATAATGCTTGACTTTTTACTTTTTCTGTGTATAATTCAATTATATTAACATGAAAATTAAAGGAACCCTGGATAATGAAAACAGCCCTCAGTAAATGCCCTGTTTGTGATGGAGAACTTACCGTCACTCGCTTGCACTGCGAAACTTGTGACACAGTCATCGAAGGCCGCTTTCCCAACGCCTCCTTTGCCGGGCTTACCCCGGAACAATTGGATTTCATCGAGACTTTTGTGCGCTGCGAGGGTAAGCTCACCCGCGTGCAGGAAGAGATGGCGCTCTCCTACCCTACGGTTCGCAACCGCCTGCAGGAGGTCATCCGCGCCCTCGGTTACGAACCGGGCAAGGAGGATGCTCCCGATACTTCCAACGAGAAACGGCTCAGCGTCCTGGATGAACTCGATTCTGGTCGGATTTCCGCTGAAGAAGCCATGCGCCTGTTGAATGGAGAGGAGTAACCTATGCAGCAACAAACAATTCCGGTCAGTCCCCATGCAAGTCTCCTGGTCCACGCGGTGCGCGGTGACTTGCGCGTTGCCGGTTGGGATCGCAGCGAGCTGATGATCAAGACGGATGGCAGCCGCCTGGACCTGCTTTCCAGCGCGGACCCCATCACGATTTCCTGCGATGAGGATGTGATTCTCTACCTGCCGCGCGCCTCCAATTTGCGGGTGGAGAGCGTTGCCGGGGATGTCAGTCTGCAGGCCATCAGCGGCCCGGTTACTCTCGGCCCGGTGGCCGGTGACCTGACCATGAAGGACCTTGGTCCCGTCACGCTGGGAATGGTTTCCGGGGATGCCTCCCTGCGGAATATCGGCGCACTGAACGCGGAAAAAATCAGCGGCGATTTTACCCTGCGCGGCGGGCATGGCGTCTGTGCAGTCGACGTCATCGGCGGGGATGCTTCCATCCGTGATATCGATGGCATGCTCGCTGTTGAATCGGTCGGTTCAGACCTGTATGTCCGCAACGTCCATGGAGCAGTTAACGCCAATGCTGGTGCGGATGTGGCTCTCTTCCTTGAACCACTTCCTGGTCAGACCTACGACATTACCGCTGGGGATGATCTGATCCTGCGTTTGTCGCCGGAGGCCAATGTTAAGCTCCATTTGACCGCCGGCTCGCCCGATTCGATCCGTGTGGATTTTCCGGGTGTGGAGTTGCCCGAAGATTGCAGCGGGTGTGATGTCCTCATTGGCGCCGAAGCCGGCGATATGGCCCAGATGCTTCTGACCGCCGGCGACGATCTGTTGGTCACCAGTCAGGCTGATTCCTGGGAATCCGCCGCCGATTTCGGCGTGGGCATGCGCGATGGTGGCGAATGGAACCTCCCGCATTTCGAACTGCCGGACGATTTTTCCGAGCGCATAAATCGGCGTGTGCAGGCTGCCATGGAACGTGCCCAGTCCCATTTGGAAGCCGCCAATCGCCGCGCCGAATTTGCCGGTCACCGCGCCTCCATCAAGATCGAAGCCGCCATGCGCCGGGCCGAAGCCAAGGCGCGTGCCGCCGAAGTACGCGCCCGGCGCGGCCAGGCCAGCGTCAATGTCGGCCGCTGGAACTGGGATGTCTCTTCACATGGACCGGTTGAGGCATCTGCTCCTGTCTCTGATGAAGAACGTCTGGCAATTTTGAAAATGCTCCAGGAAAAGAAGATCTCTGTCGAAGAAGCCGAGAAACTTCTTGCCGCCCTGGAAGGCAAATAAAATCCTTTTTCCTTTGTGATACCTATGTGGACTGATATGAAAAAAACCATCGGATCACCGGACTCCGAAGTCTCCAGACTTCGGAGTCACCAACCTCAGGAGACTTTGGACTCCGGTAACAAGATTTTCATCCTTCGGGGTGAACTTGGTTCATGAATACTTTGTGTTAAGAATCTTTTAGGAGAATTCCATGACAGACCAGGAACGCAATCAGGTCCTAAAGATGATCGCAGATGGCACGATCACTCCTCAAGAAGGTCTCCGGTTGATGCAGGCTCTCGATCAGGAAAGTCCCGCTGGGGAACTTCCCCCAGCCTCCCCCGCTCCCTTTCCTCCCGCAAATGAGACTCCGCAGGTGGAAATTCGATCCAACCAACCGGAACCCACCGCCGATCCACGGATCGAGCGCATCAAATCGACTGTCAGTCGTCTCTGGCAGATCCCGCTCTGGACTGGCATCGCCATCACCGTACTGAGCGCCTGGGGAATGTACACGTTGATGCGCACCTCCGGCATCCACTTTTGGTTCTACTTCCTGCTGCTTCCCTTGCTGTTGGGCGTGCTGTTGACTGCCCTTGCGGTTGGCAGCCGTCATGCCCGCTGGCTCTTCGTCGACGTATATCAAAAGCCGGGAGAGCGCCCGCAGCACATCTTCCTGGGTTTTCCCCTGCCCCTGAAATTTGCCGCCTGGTTCCTGCGCACCTTCGGCCCGATGATCCCCGGATTGCGCACGACCAATGTGGACGAAGTGATCCAGGTCATCGAAACCGGCTTTACCGGCACTGAGCCTCTCATCGTCAACGTGGATGATGGCGAACAGGGCGAAAAGGTCCGGGTCTATATCGGCTAGAAATAACATCGTCCCGCAGGCTTGTTCCGGCAAACCAATCTCCCAGTCAGAACCTGCGGGACGTTTTTATCGGCTGGGAATGTATAACATGCAACATGAAAACGTGTAACTTTCATCCAGGAGGCTCTCATGGCCAGCGTCGAAGAACGAATGAAAATATTGAAAATGATTGAAGAAGGCAAAGTAAGTGCAGAAGAAGGGACCAGGCTGCTCTCTGCTCTGGCCAACGCCAACCGCCCCTCGGGGGGATTATCCTCCAGCGGGGCCCGCTGGCTGCGTGTGCGCGTCACCGACGTGTCTTCCGGTCGCTCGAAGGCCACCGTCCAGATCCCCATCAGCCTGATGGAAGCCGGCATGAAGATTGGCGCGCACTTCGCCCCCGAGATCGACGGCGTGAATATGGACCAGTTGATGGAGGCCCTTCGCCTGGGCACGACCGGCAAGATCATTGACGTGGTCGACGACGAGGACGGCGAGCACGTCGAGATCTTTGTCGAATAACATCAGGAATTAATGATGTCATTGCGAGTGAGCGTTCCTCAGCGAACGAAGCAATCTCCCAAAAGTTCATATTACCCACTTGTAGGGAGATTGCTTCGCCACACCGCCCTGCCTGCGCCAGTACCGCAGGTACAGGTGCGGTCGGTGCAGGGAAAAACGGCAAGCAATGACATTTTATAGGAGAATCCCGTGCTCAAAGTGCTCAGGCAAAGAGACTTTTTCCTGCTCTGGTTCGGGCAGTTGGTCTCGATCATCGGTGACTGGGTCCTGTTTATTGCGCTGCCGTTCTATACCTACAACCTGACCGGGTCGGCCCTGGCCAGCGGCGGCATGTTTATCGTCTCCACCCTGCCGCGCCTGGTGTTGGGCTCAGTGGCCGGCGTCTTCGTGGACCGCTGGGATCGCAAACGCACCATGATCGTGGCTGATCTCTTGCGTGTGTTCCTGACCCTGATGCTGTTCCTTGTCCGCTCCATAGATTGGCTCTGGCTGATCTATGCCTCTGCATTTCTTGAGTCTGTCGTCTCTCAATTTTTCAGCCCTGCCAAGAGCGCCGTCATCCCATTGCTGGTAAATGAAAAAGACCTCCTCACCGCCAACTCGCTCAACGGCTTGAGCGACGCCCTGACGCGTTTGCTGGGGTCCGCCCTGGGGGGAATGCTCCTCACCTGGCTGGGGTTTTCCTTTGTAGTGTTCTTCGACGCCGGCACATTCCTCATCTCGGCATTGATGATCATGCTGATCGTCATGCCCAGGCGTCCGGCCGCACAGGTGGAAACCGGGCAGGTTGTTGCTTCGGCGAAGATGGCGGATGTCTGGCGGGATTGGATCGCCGGGCTGAAGCTGGTAAAGCAGGAACGCCTTTTGCTGGCGCTTTTTATTGTCATGGGCGTGGCGCTCCTTGGCGACAGCATGGTCACCGTGTTGATCGTGCCTCTTGTAAAAAACCTGATGGGAGGCGGAGCGCAGTTGCTCGGCTGGTTGATGATGGCCGAGGGCATCGGCGGTCTGCTGGGCGGGTTGCTGGTGGGACAGTTCGGGAAGCGTATTCCACCCCGCCTGCTTTCCACCGTCGCCCTGGTTTCCGCGGGGATTGTCATATTTGCCCTCTTCACTTATCCTCATTCTTTCCTGGTTTACCCCCTCCTGGGATTCGTCGGAATGACAGCCACCGCCTGGTTCACCAGCGCCGAAACCTTGCTACAGATGGGTGTCAGCGACCAGTTCCGGGGGCGCATCTTCGGCACCTTGGGCACCACCATGGCGCTGGCCGGCCTGATCGGCATGGCTTTCGCCGGGACGATGGCCGACAAGGTGGGATTGGTGCCGATCCTGAGCATTTCAGGTGGTTTGTATATTGTTTCCGGAGTGTTGGCCTGGATTTTGCTGCCCAGGAACCATGGATTTCAACTGGAGAGTTCCTCCACTCTTGAAAAAGAACTGACTGCCAAAAAAGTGCCTGTAATTTGACGATATAAATATGTAAAATGGAATGGAACCCCTGCGTAACGGTAACTTATTATTCCAGGAGCCGAACAACGATGAACCCGGTAATTGAAACCATTCTCAAGCGAAAATCCGTGCGTGCCTATGAAAAGAAAGCGATCGAGCCGGAAGTGCGCGCGCAATTGCTGCGCGCCACATTGCGTGCACCCACCGCCGGAAACCTGATGCTGTATTCGATCATTGAGGTGACAGACCAGCATCTCAAGGATGAATTGGTGAAAAGCTGCGACAACCAGCCCTTCATCGCCCGCGCCCCGCTGGTCTGGCTCTTCCTGGCCGATTACCAGCGGTGGTTTGATTACTTCATTGCATCCGGTGTCGAACAACTTTGCGCGCGCCAGAATATCCCTGTGCGAAAGCCTGAGGAAGGCGACCTGTTCCTGGCCTGCTGCGATGCCCTGATCGCCGCGCAGACCGCGGTAATTGCCGCCGAGTCGCTCGGTCTGGGCTCCTGTTACATTGGCGACATTATGGAAAACTATGAAGTCCACCGTGACCTGTTCAGCCTGCCAAAATACGTCTTCCCCATCTGCCTGTTGTGCTTCGGCTATCCAACAACCCAACAAATGGAACGGGAGCAGACAACACGCTTCCATGAAAAGTTCATCCTGTCTGATAATAACTACCATCGCCTGAGTGCACAGGAATTTGAAGAGATGTTCCACGTAACCCGGGAGCAGGTTTTCCGTGGGCGCGAGGAGCTGGCTGGTGCCCGCAATGTCGGCCAACTCATCTATACACGCAAGTTCAATGCCGATTTCTCCAAGGAAATGAGCCGGTCGGTCCGCGCCATTCTGAAAACCTGGACGGAGTAAGGCTCCCATCAAAAATGATGGAAAATTAGCCACCGGCGCACAACCCGCGATATAATCCGACGCGGAGTTCTTTATGCCCACCATTTATCCCTTCACTGCCATCGTCGGACAGGAACGCATGCGTCGTGCCCTGATCCTCAACGCCGTGGACCCGCGCATCGGCGGCGTCTTGATCCGTGGAGAGCGTGGCACCGCCAAGTCCACGGCTGCACGTGCCCTCGCGGCGCTCCTGCCAAAAGTCCGTGCCGTGCGTGGCTGCCGTTTCGGCTGCGACCCCGATCAGCCCGCTTCCTGGTGCACCGAGTGTCGCGAAAGGGCCGCCTCCGGTGAGCCCCTGCCCGTTGAGGAGAAACCCATCCCATTCGTGAACCTACCCGTCTCAGCCACCGAGGACCGTGTGGTTGGCACATTGGATATCGAGCGCGCCATCCAGAAGGGTGAGCGCCATTTCGAAGCCGGTGTGCTGGCGGCTGCCAACCGCGGCCTGCTCTACATCGATGAGGTCAACCTTCTCGACGATCACGTGGTGGATGTCCTGCTCGACTCGGCAGCCATGGGCATGAATATTGTCGAACGCGAAGGCATCTCCTTCAGCCATCCAGCCCGCTTCATCCTGGTCGGGACAATGAACCCGGAGGAAGGCGATCTGCGCCCGCAGCTTCTCGACCGTTTTGCCCTCTCCGTGCAGATCACCGGTATCCGCGACGCCCGTGACCGGGTGACCATCATCGAAAACAACCTGGCGTTCGAAGCCGACCCGGAAGCCTTCCGCAAGCTCTGGCAACCGCACGAGGAAAAGCTTTCACGCCTGATCGCCAATGCACGCACCAATGTCGATACTGTGAATTACACCCGGCGCGACCTGCTCTCCATCGCCGCCTTGACTGCCTCCCTGAACGTGGACGGTCACCGCGCTGACCTGGTCATCCTCAAGGCAGCCCGGGCCCATGCCGCCTACGAGGGTCGTTGCAACATCACCGACCGGGATATTGCCCTGGCCGCCGAACTGGCCCTGCCTCACCGCATCAAGCACGGCCCCTTCCACCAGACCGAGATTTCCCCCGAGCAGCTGCAGGAACGCATCGAGCAGTTGCAGGGCTCTTCCTCCGAAGGTGAGCCTTCCGAACCGGCTGAGCAGGAACCTGATGCCGAGTCAGTAAAAAAAAAGTAATAGCTGAAACCGGCGAGCAGGAAAACCCCGACCAGCCCCCGGATGCCGAACCCTCACCCCAGCCAACTGTCTTCGGCGGGCAGGATGCCCACTGGTGGGATGGCGGCAAAAAAGCGAAGGTCGGGGAAACTTTTGAACCGCGTAAACTCGATACCCCCCTCGACAAACTGACCCGTCATCACGCCGGTCGCCGGTCGCGCACCCACACTGAGCGAAAGCGTGGCCGTTACATCCAATCGCGTCCTGCCAATGGCAAGACCGACGATGTGGCCTTCGACGCCACCTTCCGCGCCGCCGCGCCTTTCCAAAAACGACGCATCGAACAACGCAAAAAGGTGGCCTTCGCCATCCAGAAAAGCGACCTCCAGCGCAAAGTGCGTGTTAAAAAGGCCGCCAATCTGATCCTGTTCCTGGTGGATGCTTCATGGTCCATGGCCGTGGCAGAGCGCATGGCTGCCACCAAGGGAGCCATCCTTTCCCTGCTGACCGATGCCTACCAGCGGCGTGACCGGGTTGGCCTGATCGTCTTCCAGAAGAACCGCGCCACGCTTGTCCTGCCGCCTACCAGTTCGGTGATGCTCGCCCAGCGCGCTCTGACCGACATCCCCGTGGGTGGCAAGACACCGCTCTCGGCCGGTCTATTGATGGCCTACGAGGTGCTTGCGCAGGAGCAGGTTATCCACCCGGATGTGGAGCCGCTGCTCATCCTTCTTACCGATGGGGCCGGGAATGTGTCGATCGGCACCCTTCCCCCGCAGGAGGAATCCTTCAGCTTCGCCGAGCAGATCGCCGGCCGGAATTACCGCGCCGTGGTAATTAACATGGAACATGCCTCGTTCGATCAAGGCCTGGCGCAGGCACTTGCTGACCACCTTGAAGCTCCCTGCTACACACTAAACGAACTCAAGGCGGAAAATCTGTTGAGCACCGTCCGGCAGGAAATGGCCGAACCGAAGAAAAAATAAGAAGGAGAATTGGAAATGAAGATCTATATCACGGCTGATATTGAAGGCATTACAGGTGCTGCCCATTGGGACGAGACGGATAAAAAGAACGCTGACTATGCTGAGTTCCGCGAACAGATGACGGCCGAAGTTGCTGCAGCCTGCGAGGGTGCACTGAACGCCGGGGCGGGTGAAATTTGGGTCAAGGATGCCCATTGGACAGGCAGGAATATCCTTCCGTCCAAATTGCCCCACCAGGTCAGGCTTGTCCGGGAATGGAGCGGGCATCCGTTTGAGATGATGCAGGAATTGGATAAGACATTTTATGCTGCCATGGCGATCGGCTACCATTCACGTGCGGCATCAGGTACATCCCCACTGGCTCATACGATGAGTGGCAATATTACCTACATGAAGATCAACGGGCAATATGCAGCAGAATTTATGATATCCGCTTACACTGCCGGCCTGGTGGGTGTTCCGATGGTGTTTATTTCCGGGGATGCTGGAGTATGCCAGGAAGCCCAGGCTCTCATCCCTGACCTGGGTACCGTCCCTGTGATGCAGGGCATGGGCAGCTCGACGATCAGCATCCATCCACAGCTGGCGGTTGAACAGATCCGCCTCGGAGTGGAAAAGGCGTTGAAGGGCGATGTAGCCAAATGTCGCCTCCAGATGCCCGGCCATTTTTCTATTGAGGTCAGGTACAGGAATCATGCCAGCGCGTACCATGCGAGCTTTTTCCCGGGCGTCACCCTGAAGGAGCCTCACACGGTCCTGTTCGAAGCTGACAACTATTTTGAAGTACTGCGTTTCTTCGCGTTCTGCCTTAATTAGTCATTGGTGACACCCGAAAAGTGTTCCCCCCTTTAGCCCGTGGCCGTCTATAGCACAGCCGGTCCGGGAACCCTCCAGAAATACATTCAGGCCCCCGGGTACAGTTCCGGAGGCCTGAATATTTAATCAGTCGATTGGCATTAGGCTTATTTCTGCTTCTTGCCACAATTCGGGCAGTGTTTCCAACCATCCTGGACGGGTTCACCGCACTTCGGGCATGGGTGAAAGGCAGCAACCGGGACCACAGGTTCTGCAACCGGAGCAGCGACTTCGGCGACCGGAGTAACTGGAGCAGCAGTAGGCGTAATTACAGCAGATCCAGCCGCCGGCTTGCGCAGGCAACTCACCAACCAGATAATACCCAGCACCACCAGTGCCAGGAATCCCAGGCAAACCAGGCCTCCGATGAGTCCACCGAACATACCCCGCCTGCCAAAGCCCATCATTCCGAAGCCGCGCATGTGCATGCCATATCCATCCCAACCATCCCTGCCAAAGGGCATCATGCCAGGGTAGCGTCCAGGCCCACGCTGTCCATCCCTGAAGCCGGGGACCTGCAGTCCAGGCTGGTTTGACCTGGCAATACTGACCAGATTGCCAAAATGATTGCGCAATAAGAACGCACCTCCCACCAGGGCGGCGACGACCACCAGGGCAACAACAATACCGATAACCCACTTCCAGACTTTTTTCATACCTATCTCTCCTTTTATTTGGATGACTTCTCAAAAAAGGGGTTCGGGATGTTCCCGTTACCTCCTGATTATTGAGCCTGTATTTTAAATGAGTATATGGTACGAACATGAACATCTCATGAAAAAATTGTTGATCTTTTCGGGGTTTCGAAATCCAAAGATGATATACTTTCTCCATGCAAACCATCGGCATTTTCGGCGGAACCTTCGATCCACCCCATCTCGGTCACTTGATCCTGGCTGCAGAAGCAAATGCCCAGCTTGGCCTTGACCGCCTGCTTTGGGTGCTTACCCCCGATCCACCCCATAAGCAGGAACAATCCATCACCCCGCTCAAGCAACGCCTGGCGATGGTCAGGCTGGCCATCGATGCTGACCCCCAATTTGTAATCTCAACTGTTGATATCGACCGTTCGGGGCCCCACTACGCGGTGGACACTGTAAATATCATTGCGGAACAAAATCCCGGCGCGAATCTGACCTATTTAATGGGCGGCGATTCGCTGCGCGACCTGCAGCTTTGGCATCGTCCGGCGGACTTTGTCGACGCCTGTCAGGTCATCGGGGTAATGCGCCGCCCGGGGGATGCCATCGACCTGCTGGCGCTTGAAAACAAATTTCCGGGTCTCACCGCCAAAGTGCGTTTTGTGGAAGCGCCCCTGCTTGATATAGCCGCCCACGAAATTCGGGCGCGTGTCGCTGGGGGACGACCATTCCGCTATTTCCTGCCGCGGGGGGTTTACCGTTACATTGTCAAACACAATCTATACCACTACGAATAAAACCCTTGGCGATATCGTTGGAGCACTCAAATATCCGCTGTTTGACTCAGGTTGATCCAGCGGTCCTCGCCGATTTTTCCCCAGCCACTCTTCTGTTTGGTAACTTCAAATACTTCCCCAAGACTGAAGGTCCCGGCCGAAATGGCTTCCACACCGCCTGGCAGCTTGTATACATCCAGCACGTTGACGGTAACGCGCACCCGCCGGATAAGCTGCTGGCGCGGCACCAGCACAGCCCGCTCGTAGCCTTCGGCCTGGGTCCAGGCCTGGTAAAACGTCAGCCAGGGGACACCTTGTGCCTGGCCGTTGGTATCTTGTCGCAATGGATCATATATGTAGACCTGCTTTACGTCCATGCCCACTACCACCACATAATACGCCCCGTCATACAGGTCTTTCGTCAGTCCAGCCTGCTGTAAGATGACCTGCTTGATGGGAGCGATAACTGGGCGCCCGCTGAACAGAATCAGCGTAAGATCAGCCAATTTCAGGTCGCCACGCAACTCAACCGCTACTGCATTCACACCAAGCGCATTCATGATTTGCGTGAATGAGAGGGGATTGCCTGTGCTCTGGCCGGTCTGGCTATAAAAATCCGCGGGGGTGATGCTTTCATTTCCATACGCACGCACCAGCATGACACCTGCCGCAGAGCCCGAATCGTTGGTGGATAGGCCCACCTCGTCTCCTGCTTGGGAGAAATAGGGGACCGGGAGTACGAATGGTTGCCTTCCTGATGAAAGTGGTTCTGGCGGCGCTGGTATGCCAATTACAGAATCCACCACCTGGCGGATGTGTTCCAGTGCTGCCCGTTCGGGTTCAGTCATATGGCCTCCTTTATGTCTCTTTCTTTTTAGTCTTGCCTTCTTTCGTCTTAAACTCCAGGCCGTTGCCATCTGCGTTAATGTCCACACTGACAGAAGCGCCGGAGGGGATGGCTCCGCCCAGCAGTTCCACCGAAAGCGGACTCTCAACGAATTTCTGCAAAGCACGCCGCAGAGGGCGCGCGCCGAAGGATTCATCGTAGCCGGTCTTGGCCAGCCAGTTGCGTGCTTTTTCAGTCAGGTCGACTGTCACACCAAATTCGCTCAACCGGTCCTGGATTTCCTTCATCTGAAGGCTGACGATCTGCTCCATGTCATGCAGGGAAAGCGGTGAGAACATGATGATCTCGTCAATTCGGTTGAGGAACTCCGGCCGGAAGGTGCCTTTAAGCGCTTTTTCAATCTTGGAGTGCGCTTCACGGTCTTCATCAGTTTCAGTCGGCTGGAGGAAGCCCAGTGTACCGCCTTTGCGCACGTACTCGGTTCCCAGGTTCGAAGTCATGATAAGGACCGTATTGCGGAAATCCACAACGTTGCCCTGGCCATCGGTCATCCGACCGTCGTCCAGGATCTGCAAAAGGGCATTCCAGACTTCGGGATGAGCCTTTTCAATCTCATCGAATAACAGCACCCGGTAGGGGCGTCGGCGGACAGCTTCGGTGAGTTGACCGCCTTCCTCATAACCGACATATCCTGGCGGAGCGCCAAACAGACGCGAGACGGTATGCTGCTCACGGTATTCAGACATGTCGATGCGCACCATGGCTTCTTCATCATCGAACATGAACCAGGCCAAGGCCTTGGCCAGTTCGGTCTTGCCGACACCGGAGGGGCCGATAAATATGAATGAGCCGATCGGCCGGGCCGGATCTTTCAGACCCGAGCGGGCTCTCCGGATGGCATCCGATACGGCATGGATGGCTTCATCCTGGCCAATGATACGCTCATGCAGGCGCTCTTCCATATGTAAAAGTTTCTGGGACTCGCTTTCCATCATCTGGCTGAGCGGGATGCCGGTCCATTGGTGCACCACTTCGGCGATATCGTTTACATCCACCACCTCGTCGAGATGGTGCTCGGATTCCCATTTGTCGCGCTTGGTGGTGAAATCCTGTTCCAGGCGCAGGCGTTCGGCCTTTTTCTGGGCGGCCCGTTCGTAGTCCCGCTCAACCCCGGCCTGTTCTTCCTCGGCACGCAACTTGTCGATCTCGTTCTTCTCTTCCTTCAACTCAGAGGGTAGTGAATATAGGGCTACGCGTAATTTGGCCGCGGCTTCATCCATCAGGTCAATGGCCTTGTCCGGAAGGTGCCGGTCGGTGACGTAGCGGTCCGAGAAACGCGCCGCGGCCACCAAGGCCTCGTCGGAGAAACGGACCTTGTGGTGGGCTTCGTATCGATCGCGCAACCCTTGCAGCATCTTGATGGAGTCATCAACACTCGGTTCTTCCACGTAGACCGGTGCAAAACGACGCTCGAGAGCCGCGTCTTTTTCAATGTACTTATGATATTCATCCAGTGTGGTTGCACCAATACACTGCAGCTCGCCGCGCGCCAGCGCTGGCTTGAGCATGTTGGAGGCATCCATGGCTCCCTGGGCCGCCCCTGCGCCCACCACGGTATGCAGCTCGTCGATGAACAGGATGACTTCACCCGAAGAGCGCTGGACCTCTTCAATGGCTGATTTGAGCCGTTCTTCGAACTCGCCCCGGAAGCGGCTGCCAGCGATCATGGCGCCCAGGTCGAGTGAGACCACGCGCTTGCCGGAGAGTATCTCCGGCACATCATTGGCTGCGATCTTCTGCGCCAATCCTTCCACGATTGCACTCTTCCCAACTCCCGCCTCGCCGATCAGGACCGGGTTGTTCTTGGTACGCCGGGAGAGGACCTGGATGACGCGCATGATTTCGTTATCACGTCCAATGACTGGATCCAGCTTGCCTTCCCGGGCCAATTGGGTCAGATCCCGCGAATACTTCTCCAGCGTTCGGTAGCGTGTTTCGGCCTGCGGGTCGGTGACGCGCTGTCCACCGCGCAATTGCATGATCGCATCCAACACACGGTCGCGGGTCAGACCGGCGCTCTCGAGGACGCGGGCGGCGGACGTGTTGCGCTCACTCATGATGGCCAGGAAGATATGTTCTGTCGAGATGTACTCATCCTTCAAACGATTGGCTTCTTCATTCGCCAGGTCGATGATCCGCTTGACGCGCGGGGTGATGAAAATCTGTCCCGCCCCTCCGCCAAAGATATTCGCCTTGGGGGTCATGCGCAAGGTCTGGTCCAGGCGTTCGGTCAACGCCTGGGCGTTTACATTCAACATTTCCAGGATTTGGGGAATCACCCCACCAGGCTGTTCGATCAATGCCAGGAGGATGTGCTCGGTATCGATTTGGTTATGGCCATAACGTTGGATGATCTCGGCGGCGCGTTGGGCAGCTTCTTGTGCTCTTTCAGTAAAGCGATCAAATCGCATCATAAGCGGAATCCTTTTTGTTTCTTGGTGATTAGGGCATTATAACAAAATCAGCATTTGCCAATTGCAAGTATCCTGTTAGAGATATGTTAGAGTCTCAATATCATTGTACTGACAAACTGCAGGAATGCAAGCCACATCACATATTTCGAAGAATGGTCTATTCAAAGTTCAGAATTTTATGCCCTATCCCGTTTGACGAGAGAATCATGGTTATCCATAATGACCACTTTTTATGTTTAATACTTCTATATCCATACTATAGCCACATATGGGGTAAGCCTTCGTTTACATTCACTTTTTCCTTATCATGTCACCTGCGTTGCAGCAGGTATGAAGTGAGAAGGGCAAGTCTGAGTCCGAATTGGTAGATGTGAGAACATACTTGGTGATTTCAAATGTAGACAATGATGAGATGGTTGTATCTCTCGGCGCAAGCATATCATCGGGTGCTTTTGCTGGTACATACCACCGCCGGCCTGACGGAGAATGGGAGCCTCCCCACTTTCAAAAAGGAGTTCTGGTCATCAAGGCTTTTTTGTTTTAGGTGAGAGATGCTTCAGGGGTGGGGATCCTATAAGCAGTTTCTCGATTCTGCGAAATTTTAAGAAAACCCTATTGACTTTGCCCCTTCAATATGCTATTATGGTATCGTTATCATGGTGACTTTACCATATCCAGCTTCGCATCTTCGCTATATTTTTTTTCTTGCAGCATCCTAAAATTGAGCAACCATTGAATAGCACGGATAAAAACATTCTCTTTTAAGAATCGAAGTTCTATATTTTTTTAGTCCATGTGGTAACGTTACCATAGTTTCGTGATTTAGCACCATCCTAAAATTGAGAAATTGTTGAGTGGCTCAGAATTATCATGACAATTCTCTCTTCCAATGTCGAAGTTCATATAGCCTTACTCCATATGGATGGTATTTATCAATCCTTTCTCATTGATCGCATTTGTTGGAACTCTACCCTCTCTTCCCAAGTTTGTTACCTGGCAGAGTTCATCCTTCACATCCATTGCCAGTGCACTAACTCATTTATGAATGCATAAACCGCAACCAGCTACTTTTAGAGAAAGGAGAATGCTTCATAACAAGCAAACGAACTTACATCCCCTGTCGTCAATCTACGTTATCCATAAAAATTCAATAGAGGAGAGAAATATGTTCAAGCAGATTTGTAAGTTAGTCGGTATAACGATGGTGATTTCAATGGTGCTGGCGGCTTGTGGCGCTCCGGCTGCTACCCCACAAATGATTGAGGTCACCAAGATTGTTGCCGGGACTCCAGTGACAGAACAGGTTGTGGTGACCGCCACACCCGAAGCAACGGCAAATCCCTACGATGATACTGCCCCCATCACGGTCTGGATCGACGCAGACCGCCAGCCTGCCTTTGATGCATATGTTAAGGCGCATCCAGATAAAGCCTCGCTCGTCACGGCGGTGACTGTGGACCGTGAGACGCTCCCGGCGAAAGTCCTCCTGTTCAACAATACCAACCAGGGCTGGCCGGATGTGGTCTTTGCTGAACCCCGGCTTGTCGGTCGGGTGGCTGACGACGCCCATCACTTCCCGCTCGACCTGAAGCCATGGGTACCCGCGGACATACTCAGCGGTTATGCCGGCATGGATGGCTGCACATTTGGCGACAAGGTCTACTGCCTGCGCTATGACCTGGCCATGTTTGTGTTCTACTACAACAAACCGCTCATGGACCAGTTCGGCTACACCGTGCCCACCACATGGGAGGAATATCAGGACCTCAGCGACAAGCTGGCCAAGGATCATCCTGGCTATTATTTGGGAACTTGGGGTGATGGCTGGACTTTCATCAGCTTTTTTGACGCCAGCGGCTGCCCCTCGCATGAGTTGGTGGATGATGCCACTCTCAAGATCGATATGACAGACCCGCGCTGCATCCGCGCCGCCAAGCTGGTCGACCACATGCTGGCCAACGGCACGATGTTCAATACCGACTATTTTAGCGCTGAATATGCCGCAGTCGTTTCGAGTAACAAACTGTTGGCGATGCCGGGCCCGGCCTGGATGTTCGGCGTCTTCGGCGGTAATGAAAATAGTTCCTGGTATAAGACCTCTGACCATCAACTCGGGGTTGCTAATCCACTGAAGTGGAAAGATGATGATAAGGCCATAACTCCAGCTATGGGTGGTGCGGCCTGGACCGTCTCAAGCCATACGAAGAATCCCAAGCTAGCTGTGGAATTTATCCAGTGGGTCACCACAGACCCGGGTTTCTGGGCGGGAACCACCAATTTCCCGGCGTACAAACCCATCCAGATTCTGTTCCAGGATTCTATGAAGACTAACGCGCTCTTCGCCAACGACCCCTTCCCAATCTACGCGCAGGCTGCCACAGAGATTGGGCCGCTCGACAAGTGGCCGCGCTTCGACCTCATCGCGCCATTTAGTGAAGTTGTCAAAACAGGGTTGCAGGAAAAGAAGACGGTTGAATCGATTTTGTCTAATTTTGCTGATACGCTAGCTCCGCTAGCGGAAGCGCAGGGATACCAGGTCCAGGTAACCAAGTAGTGGTGTATTTGCAAAAGTGAGCGAGTCTCCAGACTCTCTCATGCACAGGTGCAGGCGGGGCGCGTCTCGGTAAGTAAGTTTACAGAAATGCGCCCCGCTCTCCAGCTTCTTTCTGGAAAGATGCGGTCGAAAGGAGTTTCCCTTGACTAATCAAACGGTGTCCCTCCCTATTAAGCCTTTAGCGAACAAGCCGCGTTTCCCAGGTTTTCCACGGCGGCAGCATTTGGTTGGCTATTTGTTCTCTCTGCCATATTTCCTAGTCATGCTGGCTTTTGGCCTTGGCCCAGGTATTTACGCGCTGTTGATCAGTTTCGCTAGTTTCAAAACCGGTTTACCGAAATATTTTGCAGCCGGGTTCAGCAACTATCTGGCCGTTTTCAAGGATTTTCGCTTCACCTTTACTTTTGCCAACATCGGGAAGTTCCTGCTAATCTCGGTGCCACTCGGGATCGCCATGGTCGTCATATTGGCAATACTGTTGCAAATGCGCCCCGGGCGGTTGTCAACGGCCTTGCGCACGCTCTTTTTCATCTCTGGCGCAGTGACGGGGCCCGTATTGGTATTGGTTTTCATCTTCATGCTGGATCCCAGTATCAGCCCCTTTCAGGCTCTTTTGAAGGGCATGGGCTTCAAATTGACCAATGATGTGATCTTTCCCGGCAGTTTGCCCTATATCTTCACCATCATGGGCTTTTTTGCTGGCGCAGGCTTGTGGATTGCCATTCAATATGGCGCCCTGGAAGCCATTCCGACGGATGTGATGGAGGCAGCCACTATTGACGGCGCCAATGCCTGGCAAAAAGTCCTATTCATCAAATTTCCTCTCATTCGTCCCTATATCATTTATCAATTTATTCTTATTTTCGCCGGGAATGTGCAATTATTCGTAGAACCACAGATTTTGGCCGGCGGCAACAACCTCGGCGTTGGCGGCAATGTACCTGCGGTCTGGTCGCCGAACCAGTTGTCCTACAACTTCGCCTTTGAGAGGGGCAACTTTGGCGCCGCTTCTGCACTTTCGCTAATATTGCTGGCGATTGGACTGGGAGCCGCCTACCTGATCATCCGCGGGACCGGCTTTTTCAAAATTGAGAACTAAGGAGAGTGACGCATGCCTACAATTGACACCTCGCGGCCAGATTCTCGCCCGGCTCTCCTGCAAAAATGGCAGCGTTTTTGGATGAGAGCTGCTCGTGACCAGGGAATTTTTGGTTTTGGCCTGCGCTGGGCGGTGCTGTTGCTGTTTGCTGTATATTTCTTTGTCCCTGTCCTCTGGCTCGTGTTGGCAACTTCCAAAAGCGCACCGCAGCTTCTTGAACTGAACCCTCTGTCCTTTGGCTCGTTCCAGCGTATCCAGCAAGCCTGGCAGAGAATTGTAGAGTACCAGAAAGGTGAAGTTCTGCTATGGGCGATCAATTCTGTCCGCTACGCGGTCTGGGCACTGGCCCTATCCCTGACCATTAGCATTCCCGCCGGCTACATTCTGGCAGTTGCCCGCTTTCCAGGCCGTCGCCTGTTGCTTTGGTTGACATTAATTACCATGTTGCTGCCGCCCTCAGCTCTGGTATTGCCCATGTTCATGGAATTAAATTTGGTGCATTTGATCAACACCCAATGGGCAGTCATTTTGCCGTCAGCCTTTTTCCCCTTCGGCACATACTTGACCTATATCTATTACGCCTCCAGCCTGCCGCCAGAACTGCTCGACGCGGCCCGGGTAGATGGCTGTTCTGAAGTGGAATTATTCTGGCATATCGCCTTGCCACTCGCCAGCCCACTGCTGGGATTGCTGGCATTCATCAATTTCACCACGAATTGGAACAATTTCTTCGGGCCGTATGTCTTGTTGAATAACGATAAGCTTTTCAACCTGCCGGTTGGGATTCAGCAATTTGTCGCGGCCACATCCGCCCTCCGTCCCGGTTTCAACCCCAGCCCCGGTGTCATGGTAGGCTATCAACAAGCCGAAGTTGCCTTGTTCGGGCTGATAATGGTAGTGCCTGTGGCGATTGTATTTCTGGTCGCTCAACGGTATGTCATTGGGGGCGCCTTTACTGGTTCTGTTAAAGGGTAATGCGGTCATAAAGACCCGGAAATATAACCTCCCCCATTTGAGGCGGTTTTTCCAGGATAACCATGTTCATTGGATATCCGAGGGAAATTATCCTTTTGCATTCCCACAAATTTTGGTGACATTTCGTGAACCTAGCGCTTGACCTGTACGATATCGCCTTCATCGGTCATATGTGCTTTGATGAAGTGGTTCCCTACCAGGGGCTGCCGCGCGTGGCGCCGGGGAGCGCCGTACTGTGCGGCGCACTGGCGGCAGCCCGTGTAGGCAAACAAGTGGTGGTTGTGACCCGAATGGCGCCAAAAGATCAAGCAATCCTGGAGCCGATGCTGCAAAATGGTATTGTGGTCCACGCTGCCCCGTCCGCAGATACAACTTATATGAAGGTGGTGCACACTACCGCCGATGTGGATGAACGCCAAATCTACCAATTGGCAAACGCCGGGTTCTTCTCGCTGACAGATGTGCCAGCGCTGAAAGCACGCCAAGTGCATTTGGCCGGCATCACAGATCAGGAATTTGACCTGGATTTTATCCGCGGCCTCAAAGAGAGAGGCCTTCGTATGTGTGTGGATATGCAAAGTTTTGTACGCCAGGTGAATCCAATCACGCACCGTATTGCATTCGGAGATGTGCCCAATAAGAAGGAAATCGTCGGCCTTATGGATATGATCAAGCTGGACATTGTGGAAGCCAGCGTATTGACCGGCACGGATGACCTGGAACAGGCAGCCCTGATAATTGAAGGCTGGGGTTGTTCCGAAATCCTGATTACCAGAGCAGAGGGGGTTTTAGCTAGAGTAAATGGAAAAACGTACTATGAGAAGTTCTCAAACAAGAGTGTGGTCGGCCGGACCGGGCGCGGCGACACCACCTTTGCGGCTTACATGGCCCGCCGCCTGGATCACGATGTAACTGAATCTTTGAAATTCGCCGCGGCTTTGGTATCCCTCAAGATGGAAACACCCGGACCGTTTACCGGAACATTGGCCGATGTGTTGGCACGGATGCAGACCAGGCATGCCGCCTAGTTCCGGCGCCACCTCGCAACATGCGCAGCCTCAATTTGTCTTTTTTACCGTGTACATTTTGGATCAATAGACGGATTCCGATGAGAACCCTCTCGAACAAAATTTTTCTCCTTTGGTTGTTCTGTCTCGTTGGGTTGCTGGTCTCATGCACTGGCACGATGCCTTCGGCTACCCTGCTTGTGGCAACTCAATTTTCCATCACTATGGTCTCTACGGCAACTCCATCACCCACTGCGCTTACTCAACAGGCCCGGATCGCCGTCTGGCTCGACTCCACTCGCATGGACGGCGCCAGAATCTACCAAAAGCTTTACCCCGACAAAGCCAGCCAGATCAATTTCCAGGAAGTGGACCGCTCTCTGTTCCCGGCCGAGGTTTTGCGCTTCAACCAGCAGGGCGAGGGCTGGCCCGACGTGGTCTTTGCTGAACCCGAGTTGGTCGCCCGGGCCATCGACCCTCAACACGACTTTCCTCTCGATCTTAAGCCCCTACTCTCCGCTGAGGTGCTGGGTAACTTTGAGCCGCATGCCAACGATGCCTGTACCTTTGACAGTAAACTCCTTTGCTTGCGCCACGATACCGCGCCGATGGTGCTGTATTTCAACAAACTGCTGATGGACCTGTTCGGTTATTCTGTCCCGGCGAACTGGCAGGAATACAAAGCCTTGGGAGAGCAGGTAAGCCGTGAACACCCGGGCTATATCATCGGTGCATTCGGCGACGCTTGGGGGTTCAAGGCCTATTTCGATGCATCCGGCTGCCCTTCCTCATGGGTGCTGAATGAAAAGAAAGTTTTCATCAACTTTGAAGATTCCCGTTGTGTTCGTGCGGCAAAACTGGTGGATGCCCTTCTGGCGAACGGGACGTTTGCCCCCTATGGTTACTTCGATTCGCGCTTCAACCAGATTGCCCGGGACAATAAACTCCTGATGCTGGTTGCCCCATCCTGGATGGCGTTGGCCAGCTTCGGAGGCAAGCCGGGCAGCCAGTATTACAACACTGCAAATCACCAGCTTGGGGTTGCTCTGCCGCTGCGCTGGGACGGAGACGCCCAGGTGATGACCTCCGCCATGGGCGGAGGGGCGTGGGTTGTCTCCAAGCATACCCAAAATCTGCCCCTGGCGCTCGACTTCATCACCTGGATGGTCAGCGCGCCGGAGTTTTGGTCCATCACTCCCGATTACCCGGTCTACGTGCCCGTCCAGCCAGCCTGGGAAAAAGCCGTCAGCGCAAACCCGCTTTTTGCCAACTATCCCTTCCCGGCCATGCAAGCGGCCTCGCAATCCATCTCGCTGCTCTACACCTTGCCCAGCTATGATGTGATGGGGGTCCTGGACGATTTTGTGAGCCGCGTGCTGAGACAGCAGAAAACACTCGAAAGCCTGCTTCCCGACCTCCAGGCAGCGATGGCTGCTCAAGCCCAAGCAGCCGGGTATGATGTAACCCTTGATAACAAGTAGAGATATACCCTGAGAGACTCTGGATCGCTGGAAAATTACAAGAGGAGTATTTATTAAAGATGAATACCATTTCGGTCAGGGATTATGGCGCTACAGGCGACGGCGTTACACTGGATACCCGCGCCATCCAGGCAGCCATCGATGCCTGCACCAACCTGGGCGGCGGCACGGTCTATTTGTCCCCGGGCAACTACCTTACCGGCACGATCACGCTCAAGGACAACATCACCCTCCACGTGGGGCCAGGCGCACGGCTGCTCGGCAGCACTTCGCTGATTGATTATCCGAGCCTGGGACGCCCGGACGAGACGATCGATTACCTCGATTACCTCAATTATTGTCTTATCAATGCTTACGGGGCGCATCACATCGCCCTGACCGGCGAAGGCTGCGTGGACGGCCAGGGCGCGGCCTTCCCGTACGGCGTAGAAAATTACAACTTCGAGGATCAAGCGCTCGCTTCCAACCAGCAGTCATTCCACCGCCCCACGCTGCTTCGCTTCACCGATTGTCACGATGTCACGATCAGCAATCTCACCCTCCAGCACGCGGCTTCGTGGTGCTGCAACCTGGAAAAATGTAAGGAGATGCGCATCCATGGCGTGCACATCTTCAACCGTGCTAACCAAAACAATGATGGTTTTGACTTGACCCATTGCGAAGACGTGATGATTTCCGACTGCCACATCGACAGCGGCGATGACGCCATCGCCTTGAAGGAGGGCGGCCGTCGCATCGTGGTCACCAATTGCGTCATCAGCACCCGCTGGGCAGCCATCCGCATAGGCCCCGAATCGCTGGGCGAGTTTCGCGACATCGCCGTCTCGAATTGCGTGGTTTACGACACCTATGGCGCCGCCATCAAAATCCAGGAAGTGGAAGGCGGCGTGATGGAAAACATCAGCTTCGACAATCTCGTGATGAATCACGTCACCGGGCCGATCTCGCTCCGTCTGGGCGGTTATTTGGGCTGGAGGCAAGAGCGCAAGGAATCGCTGCCTATCGGGGTATTGCGCAACATCCGCTTCAACAACATCCAGGCCACCATAGCAGATGACGCCTATCCGTTGCCGCATGAAGTGCCGGTCTTCCCCGGCGAAAAGAAGTCGTGCCTCAACATCACTGGTGTCCCAGGCAATTTCATCGAAAATGTCACCTTTCGCGGGCTGCATCTCACCTTTCCCGGCGGCGGCACCCAGGAGGACGCGCAGCGGTCTGTTCCCGAACTGCGCGACCGCTACCCCGAGTATCACATGTTCGGCACACTGCCAGCTTATGGCCTTTATCTCCGGCATGTCAAAGGCCTGACCTTTGAAGACGTCACCCTTGACACCGCTGCCTCTGACCTGCGCCCGGCGCTGGTCGGTGAAGATGTGGAAGACCTGGAGCTTTCCAACTTCCGCGCTGCGGGGAGCGGCCTGGCGGCGTTGCTGCGTCTGGGCGACGCGCGCCAAGTCTACCTGCATGGCTGCCGTCCATTGAACGATGTAGCCCTTTTCTTGAGCGTGGAAGGCGCTGGAAGTCAGGGCATACTACTGCAGGCCAACAATTTGCGCCGGGCTGGCCAGGACTGCGCCCTGGCCGAAGACGCGTCCGTTGATGCGATCATTAAAGCCTGAAGGAGAGAACCGAATTGACTCATCTTACCCGCCGTGATTTTCTGAAGGTCTCCGCCGTGGTGGCCGGTGCGCTGGCCGGCCAATCTTTGCTCAGCGCATGCAGTCCAAAGCCGGCGTCCGAACCCACCCAGCCTGCAGAATCCACCAAGCTTGCACCTGCGTCCGATAATGTTCTCGGCATAGGGCGAGGCATCTTTCCAGGACGTGTGGTCTGGGTGCACAATCCTCAGGCCACTGTGTGGGACGGCCTGAGCGACTTCTGGTGGAACGAGAAGTTCACGGATCAGAACCTGGTTAACGAAATGTTATCGCACTCGCTGCGTCAACTGACTGGCCAGTCCAGCGACACGGCTGCCTGGGAGGCGCTGTTCACGCATTTTAAGACCGAGCGCGGCCAGACCGGCGGGTATCGGCCCGGCGAGAAAATCGCCATCAAAGCCAACCTGAATGGCAGCAAGAGCCACAGCGGCCTTAAGAACGACAGCTTTATCTCCCCACCCATGGCGTTTGCCCTTCTCAATCAGCTTGTCCAGGCGGGCGTCAAGTCGGATGATATATGCGTATACGATGCCTCCCGCTATGTGCCCGACCCGATCGTGAATGCCTGCGGGACAGCGGCGCTGGCCGGGGTGCATTTCGCCGACTTCAGCGGTGGCGATGGCCGCGAAGTCTGCCTGCGCGATCTGAGCGGACCGGTCAAGTGGTCCATCGACCCGAAAGGCAATCCAGCCTACCTGCCCAGCGTGGTGACCCAGGCCACTTACCTGATCAACCTCTCCCTGTTCAAAGGACACAGCCTGGCGGGTGTTACGCTGACAGCCAAGAACCATTTTGGCACCTTGATGAGCGATCTGGAAGGAAAGCCCACCTTCAACCCACCCCAGGGTGCCAATCTGCACGGATTCGTCGCAGCCTACAATGTCCAAGGCCCACCTGACTGGAGCTGGCCGCAAGCTCCGATGGGTAGTTACAGTCCGCTTGTTGACCTGATCGGACATGCACACTTGGGCGGAAAGACGCTCCTTTTCATGATCGATGCCCTGTACGGCGTGGAAAATCAGAACGCCGAACTGTCGAATACCAGTCTCTTCCAGTCGACGCCGTTTGACAATCACTGGTCTTCGAGCCTGCTACTCTCGCAAGACCCGGTGGCACTTGACTCGGTGGGCGCCGACATCCTGGTCAACGAGCCGGCCATAATCACTCATCCTGACGTTTTGCCCAAAGACAGCACCTACCAGAATTTTCTGCACGAAGCGGCGTTGGCCGACAACCCGCCCTCCAAGACATTCTATAATCTTCCCAGCCTGGGCGTGCATGATCATTGGAACAGCATCACCGAAAAGAAATATGGCCGAAACCTGGGCTTCAGCGAGGGCATCGAGCTGATAATGGAATAGGCAAAGTAATTCCCGGAGCTGACACTATGCATCTACCTAAGACCCCCATTAAGTATTTTAAGGGCGATCCCTGGACAATTGTAGAAGAGGGTTTTTACCCTGCCTACCAACGGGTTTCCGAATCTGTCTTTTCCCTGGCCAACGAGTTCATGGGCGTACGCGGTTATTTTGAAGAAGGTTACAGCGGGGACCATCTATTGGGCAGCTATTTCAACCATCTCTATGAGATGATGGACATTCACCACGACCAGGTATTCAAAGGCTTTATTACCCAGGGCGCGGCCATGATCAACACAGTGGACTGGCTTTATACGCGTTTATGGGTAGACGGCGAACAACTCGACCTGGCCAAGTCGAAATTCTCAGGTTTCACACGGAAACTTGATATGCGTAATGGTGTTCTGAGGCGGGAATTCACCTGGGAAACTGCCAGCGGCAAAAAACTCACTGTGAGCTTTTTGCGTTTCACGGATATGCAATCTACTCATCTCAGCTGCCAGCGCATCGTTGTAAAGCCGGAGAATTTCTCCGGTGAGGTTAAATTCCGGTGCGGCCTGGATTTCAATACCCACTACGAAATCGGCGCTGGCTGGGACCAAACGGAAAAGGGCGGGTCTCAATGGAGCGGGAGGATCATCAACTTCTGGACATCCACACACAAAGGCAAAGCCGGCAACGGGTGGGCCATCCAGGCACAAACTGCGCGTAGCGGGCACCAATTATTTTCCAGCTTCCAGCTTCACTCAAACCAGGCATTGAACCCAGCCCTCGTACAGGAGGAAAAGTATATCGGCGTAGATTTTGTCCTGTCTGTGCAACAAGGCTTCGCCACGTCGGTGGATAAAGTGGTGGTAAATGATTGGCAAAAGACGCTGGATAAGGATGCAGTCTGGACTCGCGGTCTGGATTTAACGCAGCGATACGCTGCCACGACGTTTGACAGCGCTCTGGCTGAACATGCAGCCTTCTGGAAAAAAGTATGGGAGGTTTTCGACATTGAGATTGATGGCGACCCGGATGTGCTGCAGGGATTGCGCTTCTCCAACTTCCAAACCTACCAGTCGTATCACGGCGAGAACGCCGATCTCAACGCACTATGCAAAGGACTGACGGGCGAAGTGTATTTTGGCTGGGTCTTCTGGGACAGCGAAATTTACTCCCATCGCCTGATGATGTTTATCGACCCGTCGGTGGCCAAGAACCTGCTCCTGTATCGCTATCATCGCCTGCCGCA
This sequence comes from uncultured Chloroflexia bacterium, assembly GCA_963801385.1. GTDB lineage: Bacteria > Chloroflexota > Anaerolineae > Anaerolineales > Villigracilaceae > UBA877. Next base: position 87,221 of record CAWDEV010000010.1, read on the forward strand.
AGCGCTGGAACGCGCTAAACAATTGGATTGCGAAGGAGCGCGCTTCCCGTTTGCCACCATCACCGGGGCGGAAGACAGCGGTACCTGGCAGCATGTTGACTTGGAAATCCACGCCGATATGGCTGTTGCCTATGCCATCTGGCATCACGACAAAATTTGCCGGGACAAGGAGTTCTTGTACCATGAAGGCATCGAGATGCTTTTGCAGATCTGTCGTTTCATGGCCAGCGCCGGCGGATGGAGCCCATTGCATGGCGATTTTGGCTTCTATGGTGTGATGGGGCCGGACGAGTTCCACATGATGGTGAATCACAACTGCTATACCAATGTCATGGGGAAGAAGGCATTTGAATTTACGCTCAGCGTGTTGGACGAGATGCAGCGCGAAGCACCTAACCTATACAGTCAGGCTGTTGCGAAAACAGGGCTGAAACCACAGGAGCCTGAGCAATGGAAAGAAATGGCCGCCAAGATGCGGATCCCCAAAGACGAACGCACCGGTGTCTATGAGCAGCATGCCGGTTATTTTGACCTGCCGCATGTGGACCTGCAGCAGTTCCCACCGGAGCAAATCCCGGTTTACAAAAATTGGGCCTACATCAAGATCTTTCGGCACAATATGGTCAAACAACCCGATGTGTTGAATTTGATGTATTTCTATAGCCAGGATTACACCCTAGAGGAAAAACGTGCGAACTATGAGTTCTATGAAGCCCGGACGATTCACGAATCATCTTTGTCACCATCCTTACATGCCATCCTGGCGGCCGAACTTAGCAAACTTGATGAAGCCTACACCTTCTTCTCTTATGGTGCCCGCATGGACCTGGACAACTACAATCGAAATACCGACCAGGGTCTGCATGTAACCTCTGCGGCGGGAGTTTGGGCTAGCATGATTTTTGGTTTCGGCGGCATGCGTACCGACGGCGAAGTGCTAAGCTTCCAGCCTAGGATTCCGACCCAATGGAAGTCGTATCGCTTCCGCGTATGCTACCGGGACGCGATCCTCGAAGTTCGGATGGATCACAAGCAAGCTGAATTCCAGGTCATTCGCGGCCCAGCGGTGGCAGTAGAGGTATATGGAAAAAAATATATGCTCGATGCCAATGGGATCACAACCCAACTAGAGCGGGTAGCCTGACAGTAGCCGGAGCTAGATCTGTGTTTTTTCTGTGTGGTATCAACCATCAAAGTAAAAATGAGTTGGCAGAGAACCGCCAGGAGCTTGTGATGAGCGCCAGTGTTTTTTTCGCCAAGCGGCACTACGGGAGCCTAGAGTTCATCCTTATTTGAAAATCAGATCTAATATAGCCGAGAATAGCTTTCAGAATATTTTAAGAAGTCCTCATTGACATTGTTTATTATGAATGGTATTATGGTATCAAAACTATGGTAACCATACCATATGGCAGAAGGAATTTCTTAGGCGCATATTAACATGGTAGATATAAGGGATGTAGCAAAGCGAGCAGGTGTTGCGCCTATCACGGTTTCCAGGGTTATCAATAACTCGGGATACTGCAGCCAGGAGACGCGAGCAAAGGTGGAATCTGCCGTTGCCCAATTGGGTTATGTTCCGAACCGTTTAGCCAGCGGACTTCGTTCCAAGAGAACCAATACCCTCGCTTTAGTTCTTACAGATATTACCAATCCTTACTTCACCACCATCGCCAGGGGAGTGGAGGATATCGCCAGTGATTCAGGATACACAGTGATCTTCTGTAATACCGACGAGTCGGTATCCAAAGAGCATATGTATGTGAAGATGCTCTTGGAAAAAAGGGTGGATGGAATTTTACTTGTGCCGGCGCAAAGTACCCCTGACTCGGTCGCATTGATCCAAAAACATGGTATTCCCGTTATCGTGCTGGACCGGCGTGTGCCTAATTTGAAGACAGATATTGTCCGTTGCGATTCCGAAGAAGGCGCATACCAACTCACCCGATTACTTTTATCGCTGGGGCATCGACAGATCGCCATCTTAAATGGTCCATTGGATGTTTCCACCGCCGAAGATCGCCTGAACGGTTACCGCAGAGCCATGTCCGAAGCAGGTATTGCGGATGCTGAACGGCACGAATATATCGGTTCATTCAACCAAGCCAGTGGGTATGAGATGGCCTGTAAGGCCATGGAGCGTGATCCAATGCCAACCGCTTTGTTCGCCTCCAACAATTTCATCGCCTACGGTGCTTCGAGAGCTCTGCAAGAAATGCATTTGCGCGTGCCGGAAGATATCGCCATTGTTGGTTTCGATGATTTGCCACCAGCGCTGGTGGCTTTTCCCTTCTTGACAGTAGCTGTTCAGCCGGCCTATGAAATGGGCCAAAAAGCCATTGAGATCCTTCTGAAGAAACTCTCCGCAACGCCTTTAGATTGTTGCGAAGAGATTATCCTGCCGGCGGAAATTGTCATCCGCCAATCCAGCGGTACATCCAGAATAACGAAATGAATTAGTGGTTTACCGGTAAAAAGGATTCAACAAAGTAATATTCTTTTTGATGTTGTGGTAACGTTACCATGTAAATAAAGTTTCACTGCCCATTCGGTGAAAATGGCTTTCTTGTGAATACAAGAAGTAATGAGGAGACTGATGATGGAAGTCACACCTGTCGTGGAAATGCGGAACATCAAGAAGAGCTTTGCTGCTGTCCGCGCTTTGCGCGGGGTAGACTTGGTGCTACACCACAATGAAGTATTGGGACTGGTGGGCGACAACGCTGCCGGCAAGTCTACCCTGATGAAGATTCTCAGTGGGGCCTACCTCCCTGATGAAGGGGAGATCTTCATCGAAGGCAAGAAGGAAAATATTACTGATCCCTTACATGCGCGCCATCTGGGTATCGAGATGGTGTATCAGGATTTAGCCCTGGTCAACCATCTTGATGTGGCAGCCAACGTTTTCCTGGGACGGGAAACAATGTCCTCACAACTAGGCTTAATTGGAGTGATGAACCAGCGCCACATGGAAGAAGAAACACGGCGCCTGCTCGATCGCCTCAAGATTGACATCCCCTCCGTGCGCTTGGATGTGGAGAGGCTTTCAGGTGGCCAGCGCCAGGCGGTGGCCATTGCACGTACGACAGCTTTCAATGCCAAGGTCATCATCATGGATGAACCTACAGCCGCCTTGAGCGTCGCGGCCATTAACCAGGTGCTCGATTTGGTGCGTGAGCTCAAAGCGCAGGGCTGTTCGATCATTGTCATCAGTCACCGCCTGGAAGATATCTACCAGGTGAGCGATCGAATGATAGTGTTGCGTCACGGACGTAAAGTCTGCGACTATCCCGTTGCCGGTGATATTCACGAGTTCCACGAACGGGTGGTGGCTTATATCATTGGCGCCCGTAATGACTTTCCCGAGGCTGCTGTTGAGTGATGAGCGCGAGGGTAGAGGAGACGAACCAAAGCCCGATCAAAAACCAACCCAAGCAGGAGAGAGGCCATGAGTGTGACCAAAGTTGAAAGGACAGTTAAAGAAAAAGCCCCCCATGCCAAAGGAAAAAAGTTGAATCTTAGTCCGAAGGCTCTTGACAGGCTTATTACTTTCGGAGCGGTTATTATATTGTTTGTCTTTTTCTCAATCGTGGCACCGAATTTCTTCACGGTCCGAAGCATCCTCAGCCTTGCCTTGCAGACCAGCGCGGTAACCTTGATGGGCATCGGGGTTACTTTCGCTATTATCACAGGCGGTATCGATCTCTCCATCGGATCAGTTGTCGCTCTTTCGGGTACGATCGCCGTGATGGTTGCACGTGCCGGCGTCCCGATCTGGCTCAGCATAATCATTGGCTTGCTTGTTGGGGTGGTTACCGGTCTCCTCAACGCGCTGATGATCACCAGGTTGAAGCTGCCTCCCTTCATCGCGACTCTCGGCATGATGATGGTCGCCCGAGGGGTCGCCCTTACCATCACAAATGCCAACGCCTGGCCAGCCCCGGAGGGATTTGGTGATTTGGGCAACGGTACCATCTTCGGTACCGGGGCAAAATTCCCCGGCTTACCCTATCCGGTCATCATCATGGTCGCAGTGGCGCTTGTTTTTTCCTTCTTCCTCGGGAAAACGCGTAATGGCAGGTACACCTATGCTGTGGGCTCCAACGAAGAAGCAGCCCGGCTTGCTGGAATCAAGGTCAACCAAGTCAAGATTATTGTGTACATCATCTCTGGCTTTTTAGCAGCCCTGGTTGGGGTCATCCTTGCCTCCCGCATGATCACATCACAGCCCAACAGCGCAATTGGTTACGAGATGAACGCAATCGCCGCTGCCGTCATTGGCGGCTCCAGCCTGATGGGAGGCGTGGGCACCGTGCTTGGAACGGTAATCGGATCTTTTATCATCGGGATCCTCACGGTGGGCCTTACCATGTCAGGCGCAAATTATTTCTTGCAGCAGATCGTCATTGGGCTTGTTGTAATTGGATCGGTGACAATTGATAAATTCAGAAGCAAATAAAGGAGATGAAAGCATGCTGCCCTTGTTTTGACATGGTACTACAGTACCGAAAGGAGGTGGTTGTTTCGTAAACGATGACCTGAACCAACGTCCAAGAACCATATTCTATTCAAAATATCTTTTGACCAATCCATGAGGAGATGAACAAAATGAAGAAAAACCTGTTTATTCTGGTTGTGCTTGTCCTAGTTGCCAGCATGGTTTTGCCGGGATGCGGTTCCAAGACCGCCGCCGGTGGTGGCGAAATTGCAGTCATCGTCAAGACCGGCAACTCCAGTTTCTGGCAAAACGTGCAGACGGGCGCAATGGCCGCCCAGACAGAACTCAAGGCTAAGACCCCGAAACTCTCAGTCACATTCCTTGGCGCCCAGTCCGAGAGCAATATTAATGAGGAAATTAACATCGTTGAGAGCGCAATCGACCGCGGCGTTAAGGCAATTGTGCTGGCCCCCTCTGACACGAAGGCCCTCCAGCCGGCAGTAAAAAAGGCCAAGGATGCTGGCATCCCTGTCATCATCATCGACTCCAAACTCGATGGTGACCCATCACAATACACAGCCTTCCTTGCCACCGACAACAAGTCGGCGGGTGAGGCCTGCGCCAAGGCGTTGATTGATGGTCTCAAGGCGAAGGGTATAACCGAAGGCAAAGTCCAGGTTATGTCCTATGTGGCTGGTGTAGGATCCGAGATCGGGCGCGTGGGTGGCTTTAATGACTACATCAAGGCGAACTCGAAATTTACCCTGCTTCCTACACAATACTCCAACGCCGACATGCCTACCGCGCTCAACCAGACCACGAACGTGCTGCAAGCCAACCCGGACCTGGTCGGTATTTTCGGTGCCAACGAGCCGACCGCGATTGGCATGGGCCAGGCAATCAAGCAAGCCGGATTCGCCGGGAAGCTCGTGGCGATCGGCTTCGATGGCAACAGTGTCTTGGCTGGCATGGTCAAAGATGGCACCCTCCAGGCAATTGCTGTTCAGAGCTCATTCAACATGGGCTACCTGGGTGTCAAGAATGCCTATGACGTCGGCTTCGCCGGGAAGACAGTGCCCGCCTATGTGGACACCGGCTTCCTCATGGTGACCAAGGACAATATTGATTCCCAGGACGCCAAGAACGTGCTCTACTAGTTCTCCCCGACTTGCGCGATTGCAAATTGCGCGAAGATTTAGATCTTTGCAGCCTTTCTTTCTCCGTCTGTTCTATGCATCCCCCTCTCCAGACGTATTTGTGTCTGGAGAGGGCAAGATGCAGAACGAAGGCAGTCCTTACCAATAAAAAGATAATTCCAGACTTACAGGACGAAAATTTGGACGGGTGTGCTTTTACATTAAACTCGTTTGCCTATCGTCAGGTTGGTACGCATCTACGGTACATGGAATATAAGAAAAATTTAGCGGTGTCAATAGTCAAACAGAAAGGATAATTTCCTAATGAAAGCTACTAAAGCAGTCAAATTTACGAGAGACATCAAGAAGGATGATTTGATTGTAATTACAGGCGCCGGAGGTTTTATCGCCGGAGCACTCACCCGTTATTTCCATGATCAGGGTTTCACCCGCATTCGTGCAGTCGACCGAAAACCGCTACCTGATTGGTATCAACATATACCGGGGGTTGAAAATCTTTGCCTTGACCTTAGTGAAAAGGAAAACGCTATCCGTGCGGTCGAAGGGGCGGTGGAAGTATACAACCTGGCTGCTGACATGGGCGGCATGGGTTTCATCGAGCGCTTCCGAATCCAATGTCTGCGCAGTATCCTGATCAACACCCATCTGATCGAGGCCGCTTATCGGGCCGGCGCCAGACGCTATTTCTTTTCTTCTTCTGCTTGCGCATACAACACCACCCTCCAACAGGATCCGCATGTGCGTGCGCTGAAAGAATCCGACGCCTACCCGGCCATGGCCGAGCGCGGCTATGGGTGGGAAAAATTGATGTCAGAAATGTTCTGTCAGGAATATTGGGCGGAGCGAAAATTCGAGACCCATTTCGCCCGATTCCATAATGTCTATGGTCCTCACGGAACCTGGGATGGGGGACGGGAAAAAGCCCCAGCAGCAATATGCCGAAAAGTGATCGAAGCAAAAGATGCGGGAAAACATGAGATTGTTATCTGGGGTGACGGTACCCAAACACGCAGCTTTATGTACATCGATGATTGTGTCAAAGGCATTGACATGATCATGCATTGTGACGATTTGATCGCCACACCCATCAATCTTGGTTCCAACGAACTGATCGCCATCAATGAACTTGTCAGTCTGGCGGAGGAAATAGGTGGTGTCAAGCTGGTGCGCAGATATGATCCCGATGCACCGCGTGGTGTGGCAGGACGTAACAGCGACAACACATTTATCAAAAAAGTCCTTGGGTGGGAACCCACCATACCCTTCCGCGAGGGGCTGGCTAAAACCTACGCCTGGATCGAACAACAGTATGCCGATCGGAAGATTGGTAAACAAACTGTTCAAGACCACGCTTGAGCAATAGAGGCTCCGTGAACCATTTTCAAGCGAACCCTGCAGAAACAATCGATGCGATTGACTTGATCCCATACCGGATGGCATTGGCAGGTGGATGGATCGATCAGCCATTTTTATCCAGGCTGAACCCGAATCCTCCCGGTTCAATGGTGGTGGTATCCCTAAAGCCCACAGTTCTTTTTATGGAGCGCAGCGGGATGGGCACCAGCACAAGAAAAGTGGCGCAGAAATTATGGGGAGAATACCTGCCTGAAAAGAATCCGGCCGAGTTGGTGCGTGATTTATATGCAGCAGAAAATCATGGGCGCCAAGAACCATCCGGTTCTCAAGATATGGCAGGCATTATTTACCCTGGTGTCAGTCGTTTGGATTACGAATATGCCTATGAAGGTGGGTATTTTCCGATTCACGTTGAATCCAACAATGACCCCCAGGTTGCCGCCTGGTTGGAAAAAGTGATCTATGTAGTTAAGGTTGCGAAACGGCCGCCCGGATATTCCCCTTTGGGCGAAAAGAATCTGGATCCAGAATGGATTGTACGCTTGAGCCAATCTGGCAAAGATTGTTATAACGCGATCCTGGTCCGGGACGCCAAAGCTTTAGGAGCATCCATGAATTCCTGCATGCTGTGCTGGGAAAAAATCCTGCCCCAAACGGTTAGGCACCCGTTAATAAAAATTGATCTGATGAATATCCTGAGATATTACCAGGACCGCTATGCAGGCGCCATGTATTCTGGTTGTGGTGGCGGATATCTGTATGTAGTCTCGGATGACCCAGTCCCGGGAGCATTCCAGATAAAGGTGAGGATCAGTAAATAATGGACGTTGAAATGAACTTGGAGAAAGTTTTTGTATCGGGTGGTTTTGACGATATAAGATCCTCGGATGTACGTTTCTTGGAAGAAGCAGCCAAGCTGGGCAAACTGCATGTGTTCCTATGGTCAGATGAATTGATACACAGATTGGATGGAAGTTCCCCCAAGTTTCCTCAGGAAGAGCGTTTGTATTTCCTTCAAGCCGTCCGTTATGTCAATCAGGTACACCTTATCGATCAATTAACGGACCGGGATAGCCTTCCGAGGTTAAAAAAGCATGATCGGTTTACATGGGTGGTGAATGAGGCAGACGACAATAATCAAAAGCGCATCCTGTGTGCATCCCATGGGATGAGATATCAGATTATTAAAAAGACAAGTCTTGGCAATTTCCCAACGAAACCGGATATATCTATTGATAATGATTCCCACCATAAAAAGGTGGTGGTGACGGGTTGTTATGACTGGTTCCATTCGGGTCATGTGCGTTTTTTCGAAGAGGTGTCTGAATTCGGTGATCTATATGTAGTGGTAGGATCGGATAAGAACGTTCGATTATTGAAGGGGTATGGGCATCCCATGTTTCCACAGGCTGAGCGCAGGTACGTTGTACAATCCATCCGCTACGTCAAACGGGCATTGATCTCTTCCGGCAGCGGCTGGATGGACGCCGAGCCCGAGGTCGCCAAGATCAAACCGGATATTTATGTGGTAAATGAAGATGGCGACAAGCCTGAGAAACGCAGCTTTTGTGCAGCGCGCGGTATCAAGTATGTGGCCTTGAAACGCACACCGAGAGAAGGGTTACCGAAGAGGCAGAGCGTCGATTTGCGAGGCTTTTGACAGGAAGCTGCAGAGAATACAGGAGCAATAGATGTATTACGCAGTGATCATGGCGGGGGGCAGCGGTACACGGTTGTGGCCTTTGAGCCGCCGCGGTTACTCCAAGCAATTGCTCAAATTGGTGGGGGATCGCAGCATGTTCCAGTATGCGGTAGATCGTCTCGCGCCGCTTTTCAAGCTCGATCAAACCTTTGTGGTCACCAAGCAGGATCAGAGCGCATTGTTATCATCCCAGTCGCCAGAACTGCCTCAAACTAACTTTATCAATGAACCAGTTGGACGCGGAACGGCGCCTGCCATTGGGCTGGCGGCGATTCACCTTCGACGCAAGGACCCGGAAGCGACCATGGCAGTTCTGACTGCTGACCACTACATCGCCAATCCGGCGAGATTCCGCAGGGTTTTAAAGGCTGCTTGCACCGTGGCCCGGGATGGACATTTGGTCACCCTTGGGATTAAACCAACCTCTCCTTCAATCGGCTTCGGGTATGTCGAGCAAGAACAATCTATGGGTATAGTCAATGGGTTTCAGGTTTTTGGGGTTAAGCGTTTCACAGAAAAACCCACTTTGAATATTGCCCGCCGGATGGTGACGAGCGGTATTTATTCATGGAACAGCGGCATGTTCGTCTGGCGGGTTGATCGAATCCTGGAGGAATACCGGGAGCAGATGCCCGATCTTTATGCCCAATTGATGGAAGTAGAATCTGCACTCGGGCGACCGGATGCCGAAGTTGTGTTAGGACGAGTCTGGAAACAAGTAGTGGAACAGACGATTGATTATGGTGTGATGGAAAATGCCAGGGATGTCGTTGTCATCCCTATCGACATTGGTTGGTCAGACGTGGGAGATTGGGCCAGCCTGGCTGAATTGCTACCCCAGGATCAGAATGGGAACATTTTCATTGGCCCATACAAGGAGATTGATACTCGTAATACGTTCGTATTCGGTGGAAAACGACTGGTTGCCACCATCGGCCTAAAGGACATTGTGATCGTTGACTCAGAGGATGCCTTATTGGTCTGTGCGAAGAAGCATGAGCAGGAAGTGCGGCAGATTGTAGAACAATTGAAGATGAACGGAGAAAATCAATGGCTCTGATATCATTGTGCGTGAAAAAAGCCTAAGGATTATTACTCTCCAAAATGGACCGCATGAGGAAATGAAGAAGTAAGGAGTCGAGAACATGCTGATTAATGGAATTCTAAATCCACAGATCAATTCTTTACTGTCGCGCGTGCGACACACTAATATGCTGGTAATTGCTGATAGGGGCTTCCCTTTCTGGCCAATGATCGAAACGGTGGATATTTCTCTGGTGGATAATATTCCAACGGTCTTGCAGGTTTTTCAGGCCATCCGTCCCAACTTCGAAATCGGCGAGATAATCATGGCTAAGGAATTTATCAAGGACAATACCTCCGAAATATGTGAATCTTTTTCCAAGGCAACTGGTCATATTCCGCTCCGTTATCAGGCGCATATCGAGTTGAAGAAGCTCGTTCCTGGAGCTATCGGTCTGATCCGAACCGGCGATACGATCCAATTTGCCAACATGGTTATTGTCTCTGGGCCGGTAGAAACAAGCCGGGATTAGTCATCTTTGTGTATTCTCCTCAATGGTTGGCGAAGTCGTTTGGAAAAGAACATCCAGAACAAGGCATTTGACTGAAAAGTGCCCACCGGATATATTATTATTCAGTAGGTACGTATCTTCTTTGCTTTACCTCTGCAGCCTCCGCGTTGAAGAATTGATCGAAGGAAGTTTTCGGGTTAAGGACAGCTTTGATGCGAACCAAACAAAGGAGGTAATCACCGCATCTGACACCAAAAATCCGGGACGTTTCAGTGACGAATACTAGCTGATTTAAGCAAGCCCCTGCTTCGAATACGAGGAATACATTGTCCCGGAAATATTCAGATCTACCTGCGGCATGAAGGACGTTGTTCCCGGTTCTCCCTAATAGTAGAATTGGGGATGTATATCAGTAAGGCCAGTTCCAACTTCATTCATCTGGAGATTTTACATGGCAGATCAGTCTGAACTCGTTCAAGACTACTCGCAGCGCCTGGCGTGGTACCAGCAAGCCAAATTTGGCCTGTTTGTTCACTGGGGGGCATATTCTTTGGCGGGGGTGGAGGCATCCTGGCCGATCATGACACCGGTACTATCAGCCACCATGGTCGAAGCGATTGACGAGTATCGGTAAAGGAACGGAGAAACGATCGATGACCAAAAAAGCTTTCGTGAGCGGCTGCTATGACATGCTGCACAGTGGGCACGTGGAGTTCTTCCGCGAGGCGTCCACCTATGGCGACCTGTACGTGGCTCTCGGGTCAGATAGAACCGTCCACGACCTGAAGGGCCGGCCCCCCGTCAATAACGAGGTGGAACGGCTGTTCATGGTCAAATCGGTGTCTTATGTCAAGGATGCATTCATCTCCAAAGGTTCCGGCATGGTGGATTTCGAGGCTGAATTGCGCACCATCCGGCCAGATTTTTTAATCGTCAACGAGGAAGGCAATCTCGATGAAAAGCGCCGCTTGTGTGCAGAATTGGGGATCGAATACGTTATTCTGCACCGCAAGCCATATGAAACACTCCCCTGGCGTTCCACCACTGCGCTTCGCCAGCAGCCGCTCATCCCCTTCCGCATTGATCTGGCCGGCGGCTGGCTCGATCAGCCATGGGTCTCGAAGTATTACCCTGGCTCGGTGCTGACGATCTCCCTCGAACCCACCCTCGAATTCAACGAGCGCAGCGGGATGGCCTCCAGCACCCGCCGGGCGGCAATGGACCTGTGGGGCCCCCGCATCCCGCCGAGTAACTACGAAAAACTGGCAAAAATGCTGTTTTGTTATGATAACCCACCGGGAACGAAGATCATTTCAGGGTCACAGGATTCCATCGGCATTGTATTCCCCGGCCTGGCCAATGCCTATTACGAGGGGGAATATTGGCCAAAGCACATCGAGAACGTGCAGGATGCTCGCACGCTACAATTTGTGGAAAATTCATTGTATCTGGTGACGCTTGGCCCCCGGCATTCCGAATTCGATGTACTGGCGGATACAGACATTTCGCCCCTCAAAGCGCGCGCCCTGGCAGAAGCGGCCGATGGCTGCTGGGAAGCTATCATTTCCCGTGATATCGTCCGCTTTGGATACTTTTTCCGGGCCTCTTTCGAAGCCCAGATCGCCATGTTCCCGCACATGATGGATGGCGATATGGCGCGCCTGATCGAACAATACCGGGATGTGGCGCTCGGCTGGAAGTTGTCAGGAGCAGGCGGCGGCGGGTATCTCATCCTCGTTGCAGATAAGCCGATCGATAACGCTGTGTGTGTGACCGCCCGGCGTGAATGCCAGTAATTTTCTCTGAACAAACAACAACAATCGTCTTCTTCTGCTCACTTCTCAAATGGTCCCCTGAACCAAGGTCTCTCCCATCATTGTCATTTATAACATACGGTAGTCCCCTGGCAGATCCCGGGATTACTTCCCCATCTCCCTGTATTCGGAACGCGGCTTGCAACGTCACAAAATCAAAACTTGTGAAATCTCTGCTCCTCTTCACGTAGTAGCTGGTAAAGGGAGCCGCATATCCGCTATAATAGGCTGGATGGGAGCTATAACCACCGTTTCCAGCATGGTCGTACCTGAGCACCTGCGCCCGTTGAACGTCCTGCGCGATCTTCCGGGCGTGGCTGACCTGGTCGAAAAATGTTTTGCCGATACGATCGACGCGGAGGGTCGCCGTTATCTCCAGCAGATGCGGCGCGCCGGGCAGGATAACGCCTTCATGCGCTGGGCATCCAACGCGGTTGAGAGCGTATCCATGCCGCTTTCAGGCTATGTGTGGGTGGAGGATGGTGAAATTATTGGTAACGTCAGCCTGATCCCCTACCGGCACAAGAGGAAGAAAATTTACTTGATCGCCAACGTTGCCACGCACCCGGACTACCGGCGCCGGGGCATTGGGCGGGCCCTGACCGAGGCGGCCATGCGGCATGCCAGCCAGCGCCACGCCAATGCCACATGGCTGCATGTGCGTGCTGACAATCCTGGCGCAATCGCACTTTACACCAGCCTGGGATTTCAGGAACTTGCGCGCCGTACCATGTGGCAGGCAAATCCCGACCGGAATATATCCTTGAAGGATGAACCTGCCATATCAATTACGAGACGGTCTCCAAGGGAGTGGCCTCAGCAGGAAACCTGGCTTGACCGCATTTATCCCGACCTGATGACCTGGTACCAGGCTATGCCATGGCGTTCGCTGCGTCCCGGCGTCGGACCATGGATGTATCGGTTCGTGATGGATCAGGATGTCCGCCACTGGGCGGCCTATGCCGACGGAACCTTGTCTGCCACTCTGAGCTGGCAGGCCTTCCCGGAAAAAAACGACCGGTTGTGGGCTGCCATCCCGCCGGAGGGCAACGGGCACGCCCTGACAGCACTGCTGCTTAATGCCCGCCGGGACCTGTCCTGGCGGCGAGCCCTGACACTCGACTATCCCGCCGCGGAAGACAACACCTCGATTGAAGCAGCCGGATTTCATGCCCAGCGTACCCTGCTGTGGATGAAACTTAATGAAGAGATTTCCGTACATCATTCTTAGGAGGCTCACATGAGATTTATTTTGCGTTGGGCGATCAATACCGTGGCATTGTATGTCGCCATAGTCCTGTTGCCGAAATACATCCTCTACCAGGGAAACTGGGTTGACATCATCTGGCTGGCCTTGATCTTCGGTCTGGTGAATGCCATCCTGCAACCGCCTTTCAAGGCGTTGTCCTGCCTGTTGATCATCCTGACCTTGGGCCTGTTCACACTGGTCATCAATACCCTGCTTTTCGCCCTGACCGGCTGGATCGGCAGCCAGTGGCATGTCGGATTCACCCTGGCCCAACCGTGGTTCTGGAGCGCGTTCCTTGGTTCGTTGGTAACCACCCTTATCAGCGGAGTACTGAACGGCCTTCTGCGCGATAACCAGAAGCGTGTAATCCGGCGTTAATCTTATCGGGCGAATTGAGATACCAGGAAAATTTTAATTAAATGGACGCATTGGAACGCGTCCTTTTTCTTATATAACGAACAAGAAAACCAGGTCATTTACGTTAGTGCCGGTTGGGCCAGGCGTGAGCAGGTCATCCAGGGCAGCGAAGAAGGTGTAGGAGTCGTTCCTGTTCAGGTAATCCTGCGGGTCCAGACCCAACCTGGCGGCGCGGCGGTAAGTTTCGCCAGTGACAAAGGCTCCGGCAGCGTCAGTCGGCCCATCCTCGCCGTCCGTAGCAAGCGTAACCAGTCTCGCGCCAGGAAGGCTCGCCAGATCCATTACCGCGGCTAGGGCCAGTTCAGTGTTGCGACCGCCCTTGCCATTTCCCTTGACTGTGACCGTTGTCTCGCCGCCTGCAATAATACAGGCTGGAGGCAGAATCGGATTGCCAGTATTCATTGCCTGGCGCAGGATTGCCACAAGCTCACCGGCGGCTTGGCGCGCCTCGCCTTGCAGGTCGAGGCGTAGAAGATGGGGGTGGAAACCCTCCATTTTGGCTTGTGCCAATGCGGCATGGGCCGCCAGCAGATTGCTCCCCACGATGACATTCTGAACTCTCTTAAAAATGGAGTCGCCCGGTTTAGGCGTTTCCGGGGATTGCTCCAGGGCGGAAATAACGGAACCTGGGATTTTCCCTCGCAATCCATATTTCTTCACCAGTTCAAGTACAGCCTGAGTTGAGATTGGATCCGGCGCTGTCGGACCGGAGGCGATGGCTTCGAGCGGATCGCCGATGACGTCCGAGAGGATCAGGCTGGCGATGGTCGCCCCATTGGATGCCTTCACCAGCCCGCCGCCCTTCAGCCGGTCCAGGCGGCGGCGCAGGCTGTTAATTTCGTCTATCCGCGCTCCGGATGCCAGCAATGTGGATGTAAGTGCCTGCAAATCATCCAGCCGGAGACCTTCCAGCGGGGCTGTCACCAGCGCCGAGCCGCCGCCCGAAACCAGGCAGAAAAGCAAGTCGTCAGGGCGCAACGAAGAGACGAATTCCAGCGTTTTCTTTCCCGCTTCCAGGCTTCGCACGTCCGGGATGGGGTGACCGCCTTCCAGGAGAGGAAATGGAAAATCGGGGCTGGCAGAGGAATGTTTTGCGATGACCAATCCAACATGCAAGTGCTTCCCGAGAATCCCTGCAAGCTGGGTGCTCATCGCAACCGATGCCTTCCCTATTCCCAACATGCCCACACGGTGAAAACTCGCCAGATCATATTCCCGGCCATCCACGTTCAAGATGGTGCCGGAACGCTGGACAAAGCGTGCCACTGCTGCGCCAGGTTCAACCGCGCGGATCGAGGCAGCCAGGATTCGGGTGATCGAAGGCCCCTCCGGCACTCTGCGCAGGCTGAAAGCCTGGAAAGACTCGGCAAAAAGCATAGTCGTATGATAGCATTAAAGCATGGCGAAACCCAAAGTATTTGTCACCCGTCTCATCCTTGAAAGTGGCCTGGAATTGGTGCGGGAATTTTGCGAAGCCGAGGTCTGGCCGGAAGACCTCCCACCCTCCCGGCAGGAAATCCTTGGGCACGTACGCAGCGTGGAAGGTCTGCTATGCCTGCTCACCGACCGGATTGATGCAGAGGTAATGGAAGCAGCCGGCCCAGGACTGAAAATTATCAGCAACCATGCCGTTGGCGTGGACAATGTAGACGTGGCAGCAGCCACCGCCCGGGGCATCCCGGTGAGCAATACACCCGGCATCCTGACCGATGCCACAGCTGACATGGCCTTTGCACTTCTGTTGGCGGCTGCCCGGCGCGTGGTGGAAGGCGACCGGCTGGTGAAAGCGGGCGGTTGGAAAACCTGGGCGCCCGGGTTCATGCTGGGGGCCGACCTGTCCGGTGCGACCCTGGGGATCGTTGGCTTCGGTCGCATCGGGCGTGCCGTAGCCCGGCGTGCCAGTGGGTTCGGCATGCGCATCCTTTTCACCGATCCAACCCCTTCCTCGCCGGAACCTGGTGTCAAAGCTGCGCAGGTGGATTTCGTAACGCTATTGAAGGAATCAGATTTTATCAGCCTGCACACACCGCTGACAGACGAGACACTCGGCTTGATCAATACGGCCACAATAGAGCTGATGAAACCG
Organism: uncultured Chloroflexia bacterium; assembly: GCA_963801385.1. Lineage (GTDB taxonomy): Bacteria > Chloroflexota > Anaerolineae > Anaerolineales > Villigracilaceae > UBA877. Next base: position 102,975 of record CAWDEV010000010.1, read on the forward strand.
ACCGCCGTACTGGTTAATACTTCGCGCGGTCCGGTGGTGAACCAGGAGGCTTTATTTGCTGCCCTGTCTGCAAAACGCATCTTTGCAGCCGCGCTGGATGTAACCGTCCCCGAGCCGATCCCTGCGAATCACCCCCTGCTTGAATTGGACAACTGTATCGTTGTGCCGCATATTGCCAGCGCAAGTTGGCGGACGCGCCAGCGCATGTCATGCATGGCGGCAGAAAATCTCATTGGCGGGTTGAAGGGCGAAAGACTGCCTAACTGTGTCAACCCGGAAGTATATGAAAAACATTGATGGGGTCGATACAGGATACTTCCCAATACGAAAGAACAAAGGCACGAGCTGGTGAAGATGATTCGCCTGCCACAAGCAGGTTGACAGGTTACAGGTCCACCCTTTCTCCGAGGCACGCAGATTCGATGACCATATCAGGAGTACAGGCCAGGATCCTGCTCTTGACAGACTGAAAATGGGCATCATCCCAATACTCATCCGCGTTTCGGCCAAATTCCTCCAGATGGGTCACAATGATCCGCTTTGGATGAAAATCCAGGCAGAATGTGCAAAAGGTTTCCAACAAGGGAGGATTTTCATGAAGGGCACACCCGCGGCCCAGCCACAGGTGGGCAAAGAGACCATCCACGGCACCGAAGGAAGGCATTTTACTCGTGTCATAGGTGCGCGTGTCTCCTGGGAATAGCCAGCGCTTCCCGGAGAACTCAACCAGATAACCGGTCGCTGGAACCCCCCGCTGGCCATCTTGATATGTGGGGTCGGTCTCCCAGTGCATTCCATCAAAAGGGGTGATTTTCAATCCCTCGAGCTCGAATGTTTTCAGCGGTTTCGGGATAATAATCTTGGCTTGGGATAACCCGGTTTCGGTAACCAACGGCAGGAGATATTCAGGGATAACCCATTGGATGGGAAGCTCGCTCAGAGAATGCAGCAGATCAAAATCCAGGTGGTCGGCATGGGCATGGGTAAGGATGATAAAGGATAGCATCCTCAGATCCCGGGCTGCTTCAACAAGAGGTGCTGCTGGCACACGCCAATGCAGCGTCAGCGGGTCAATTGCCCACCGTACGCCCCTGGTATGGAACAGATAGTTGGCAGAATACATCAACCAGGCCCGGTTCTCCGGGCCTGCTGAATTCCATTTGGTGATCATGCCATCCCATTGGGCCGGGTAGCGGGTTACAATTTCAGCCCGCCGCCGGTCGATCCGGGCTTGCTTTTCAATGGATCGATCCATGATCGTAACGGGCGTGGATGAGCGCTTCTATATCGTGGATCGGTCGATCGAACGGACCCAGCTTCTCCATTTTCAGGCTGGTGACAGCCGCAGCCCAGGTTCCGGCATCAAGTGGGGATTTGGATATGCGCATGGCGACATAAGCGCCGATGCAAGTATCGCCGCGCCCCGAGCGTCCACTCAGGTTTTCAGAATAAAAACCAAGTTCGTGGAATACCCCATCAGCAAGGATAAGCAATCCATCCTTGTGGGTCAGAACGATTTCCTTCGGTCCCATGGCAGCATAGGCTTTCGCAGCCTTAAAGATATCGGTTTCGCCGGTCAGGGATTCGGCTTCGACGGCATCACTCTTGAGAATATCCAGGTACGCCAGTGTCTCCTGCATTTCAGGCCAGGACTCATACTTGAGCTCCTGACCGCGCAATACCCGGACAAAACCCTGCATATCCGCGGCAATGGTGATCCCTTTTTCTTTCAACATACGGATGACATCCAGGCCCACTTCGCCGCGCAGGCTGGAATTGATCACAACGGCTTTCATCTCCAGGTTCTGCACCGCCTCGACGGTGATCGTGCCAGCTGTTGCTTTCACGGTCAGGGTGCGGATGTCCGGGTCCAGGGTCGGGTATTCCAGCTGCATCAGGGTGGAATGAGGCGCATAAGTTGGATAACAATCAATCCCTGCCAGCCAAAACTTGGCGACCACATGAATATCATCCCTGGCCAGGCGCGTGACAACGGCCGCCTTCAGACCCAGGCTGGCCGCTGCGTAGGCGGCATAACGCATTCCGCCACCGTCCACATACCGGGTGCCGGCAGGTATGATAATAGTATCCTTGGTGTAATTCCCAATACAAACAATATCATAAACATTATTATGCATGTTAACCTTCTAAAATCAACGCAATTATCGAATAAATTGTGCGATCACCCAATACAAGCCCGCCGCAAGCAGGGCTGTTGCTGGAATGGTCAACAACCAGGCCATGGCGATATCCTGTGCCACACCCCACCGGACCTTGTTTACTCTTTCGGCTGCACCCACGCCCATGATTGCCGAACTGACCACCTGGGTGGTACTGACTGGACCGCCGGCGAGAGAGGCGCCCAGAATGACAGCCGCAGAGGCCAGTTGGGAGGCAAAACCATCCACCGGCCGGATCTTATAGAACTTGCCTCCCAGGGTTTTTATCAACTTCTGTCCACCCACTGCGGTACCAAGGGCAATCATTGTGGCACACAGAAGAATAACCCAAACCGGAACAGTAAAAGTGTCCAGAACCTTTCCAGTCACCAAGGCTAAGGTGATGATCCCCATTGTTTTCTGTGCATCGTTTGTGCCGTGGCTCAATGCCAAAGTCAATGCAGTAAGTATCTGGGCACGTTTGAAGAATGCATTCACCCGCGGGGTTGCCTTCCAGGAAAACCATAATATGAGTCTCAGAACGAAGAAACCAACTACAAAACCAACGATTGGCGAGAGGAATAAGGCAATCAGGATTTTCTCAATACCATGCAACAGAATGGCCTGCCAGCCTGCTGCGATGACTACAGCGCCCACAAAACCACCGATCAGGGCATGAGAAGAACTGCTGGGAAAGCCAAGCACCCAGGTCAGGATGTTCCAGAAAATAGCACTAACCAGGGCTGCTACAAGGACCGGTTCATTAATGGATGCAGCTGCGACCACCTCATGTCCAATGGTATTCGCAACTGCCACGCCAAAAATAAAGGGACCGACGAAGTTTGCCAGAGCTGTCATCCAAAGCGCAATCCGCGGCGAAAGCGCCCGCGAGGAAATCATGGTGGCAACCACGTTGCTGGAATCGTGAACGCCATTTAAGAAGTCAAAGATCAGTGCTAAAATGATCACGACGATAAGGACTGGCGTCATTGAAACAATCCTTCCACAAGGCAATCTTCAGGAAATGAACTAACTGCAATGAGTCCGCATTCCTTGCCCAATCTTCTTAAAGGGGAACTATCCGGACAATGATCCAATAGAGTCCAGCCGCGACCAGGGCACTGGACGGAATAGTCAATAGCCAGGCAGTGGCGATTTCCTGTGCAACTGTCCATCGGACCTTATTCGCTCTCTCGGCAACGCCGACACCCATTATGGCCGAACTGACTACTTGGGTGGTGCTCACCGGTCCTCCAATCAGAGAAGCACCCAGGATAACGACTGCTGAGGCTGATTGGGCAGCAAAGCCATCCACTGGACGAATCTTATAGAACTTGCCACCCACAGTACGGATCAACCTCATTCCGCCCATACCCGTGCCAAACGCCATTGCCCCAGCACAGATAAGAATAACCCAGGTAGGGACAGAGAAGGTCTTCAAATAGCCTCCGATAATCAAGGCTAAGGCGATAATTCCCATGTTTTTTGATCCATCGTTGGATCCGTGGCTGAGTGCCAAAGCAACCGAGCTAAACATTTGGCCGCGTTTAAAAAACCAGTTGATACGGGGTGTGACATTCCAACTCAGTAATAGGATCAGTTTGCGACCGAGGTAGCCAAAAACGAAACCGATTACGGGAGAAATGAACAAAGCAATCAGGATTTTCTCTACACCTGGGAGTCTAATAGCCTGCCAGCCTGCGCCCACCACGACCGAACCAACCAAGCCTCCAACTAATGCGTGCGAAGAACTACTCGGAAAACCTAAGTACCAGGTCAGCAAGTTCCACAGGATAGCACTGGCAAGGGCGGCCAGGATCACTTGGAGGTTGATATTCTGGGCCACGACGACGTCATTCCCAATCGTTTTTGCCACAGCTACGCCGAATATCAGCGGCCCAAAAAATTCCGCCACAGCAATTATGCTCAATGCTAGCCTTGGAGAAAATGCCCGCGAGGAAATCATGGTGGCAACCACGTTGCTGGAATCGTGAACACCATTCAAGAAACATGATATGAGCGCCATCACAATCACTGCGATAATGGTCAGGGACATTTAACAGCTTTCATTACGTCATGTGATCTTAACGACAATATCAGCGATCACGTTGGCGGCTTCATCCCCTCGATCGGCAGCATTGCTCAAGTGGCGGTAGACTTCGCGCAGTTTCAGCATTTTGACCACGTGCTTGATGTCTTCTGCGCCGCTGAAGAGATCTGCCAGGGCTTCCCGGTAGACATCCTCCACCCGGTTTTCCAGGGCTTTGGCGCGTTGGGCATGGTCATTGGAAACGCCGGGATGCTCATCCAACCGGTCTGCTGCCATCGAAAGCTCAGCGGCCGCGTCCCTGAGCAGGGAAGCCATACGCTGCATATACGGAGTCGGCTCCACTTTCAGGATTTCCATTTCATTGACGGTGCTGTAGGCATAATCGAGCACGTCATCGATCGTCCGGGAAAGGTTGAATATATCTTCACGGTCAAAAGGGGTGACGAAGGTCTTATTCAACTCATCGATCAGGATCCGGCGGGCTTCATCGGCCTCTTTTTCGCTCTTGGTCAGGTTGGCAGCCGCATTCGGATCCTGTCCTCCCATATAGGCTTTTAATGCTTCCATCCCTTGCAGGGTCAGGTTTGCCTGATCCTGGATGAGCTTGATAAATACACTGTGGCGCTTTCTGAATAGTTTACGCATTGTAATCCTCCTTAATCGATCAATTTGACACAACCCGTGTTTACCAAAATTTGCATGCCAGTTTTTATTTGCTCAGGTGTGTTAAAGCTTTGAACTTCCAGAGCGCGATAGGCATCCCCGGGTAAATAAGAGGCAACCATACGAAAATCCACCTCGCCCATGCCGGGCGCCTGATGGTCATCCACCCCGACCACATCATGCAGGTGCACACCGATGATCCGGCTGGCATAACGTTTCAGCCATTCTTCATGGGGATAAAACCCGAGCCGGTCCAACGTCTGGGCATGACCAACATCATACACGAAACCAAGCTGGTCCGAACCTGCCAGGGCGAGCAGTTCGCCCATCTCATCCAGCGCGGGAATATCAAAGAAGTGGTATCGATTCTCGATGCCCAGCCGGATATTCGAGTGACGGGCATATTCGAGTAGCTCAACCAGGCTGATTTTTACAGACGCGAGATATGGACCAATTTGAGAGGCACGCCACTCAATAAAACGGCTCTTCAACACCTGGTATTCATGTGAATCAATTTGACCACTATTGAACAAAGCTCGCAACTCCTGCTCGCTCATTTCTCCCCCCTGGAGCTGCCCGCAATGGACAACCACTGTCCGGCTGCCCAATTCCCTGGCCAGATCGATGCTCCGTTTGATGGAATCCACGCCCTGTTTACGGCGCTTTTCATCGGGGGAGGAGATCAGCAGGTCCTGCTTGCGTAGTAATACAGAAGAAATTACCGCCGGGCAGGGTTCATGGATGCTGCTAATTTCATATTGGGAAAGGTCCAAGCCTGCCAGCATGTCCGGCCGGACTTGATGGTTCAATTCGATGCGCGCCATTCCAAGCCGTGAGGCGGCAAGCAGGAAATCGCTCAACTCGGTAAACTTCTTTATCCCCCACATGGTGGAGAAGGAAATATCATACAGATGGCCATTCCTGGCCAGGGTTTTTTGTACTTTTCTGGCAGGGAAGATATCCAGAAGCTCTCTTAATTCATCTATGAAATAGTCCGGGGTTGTCTCCATTATGACCGGTATTATAAAAGGTTTGCGCGGATCGCGCAGGATTACCGTTCGGTTGAATCCCGCACTGCGGGCAGAAGCGACATCCCGATCCGGCAGGTTGCCAATATATGCGCACCTCTCCGGTTGAATCCCCATACGCCGTGAGGCTTCAATCAGGAGCTCAGGCCGCGGTTTACGTATTCCCACCTGGCAGGACAAGACCACGGCCTCGAAACAGCCGGCAACGCCCAATTCATTCAAGAAATTTGGTGCTTCGACGCTGCTGGTTGTGTTACTGACCAGTCCCAGCCGGTAGCCGGAGCGGAACAAGCCCAGGATCGTCTCCCTGGCATCCGGGAGTACCTGGTAAACCCTGTCTGCACTCCTCCAAATTTGGTTAAGATCCACGGCTAGGGCGATGATCTTTTCAGCGTCAAGTTCGGGCAACATCCATTGCGTCCAGAATCCGATTTCGTCTAATTCCGCGGCCTCCTGCCTGGACCATTCCCGGTAGGCATTGGCACGCGCATCCAGCAACCTTGCGAAATCCTCCGGATCTGCTTCCAAGCCGGTGAGTTCCAGGATCGGTTTGCATAGGATAACTTTTTCCGAGAACTCGCGATTGGTCGCACGCCGCAGCGTGCCTCCCAAATCGAAAAGGATGGCTTCAATTTGTTCTGGCATGACGCTCATCCCGAAAAGCGGATACCGGCTCACTGGCCACCCCGAAATTCAGCAATTCAGGAAAATCCTCAATATAAAAGTCTGCACTGGCATCCTGCTCGTAATTGAATGCAACAGTTCCCATCCCAACCATCCTGGCGCCTTCCAATTCTGAGGCTTTATGCCCTACAAACACAACCTGGCTGGCAGGGACACCCAATTGTTGTAATGCGGCATGATAGATCCTAGGATCCGGCTTGCGGACACCAATCTCTTTTGAAGAAATGATCGAATCCCAAACATCTCCAATACCGCCGTGCTCGAACCAGTTTAATTTAACGGAGATCGGTACAGCTGTATCAGTGATGATGCCCAGCAGGTTCCCTTTATTTTTCAAAGCACGCAATGTCTCCCGCACCCCATCAAAGAAAACAATATCATTATCCTCTGCATCCAGGATATGCTTGCCTGTCTCGATCAGACTGGATTGCGTAATCCCATAGAGCCGGAGAAGCGCCTCCCGATACTGGTCGCGGTCGATTAATCCTCTGAAGGCTTGTTGTTCAAGAGCCCTGGCACCCTCTTGATTAATTGCAGAGAAATCGATCCCTTGCCGGCCAAGGAATTCCGCCAATTTCTGATACCTGTTGGGACGATGGTAAAGAACATCCCCGGCATCGAAGATCATTGCCTGGATGGATTGCCTTCCCGCCTGGCTCGTTGTCGTGCGCAGCGAATCCTTACCCATTTCAATCCGTAATATGTCCACTAGCTCTATCAAACTGGAGATTGTGGCATCCGGCACAGGACCTTCATCCACCTCCCCATGCTCGTAATCGTGAATGATTTGAACTGCCATGCGAAACCCGGCCCGCCTGGCGCCCAGGACATCGCGTGCTATCCGATCTCCGATGTAGACACATTGACTGGTCGGCACGTTTGCCAGCCGGGCGGCATGATGGAAGATGGCAGGATCGGGTTTCCGGCGCCCATACTCACTTGATAGAACAACCGGGTCAAAGTATTCACGGATTCCATATTGCTCCAGGTTGGTGGTCACCTGACCGCGACTGTTGACGTTGCTGATCAGACCTATTTTGAGTCCCATCTTCTGAATGGATTCCAGCGCTGCAGGGACTTCAGGACGCATCGTACGTTCGTAATAATGAGTCTCAATGTACAGCATCAACTCTTCCGCCAACCCGGTGAATTTCGACTGATCAACGGAGTAGTCTGCCAGAATAAATTCCAACCACACCCGCTGGGGGGGCAACTCTTCCTGTGTCTGCAGGCTTAATTGGTGATAAGCATCCAGCCCTGCGGAAATCGTTTCATACAATTGCCTGTCAGTCAAGTCGAAATGAAGCCCGGCATCCGCAAGGCGCGTCCGGATGCCGGCAGTCGCCTGGATGCGCAACTCCGGTGTCCATCCGTATGTCTCGATTGTGCCACCCATATCGAAAAACACAGCCTGGATGCTCATAACTGAAACTCCGCCTCCCAATAACACTCCATCGTCACGCCAGGGAAGCATGGGTGTCTGGCGCTTCAAAGGAGTGTTTTCCACTTTAATAAGATTTGGATAATTCCAAGTTCTTTGGGCACGGATTCAAGCGAGTCCGTGCCCAAAGAGAGACTTCAAGTTCCTACTGTACTTATTAAATCATTATCTTATTTCGGAGCGGTAAGCAGGCTGGCCGCCCAGAAGTCACGCACCTTGCTGACATTGTTCCAGTCGAAGATGGGATCCATCTCCCATACCTGAGGCTTGAGTTCTGCAATGGAAATGTTCCCTTCGGGAATGGGAAGACCATCAGCCGCCGGCCAGGTGCCAAGCTCGTTCCAGGGAGCGAAACCGTCTGGCGAAAGGATAAATTTGATGAACAGTTTGGCTGCATTGGGATGTGGAGCATTGTTGGCGATGCCCAGGAAGCTGGTTTTGTAGATGCCCATGACCGGGTTTAGATTAAAACAGGGTGACATGTTCAATTCGCCAGCCTGGGTGGCTTCGAGGGTCGAGTAACCGGTCCATCCAAACCCGGGTTCCTGGCCTGCAGGCAGTTCTAGCCCGGCAAAGGCCGCGTCCACCATATCGCCGTCGTCAAGAACAACAGCACCGTTATAAGCCAATTTCTTGAGCCATAAATAGCCGGCATTCTCTACAACCATGCCAGCGGCATCAGTCGCTGCCAGCTCATCGGTGTTCCATTCCTTTCCGTAAAGATCCTTATATGCTGTGGCCATCTCGTCACCATTTTGAACAAAGGTGGCTATCTTAGCCATCGTGCTGACGTCAGACATCGGATCTTCCATGAAGAATTTGGCTTTATATTTCGGTTCAACGGCCTCCCAGATATTTTTGATCGGGCATCCGTCTGGATAGAATTTGTTGTTGTACCCGATCACATCCACCGAGTGGCGTGCGATGGCAAACGGAAAATCCTTGGTTAATTCGGGGATGGTGACATCCCGGGGAACGAACCACCACATCCATTGGTTGGGAACGAATTTTCCGAACAAGATGTGCCCGTCGCTGTTGAACCAGACGTCCCCGACGACATTCCCGCTTTCCTGCTCTGCCTGCATCTTGGTGTCAATGCCATCGGTGTCGGCAGCATCGAGCTCGATGTCCGGATACAGGGCCTTCCATGAATCCGGTAAATCCTCAACTCCGCCTGAGTTGGCATAAACCACCACTTTGCCTTCTTTCTTGGCTGCGGCTTCGATCGCCGCCCAATCGTCAGTGGCGGGTTGGTAAGGGCCAACTCCATTCGCTTTTGCCCATGCCTCAGCTTCTGTCAGGGTTGCTTCAGTGGCAGGAGCCGCAGTGGCTGGAGCTGCAGTAGCCTGAGCCGCAGTGGCGGGAGCCGCAGTGGCTGGAGCTGCAGTGGACGGGGCCGCAGTCGGTTGGGCACCGCAGGCGGCAATGAAGCTGACCAGCAAAACAATTGTTAAAATCTTTGCAAACGCTTTCATTTCTTCCTCCTAACATAGTTGGAAATGGATTAGATTATCGCGAGATCCTTTCCTTCTAATATCTATTTTATTTTCGCCTCCTTTCATGGGATCAAAGTGGGTACAGGCGATACGAAGACAAAACCAGGTAAGCTGCTCTGGTTTCTTCAGGATGGTATGAGATTGCCACTCTCCTTGTCATACAGGTTCAAGGTTTGCGGATCGAACGTCAACCAGATCTTCTGATCCATTTGGATCTTGCTAATGCCCATCACCCTGATGGTGAGTTCCGTCTCACCCAGGCGTGCAACTATCGTCGAGTCAGCCCCGGAGGGCAGGACAGAATAAGCGTTGAACTCCACTGCTCCAGGTTCAGGGCGCTCCGAGATGGCGATATCTTCCGGCCGGATGCCGACCACTACATTGCCGCCTGCATTGGATGTGTTTATCGTGATCTTGAATTTCCCAAAGTCGACTGTATTTTTACCACTTATGACGCCGTCCAGCAGGTTTACTTTGGGGTTGCCGATGAAATCTGCCACAAATAGATTGGCGGGGAAATGGTAGACCTTATCGGGGGTATCGAACTGTTGCACGACACCTTCCTTCATTACGGCAATATTCGTGGACATGGTCAAAGCTTCCACCTGGTCATGAGTTACATATATGGTGGTGGCCCCGGAAATATGGTGCAGGCGTTTGAGCTCGGTGCGCATGTCCATGCGCAGGCGGGCATCCAGGTTTGAAAGCGGCTCATCCATCAGGAAGACCTTGGGGCGGTAGGCCAGCATGCGTGCCAGGGCGATGCGCTGCTGTTGGCCACCGCTCATCTCACGTGGATAGCGGTCTTCGTAGCCATCCATCTGAACTTCTTTAAGCGATTCTTTTACCCGCTTATCCATCTCAGGCTTGGGCATCTTCTGGATCTCCAGGGCGAAGGTGATATTCTTATCCACCTTCATATGCGGCCACAAAGCGTAATTCTGGAAAACCAGTCCCAGGTCGCGCTTGCTCGCCTGCAGTGAAATGCCCTTGTCGAAGGAAAAAACCAATTTGTTGCCAATTAATATCTCGCCCCCATCCGGGTCTTCCAAACCGGCCACACAGCGCAGCAGGGTGGTCTTGCCGCACCCGGAGGGACCCAGCAGGGTTACGAAGGTTCCCGGTTCGATAACCAGGCTGACATGATCGAGCGCAACCACATTACCAAATTTCTTCGTTAAATTATTAATTCTGATGTATGTTTCCATGGTGTCCTCTCTTTACATCCCGAGACCTTTTTTAAGGCTGCCGCCCGTGAAGCGGCCGATCAGGGCGTTGCCTGTGACAGTGATTAAAACCAGGATCAGGACAACGATATTCCCCATTTGATCCCTGCCGGCTTCAATATATTTCATGGTCAGGCTGGCCAGCAACTGGGTGTCACGCGTGACCAGCAGAATGATCAGTGATAATTCGCGCATGGTGGTGATGAACGTCAGCAGGAAGCCGGAAACGAAACCACTCATTGTCAGCGGGAAGATGACACGCTTGAAACGCTGCCAGACATTGGCGCCGGCCACCTGGGCAGCCTCCTCCAGTTCATGTCCCACCTGCATCATGGCTGAAACCCCCGAACGGGAAGAGTAAGGCAGGTGTTTGGCCACCGAGACGATCACCAGCAGGGCAAAGGTGCCATACAAAGATGGGAGCGGTCCCCACTTCCTGGCAAACATGGCGATATACACCGCGCCGAAGGCAATACCCGGAATGACATATGGGATGTAAGCAAGCTGATCCACCAGCCTTGCAAGCCGGGTTCCGCGGCCCTTGACGATGGCATACCCGAGCAGGACGCCCAACAGGGCGGTGAAAAAAGCGGTATACAAGGCGAGCTTAATGGAATTCCAGGCAGTTTGATAGATCCTCGGGTTAAGCAGTACTCCCGGCTCGCCATCATTGTAAAGTGGATTTTTCTCTCCGATCCAGTTTTGCAGGGTAAGGTTACTAAAGCTGTAGTCTCCCGACCGCAGCAGGAAGGTGTCATAAGTCAGCAAGCCCAGCGGTACAACAAGAACCATCAGCTGAAAGATGATCACGCTCGTGAAGAAAACTTTCTTCATATTTCTCAATTTGCTTGGGGTGGCGACAAAACCCCGGCCCCCGATCGTCTCATAGCTCTTGCGCGTGCCCACCAGCCTCTGGTTGAGGGAAATGGTCACCATGGCGAACAGGATCAGGACGATACCCAACACAAAGGCATCCGCCTTGTCGCCCGCCGCCAGGCTGCCGCGCAGCATGGTGGCAACCACATAGTACTTGATCGGCGAACCCAGGATGTTCGGCCCACCAAAGGTGCCCATCACCTTGGAAAAGGTCATGATGAAACCGGAAAGCAGGGCCGGCAGCACCAACGGCAGGGTGATCTTGCGCAGAATACGCCAGCGGTTGGCGCCCATCAATTCCCCGGCTTCTTCCAGGTTGGAATCGATCGACATCAGCGCCGCAGAAACAAACAGGAAGAAAAAGGTGTAGTAGTGCAACGCACAGCAGATAATGATCGGCACCGGCCCGTACGATAACCAGTCAGGCGGACTCTGTCCCACTACGTATTCAAACAGTCCCGGTGCTCCGCCCGCAAGCCGGTTCTTGAACAGCACCAGCCAGGCCTGGGCCAGGGTCCAGGAGGGCATGATGTAGGGCAGCACCGCCAGTTGGTTGACCAGTTTTCTTCCCGGCATATCGGTGCGCACTACCAGCCAGGCCAGCGTTCCACCGATCGCCAACGACAGCAGAACCGTGCCAATGGCGATGGTCATCGAATGCTGCAAGGGTGTGTAGGTGTATATTCTGCCGAAGATGCCAGTCAGCATCCTGACCCAGTGGTAGGCGGTCAATCCGCCCACCTTGGCATCCGGAAAGCGGCTGAGATCCGAGGATTGCCAGGTCACCGTGGTCTCAACCAATTTGTACAGGGGGATGACGACCATGTAGAACATCAACACCAGCATGATCAAGGCCAGGACAACATGCGGCTTGGTCAACCAATGAAAAAACCTTCTTAAAGTGGCTGTCAGTCTTTGAGAAAATGGGATCTGAGAGATTGCAGCATTGGTCATGAAAGAACTCCTTAATTTGAGTCTTATACTGTGCCAGAGTGTTTGAGACGCTCGCGCAATTGATCAAGCTTATCCAGGTTGGGTATCACAGTTTCCTGACTTTGATTCGCAACTTCCAGTAGCAGTGAGTTGATGATATTCATGGGGACAATCAGCGAGTGGAAGGCCGATACCGGTCCCCGCCTGGCTGCCAGCACAACATCCGCTTTCTCCCCGATCACCGAGCCCAGCGTATCCGTCAACAGAATTACCGGGCACTTCTTTTCTTCCGCATAATCCAGGACAATCTGCAAAGTTGGATTGACATCAAAAAAACCGATCGCGAATAAAAGATCACGGTCGGTCATCAAGAGCAGCGGTTCCAGGGTTTCGCGGCCGGCAATCGTCAGTGGGATCACCTGCTTGCCAAAACGCGTGAGACGCAGGTTGAGTAGATCCACCAGCGACACAGACGGGCCTGTGCCGAACACGAAAATGCGATCGCGCTTCAGCATAAGCGAGGTGGCTCGATGCAACGCTTTACGATCAACGGTTTGAAGGGCTTGCGTTAAATAATCGATCTCGGAGATGGTTATTTTTTCGAAGATATCCCCCGCTTCGCGAAGATTATCCAGGCGGCTTCGCAGCCGGTATGAATGCGTCATCCGGTGACGGAAACTGTCCTGTAAGGCCACCCGCATGGCCGGGTAATTGTCAAAATCCAGGGTACGGGCAAACCGGACCATGGTTGCTTCACTTAGTTCCAGGCGACTGGCTATTTCACTGGCGGAAAGAAAAGCGGCCTCATCCTGATTTTGATTCAGATAATTGGCAATGCGCTTCTCGCTTTTGGTTAGCTGGGGATAACGCTCACTGATCAATTGACTGAAGCCAACCGGGGCTTGAGTTTCCTGGTTCATCGCTTCACCTCTTCTCCGCAATCAAACAAATCCAAAACTTTCAACATATCTAATTTTGTAATTTAACTTGCATTTGAATATAATACAACATTATTTCCAGAAATGCAAGCGTTCTTTCATAGATGATAAAAACTTTTCTTGATGACCGGACATCAGCCACAATACCGGATTCCAGATGAGAAAACAAGCGACTTGTTCTATCCACGCGCCGGGAAAATATCAAGCAGTTCGCTCAGCGAGTGAATGACCGCGTCAGGTTCAATGGTGTGATCCTGCCCATCTGGACTCAACCCTTCCGGCGGGTCAAGAATAATCCCAAGCGCGAAACCCGCCTTTTTACAGCCAACCAAATCCTTCAGAATCCGGTTGCCGAGATAGGCACATTGCGAGGGTTCCAGACCCAGCGCGTGGGCAGCTTCCAGGAATGGTTCAGGAGCAGGTTTGCGGCGCTGTAAAACCGATGAGAGGATTACAACTTCAAAATGTTCCTTCCAACCAAAAGCATCAATACTGCGCGGAATATCCAGGGTGGACATGCTGTTACTGATGACGCCAAGGCGATACCCGCTCCGTTTCAATTCCACAAGCGTTTCTTCCGCACCAGGGTTGGGAACCGTGTGTCCCTTACGTTCCATCCATGCCAGCGTCAGCTCAGCCGCAGCTAGTTCAATCTGTTCGCGAGGGTACTCAGGCAGAATCCAGCGCGTCCAGATCTCCTTTTCGGATAATTGGACCAGGTTCTCTTGCGCCCACTGGCTGTACGCCTTTTGACGTCTGGATATCTCCGCCCAATAGTCATCGGAAGCATCTTCTTTCCCCAGCAATTCAAGCATCCGCCGGGTGGCAGCGGACTGGGTTGGTTCATTGGGTTCCCGGATCCGTAATGTGCCGTTCATGTCGAAGAAAATTGCTTTGATGCTGCAGATCCTGTCCACTGGAAGCGTCATAGGATGTCTCAATCCCGGCTAAGGATTTCTACCATTTCAGGCGTTGCCCAGAGTGTCGCCCCGGTGGTGTCAACGACAATATCACACACTTCCATTTGTGGTCGATAAATATCCTCTGCACGCATGAACTGCGTCTTAAAGAACCTGTTGCGGAAGTAGGCGGGATCGTACTTCTTGCGATAATCGATATCCCGTTTCCACTTGCGCTTCAACCTGATCGGGTCGTCTGTCAGATATACAACCTTGATGCGGATCAGATCAGAAATCGCATCCATCTGAAAGGGGAAATTTCCCTCCAGAAAGATAATGTCGGCAGGTTCGATTTCAAGCGGGCTGCAGCCTGGTTTCAAGTTGCCTTCCAGGTCATGGCTGGAGGTGGCATTGATAAAATCATAGCGCGGAATGGTGATCTTCTTTCCTTGCAGGATTTCCTGCAGGCTTTTCACGAACAGGTCAAAATGGATCACGTCTTTCCCCATGGCTTTATTATCCCGGTAGTCCCGGTCAAGCAGGAAGTTGTCCATCTCGATTGTGGTTGTTTTCTTGCCTGTCTCTGTAAATTGTGTTGATCAGGCGTTCGGTGATCTCAGTTTTACCCGCCGCTGTAGGTCCTGCCAGCGTGATAAGTATGGGGGTTCCATGGACTTTGATCAGCTTCTGGATGCTCTCGATGAATGCCTTGTCAATCTCTGCATTGGCTTCCTGGAAATCCTGGTAACCGATATCCTGAAAACCCTCAAAGTGCTTCTGGCGTGGCTCGAAACTGATAAATGGCATGCCGCCAAAATGCGCCAATACTGCCTCCGTGAAATAGACGGTTCGGGGTAGAAAATAGAACCCCCGGATATCAAAATAGAAAAACCGCTTTATCCACTCTTCGGCGTATTCGCTTCGCACCAGGCCCGTAAACAGCATGCGCGTCAAACGGGCAATATTCTCATCCAGGACAATCCGGTCTTTTTCACGTGGCTTAAGTTGGATGGCTTCATAAAAATCACGCCGCCGGATCATCATCTCGATCTCTTCCGGTTCATCCAGTTCAATTGAATTCCAGCCATCCTGGGGATAAAGGTTCTCGAGAGCATAACGGAATTCATACAATTGCAGTCTCTCGATTCCCGCATTGATCGATCTCATCCGCTCATACAGGATCTCGGAAAAGATCTGTGGGGAATGCAGCCGCCTGGTCCCTTCCACGGAATTTCCTTTCAACCCTGACCCAGGATTTGGGCGATCTCAGGTGTTGTCCATAAAGCCGCGCCAGTGGTATCCACGGTCATATCGCAGACTTCCATCTGGGGCAGGTAGGCATACTGGGCCATGATGAATTGGTCCTTGAAAAAGCGGTTGCAGAAGTAGGCGGGATCATATTTCCTGCGATAGTCGATATCGCGTTTCCACTTCCTTTTCATTCGGACCGGGTCATCGGTCAGATAGACCACCTTGATACCGATCAGGTGCAGCACCTCCTCGATCAAAAAGGGGAAATTACCCTCGATAAAAATGATGTCCGCCGGTTCGATCTCGATGGCCGCTCCTCCGGGCCTTAGTTTTCCGTTCAGATCGTGGCTGGAAGTGGCCTCGATGGTGTCGTAACGTGGAATGCTGATTTTTTTCCCATGGGTGATATCTTCCAGACTCTGCAGAAAGAGCTCAAAATGGTAGGCTGCCTTACCCTGTGAGTCGATGCCCCTGGCCTCCCGATACTCACGATCGGTGAAGAAGTTGTCAAGTTCAATGGATGCAACTTTCTGTCCGGCCTGCTGGAATGCAGTTGTCAGGCGTTCAACGATCTCAGTCTTGCCGGCTGCAGTCGCACCGGCGATGGCAAGCACGATCGGGGTGCCGCGCTGCGCAATCAGTTTCATCACGCCCTGGATGAAGAGCTGATCCACTTCCGTATTGGCTTCCCTGAACGCCTTGTAACCGACATCCTGCTGGCGCTCGAACTGCTTCTGTTTTTGTTCGAACTGCCGGTATGGCTTGCCGCCAAAATGCGCCAGAACTTTGTCGGTGAAATAGAGCGTGCGATGCAGAAAGAAAAAAGCCCGGATATCAAAGTAAAAGTGCCTGTCCACCCAATCCTGTGGATACTCGCCTGTAACCAGGCCCACGAACAGCATCCGGGTCAACCGGATGATTTCCGGGTCCAGCACGATACGGCCATCCACCCTGGGTTTGATTTGAATGCTTTCATAGTAGGAGCGGTTGTTGAGGCAGGTCTCAATTGCCTCCCGGCTATCCATCTTGACAGATTCCCAACCTTTCTTGGGATTCAGATCAGCCAGTCCATAGCGGAATTCGTAGAGCTCCAGCTCCTGGATGCCGGGCGAGAGCGACTTCATCTTTTCGAACAAGACTTCCGAGAAAATGTGCAAGTTGGACAAAATACTGGATGAAGACACTATGCGCTCCATTTCATTATGCGTTGGGCGTTGGCAAGTGCAATTGGCATGATATGCTTCGCCGGTAGGACACCCAGGCTGCCGTGTGCACAGGCATGTTCCCCGAATTCAGCCAAGCCATCCGCCCGTACGTATTTGCTGTAAATCAGAAGCGGGACGGGATGCCAGGAATGCCCCTTGAGCGCGGCCGGTGTTGAGTGATCTCCGCTGACAATGACAACGTCCGGCTGAAGCGCCACCAAACGCGGCATCAGGCTGTCCACTTCTTCGATTTTCCTTACCTTGCGGGCAAAATCACCGTCTTCGCCGGCTAGATCCGTTTCCTTAATGTGCAGGTAGAAAAAGTCAAAGTCGTTCCAGTTCTTTTCCAGCACGGTGAATTCGTCTGCCGTCGTACCCCCCTCGACAGGCAGCACCTGCATACCAACAAGCTTGGCGATCCCGCGATAAGTCGGATAGACAGCAATGGCAGCCGCCCGTAATCCAAACAAGTCTGGAAACGCCGGGAAATTGGGAAAATTGTCAAAACCGCGCATCAGCAGCATGTTTGCAGGTGGTTTTGGCGTGTAGGTCTCCATAACCTTGCATGCCCGTTCCACGAACCGGTTTATAAGGCGTGCTGTTTTCTCTGCTTCGGGAATAAGGGCACGCAGCGGCAAAGGAGGGTTGCCATTCTTTTGCGGATCAGATTCGCTCACACCAGCGCTTAATCCTGGCCCGCGCAGGACAATTGACAGGCGGTGCTCTCGGACCGTCTCGACCTGAAAGGTAACATCTTCGATCCGCGTCGACAGCAGCCGGGAGAGTTCCCTGCTCACCTCGTTTGGTATGCGCCCGGCACGTCGATCTGTTACCACCCCGGCTGCGTCCACCCAACAGTAATTGCCGCGCACGGCGACGTCGTTGGGGCCCAGATCAATACCGAGGCCAATCGCCTCCAGCACGCCGCGCCCAATCCTGTACTGCAGCGGGTCATATCCGAAAATGGCAAGATGACCCGGGCCGCTCTCCACCGTAATCCCTGGTCCAACAGGTTGCGAGAGACCCAGAGCCGAAAGCCCTGCGAGGGCATCCAGATGTGGCGTCTGCGCGGTTTCCAATTCAGTTTTTCCGCCCGGTTCCTGCGGCAAGCCGCCCAATCCGTCCATTATGACCATGGCGATTTTGGAGTGAGCCGGCGTGATCAATTTTCCAAGGAATTCAAGGTCCATCAGATTTCAGCCTCTGCCCAGCATGAAAACTCTTCCTTTACCAATTACCAACGCGTCAAAGGCACGCTTGATCTTTGCATAATTACCGTCCCGGTCCAGGGCGATCCCTCGTCCCACCCCGGTGACAACCTGGCCGATCCCGATTGTATTGAGCTGGTCTTCAAGTTTCTCAAGCAACACCGGCGCGCTGCCAGGTTCGGTGCTGCGCCCATCAAAGATGATGTGGAGATAGACATTTTCCAACCCATGCTTTTTAGCCATCTTAAGCAGCGCCAGTGGGTAGTGGATCGAGCCGTGCGAACTTTTTTCTGTCAGCAATCCAATCAGGTGCAGGCTGGTCCCCCTTATTTTCACTTCCTCAATCGCCTGGACGAAAACCTCGTTGGTATAGAATGTACCATCTTGCATGGCCTGGTCTAGGCGGACATCATCCTGCGGGATCACACGACCGGCGCCGATATTCATGTGACCGGCTTCCGAATTGCCGGCCTTTCCTGCCTGCAACCCGACTGCCTCCCCGGAGGCCTTCAACTGGCTGTAGGGGTAATTTTTAACCAGGTCATCCCAAACCGGAGTCTCTGCCAGGTATATAGGGTTGGAGTTGTCTTTCCTGCCCAATCCCCATCCGTCGAGGATGAGAAGAAGCACGCGCCGTCTTCCACCCCAGTTGTAGTCAGGAGCGAGAGTCTCTCCGTCCATGCTGTCAGGCGGATTTATGCCGAGGGCGGACAGAATTGTTGGGGCCAGGTCGGCCAATTTCCCATCTCGCGTGCAAACAGTTGATGACCAGGCGGGGTCGACTAAAATAAAAGGCACAAGATTGGTGGTATGGGCCACGTTGGCTGTACCATCAGGATTGGTCATTTCTTCCAGGTTGCCGTGGTCGGCTGTGATGAAGGTAACGTACCCGGCACGACGGGCTGCTTCCAAAACCTGGCCCAGATGATTGTCCACAAGGCTGGCACACAGGACCTTGGCCTCGTTGTTGGAAGTGTGACCGATCGCGTCACCATTGGCAAAATTGGCCACGATCAAATCGTAATGATTCTCCAGCCCACGCTTCACCTGTTCGACAACCTGTGGCAGGCTGAGTTCAGGTACCCGGTCGAAGGGGATACCCTTTGGCGAGGGGATGCAGACATCTTCCTCCCCGGCAAATGACTCATTATTGCCCCCATTCAAGAAAAAAGTGACATGCGCGAATTTTTCAGACTCGGATGTGCGCAACTGGCGAAGGTCGTGGTAGCTGACGGTTTCGCCAAGTGTTTCCTTGATCTTCGTGGGGGCGAAGGCAATCGGCAGGTCTTTAAATTTTTCGTGATAACGGGTCAGGATGATGAATTTCAAGTTCTGAAGATCAGGACGCGAAAAACGGGTGAATCCAGTTTCGGTAAAGGCTTCAGTCAACTCAACTTCACGTTCACCCCGGCGGCAGCAGAAAATGACCGCGTCGCCATCCTTGATCCGTCCAAGAGGACAGCCAGCCTGATCAACGAGCACAAGCGGGTCGAGCGAATAATCGGTTTGCCCCTCAGAATACAGGCCTTTGACGCCTTCGGCGAGTGCGGCTGCGCCGCGTGCTTGAGAGATCATGGTCCTCCAGCTACGTGCGGGCGGGGAAAATATCAAGCAGTAGGCGGAACTCGTGAATGATTACGTCAGGCCGGTTCTCGTCGGTGATGGTCGCCTCTGCCAGTTCTTTGGGAGAGATCATGATGACCAGCATCCCAAAACCGGCAGCACGCGTCCCGGTAACGTCGCGCTTAAGGTTGTCGCCGATGTAGGCGCAATTTCCCGGATCAACGCCTGCCCTGCGGGCGGCTTCCAGGTAAATTGCCGGATCTGGTTTCCTTATGCCCAACACCGAGGAAAGTGCAATCGATTTGAAATACGGAGCAAATCCTTCATTGACCAGCCAATCCGGGATCTCGCGAGTGCCGATCAGGTTGCTGATGATACCCAGGGTATAGCCGCGTTTTTGGAGTTCATCCACTACTTCCCTACCACCGTCCACCACCACCCGCCTTCCCATCGATTGGCGGTACTGGTAGGTCAATTCCGCACCCAGCGGAGCGATTTTCTCGACGGGGAATTCAGGCACCATCCAGCGGGTCCAGAGTTCAGATTCGGGGGCTTCCTTTAAATTCTCAAAAGCCCACTTGCGATAAACCTTGTAGCGTTCATCCAACTTCTGGCAGAATGCAATCGGGTCTTCATCTGTCCCCACCAAGTGGACGATTTCCTGCCGAGCCCGCCTCATGTGCGCTTCGTCCTTCAGCAGGACGCGCAGGGTATTGCCAAGATCGATGAATATTGCCTGGATGTCTGCAGTCATTTCTTCACCTTCGCGAGGGGAAGATATCCAGCAATTCTTTCATTTCACGGATCGTGTAATCGGGCTTAATCTCTATTGTGGGTGGCTCTTTGGCCTGCGTTGCCGGCTCGAAAAACAGGATAAACATCCCGTAACCAGCCGCCCGGGTCCCTTCCACATCCCGGACAGGGTTATCGCCTACATAAACGCAATGCGCCGGTTCGATGCCAATCCTGCGCGCGGCTTCCCAGTAGATCTCAGGGTTGGGTTTGCGTATTCCAATTTTCGACGAAAGAACCACTGTTTTAAAATAGCTGGTAAGGTTTTCTGCTTCCAGATAATCCGGGATTTCCGTCTCGGTGATGGTATTGGCAATCAGTCCCAGGAGATAGCCGCGTTTGCTGAGTTCAATAACGGTTTCCTTCACATCCTCTCGTGGAACACGCCGGCCATCACAATCTCGCCATAAACGCGTCAACTTGCTTGATAACGGAGCTATTCTTTCAGCAGGATAGTCCGGTAACATCCATTGCGTCCACATTTCCTTTTCAGAGGCCTCTATTAATTTCTCTTTTGCCCGCTTCCGTAAAACCTTATATCTTTCAGTAAGCAATTCATGAAACGCATCCGGAGCCATTTTTGCTTCAGTCAACTCGGCAAGTTGTTGCTTTGATTGGATAATAAACTCCTCGTCCGGGATGACGATCCGCATTGTATTGCCGACATCCAGGAAAATTGCTTCAATGTCATTGTGTTTTTTCATGGCGGTTTCACCTTCCTCAAAGCAAAGGCATCTTTTTTAACTGAACTTTCAAAAAAGACGATTATGAAATATTGCTTACATTTGCAAATAATACATCATTTTCACCAATAATGCAAGTATTCTTTCAGAGTATTGACTTTTCTCTAAAAACTGTGTAAACTGATATTGTTCGTGCACACGTGTGCATTCGCCGCCTGAGTTGAAGGAAACCGGATGCCAGCCACTATCAAAGATGTTGCCAGGAAAGCCGGAGTTGCTCATACCACCGTCTCGCGTGCGTTGCGAGGCAGCTCATTGATTTCACCTGAAACAGCGCAACGCATTCGGGTGATTGCCGCGGAAATGGGTTACCGCCCCAGTGCAGCAGCCCGCACCTTGAAGACCAACCGGTCGCATGCGCTTGGTGTCATCATCCGCAATGTGGATGACCCTTTCTTCAGCGAAATCCTGCAGGGGATCGAGGAAGTGGCCCGCACCAGCGGCTACAGCCTGTTCATGGCCGCTTCGCAACGGGACCATGAGCAGGAACAGGCTATCGTACGGGATATGGTTGAACGCCGGGTGGATGGGATTATCATCTGCTCGACTCCTGTCAGCACTCGAGCAGAGCCACCAACTCGCAAGCTTCGGGGTACCCATCGTTATGGTCAACAATCAGGCCGCTGAGGAATATCGTTATTCCATTTACCACGATGATGTGGATGGCAGCCGTCAAATCACCCGACATCTAATCAAACTGGGACACCGTAAAATAGCCTACCTTGGTAATGCCAATGCGGGGCGCAGCACGATTGACCGGCAGGCAGGTTTCCAGCACGAGTTGGATTCATCCAGCATTTCCGTCCCGGCTTCATACATCCACCAGGTCCCGGGCGGCAGCCCCCAGAACGGCCTGGCTGGGGCAGAATATTTCCTTGATCTCCCAATCCCCCCCACCGCATTGGTCTGCTATAACGATATGATGGCCATCGGTGTCTTGCAGGCGCTGCAATCAGCAGGCGTAAATGTCCCGGCGCAGGTTTCTGTTGCCGGATTCGACAACATCATCTTCTCCGCATACACGAATCCCCCGCTCACAACATTCGACCAGCCCAAACATTTCATCGGGACCGAAGCCGCCCGCCTGGTGCTTGGCCTGCTCAATGGTTCCGAAAAAAACGCGGGCCCGAAAATACAGACGTTGAAAGGCAGTCTGCTGGTACGTGGATCAACGACCAGACCTGATGGAAAAGCAGCATGACCAATCTACCCACATCCAACCTTAAACTTTTTCCCCAATCAATAAACAGCCAGGACGGCATGGAATTCGGGCTGGCGCAGACAGAGGCCGGTAACCGGTTGGCCGTAGTGGCCGATTCACTTCCTGCAGATTTTGATGGCGAGCAGACCGAATTCGGTACACGGACACTCTACCTTTGTTCGCTCACCACTAAGAATTGTGCCGCGCTTCGATCCCACTTGCCCTGGCTCCTGCCGCGTCCGCTCGGGCTGCAGACCTCCGCCGGGATGGGTGACCGCATCGGCCTGGCAACACCTGGTCACGTGCGTGCCGCCCGCAGCGTGCAGGGGAAAATTGCCCCCATCTTCGCCCAACAATCCATCCGCGAGATGGCTCGCACTGAGCGTACACCTCAACAGGTGATGGATGATGCCACATGGGGAATCTTTTCGGAAGGCTGGAAAGAAGAATTCGGCGCCGACGCTGACCACCTCAAGACCTCGGCTGATATCGATGCCTGCCTGGCCGCAGGCTACACTTTCTACACCATCGATCCCGGCGCTTTTGTAAATAACCGCGCGGAGTCCGCCAGCCTGGGCGAGTTGCGTGAATTGTCTGCTTCCCTGCCCGGCGAAGTTCGCGCCAGGGCTTCAGGTTTACTCGGGAAGTCTTTCACCATTGAAAACCTGTCAATTGACTTTGACGAACACACCCTTCTGAAAGCAGCCGTCAAGTACGGCAGCGCGCTCGCTCACGTGGCAGACATGTACGTGCATCTGGTACAAGTAGCTGGTGCACGACCGTTTGAGTTCGAGGTTTCCGTGGATGAGACCGACCTGCCCACTTCCCACGCCGAACATATCTACATCGCCAGCGAGCTGGACAGGCTGGGCGTGAAATGGGTCAGCCTGGCGCCGCGCTATGTTGGGAGCTTTGAAAAAGGTGTGGATTATATTGGAGACCTGGCTGCCTTCGAAACCGATTTTGCCGGTCATGCTGCAATAGCCCGCCATTTAGGGCCGTATAAACTCAGCCTGCATTCCGGGTCGGATAAGTTCAGCATTTATCCCATTGCCGCCCGCCTTTCTGGCGGCCTGGTACATCTTAAGACCGCCGGGACAAGCTATCTCGAAGCCCTGCGCACCATCGCTGCCGTCGATCCAGCCTTCTTCCGGGAAATCTACGAATTTGCCCGCGAACACTACAATAATGACCGGGCCAGTTATCACGTCTCAGCAAAACTTGAGCGCGCCCCCCTGCCGGAAGCGGTCAATAACTGGCCGGGACTGCTCGACCAGTTCGATGCCCGGGAGATCCTGCATGTGACCTTTGGCTCGGTCCTGACAGAAAAAACGATTTCTGGCGATTGGCGCTTCTATAAGCGCTTCATGGATTTCCTGCGTGCCAACCCTGAAACCTATGCATCCAACCTGGAGAGGCACTTCGTGCGTCATTTACGAGCATTTCTGCCGGTGGAAGGATAATGGCGTGGACCATGAGTCAATTACATAATAGAAAAGGAGACAAGCAATGGACAAGATGAAAGCGTACGTTTTCAAGGATGTCGGCAATCTCGTGTTTGAGGAAAAACCCATTCCTCACGTAAAGGATCCTGATGATGTGCTGCTCAAGGTCAAGGCCGTGGGCATTTGTGGTTCGGACCTGAAGATCATCGAGGGCAAGCACCATTTTAAGCCCAACACGGTCCTTGGACATGAATTCTGCGGCGAAGTCGTCGAAATCGGGACACATGTCCACCACTTCAAAATCGGAGACCGGGTGGCAATCGACAATAACATCCGCTGCGGCTTTTGCTCGTTCTGCCGCATGGGACTGAGCAGCCAGTGCGTCGAGATCAAGACCAGTGCCCTGGGCGTTATGCGCGACGGCGGCTACGCTGAGTACTGCCTTGTGCCCGAAAAACAGTGTTATCTCCTACCGGATGGTATCGACGACATCCTCGGCACGCAGGTTGAGACCCTGGCGACAGTGGTCAACGGCATGAACACCCTGCTGATGCTGCCATATGACTACGTAATGATCCTCGGTTTTGGGCCGATTGGCTATCTCTTCGCTCAATTCGCCAAAAATATCGCCGCCAAAGTCGCGGTAACCGAGATCGACCCATTCCGGCTCAGCGTAGCTAAGCAATGCGGCCTGACAGTATGGGATCCGAATGAAGTTGATGTGGTCGGGAAGATCACCGATTTCACTTATGGGCGAAAAGCTGATATAGTCATTGAAGCGACAGGTAATGCCATCGAACAGGCGCTCCAGTGTGTCACCCCGGGCGGCAAGGTACTGCCATTCGGCATGGACTCGAGCATTAGAGCTGCCATTGTTCCGAACGATATCACCCGCTGGGCCACCAAGATCCTCGGCCTTTACCTGGGCCAGAACACGATGGTGCCTTCCATCCGCATCTTCCAGGAAAACCGCCTGAACATGGGGCCGTTCTTCACCAAGGTCATCCCCTTCGACGAAGGCCTTGGCGCGTTCGACCTGCTTGGGCTGGACATGAAGACGCTCCAACACCACCCCAAGAGTGCCATGAAGATCGTGATGAAAATGTAATTCTTCAGGTAGAAAGGAAATCAATGAAACTGGCTTTCCATGGCGCAACGACCATGACGAGCGATCTCGAGACTGATGTCGCCGTTTCGGCTCGCGCGGGATTCAAGGCGCTTGAGCTCTGGGCGAAAAAACTGGATCGCTACCTGGAAGCTCACTCGCTGGAAGATCTTAATGCTTTGTTTTTGGATTATGGCGTCTTACCGCTCACACTCAACTCGATTGAGTTCATCGCATTTCGCGGGGACGATTACCCGCAGATTCAAGCGCGTCTGCATGAATTGGGCAGGATTGCGCAGGCGATTGGCTGCCCAACCGTCATCGTCGTGCCCAGCCCTTCGCCAGTCCGTGACATGCCGTGGGTTGATATACTGGCCGAGTACGTCAAGGTCTTGCGTGACCTGAGCAGCATCGCCAGCCTGTACAGGATTAAACTGTCGTTTGAATTTCTTGGGTTTGGCTGGTGCAGTGTCCGCACGCCGCGCGCCGCGTACGAGATCATCCAGCATGTGGACCGCGACAACATTGGCTTGACGATAGATGCCGCTCATTTTTACTGCGGCGGCGGATTAATGAGTGAAATCGATCAACTCGACCCCACGCGCATCTTTGCATTCCACCTGGATGATCTTGAAGATACGCCCAAGGAAGCCATCCGCGATGCCACGCGGCTCCTGCCAGGCCTGGGGGTGGTGCCGCTCGATGAGATCTGCGCCCGGCTGAAACGGATCGGATATGACGGTCCATGCTCCATCGAACTGTTCCGGCCGGAGTATTGGAATTGGGATCCCCAGGTATTGGCCGTCAAAGCCCACGAGTCTGCACTGCAAGTGCTGTCGCCTCATTTTCGGATCGAATAAGACAATAGAATGAAATGCTCACGGAAGAAGGGAGACTGATATGACAAGAAAAGTTAAGATTGCTGTGATCGGCACCGGTCGTATGGGCAGCGTACATGTGCGCAATATTACCCGGTTGATCCCGGAAGCGGACCTGGTTGCTGTCTGCGACATCCGGTTGGAGGTGGCTCAGGCCGTGGCTGACGAATGCGGCATCAAGCAGGTTGTGAAGGATTACCACGATCTGCTTGCCGAACCGGATATCGAAGCCATCCTGATCGCCTCCAGCACGGACACGCATGCTTTCATGATGAAGGATGTGGCCGCAGCGGGCAAGCATATCTTCTGCGAAAAGCCGCTGGCCCTCGAATTGAACAAGATCGATGAGGCTTTGGCAGCAGTTGAGGCTTCAGGTGTCAAGCTGCAGGTCGGGTTCAACCGCCGCTTCGACAAGAGTTTCCTGCGCGTCAAAGAGATCGTTGCCTCGGGCGAAATCGGGCGACCGTGCATCCTGCGCATTACCAACCGCGACCCCGATTTCCCCGCCATGGAGTTCCTGCGTGTATCGGGGGGCATCTTCCTCGACCTGGCTATTCACGACTTCGACATGATCCGCTTCCAGCTCGGTGAGGTGTTGGAGGTCTATGCTGCCGGCGGCGTGCTGATCGAGCCGAAATTGAACGAATTCAATGACATCGATACGGATGTGGTCATCCTCAAGTTTGCCAACGGTGCGGTGGGCACCATCGACAACAGCCGTAGAGCAGTATATGGGTACGACCAGCGGCTGGAGGTTTTCTGCTCGAATGGCACTGCCATGGCGAATAACGAGGCGGAGACCGTCACCGTGAAAGGCAACCAGGATGGGTTCCTTTCAGCCAAGCCGCCCTACTTCTTTATGCAGCGCTATGCCCCCTGCTACGTGGAAGAAGTGCGGCAGTTTATCAATTGTGTGCGCGACGACAGGCCAACCCCGACCACAGGTGCAGACGGCCGCGCTGCGGTGGTGCTTGGGTATGCTGCCTGGAAGTCTTTGCGCGAGAACCGGCCGGTGAAAATCAGCGAGATTGGATGATGCCTGTCGAACAGGCAGAGTTCAACCGTGCCATTGAATATTCTCAACCCGGAAACGTTATCCGCTATTGATCCAACTCTAAAAAAGGAGTAAAAAAATGTCAGATCAAAAGGTACCTCTAGGATTTTTACCAACAAACCAGGCTGATTTATTCTTCGAGGACAATGCCGTTGGAAGGCTGAAGAAGGAGGTCTGGGAGGCCAGCGACGAGCAGATTGACGCCATCCTTGCGGACTATGGCATCCCGTCACCGGTTGAGTGGGCCACGCCCGGAGCATATATCCAGACGACCACCCGCTGGAAGGTGGAAGAGAACCGCAAGAAGAACGACGTTGTTTTCATCCCGGTTGGCTGCACCGAACTGCATGGACGGCACCTGCCCAGCGCAGCGGATACGCTCTATGTCAGCGCCATTTGTGAAGGTGTGCGGCGTTTTACCGCCAGGCGCGGTGCGCCAATCAACCTGGCTCTGCCTCCACTGATGTATGGCGGCCATCCATACCATCATATGGGTATGCCAGGGACGGTGGTTGTCCGGGAACACGTGGTGCGCGAGATGATGATCGACGTGATGCTCGGCCTGTGGAACGACGGCTTTCGCAAGCAGATCATCGTCAACAACCACGGGCAGTTGTGGATGCTTGAGTCGGCAGTCCAGGAATTCATGAAGCGCTACCAGCTGCCGGGTATTTTCCGGGTCATCGACTGGCACCGCGGCGTGCGCGAGTTCTTCCGCCCGGTCGAGCGCGGCGGGCAGATGACTACCAATTTCGTCCATGCAGATGAGTCTGAGACTTCTCTCAGCCTGCTGCTGCATCCCGAAATGGTGGACATGAACTATGCCGTGGATACCGAGGGCAAGAATTACCTGCCCGAAGGTCACTTCGATAAGTCGGTTGATCCTTACGGTCGACCCAGCCGCTGGTCGGAGGGCGAGGGCCACTTTGCCATCGAGATCGCCGCGACGCCCGAGGGCGTGGTCGGCAAGGCCAAATCCGGGCAGGCGCAAAAGGCCAAGCGCCCAATGGCCGCCATCCTGAAATACCTGACGATGTGGAACGACCACGTCCTGGAAGCCTTCCCTGCCGGGACAGTCCCGCCGGTGGAGGAAGTTACACTGCGCACCGAAAATGAAATGGAGCCCTACCTGCGCGAGCCGCTCAGCGAGGGTTGGAAGCCGGTCTACGGGATTCCGCGCATCGGCCAGGGCACGGAAGTGTAGAAAAAGGAGATGAAGATATGAAAGGTAAAATGCAAGGTGTAACCCTGGTCGCCGACTGGGATCCCAAGCCCGGTTTTAAACTCGGTTCCAAAGACATTGAAGGCCGCCAGACGTATCTGGGCAGCCAGGTCTGGCGCAACCCGCGTCTCGAGATCCGCGAATATGACATTCCCACACCCGGCCCCGAGCAAGTACTGCTGGAGGTCAAGGCCTGCGGCATTTGCGGGTCAGATGTTCACATGGCCCAGGCTGACAAGGAAGGCTATATCTATTACCCCGGCCTGACAGGCTTCCCATCCATCCTCGGGCATGAATTTTCCGGTGTGGTGGTGGAGGCCGGCAGAAATGCCCGGGACAAGCGCACCAATAAACCTTTCAAGGGCGGAGAAGCAGTCACATCAGAGGAGATGCTCTGGTGCGGGCAGTGCAAACCCTGCGCCGACGGCCAGCCTAACCACTGTGAACAGTTGGATGAAGTCGGCTTCAATGTCAACGGCGCTTATACCAGTTACATCCTCCTGCCGGCCCGAACCATCTGGAGCCTGGAACCGCTGCGTAAAAACTACAAAGAAGAAGACATATTCATCGCCGGCAGCCTGGTGGAGCCGAATAGCGTGGCCTACAACGCCGTGATCGAGCGCGGCGGCGGTATCCATCCGGGTGACCGGGCTGTCATCCTGGGTGGTGGCCCGGTCGGCATTGCGGCCTGTGCCATCCTCAAACGCGCCGGCGCCTCACAGGTGATCATCTCGGAAACCCAACAGGAACGCGCTGACATGGCTTTAAAATTGGGGGCTGATTACCATATTAATCCACTCAAGGAGGATTTCGCTCAGCGCGTTTTGGAGATCACCGACGGGATGGGCGCCGACATGTTCATGGAAGCCACCGGCCTGCCCGCCGTCGTCTATCCCGGCATCGAGAAAGTCATCTGGGAGGGCCGCACCTTGCTGAGTACGGTAGTCGTCACCGCCCGCGCGGATGCCAAAATGCCGGTGACTGGTGAAGTACTCCAGGTGCGCAAGGCGCGCATTGTCGGCGCACAGGGTCACTCCGGGCACGGCAACTTCCCGCGCGTCATTGATTGCATGGCCAGCGGCATGGATATGACCCCGATGAGTACCAAGAAAGTCAGCCTGGAAGAGCTGCCCGAAAATATCATCAAACTCCAGACCGACCGGTCTGAATGCAAGATCACGTACCTGGCACGTTGATATTTATCGCTCGCATTAAGACACCACTTCTCAATCGCCGTTTCTTCTTCCCTTCTCCTCTTGTCATGGGGAGAAGGGAAGACAGGTTCATTGGTGAGATGTGAACCAGTCTTCTGCCAGAGAACCCAATCGAGCCTCCCAGACCAGGATATTACTGCGCTCTCTCAGCTACCTGCGCCCGCATTGGAAGCTGACTGCTGGCGCCTATTTAATGTTGCTAATGATTGATGGCTTCAATATGGTCCAGCCCCAACTTATCCGCTGGATCATTGATCAGGGCATCAGCGCTGGAAATGCGACGTTGCTGAGCCTGGCCGTCGTGACGTTACTGGTAATGGTGGTATTCAAAGGAGTGTTCACCTTTTTCCAGGGAAGATGGACTGAAGTGGCTTCACAGAACGTAGCCTACGACCTGCGGAACGATCTTCAGCGCCAGATCACGCGGCTCTCGTTCGCTTTTCACGACCAGTCCGAGGCGGGTGATTTGCTTTCGCGTGCCATCCAGGATGTAGACCGGGTCCGTTTCCTCACCGGCCGGGCTACCTTTCGCGTGGTTGAAGGGTTATTCCTGCTGGTATTCACTGCCGGTGTGATGATCTGGATGAACCCGGGATTGGGGCTCCTGGCGATCGCTGCCATGCCGCTCCTGGCATTCCAGTCCATCCGTTTTGGGCGGGCAATCCGTCCGCTATCTGCCCAGATCCAGAAACAACTGGCCGTGCTGACCACCCGGGTCGAGCAGAACTTGCGCGGGGCCAGGGTGGTAAAAACCTTCGCCCAGGAGGAAGCGGAAATCGAACGGTTCGAAACGGAGAACCAGCGCTGGTTTGATCTTTCGGCTTATTCAGCTCGTTTACAGTCGGTTGGCCTGCCATTATTGAATCTGATCGCCAATCTTGGCAGCGTGGGAATCCTGTTGTATGGCGGGATGCTGGTGATCAACGGCCATTTGACCCTCGGGGAACTGGTGGCCTTCACGACTTACATGGCACAGCTTGTTTCGCCGGTCCGCTACCTGGGGATGATCCTGCCGGCGATTGCCATGGCAAGTGTTTCGGCGGCGCGTGTCTTCGAGATCCTGGATGTGGTACCCGCTGTGGGTGAGGAACCCGGGGCGCAGCCGCTCACGATCCCCCATGGGCACGTGCGCTTCGAAAACGTCTCGTTTTCTTACAGCCGGCAGGCATTGAAGACGATTTCCAGCGATGTGCTGAAAGGCATCTCTTTCGAAGCACTACCCAACCAGGTGATTGCCCTGCTCGGCCTGACCGGTTCCGGAAAGACCACCATCGTGAACCTGATCCCCCGTTTCTATGATCCAACCGGTGGTTGTATCAGCATTGATGGGATCAATATCCAGAAGGTGACCCTGAACTCCCTGCGCAATCAGATCGGCATGGTGCTTCAGGAAACAACCCTCTTCGCGGCTTCGATCAGAGAGAATATCAGCTTCGGCAAGCCGGACGCAAGCCAGGAGGAGATCGAGGCGGCCGCCCGGGCAGCCCAGGCGCACGACTTCATCATGCAAACAAAAGATGGTTATGATACCGAAGTGGGTGAACGCGGCGTGACTCTTTCCGGCGGACAAAAACAACGCCTGGCGATCGCACGCGCCATATTGACCGACCCGCGCATCCTCATCCTCGATGATGCCACATCCAGCGTGGATACCGAGACAGAGCAATTGATCCAACTGGCGCTCGACCAGGTGATGCGCAGCAATCGCCCAAGTGCGCCAAGGACAACCTTCGTTATTGCCCACCGGCTGAGCACGGTGCAACGGGCCGACCTGATCCTCGTTCTCGATAAGGGCAACATCGCGGCCAGCGGGAAGCATGAGGACCTGTTAAAGTCTTCATCCCTCTATCACAGCATCTACAATCAACAGCTCAAACCAAAAGACAAGGCACATCGGTAAGGGTCATGACAGGGAATCTTTCATTGAAAGTGCCAAGCACCACGCTGGAAAAAGGCTGAAACATGGGTTTTGGGATTGGTCTTTCTAATCCAGGAATGGGACCCAGGGGCACCCTCAGTAAATTTGCCACCGGCCAGGAGGCACGGGGACAGATATTCAACCCACGCGTAGTGATGAGGCTCCTTGCCTATTTACGCCCGTATGGCAGACAAATGGCGTTGGCCTTCCTGACCATGCTGGCTGTCTCGGCATTGACCTTATTGACACCCTACTTGCTCAAGGTGGCAGTGGATCAGTACATCACACAATCCAACCAACAAGGACTGGTGCGAGTCTCGTTGTTGACCGCTGCGGCCTTTGCTGGTCTCTACATCAGTAGTGCTGGACTGCAATACATTCTCTCCTGGGTCAGCCAGAGGGTATTGGCGAATCTACGCAGCGATTTATTCCGGCACCTGCAGCAGCTTTCACTTGGCTACCACGACAACCATATCGTGGGCGTGACGGTTTCAAGGGTGATGAACGATGTTGCCACAATTAACGACCTGTTGTCGCAGGGAGTGATTACGCTCTTCGGAGATGCGCTGGTATTGGTCGGAACCATCGTCATCATGTTGGATATGAGTCCCAGGTTGGCACTTCTGGCTTTTATGGTTCTGCCGCTGATCGTATTGATGACGATGTGGTTCTCGCGCCGGGCCCGCGTTGCTTTCCGGGAGACACGCACACGTGTAGCCAGGGTGGTCGGCGACCTGGCGGAAGATATCGCCGGGGTGCGCGTGATCCAGGCCTTTGGGCAGGAGAATTCCACCCAGGAACGCTTCAATGAGGTCAACGAAGCCAACCGGATGGCCAACATCAATGCCATGAATCTCTCCTTCATTTTTCTCCCGGCGATCGAGTTTCTGGGGGTGCTTTCGACCGCCATTGTATTGTGGTTCGGCGGGCGGATGGTCGGGCAGGAGCAAGTGACGCTGGGCGTCCTGGTCGCCTTCCTGGCTTATGTGACCCGCTTCTTCCAACCCGTACAGGAATTAAGCCGGATGTTTACCACTTTGCAGAGCGCCATGGCCGGGGGAGAACAGGTTCTCAACTTGCTGGACACGCTTCCGGACGTTGAGGATCTGCCAAATGCAAGGGAAATGCCATTCATCCTGGGGCAGGTGAAACTTGAGCACGTCTCCTTTCGTTACCGCCCGGACTTACCCGATGTATTGCACGATCTTAACCTGACCATCGAGGCGGGGCGAACAGTAGCCCTGGTGGGCCCGACTGGAGCCGGGAAAACATCCATCGCCAATTTGATCGCACGTTTTTACGACCCCAGCAGCGGCATAGTCAGCATCGACGGGGTGGATGTTCGTTCCGTGACGCAACGCTCACTGCACCGTCAGGTCGGATTGGTTCCGCAGGATTCATTCCTTTTCGCCAGCACGATCGCTGACAATATCCGCTACGGTCGCCCGGAGGCATCCGACGAGGATGTGGAACGGGCAGCCAGGCTGGCAAACGCCCACAGTTTTATCGTTGCCAAGCCGGATGGTTACCAGACACGCGTGCAGGAGGGTTCAGCCAACCTGTCGGTGGGGCAACGCCAGTTGATCTGTATTGCCCGCGTCATCTTATCCAGCCCGCGCATCCTGATTCTGGATGAAGCCACTGCAAATGTTGACAGCCTGACAGAAAGCCAGATCCAGGATGCCCTCCACAACCTGCTGCGCGGGCGCACTGCCGTGGTGATCGCTCATCGTTTGAGTACCATCCGGGATGCCGACCAGCTGCTGGTCATAAAAGATGGTGAAATCGTCGAACGCGGCACACACGACCAGTTGCTTGAACGGCGCGGGTACTATCATCATTTGTATTTGAGCCAGTACGGGGGAACAACCGGTTAATAAAATGGAGGTAATATGAAATTATCCATTGTACTTTCCACCCAGGCCGCCCGTTTTGAAGCAGTCGCCTTCAAAGGTGATTTCGAAGCCAATATCGCCCATATCGCCGCCTGGGGTTATGACGGTGTGGAGCTCGCCATCCGTGACCCGCGTCTCGTCGACGCAGGTGCTCTGGAGAAAGTAGTGAAGACCCACAAGTTGAAGGTACCCGCCATTGGCACCGGCCAGGCCTGGGGGGAAGAAAAGTTGTCATTCACCAGCAATGATCCGGCTGTGCGCCGTGCTGCTGTCGAGCGTATCCAGAGTCACATCCCGCTGGCCCAGCGCTTCAACGCCATCATCATCCTGGGTCTCATCCGGGGCATCACCCCGCAGGGACAGACTCACGACAAATCCATGCAATACCTGGTGGAAAGTCTGCAGGAATGTGCCGAAGTGGGGGCTTCGCGGGACGTACAGTTCGCCCTCGAACCGATCAACCGCTATGAGACTGATCTCATAAATTCCGTCGCTGAGGGGCTGGACCTCATCCGGCAAGTCGGCGCCGGCAACCTCGGCTTGTTATTGGACACCTTTCACATGAATATCGAGGAGCCGGTTATCGAGCAAAGTATCCGCTTGTGCGGCGAACGCATCTTCCACTTCCACGTAGCCGATTCCAACCGCTGGTACCCTGGCGCTGGGCACCTGGATTTCAGATCCATCCTTGAAGTATTAAACGCCAGCGGCTATCAAGGCTGGATATCCGGTGAATTCATGCCCAAACCCGACGCAGATACTTCCGCACAGGAAGCTATCCTCCACCTGCGTAATCTCGTTATCACTTCTGACGGGTAGCTCTCCTGTTTCTCGCCCTACAGGGCGACAGGCTTCCCGGTCTTTGCCGACTCAAACAGCGCCAAGATCGCAGCAATGTTGGCACGGCTTTCAGCCAGGCTGACCACCGGCGGCTTTCCGAGCAGGATTGCATCGGCCATATCCTCCACTTCAGTAATATACGTATCCGGGCCTTTCACCGTGATTCTTTCGGTCTTTTCATTCCGGGTCAGGTAGAGCGCCTTGTTCGGGCGGGGGATGAATGGGTTCTGAACGATCAACGTGCCTTTGTCGCCAATAAACTCCATAAAAACGTGATATGGTATGCTCATACTGCAATCAAATTGGACGAAGACATCCCCTGGAAAGCGCATCTGGGCGATAAAGGTCTCGTCCACTCCGGTCGAACCGACGATCTGCCAGCCGATAACTTCCTGCGGCTCGGCCCCAAGCATCGTTCGCGCGTAACTGAGAGGGTAGCAACCGATATCCCAAAGACCGCCGCCACCCATCTCCTGTTTATAACGGATATTATCCGGGCTCATATCGGAATAAGTAAACGAACCACGCACGATTTTTATGTTCCCAAGACTGCCATCATCAATAAGCTTTTTCACCTTGGTCGCCTGGGGGTGGGTGCGATAAACAAAGCCTTCAGCCACTACTTTTCCATGGGCGCGGGCCGCGGCTTCGATTGCATCCACATCCTGCAGGGTAAGCGCCAGGGGTTTTTCACACAGAACGTGCTTGCCTGCCTCCACAGCCCGAATGGTCCATTCGGCATGCAGGTGGTTTGGAAGCGGGTTGTAAATGACGTCAATTTCGGGATCGGCCAGAAGTGCCTCGTAGGACCCATAGGCACGCTTGATCTTCTTTTCACGCGCATATGCATCCGCCTTTTCCTGGGAACGGCTGGCAACCCCCAGCAGCTTGTTCCTTTTTGAGAGCTGCAGGGGCGGGATAAGAGCCCTGTTAATCCTGGCGGTGCTGAGCAATCCCCAACGGAGGGTTTGAGTCATGGGCATCCTCGCTTTCTTGATTGGCAATCTGTTATGAGCCTTTTTTTACCACAGACAACCCGGCATGCACAGAGTCCACAGTACATCTGGGATTATGTGGAATAGTATAATGCGACCATGTCCGAAGCGGTCAAACCGGTCTCTCTTTTCAGGCGACTCCTGGCCCTGTTCGGCTGGACGCGTTCCAGCAGCGTTTTGCTGGGTGGATTCTTCCTGGTCTGCGGGCTGATCGTGTATGTCTGGTGGCCGTTGGCGCAGGAAGCCATCGCCTATGTCGATTGGAGCGGACCTTGGTGGCTGTACATGGACTGGCTGCTGCTGGGTATCTTTGCATTCATGTCTTTGACCATCATGGCACAGGCTAACCTGCGCCGGGACGCACTGATCGTTTTTGTCGGCCTGGTTGGCGGGCTGGTGATCGAATCATGGGGCACGCAGACAAACCTGTGGCATTATTACACCGCCGAGCGACCGCCGCTTTGGATCATCCCGGCCTGGCCGATCGCCAGCCTTTCGATTGACCGGATCACAAGGCTGCTGGATTGGGGAATTACGAATTTATCCACGCCCCCAGGGGTGCCGGATCGGGCGAACACGAATAAATACAACAGAAAAGGCTGGTTGGGATCCGTATTTGGAATCCTTTACTGGTTTATTTTTATTGGTTTCTATTGCCTTATGCTGTACTTCGTGGCGCCAACGTTTGGAAAATCTTATACCATCATGTCACTGCTGTTGGTTGCAGTGCTTACCCTTACGCCAACCGACCAGCGTTATGCCGTATTGACCTTCCTGGCTGGTGCAGGGTTGGGGTATTACCTGGAATTGTGGGGTACCACGCGCCAGTGCTGGACATATTACACCAACCAGACGCCGCCGTTCTTCGCAGTCCTGGCGCACGGCATGGCCGCGGTGGCGTTCTGGCGGGCAGGATTGATGGTCAAGCTGGTATGGAAAAAAGTAACCGGACCGATTAGAAAAAAGATACCGGGGGCTGCGTAGACCTATGCAACTGAAAGACATTGCCAGAATGCGGCTCATCAACCAGCAAATTGAGGCTGGCAAATTTACCGCGGTAAAAGAGCTTGTTGGCTGGATGGGCGGGATGCAGGCCCAGGATTATGCCATGGCAAAATGGGCCATCGGCATCAGGCTTCCAAATGCCACCAACCAGATTGTGGAAAATTCGTTGAACCATGGGGAAATTATCCGTACCCATTTATTAAGGCCGACATGGCATTTCGTATCAGCAGATGACATTTATTGGATGCTGGAATTGACTGCAGCTCATATCAAAGCCTCCTTAAGATCCAGGCATAAACAATTGGAGCTTTCCGAGGCCATTTTTTCAAAGAGCAACAGGATTATGGAAAATGCTTTACAAGGCGGAAAGCATTTAACCCGTGAGGAACTGTTGGCAAAACTTGAAGAGGCAAAGATTCCGCTCAATGAAAACAGAGCGTCTCATCTTCTCCTTGAGGCTGAATTGGATGGAATAGCCTGCAGCGGGGCAAGAAATGGAGGAAAACAGACCTATTCTTTGCTGGAAGAACGCGTTCCCAGGAAAAAACCTCTGACCAGGGAAGAGGCTCTGGGGAAACTTGCCGGGATTTATTTTGCCAGTCGTGGTCCCGCCACATTAAAGGATTTTGTTTGGTGGTCAGGTTTGTCCATAAGCCAGGCAAAACTTGCATTGGAATTGGCAGGATCGGATTTTTGTTCTGAAGCGATTAATTCGCAAATATTTTGGTTTGCCGATCTCCACTCCGATCGAAAGATTGAAAAGGAGGTGGTTGACCTATTGCCGGCTTATGACGAATTCCTGATCGGATATGCGGACCGGCGACCATCTCTCACTTTTACTGATCAGAAGAAGACAATCTCCAACAATGGCATATTCAGACCCGTCATATTGGTCGATGGACAGGTAATGGGGATATGGAATAAATTGGCAGAAAAGGATAAAGTTGCGGTTAGAATATCGTTCTTTGAAAAGCCCGGTAAGACCACGAGCCATCTGGTCGCGGAAGAAGTAAGCCGTTATGGGGACTTTTTAGGGAAGGAAATCGGGGTCGTTTTCGAATAGTAACTGGCAACAAGGGAACAAAGAAAATAGACCATTGATAATGATCCATGGTCTATTGTCCATCGTCCATCGTCCAATTGCTACGGGTTCTGCGTATTGAAGTGAACCAGCTTTCCGTTGGTGGAATCCGTGACCCACAGGCCGGCGGAACCGTCCGATACGATGCCAATCGGTAATTGGAATGCCCCGCCTGCCACACAGCCGTCCCAAACATGGTTGGGTGTTCCGCTGGAGGTGTAAGAGATCACGCGGCACAGTTCCGGGTCTGTTACAGAGACGGTCCCGGATCCATCCACCGTGATGAAAGGTTTATTCTCCAGCCCGTCTCCATACCAGCCATCCACCGGCCATTCGGCTTTGGCAGTATAGACCAGCCCGGTCTCATCCGGGGCAAATACCTGGACTCGCTGGTTCCAGGTGTCCGTCACATATACATTCCCCTGGGCATCCACCGCAATATCCACCGGTTCGTCCAACTCGCCGAGTGACATGCCGGGCCCCCCGAACTCAGTGAGATATTTTCCATTGGCATCATACATGACGATGCGCTTATTGCCTGTATCGGCTACAAATAGATGCCCAAAGCCATCCACAGCCAGACCGCGCGGGCCATAGAACTGATCCCGTCCATCGGCCGGACCTGTTCCCCACATCTGCAGGAATTTCCCGTCGTAGGTAAACTTCTGGATGCGGTAATTCCAGGTATCAGCCACATACACGCTGCCATCCGGCCCAACAGCCACCCCCCATGGCTCATTAAAGGTCCCGCCGGGAGCGTTACCCTGGGCTATATCGGCACGCGTACCCCAGACCTGGAGTAGCGTTCCATCCGGGCTGAGATGTTGGATGCGGTTATTCAACGAATCAGCCACATACAGACTGGCATCCGGAGCCAGGGCAATTTCACGCGGCGCTTGATACTGGCCCTCACCAGAACCAGCTTCCCCCAGCACACGGTCTGGTGTGACTGGTGTCGTGATATTTGCATAGGGATCGGTAGGTTGGGTGATCGGTTGGGCGGTTGTTCCATACGGCCAGAGTTTCGAAACAATATCTTTGCGGACGTAAAAAACCATCCGTTCGGCAGTACCCCAATTGGTCAGGGTATATGCATCGCTGCCTTTAAGACTGGCCCAGGCCGTGTAATCCCGGTTGAACCAGATCTGCCAGACCGCCTCGCGGACAGCGGGGTTGGTGAAGAAGGGCCGGATGTGCGGCCAGACATACTCCAAATATCCAAACACCGTCATGGGGGACACTGGTGTGTTGGTGGTTCCATGAGACGATAGAGCCGCGTTGCGTTCCGATTCGATGGAGCCCCACTTCAGGCTCCAGTAGTCCATGGTCGGCCACCACAGTCGCATGTAATTGGATCTAAAGTAATTATCCCGGACGATCGGTTCGAGTTTTGACACCTTATCATCCCCCGTTGCAATGACCAGGGCATTTCGAACCTCACGAGTGGGATTCAGGTCAAAATCGATTTTGCCGTTATAACGGCGTGCATACCACCAATATGGGTAACGGACGAAATTGTCATACGCCATCACCATATCGGTCCCCCCGCTGGTACGCAGGGACAGTTCTTCGATCTCTGCGTACAATGCCTTTGGGTAAGGTGCAGCATGCGCGTACACCAGGAACTCAAAGGGATAGTCATAGTTAATATAAGCCGCTTTGAAAGCCGTTCGTGCGGTCAAAATAGCCAGAAGACAGAAAAAGGCCAGGGCGGCTCCACGCGCAAAATTACGGCTGCCCCAGGCTGCCAGCCGGCCCCATGGCACCGACTCGATCATCCAGCCGAAGGCCCAGGCCGCGGCCAGTATCATCGGTAAAGCAAGGTGGATGGTCAGCCAGGGCATCTTCTCGCCAGCATAGGTAAACAAAGCCAGGCTGCTTACCGACCAGTAGACCAGCAAGGCCGCCACCGGAACCGGCGGCTGGACTTCAATCCCGTCCGGCGTCATTTCATTGATTGGGCGCGTAAACGGCTGACCGGACTGGGACTGCCACAACTTTTTCTTGGCGGCGATAAGCACAGCAGCCAGCGTACCAAAGGCCGGCAGGAACTCGTAAACAGGGATCAAGAGAAATGCATAATAGTAAAGCGGCTGACCGCCGCGGGCAACATCCTGCTGAACTGTCCAGTAGCTGAGCAGTCCCACCAGCCCTCCCACAATACCTTCCGGGGCGGTGAAAAACGTGCTGTAAAGTAAAACAAAGGGTGTAAAAAAGAGTGCGGCGTGCAAAAGCCATTTGCGGCCAAACCACCATAGGCCTATCGCGATGGCAATGGCTCCCAGAACCGCCGCCGCAACGGTTACCCGCACCACCCCTGGAGTGGTGTAATCCAGCGGCGTTTTGCCCAACAGAGCGATCGGGATAGCTCCCACCAACGGCAGGACGAACGTTCCAAGCAGCATCAACAGGTCAAGGACGCGCTCGGTCTTCAGGCTGGCCCAACCAAAAGCCCGCACCAGTTCCACCCCTGACCAGACCAGCGCGCCAATCCCGCCTGCCGCCAGAGCTGCCACTGCAATTTTGAGCACCAGGGTATTGAGCGGTTTCAGGGTAAGGAATACACCCGCTGCCCCGGCAAATAATATAACCGCCAGCATAAGGCCCATCAGGAAGGATGTACGCCGGTTGACCTGCGGCCACGGCCGGCGTACCATCCGGTCGACAAAATAAGCCAACAGGAAGATGAACAACTCCCCCGCGAACATATACGCAGTGGCCTTATCGGTAAAATGCAGCGCATTGACCGCGGTGAACAGGAACAAGGTCCAGGCCTTGCCGTGTTCAAGATAACGCAAGGTGGAGTAAAGGGTCAGCAATCCCCACACGACAATATAGGCTTCGTTACGGGCATAGCGTCCATAGAAAAGCATGAGGGGCGAGATCAGGAACATCAAGCCTGCCAGGATGGCCCCCGTCCTTCCCAGGTAGCGCCGGAAAGCCAGCATGGCCAGCGCAATCGTAGCAATGCTGAAGAGGGCGGCCGGAATGCGAGTGGTGAAATCATTGTCACCAAAAAGCGCATAGGATAGACCCATCATGTGGTACTGGAGCGGTCCATGGCTCATGGGATCATACTGGTAACCGCGCCCCGAAAAAAGACTGAAGGTCGGGACAACGTGGTTGATTTCATCATGGCTCATCGTGCGCGCCCCCAGGTCGTAGAAGCGCGAGACAATTGCTGCCAGAAGCATCACAACCACCAGGAGCGTTTCCAGGGTCGCCGGGAACCAGCGCTTGAGGGGAATATCCAGGATGGAATGGTTTTCGGATGTAGGCATCATGGCCGATATTGTACCAAAGATAACCGCCTCGTCATTGGTTGTCTGCACCCCAGCGGGCATAAACCGCCTGCGATAGCAGGCGTCCAGCGCTCTTTTCTTCCGTCACCAGCTCCCCGCATTCCAGGCTGTCATCAAACCCTTTCATCATCTCCGCCAGCGCGGTATACAAGTGAATCGCCGGCATTTTGACCGCGTAGACTGTCAGCACCACTAAGAGCGGCTTTTCGCTCAGGACTGCCCGGCAGGCTTGCAGGATTACCGGTAAGGATTTATATACCTCCCATACCTCACCCTTCGGCCCCCGCCCAAACTTGGGCGGGTCGAGCAGGATCCCATCATACTTCACACCCCGGCGTTCTTCGCGCTCAACAAATTTCAACGCATCATCCACAATCCAGCGGATGGGCTTATCGCTCAACCCGGAAAGGTCCTGGTTCTCACGCGCCCAGGTTACGGACTTCTTCGATGCATCCACATGGGTGACCTTCGCCCCGGCTGCCGCGGCTGCCAGGGTGGCCAGGCCGGTGTAGCCAAACAGGTTGAGTACATTCACCTGCCCGGCCTGGTTTCTGATTTTTTCCGCCATCCAATCCCAGTGGGCAGCACATTCGGGAAAGACTCCCAAATGTCGACCGAATGTGGTCATCGCAGAGAACTTCACTCTTCCATTCTTTTCCTGCCCGCTTTTCCCGGCAAGCGGGTAACTCATCTCCCATTTCTGGTCAATGGGTTTTTTGAACGCCCAGTGCCCGCCGCTCTCTTCGCCGCTCGGATTAAAAAAGGCGTTGGCGTTCTGCCATTTTTCGGCCGGCAAAGCCTGCCTCCACAACGCCTGCGCCTCAGGACGGACGAATGTATATGGACCGAATCGTTCCAGCTTCTGACCGTTGCCGCTATCGAGTAATTCGTAGTCAGTCCAATTGGGGGAAAATAGAAGGTCAATTTTAGGGGTCATGGTGGATATCCATTGGGAATTTTTACCCCATATTGTCGATGATCAGCAGACTCTTTCTGGGCTGGGTGCAATTGGTCAAAACTACTACTTGTACAAGAAGCCGAAAATGTGCTAGAATATGGGTGTCCGTGGGAGAATGTGGGACGATGTGGGAATGCCGGAATCCGCCGGCATTCTGGTTATTTGCGAGATGAGAACATATGTTCTTAAGTCAGTACCATCATTCCTTCGATGATAAGGGCCGACTGACAATCCCGGTAAAATTTCGGGAACTGCCAGAAGAGGGCGCCTACGTTGTCCAGGGACTCGATCGCAACCTGATGGTGCTGCCTCCCACGAATTACAAGATCCTTTATGACCGAGTCATGGCAATGAACCTTGCCGATCCAGATGCCCGACTGCTGCGCCGCATCATCCTGGGCAACGCCTTGCATGTCATTCCCGACGGGTCCGGCCGCATCCTGCTCTCACAAAACCTGCGTGATTATGCCGGATTGGTGACTGATGTCGTTTTTGTCGGCCAGGGCGATTACTTCGAAATTTGGGCGGCTGAACCCTGGCAGAAGCAGCAAGACCAGATCAACGATACAGATACGAATGCCAAGCGTTTTGCAACTCTCGACCTCAGAACCCGCTGATATGGCACTTACGCACCAACCTGTACTTTACCATCAGATTATACACGCTTTACGCCCGAAAAGCACGGGGCGCTATGTGGATGGGACGCTTGGCGCAGGCGGTCACGCCGCCGGTCTTCTCGCTGGAAGCGAGCCTGGTGGACAGCTGCTTGGACTGGAAGTGGACCCACAGGCGCTTAATCTGGCTCACCAGAACCTCGCTCCCTTCGGGGAGCGCGCCTGCTTAATTAGGGCCTCCTACACCAGCCTGCTTGACCAACTGGCCGCCCTCGGCTGGGGCGGTGTGGACGGTATCCTGCTCGACCTGGGTGCATCCTCGATGCAGTTTGACACACCGGAAAGGGGTTTCTCCTTCCTGGCTGACGGTCCCCTGGACATGCGTTTCGACCCGTCAAACCCGTTGACTGCCGCCGAGATAGTCAACACCTGGCCGGAGGATGAACTGGTGGATGTGCTTTTCCGCTACGGCGAAGAACGCGCTTCCCGGCGCATTGCCCGGGCCATCCTGCAAGCCCGACCGGTGAGCGGGACCCGGCACCTGGCTGGCATCATCGAGAAAGCCATCGGCCGGCATGGCTCGCATCACCCAGCCACGCAGACTTTCCAGGCCCTGCGCATCGCTGTCAACGGCGAGTTGGAGGCGCTGGAGAAGACCCTGCCCATGGCACTGCAGGCCCTCCATCCAGGCGGCAGGTTGGCTGTCATCTCTTTTCATTCGCTGGAGGACCGCAAGGTCAAAGGGTTCTTCAGGCTGGAAAGCAAAGACTGCATATGCCCGCCACCCCAACCAGCCTGCACTTGCGGACATAAGGCGAGTATCCTGGAAATTACCCGGCGGCCCATCATGCCGACCGAAGAAGAAGTCAAACTGAATTCCCGCGCTCGCAGCGCCAGGCTGCGGGTCGCTGAGAAGTTACAAATTTCATAAGCCAATGGGTGTTGGCTCACTTGTACCTGCGGTGGTTGCGCAGGCTGAACGGAGGTGCAGCATCACCTCGTCGACAAAATAGGTAAAGCAATGGATCTATCAATGGATAACGTTTCGCAGATCGTCCAAAAAGTCCGCCAGGCCCATTGGAGGGTACAACGCCAGTGGATTGGGCTGTTTCTGCTTGCACTTGTGGCAGTGTCCATGGTGTCTGCCATATACCTGAATGTCACCGTTCGCGCCACTGTGGCAGGGCGGGAGGTTCAATTGCTCCAGCCCACACTTATCAATGATCAACGCAAGAATTCTGACCTGGAGACAGAATTAGCCAGGTTGACCTCGGTTAAGTCGATGCAAAAACGGGCTGAAATCCTGGGCTATCGACCTGCCAAGCCGGAAGATTTCACCTATGTAACCGTGTCCGGATACACACCCAGTACAGCCGTGAATATGTCACAGCCAACGCCAGCCAGCCAGGTCCAAGCTCAGAAGCCCGTGATTCTCCCTGAATATACCGAGTCGTTATTTGATTGGATCACGCGTACGCTTGCTGAGTCTGCGGGAGGCCAACCATGAAGATATTATCTTTTTGGCGTTACACAACTGTGGCCGTTATCATGGCGTTGGTCGGCGCCGCCATCCCGGTGCAAATTGTCCGAATCCAGAACAACAAGGATGTCGGAGGGAACACACGCAACGGTACTGAAATATGGAAAACCTTTTACCCGGCTCGCGGGCTCATTTATGACCGGCGCGGCAACCTGCTGGCCGGGAACAAGACCGTCTATGAAGTGGGTGTGGACCTGGTGGCCATTCCTGCGGATGAAGCCAAAGCCAAGGAAATGGAGCAAAACATCGCCCTGGCCACCCAGATGGTGCTGGGGCTTGACCCGGCCGAGACCATTAATAAGATAACGAATGCCGGCGCTGACATCCAATACATCAAACTGGATGACTATGTCGATGTGGAAAAATACGATCGACTCAAACTGCTCCAGGACGACCCCAGAGGTCCCGATCTAAGTGCCATACAATTTACGGCGCACCTGATGCGCAGCTACCCGGAAAATGACCTGGCATCCACCGTGATCGGCTACGTGACGAGAGATGATCATGGCTACATGGGTGTGGAAGAGAAATATGACAATATCCTGGCTGGCATACCTATAACGTTGCGCCTCCCGGCCGATCCCCGCCGCGCTGAGGAATATCCCCAGGTTCCCCCGGGCCAGACCCTCATCCTGACCATTGATCGGGAAATCCAGGCGTCTGTGGAGAAAATCCTGGATGACGCGCTGATCAGTACGGGCGCCATATCCGGAACCATTGTCGTCATGGATCCCAAAACTGGTGAAATTCTGGGGATGACATCCACTCCGCGCATGAACCTGAACGAATATACGCTCGTGGACCAGATTTTCCCCGTTGGTATCCCCTTCGACCGGGCCATCAGCCAGGCCTATGAACCCGGCTCAGTCGTCAAGATTCTGACGATGGCTGCCGCACTGGACAACGGCACTGTCAAACCTGACACGGTTTTCCTTGATACCGGAGTCATTAATGTCGGTGGATTTCCCTTCTATAACTGGGACGGGAATGCCTGGGGTTATCAGGATATGACTGGCTGCCTGGCGCATTCGCTCAACGTTTGCCTGGCCTGGGTTTCCACCCAGATGGGCAACGATGCCTTTTATGCTTATATGCAGCGCTTCGGCATCGGCCACCTCACTGGAATTGACCTGGCTG
Organism: uncultured Chloroflexia bacterium; assembly: GCA_963801385.1. GTDB lineage: Bacteria > Chloroflexota > Anaerolineae > Anaerolineales > Villigracilaceae > UBA877. Next base: position 147,534 of record CAWDEV010000010.1, read on the forward strand.
GTGAAGTCCCCGGACGTTTGAAACACCCCGGCGACACCGATTGGGGACCGGAGGACCTTGCCACGAATGCCTTCGGCCAGGGCGTTGCCATAACCCCCATTCAGATGATCATGGCAGCCTCAGCGCTTGCCAATGATGGGAAAATGGTTTACCCGCATATACTCTATGCCCAGGTACGGGATGGTCAACAGAGCAACATGTTACCGCAGGTGGTTGGTACTCCCATCAAAGCCGAAACTGCCCGAACCATTTCCACAATGCTTGCCAACGGCCTGGAGACAGAATCTTCCGACGCAATCCTCCCAGGCTACACCATCGCCGGGAAAACTGGTACAGCCCAGATTCCCGTCCCGGCCCCAATTTTTTATGACCCCAACGAAATAAATGCCTCTTTCATAGGTTGGGGTCCTGTGGATGATCCCCGTTTCCTGGTTTATGTGTGGCTTGAGAAACCACAGAGCAACCGGGCAGCCTCCGTTGTAGCTGCCCCGATCTTCAAACAGGTTATCGAAAAACTGGTCGTTCTGATGGGCATCCCGCCGGACGCAGAACGATTAAAGATTACCAGTCCTTGAGGTTTCATGCTGACTCTGGCTGATGTACTTGAAGCTCTCACGAACATCCGCCCCGCCCTGGCAGACATTGCGATCACTGAGGCGGCGGTGGATTCGCGTCAGGTCATCCCTGGCGGGTTGTTCGTGGCACTCCCCGGCGAACACGTTGACGGACACGACTATGTCGCAGACGCTTTCCAGCGTGGGGCCTCGTTTGCTTTAATCCAGCATAAAATCAGCGGCTCTTTCAAAACTCTTCGACTGGCCCCAGGCAAGCTGCCCAACCTGCACAGCGCTTCAAAATTTTTATTCTCACCCTTCAAGGATTTGCCTCTCTGCCTTTATGTTGAAAATACGCTTTCAGCCCTGCAGCAAATTGCACGCTGCTGGAGGCTTAAACTGGATCTGGACGTGGTGGGTATCACCGGCAGCGTAGGAAAGACCACCACAAAAGAAGTGGTTTACGAGGTGCTCAACCAGCGCTATCACACCCTGAAAAGCTCCGGGAACATGAATAACGAGATCGGGCTGCCATTGACCATTTTAAGACTCGGCCCGGGTTGCCAGCGGGCGGTTTTGGAAATGGGCTTTTACGTTCCCGGCGAGATAGCCCTGCTATGCGATATTGCCCGGCCGCGTATCGGCGTGGTGACCAATATCGGCACCGTCCATGCGGAACGGGCTGGTTCCCAGGAAGCCATTTTCCGCGGTAAATCCGAGCTGGTCCAGGCCCTGCCCGTTGATGGTGTTGCCATCCTGAACCTGGATGACCCCTGGGTATCGAAAATGGCCGGGCTTACAAAGGCGCATGTCTTCTTTTATGGCCTCGATCCGAAAGCTGATCTGTGGGCTGATGAAGTGGAAAGCCTTGGGCTGGAGGGCATTCGTTTACAGCTGCACTACCAAAATCAATCCCTGCATGTGCATATCCCAATGATCGGACGACATTCAGTCCATACGGCCCTGCGCGCTGCTGCGGTAGGCCTGGTGGACAATTTGACCTGGCAGGAAATCATCGACGGCTTGCACCAGGGACGTGCACAATTGCGCCTGACGGCTGTCCGAAGCGTCAGGGGTGCGTTGCTTTTGGACGATACTTATAACGCTTCGCCCGAATCCATGCTGGCCGCACTAAACCTTCTGGCTGAATTGGACGGCCATAAGGTTGCCGTTTTGGGCGATATGCTTGAGCTTGGCCCTTATGAAAAGCAGGGACACGAGCTTGTAGGCGTGCGGGCTGCCGAAGTGGCCGATACGCTGGTCACGATTGGAAACCTCGGTCACCTGATTGCATCCGCAGCGCGCATGGCAGGCATGCAGCCCGGGAGAATTATCGAATTTGAAAATACCGACGAAGCCATAGCCCACCTTCAGAATTCACTGATTGAAAAAGATGTGGTCCTGGTCAAGGGATCCCACGGCATCCACATGGATCGTATCGTTTCCGCCCTGGAGGTTGCATCATGAACGATACTGCATTAGCTCTCAGCCTGGCCGGGTTGGTATTCATGATGACTGTCATTTGGGGCGGGCCATTGCTGCGGATCCTGCGCCATTTCCGAATTGGCAAGCAGATCCGCGTGGATGAACCCGGCAAGCATTTTGTCAAAATGGGCACTCCCACCATGGGTGGCGTGATGTTCATAACACCGGTCGTCTTGGTCACCGTTCTGCTGAATGCCGCCAGCCTGATCGGAATGCGCATCTTTGGCCAGTCAGTGCTGGTCCCCTTGATTGCCATGCTGGGTTTCGCCATGCTGGGAGTAATTGATGATTGGGAAGGAATCCATGGGAAACGAAAGGGGGAAGGAATGCGGATCAGGACAAAATTCGCTGCCCAGTTGGTGCTTGGCATTGGGATTGCGTTGGTATTGAAATATCTGTTGGAGGTCCCCGAACTTTACCTGCCGGGAGTTGACTTTGAGATCAAACTGGGCTGGTTGTACATCCCGGTTGCAGCATTCATCATCATTGGCGCATCCAACGCGGTCAACTTCACCGATGGGCTGGATGGGTTGGCCGGGCTGGTATCTGCCACCATCTTCGCTGCCTATGGAGCAATTGCCCTCCTGCAGGGGCAGATCTTTATCGGTCGGTTCTGTTTCACGATGGTGGGCGCCCTGTTTGGCTTCTTGTGGTTCAATGTCCACCCTGCCCAGCTATTCATGGGTGATACCGGGTCCCTTTCATTGGGCGCGACGATCGGCGTCATTGCACTGATGACCGGCCAGTGGGCCTTGCTGCCAGTCATCGCAGTCATCCCGGTGAGCGAAGCTTTGAGTGATATTATCCAGATCTTTTATTTCAAAATTACCCACGGACGGCGATTTTTCAAGATGGCGCCCATCCACCTGCATTTTGAGCTGCTTGGCTGGTCAGAAATGCAAATTGTACAACGCTTCTGGCTGATTGGTCTCATTGGAGCCATGCTTGGCATTGGATTGGTATTGGTGTAGCAAGAATGAAACCGGGAACAGACTGGAAAGGGAAACGCGTGGTTATTCTGGGAGGCGCCCGCCAGGGACAGGCGGCGGCGCGCTGGTTGGCGCGCCATGGGGCACTGGTGACCGTGAATGACCGCCGCAGCGCGGAAGAAATGTCCGCAGCCCGTTCCGCCCTGGCTGACCTGCCCATCACCTGGGTACTGGGCGGTCATCCAGTTGAAATTCTCGACACAACGGATGTCTTATGCATCTCCGGGGGTATACCCCTGGATAACCCACTGGTGGTGGCCGCCATGCTGCGCAGCATCCCTTTAACCAATGATACACAGGTCTTCATGGAGCTGGCTCCCTGCCGGACGATCGGAATCACCGGATCCGCCGGGAAGACCACCACCACAACGCTGGTTGGGCTTATGGCCAGAAATGCCTTGGGCGACAAAGCCTACACCGGTGGCAATATCGGCGACCCATTGCTGAATTATGCAGACGAGATGACGCCCGACAGCCTGGCAATTCTGGAAATTTCAAGCTTCCAATTGGAGCAGATGACTATTTCGCCGAACGTGGCAGCCATCCTGAATATCACGCCGAACCACCTTGACCGGCATGGCACGATGGAAGCCTACACCGCGGCCAAACGCCGCATCCTGGAATACCAGCAGCCGGAGGATACTGCCGTCCTGAACCGCACGGATGCTGGTTCTTGGAACCTGCGTGAAGATATCCATGGGCGGCTGGTCTCTTTTGGGACTGGCGCGTTCCCTGCAGATCAGGTAGGCACTTTCATGGCTGATGGCCGCCTGCAACTACGCCAGCACGGAGTGGACATTCCATTGATGCGGCGCGAACAGATACAGTTGCGCGGCGAGCACAATGTGATGAACGTTCTGGCTGCCTTTGCCATCGGATGTGCGGCGGGTCTGCCTTTGGACGCCATGCTTTCTGCTGCACAAGAGTTTCGCGGTGTCGCCCACCGTTTGGAGTTCGTCCGTGAGTGGAATGGGGCCCAATGGTACAACGACTCCATCGCCACTGCACCTGAACGAACAATGGCAGCCATCCACTCCTTTACTGAGCCGATCGTCCTACTCCTGGGTGGACGCGACAAGAACCTGCCCTGGGAAGAACTGGCTGCCCTGATCCGCCAGCGCGTGGAGCACGTGGTGCTCTTCGGTGAGGCGGCTGAAAAGATTGCCTCGTCGCTGGAACTTGCGAGCGGCCCGCTTCCGCTGACCCTGGACCACTGCAAAGGTCTTGAAGAAGCAGTCCAGGCAGCTGCAAAGGTTGCTGGACCTGGTAGCATCGTCTTGTTTTCACCGGGCGGCACCAGTTTTGATCAATTCTATGATTTCGAAGAACGTGGAAAGGCTTTTCGAAAATGGGTATCGGAACTTTCGTAAACCAGTCTGCTCGATCTGTAACGACGCCAATCCGTCGTTCCCGGACTTCCACAGGCGACCTGATCCTGATCGCAGCGGTAATTGCCCTGGGCATCCTTGGTCTGCTGATTCTTTATTCAGCCAGCACGGACTTTTCACTGCGGCTGTATGGATCGCCAACATTCATCTTCAACAAACAACTGCTGTGGGTGGCCATCGGAACCGTTGCGGCAATTGTGCTCTCCAGAATTGATTACCATCGCTGGCAAAAACTTGCCCTCCTGATGATGATCCTGACGATTATTCTGCTCGTCGCGGTACTGATAAATAATGAGGTTCGGAATAACGCGGTGCGCACGTTTCGTAATGGTTCAGGCCAACCTTCAGAATTGGCAAAACTGGTAACCATCATCTACCTTTCGGTCTGGCTTTACAGCAAGCGGGAGTACATGCATATCATACAGTTGAGTCTGTTTCCGCTGGCTATCATCCTGGGCGTGATCGGTGGTTTGATCTTCCGCCAGCCTGACCTGAGCGCGGCAGTAACAGTCTTCATCCTGGGAGGGCTGCTGTTCTTCCTGGCAGGAGGCGAGTTGAGGCAGATCATCCTGTTCTGCGTCGTTGCACTGGTGGCTGGCTATTTAGTGGCTCGATTCACTCCCACTGGTCAGGCGCGCATCGGGCCATATCTGGACGGGCTGAAGGATCCGTTGAAATCCAGTTCCCACGTATTATGGTCGCTGGAGTCCGTCTACAAAGGAAAATTATTTGGTGTGGGCATCGGAAATGCCACCACGAAATTGATCGGCCTGCCTTACGCGGCCACCGATAGCATCTTCGCCGTGATCGTTGAGGAATTGGGATTGGCTGGCGCCGTGGTCCTGATCGGGCTGTATGGTGTTTTGCTGTGGCGCGGCCTGGCAATTGCTGCCAAAGCTCCCGATATGCTCGGTTCCGTGATGGCAGCCGGGCTGTCCTTCTGGATTGTCATCGAAGCCATCATCAACATGGCCGTGATGGTCGGTCTGCTGCCCTTTGCGGGCAATGCACTCCCATTTATCAGCGCAGGTGGCTCAAACCTGTTGGTTACCCTGGCAGCCATCGGTATTTTATTGAGCATTTCGCGTCAATCCGGGCAGAGAGCACCGGCTGCCCACACCAGTGCCGCGGGTACTGGTGAGAACAATGAACGGAGGTCATACAGTGCGTCTGTTGATCTGCGCCGGCGGGACCGGCGGCGGGGTGTATCCCGCGCTGGCCGTCCTGCAAGCCATTCGAGATAATGCCGAATTCCTCTGGATAGGAGCAGAAGGCGGAATGGAAACCCAACTCGTTGAGAGAAATGGCATTCCATTAAAGACCATCCCGGCTGCCGGAGTGCACGGGGTTGATCTGCGCACCCTGCCGCGCAACCTGTGGCAGTTGGGCCGCGGCATCTCTGCTTCCAGGCGCATACTTCAGGAGTTCAAACCAGACGTGCTGTTCTTCACCGGTGGATATGTGGCGGTTCCCATGGCACTGGCGGGCAGGAAAATACCCAGCCTGTTATACGTGCCGGATATCGAACCGGGCCTGGCACTGAATACCCTGGCCCGCTTTGCAGACAGGATTGCCGTCACCGCTGAAGACTCATTTCGCTATTTCGCAAACCCGGGTCGTATCGTCCTGACCGGCTACCCAACCCGGTCCGACCTGACTGGCTGGACACGCCAGGCCGCCCGCCAGACCCTGGGTCTGACCGATGAAAGTCCCATCCTGTTGGCATTTGGAGGGAGCAAGGGCGCACGTTCAATAAATAACGCCGTTCTGGCAAACCTGCCGGCAATCCTTGAATTGGCTCAAGTGATTCACATCACCGGTGAACTGGACTGGCCGGACATGGAAACAAAAAATAAGAATCTTTCAAAAGCGCAATTAGCCCGTTACCATGCTTACCCGTACCTTCACGAAGAGATGGGCGCAGCCCTGGCGGCTGCCGATCTGGCACTCTCACGCGCCGGGGCCTCATCATTGGGCGAATTCCCGCTCTTTGGCCTGCCGGCGATACTGGTACCCTACCCGCATGCGTGGCGTTACCAAAAAGTAAACGCCAATTACCTCGTCCAACACGGCGCGGCAGTCCTGCTTGAAGATGCCAGGCTTTCTGATCAGATCCTGCCAACTGTAAACACCTTGCTAAATCAGCCTCAGAAATTGGCTTCCATGCGCCTCGCCATGCAGAGCCTGTCACATCCTGAGGCCGCCGCAGGGATCGGCCGCGAGTTGCTCGCCCTTGGCCGGGAGAGGAGTAAACCATGGTAACTCTGGCATTCATCTTCTGGATGTACGTTGTCCTGTTCGCGCTCATCGGCGGAATGCGCGGTTGGGCCAAGGAACTGCTGGTCTCCTTCAGCGTAATCCTGGCGCTTACATTCACCACCCTGATCTCCAGTTACATCCCGTTCATTCGCGACTTGAAAGATTCGAACAAGGAGTTTTATTTCTGGTTGCGCACGATCATTTTGGTGATGCTGGTATTCTTTGGTTACCAGACACCCAACATCGAGCGTTTTGCAGCCAAGATGGTCCGCGAAAAACTCCAGGATGTCATTTTGGGAGTGGTCATTGGCGCTTTTAACGGATACTTGATTGCCGGGACCATCTGGTTTTACCTGTCGGAGGCCGGATACCCATTTGCAGGTGTCATCTCGGCTCCCACTGGAGAATTTGCCAAACTGGCTCAGGGTATGCTCGCTTACATGGCTCCCAAGCTCCTCGGCATCCCCGGCATTTACTTCGCCGTAGTGGTCGCTTTTATCTTTGTACTGGTGGTGTTCATCTAAATTATGACTCGCATTCACCTGATCGGCATCGGCGGTACCGGACTCTCTGCCATCGCTCGTCTCCTGCTCGAAATGGGACACACGGTGAGCGGGTCGGATCGCGCCGAATCCCCGTTCACCCGGGACCTGAAATCTGCAGGCGTGACCATCCACATCGGTCACTGCCTTGAGAACATCTCAGGCGCTGACCTGGTGGTACGTTCCTCCGCCATTCCGGACGACAATCCCGAAGTCGTCGCGGCGCGTGCTGCCGGAATCCCGGTGCTCAAACGGGCTGATTTTCTGGGCAGTCTGATGCAAGGCAAGACCGGCATCGCGGTTGCCGGAACGCATGGCAAGACAACCACTTCAGCCATGATCGCCTGGATGTTGTCCGCTCTAAACCAGGACCCATCCTTCATTGTCGGTGGTGTCCTGGGCAATCTGGGCGTCAATGCCCGCTATGGCAAGGGCCGCGCATTCGTGATCGAGGCCGACGAATATGACCGCATGTTCCTGGGCTTGCAGCCCACCATCGAAGTAGTGACCAATATCGAGCACGATCACCCGGATTGTTACCCCACTCTGGCAGATTTACAGGCCGCTTTCATGGAATTCATCCAGCACCTGCCTGCCAATGGGACCTTGATCGCCTGTGCCGAGGACCCCGGTGCCTTTGCATTGCTGTTGCAAGCCGAAAAAATCGGTAAAGCCGCGCTCGGTTATGGGTTTACGACCACGGTTGCCGGCAATGAACGGCGAACCGAGACCTTTGCCAGGCTGCTTTCAGTCAATGAAAAAGGCGGCTTCACCTTCAACGCCTATGTGCTGGGCAACATGGTCAATGTTGAATTACAGGTGCCTGGCAAACATAATATCCTGAATGCGCTGGCAGCCCTGACTGCCGCCCAACTGCTCGGCCTGCCGCTCCAGGAGGCTGCCGGGGCTCTCGGTCAATTCGCCGGGACCGGACGCCGCTTCGAGGTCCAGGGTGAGGTGAATGGGATCACAGTAATCGATGACTACGCGCATCACCCGACTGAGATCCAGGCCACGTTGGCAGCGGCACGTTATCGATATCCGCATTCCCGCATCTGGGTGGTCTGGCAGCCACATACCTACTCGCGCACGCAGATGCTCCTGGAAGATTTCGCCAATTCGTTCAGCGACGCCGACGAAGTCATCGTGACCGAAGTTTATCCCGCCCGCGAGCCAAAACAGGATTTTTCGTCCAGGAAGGTTGTGGACGGCATGCCGCGCCCTGCCCATTTTATTGCCAGTCTGGCGGATGTGACCCCGTACCTGGTAATGCATCTCCGCTCCGGCGATGTTTTGCTGGTCCTCTCCGCCGGGGATGCCGACCAGGTCAGTACCGAAGTGCTGGCTCATTTGAAGGAAGCCCGTAATGCAGATTAACCCAACCGTCCTTGCTGAACTGCGTGAGACTTTCGGCGACCGGATGCAGGAGAATGCTTCTCTTTCCGGCTATACTGCCGCACGCATCGGCGGTCCGGCTGACGTTCTGGTTTTTGTACGAAAGACCGACGAGTTGATACAAGCGGGTGGGTTTCTTTGGAAAATGGAAGTGCCATTCATCCTGCTTGGCAGCGGGTCGAATGTGCTGGTCAGCGATCGAGGCGTGCGCGGCGCGGTCATCATCAACCGGGCCCGCTTCCTGAGATTTGATTTGCAGGCTGAACCGCCCAGCGTCCACGCCGAATCGGGTGTCACTCCCAATGATATTGCTCAACGCGCGGCCCGCCTGGGTCTGACTGGTTTTGAATGGGCTGCCTCCATCCCCGGATCCCTGGGCGGGGCCGTGTATGGCAACGCTGGCGCCTTTGAAGGAGATATGGCCGGGAACCTGATCTCGGTCGAAGTATTCCACCGGGACCACGGACGCCAGACCTGGAAAGTGGACAAATTGGAATATGGCTACCGTACCAGCCTGCTGAAGCGCACCCATCCGCCCGTTATCATCCTTTCAGCCGACCTGTCTTTGAATCACGGAGATCAGCGGGCCATCCGGCAAAAAATGGAGCAATTTTCCACCCGGCGGCGGACATCCCAGCCGCCCGGCGCGAGCATGGGTTCAATGTTTAAGAATCCGCCAGATGATAAAGCCGGGCGATTGATCGAGGCAGCCGGCCTGAAAGGAAAAACCATCGGAAACGCCATGATCAGTACCCAGCACGCCAATTTCTTCATCAATAATGGCCAGACCAGGGCCGTCGATATGCGTGCGTTGATCGACCTGGCACAGCAGGTTGTCCTGAGGCAGTTTGGAATCACGCTGGAACCTGAGATTGAATTCATTGGTGAGTGGTAAGAGAATATGTATAAGAGCGACAGTACGCAAAGCAAGTTGAAGATTGCTGTCCTGTTTGGGGGGCGGTCAGGAGAGCATGAAGTCTCGTTGGATTCAGCGCGGTCGGTGCAAGGCGTACTTGATCCACAGAAATACACGGTTTTCCAGGTCGGCATCACCCATGCCGGTACCTGGCTGACCGGACCGGATGCCCTCCTGGCGCTGGAGAAGGGGCAGACCGAAGAATTGCTGCCTTGTACCATCCTGCCGGATCCTTCCAAACCAGGTCTTTATGTTTTACGGTCCGCGGCCCCCGCAATGAGTTTCGAGAAACTTACCGACCTGGACGTGGTCTTCCCCGTCCTGCACGGCACCTATGGCGAAGATGGCACCCTGCAGGGCCTGCTTGAAATGGCTGATCTCGCCTACGTGGGCGCGGGCGTAACCGGTTCCTCGGTTGGCATGGATAAAGTCATCTTCAAGGATGTCATGCGCGCCGCCGGCATCCCTACAGTTGAATCCATGCTCGTCCTGCGCAGCGAAATCGAAAAAGATATCGAAGCAGTCATCCGCCGGGCCGAAACAGTCGCAGCCTATCCTTTATTTATCAAACCGGTCAACCTGGGTTCCTCCGTCGGGATTACCAAGTGCAACCGCCGCGCGGACCTGGGCGAAGCGCTCATGGAAGCCGCCGCCTATGACCGCCGTGTAATGATTGAACGCGGCGTGGATGCCCGTGAGATCGAGGTCTCCGTGCTCGGCAATGACGATCCACTTGCGTCCGTGCCCGGCGAAGTACTCCCAAGCCGCGAGTTTTATTCCTATGAATCCAAATACGTGGATGGCACCTCCGGATTGCTCATCCCGGCTCCGTTGCCCGCCAGTACCGCCGAAGAGATCCGCCGATTGGCTGTCAGTGCCTTCAAAGCCATTGACTGTGCCGGGATGGCCCGGGTTGATTTCTTCCTCGAGAAGAATACCGGAGCGATCTACCTGAATGAACTCAACACCATCCCTGGCTTCACCAGCATCAGCATGTATCCAAAACTCTGGGAAGCCAGCGGGTTGCCCTATGCCGGCCTCGTTGACCGCCTGGTCGAACTGGCTCTGGAACGCCAGGCCGAACGCAATCGCACCGAACGCCGATTTAGGAGAAACTCATGACCTCACAGCAGAAACCCTCCCGCGCCAATACTGTCCGCCAGCGCCGTTCCTCCAAACTTCCCAAGGAATCCCTGGGCAGGGACAGGCGGGCAAACGAACATTCCAAGCCAACTGCCAGGCCTGCCTCCCGGACTTCCCGGCAAGCCTACCGGCCGGCGTCTGTCTTCCTGCCCGTTGAACCGCGTCCAATTGCACCCACCACTCTTCGCCGGACCTTCGGTGTAAATTCTGCGGCAAACACCAGTAGGAGACCTGGTCAGCGTACCCTGAGGGAACAACCGGGCAGGAAGTCACATAATTCCAACCGCCGGGGCTACGATTTTGCCTTCAGTCTCGGCCACACTGCCGTACGCACACCGTTGCTGAGCTTTCCAAACCTGGGCCCGCGCTGGGTTTCCGCCGGGTTATCCCTGCTCCTGGTCTTGCTGCTCTACACCATGGCGACTGCCAATGCGTTCGCGGTGAGCTCAGTCGAGTTGAGCGGCAACCAGCGGATTGATCCGGCTGAAGTCGCTGCCAGCACCGGATTGATCGGAAAGCCCATCTATAATGCCATCCCGTCCAAGATCGAAGCGGATTTACGAACCGCCTTCCCCGACCTTGCTCAAGTCAAAGTCACGGTGGGCTTCCCCAACAGCCTGCAGGTCGCCGTGATTGAACGTGTGCCCATCCTGGCCTGGTACCAGGATGGCCAAACCACCTGGATCGATCCGAATGGAATTGCCTTCAAGCCGCGCGGCGAGGTCCCGGGCCTGGTCCAGATAGCTTCAAACGGTAATCCGCCCAAGCCTGCGGAGGACCCAAATAAATCTGCTTACGACCAGCCTTTTATCGAGCCCGCCATTGTCCAGGCCATCCTGAAGTTATCTCCCCAGGTTCCCGATGGAGCGCCCATGGTCTTCGACCCAAAATACGGCATGGGCTGGCAGGACCCTCAGGGCTGGTCTGTATATTTTGGCCAGGAACCAACCAATATTGATATGAAAAAGAAGATTTATCAAGCCATTCTGGATACATTTTCCCAAAAGGGCATCACGCCTACGCTGGTCAGCCTGGCATACCTGGATGCACCATTCTATAAGTGACCGTATAACCAGAAATGGTACAGGAAAAGCATATGGACGAAATTGTTGTAGGAATTGACGTAGGCACGACAAAAGTTTGCACCCTGGTGGGACGCGTGGAGCCGGAAACCATCCGCATCCTGGGGTCTGGCATTGAACCCTCCGAAGGCATCAAGAAGGGTGTCATTGTGGACCTGGGAGCGGCTGCACAGGCCATCACGCGCTCGGTGCAGAAGGCCGAGCAGGTTTCGGGTGTGGAGATCACCGGCGCCCTGGTGAGCCTGGCGGGCGCCCATGTCTCATCCGTCAACAGCCGCGGCGTGGCTGGTATCTCCGGAGAAACAATCGACGAGGATGACGTGCTGCGTGCATTGGATGCTGCCCGGGCGGTCGCCATCCCGCACAACCGCGAGATCATTCATATCATCCAGCGCGGATTTAGCGTCGACGGGCAGGACGGCGTAACCATGCCGCTTGGAATGCACGGCTACCGTCTTGAAGTGGAAGCCCACATCATCACCGCCGCCCAGGCTACCGTCGAAAATCTGCGCCAGTGCGTCGGAGCAGCCGGCGTGGAGGTATTGCAGTTCGTCCTGAATCCGCTCGCCTCAGGGGACGTGGTGCTTTCGGATGGAGAGCGCCAGATGGGCGTGGCGGTTTGCGACATCGGCGGCGGAACAACCGACCTGGCCATTTACGTGGATGGGCATGTCTGGCACACCATGGTCCTGGCGGTGGGCGGCAATCACATCACCAACGACATTGCCACCGGTTTGCGCCTGCCTCTCGCCCAGGCCGAGGATATCAAAAAGAAATATGGTTTTGCCACGCAATCCGGTGTGGGCGCCGAAGAGTACCTGACCGTGCGCGCCTATGGCGAAGATGCCCCGGTCCAGGTCAGCCGCCAGGATCTGGCTCATGTCATCGAGGCCAGGGTCGAGGAGATCTTTACGCTCATCCTGCAGGAGATAAAACGCTCCGGTTATGATGGCCTCCTGCCGGCCGGCATGGTCCTCACTGGCGGGACCAGCGCACTGCCCGGCATTCGTCAACTTGCCAGCCAGGTGCTCGGCATCCCCGTCCGCACTGCCGGCCCTGAGAAGATGGTCGGCCTGGTGGACCAGTTGAAAAGTCCTGCATATTCAACTGGTTTCGGCTTGCTGCAGTGGGCTGCCGATCTCACCGAAGAAGAAATGTCACTCAATCGTTCCGGCGGTCGACGCCGCTCCAGGAAGGAGATTCCCGTCAATCTGGATCCTTTAAAGGACTGGTTCAAACGGTTAATCCCTTAATTACCAATATGGTTATTTACACACTCGCATACATCAAAACCAATTTTTATGCATAGGAGGCATAGAATGGACACAAAGAAGACACAGACCGAATCATTTGCCCGCATCAAGGTGGTTGGTGTGGGCGGCGGCGGCTGCAACGCCGTCAACCGGATGATCGACGAGGGCATCCAGGGCGTGGAATTTATTTCCATCAACACCGACGCCCAGGCATTGATGCTCTCCTCCGCCCCCACCAAGGTGCGCATCGGCAACAAGCTGGCGCGCGGCCTGGGTGCCGGCGGCGATCCGGAGATCGGGCGCAAGTCGGCCGAGGAATCCGCTGAGGACCTGTACAATGTGCTCAAAGGCGCAGACATGGTCTTCGTCACGGCTGGCCTGGGCGGCGGCACCGGCACTGGCGCAGCCCCCATCGTGGCCCAGATCGCCAAGGAGAATGGCGCCCTGACCATTGGTGTCGTCACCCGCCCGTTCACCTTTGAGGGCAACAAGCGCATGCAGTCCTGTGAGGCTGGCATGGCGAACCTCAAGGATCACGCCGATACGCTGATCGTCATTCCGAATGACCGCCTGCTGCAAATCATGGATAAGCGCGCCAGCCTGAACAACTCTTTCAAGCTCGCCGACGAAGTCCTGCACCAGGGCATTCAGGGCATCTCCGAACTGATCACCGTCCCCGGCTTGATCAACCTGGACTTTGCGGACGTGCGCGCCATCATGAGTGAAGGCGGCGCCGCCCTGATGGCAGTCGGCAAAGCCTCCGGTGAGGATCGCGCCCGCCTGGCTGCCGAGCAGGCCATTTCGAGCCAATTGCTCGACATAACCATCGACGGCGCCAGGGGTGTGCTCTTCAACGTCACCGGTGGACCGAACCTGACCCTCTTCGAGGTGAACCAGGCAGCTGCCCTCATCCGCGAGACCTCCCACCCGGATGTAAATATGATCTTCGGTGCAGTCATCGACCCGAACCTGACCGACGAGATCCACGTCACGGTGATCGCCACCGGCTTTGAACGATCCGGGATGCCGCGCCGCATTACTCCCCGCCCGGTCTCCCGCACGATAGACGGGAAACTGATCAACCGTCCGCAGGAATCCGTAAACGTGACTGCTGAAGCTGGCCAGCCCGGCGAGTTCAAGCCGCAGGTCTTCAATACCGAAGACCTCGACATCCCGGCCTTCCTGCGCCATCCCAGATAAGCCGGGTGCGCTTGTCCATCCGCCTGGGGCGTTCGAGGCCTGCCAGGTTGGCAAATTTACCGCCTTCTGCCTGCAGGATTGGACGCCGGTCAGCGCGGAAGATTTAGGATCCTAATTCACAGGGAAACCAGCCTCGCCCCGCGGGCCCTGCGCGGCGCATACCTGCCTGCCCTGTTGTGCAGGATGCATGGCAAAATTTGCTGAGGAGCTTTTCAAAACGCCCGCCTCCTATGGCGTAGTAATAGCCCGGCCTCAATCGAGGCCGGGCTGCGGTTTTTAAAAGGATGGATTCTGCGTATGGCCTATTTCCTGAATATCACCCCGGTCGCATTATTGATGACATAACCATCCATGGTGGCCGTGACGATGACTGATCCTAAAACATCAGTACCAAAAATTAACGCGCCGCGTTCCTTCAATGCACTGATGGTCTCTGCACACGGATTCCCAAGTGGATTGTTCAGTCCTGCAAAGTAAATCGCCACCACTGGTTGAACGGCATCCAGGAAGGCTGGACTGGAGGACGTACAGCTTCCATGCCGGCCGACCTTTAGAATATCCGCCTGCACAGGCAGACCAGCAGCCAGGATTCCTGCTTCAGCATTCCTATCTGCATCTCCCATGAACAGGAACGTGGTTTTTCCATAGCTCATTCTCAGCACCAGTGAATTGGTATTCAAATTATCGGCACTGATGTCGGCCGGGCTCAGTACGGAGAACACAAGGCTTCCAAGATTAATCGTGTCCCCTCTTACAACCTCGGCATATTCAGCTTTGGCGGTGGCGATCGCATCCAGGAAATGCCGGTAGCTTGTAGTCGTGACTGTCTGGGGATTGGTGATCACTTTTTTTACCGGCATGGCATCCAACACCTCGGCCAGGCCTCCGATATGATCATCGGTGGGAAGTGTGGCGATCATGATGTCAATGTCCTTGATTCCCTGGGCCTGCAAATAAGCCAGGGCCCCGCTCCCGGCCGCCCCCCCATCGATCAAGGCAGTTTGACCGTTCGGGGCTATGATGAAAATCGCGTCCCCTTGCCCGACGTCTATAAAAGTGACGACCAGCTGCTCTATTAAGGCTGTCGGCTCCAGCGATACCGTCGCGGTCGGCGCGGGCGGCGTGCTGGTCGCCGTGGCATCTGGAACCCGGGTCCTGGTAGCCTCAAGGGTTGGAGTGATCGTTGGAGTGGGCTGGAACGGGCCGGTTTTTCCCTTCCCGGATACAACCAGGTATCCCCCCAAAAGACCACTCGCAATCAGTCCAAGAATGATAAAAAAAATGAATGGATGGCTGTTTATGTTCCTTGATAATTTTCCATTGAACCACATGATTTATTTCCTCAATTTTCTTTAAGGGGCAGGCAGTGTGAGTGTGCTGCCGGGTGTAACCGTGGGAGGCAGCGTCGGAGTGTAAGTACTGCCTGGTGTGAAGTTGCTCCTTGGAGTATTGGTGATGGTTGGCGAATTGGTAAAGGTGGGAGTAAATGTTGGGGTCTCTGTCGCCGTCGGTGTTGGAGTGCTTGTCTTTGTGAAAGTGGCGGTTGGCGTAGGCGTGACCGTAGGGGTCGTCGTGGCTGTTGGAAGGGATTGGAGAACTGCGGCATAGGTCGCGCTGGACCCCAGGAGGAACAGGCTGAGGATCAAACCAGACCCGACGATGCCTGCGCCAATTCCCCGGGAAGCCAGGCTGTTACTCAGGAAAGATGTAAGCGTATAAGGGACAAGTCGATCCAGGCGGGATTGAATTTCTTTCCCGGACTGTTCCAGGATTATCTTGCTTTCTTCCAATTTTTGCTGTTCAGATGCATTACTCGCCTGAAGACTTTGGTATTTCCTGGTGATCACGTCCTGTTTTTTCACAGGCAGTTCCATGGGCTTCGTTTCAATGAAGCTTATAAAAACGTTATTTCGCCAATTAATGATGGCCTGGGCTTCGGCGGTTTTTATTCCTTCCAGATTATTCACATTCCAGGTGGTATTCTTGGCAGTAGTAAAGCCTTTGCGGGCCAGTTGTTCTTTGAGCTCCGCTCCAATTCCGGGGATATAAGCGTCGTGGACCATTGTATTGATCATGCCGCATTCTATGTATTTCTTCTGTATATCTTGTAATGCCTCTGTCTTTTCGACCTGCTCAGCGTGTTCAATCTTCTCCCGGTTTTGTTGAGCCGACTGGATATTCGTGTTCAAAGCAAGAATTTGGGCTTTCAGGCTGCTGGCTTGCCCTTCCAGCTTCTGTTTTTCCAGGACCGTTGGGTAAGACCGGTATCGAATTAAAAACCACACGAAAGCGCCCAGGAGTATGACGAGTGACAAAACTGCAACCGAGAGGGCTATCGGGCCAAGCCGCAAGAAAATCAAAATGAGACCTGCTGTCACCGTACAAACCTGAAATATCACCAGGAAGCGCGCAACCTTTCGAGCAAGTTCGTCGTGAAAAAAATCCTGTTCCGTTATCGTGTTCATTCTCTCTCCACCGGGAGGGCATGGGATTGCCCTGTTATTATAAATCCTTATGAGTAAATATTCACATTAGTTACCCGCTTGGCACCCCATCATGGTAAGATTTCAATGGTGCATAATATGCAGAAAGGAGTACAGATGATCAGTGTTGAGATCAAGAAGGATGACCAGGCTGTCGGTATTTTGACGGCAGCAGAGAAAGTGTTCAAGACCGGTTCGCGTGGTTTTTTCGGGATGGGCAAGCTCCAGATCGGCGAGAAGCGTTACCAGGTGCAGGTTCAATTGGTGGAAATCGGCTCAAAACCGAAACCGGAGGAAAAAAGTCTCAATAAACCACAAAATTAATTTCTTCCAATCCCTTTTATTCTTTTATTCCTGTCTGGGCCTCCCAAAAAGCCCGGTCCAGCGGGAGCAGGCTATCCACAATGTAATCCGCCTGCTGCAAATTTCCGGCCGGATGGGTATTTGTCACTGCCAGGCAGGTCATGCCGGCACGCTTGGCGCCTGCCACTCCCGCCACGGAGTCTTCGATCACCAGGCAATCCTTTGGCGGGATGCCAATTGCTTTTGCTGAGGCCAGGAACACATCCGGTGCCGGTTTTCCGGGCATTTTATAGGCCGACTTAATGGCCTTAAAATATTTCCGCAGCCTCAGCTCATCCACCATGGCATCGATATTCTCCTGCGGCGCGGAAGAGGCAATTGCCTGGGGGATGCCTCTTGATCCCAGGTACTCGAGAGTTTCTACCGCCCCGGGCAGGGGTTTGATCCGGCCGTGAATGACCTCCCGAAAGGCTTCTTCCTTCTGCCCGCTGATCCTCATATAGAGGTCTTGATCCATCCGGTCCCCCAGCAGCAGCGACAGGATGCTCCAGTTGTTCATCCCAAAGGTCTGCCGGAAGAGTTCACGCGAATAGGTTAGCTGATACCCCGCCAGGGTGCGCTGCCAGGCCTGGTAGTGGAACTCTCCCGTATCCACCAGCACACCATCCAGATCCCAGAGAACGCCTTTTATCGCCATTATTTCCGTTCCTTTCGAATAAAAGAAGACTCCCTCCTCGGGAGTCTCTTTTGGGTGGGCGATGGGGGTCGAACCCACAGCCTTCTGATCCACAGTCAGACGCTCCGCCATTGAGCTACGCCCACCGTAGGCCTGATTTTTTCAGGCGGGGCGGATTATACCATCAGGGTTGGCGCCTTTCAAGGATGCGCTTGACTTCTCCAGCCACTGAGTCGCGCGCCACGATTTCTTGGCTGCTTCTGGCCAGGTCCTTGACCGCAACCTGGTCCTGCGCAAGCTCGTCCGGGCCCAGCACCAGCACCACCTTCATCCCCATCCGGTCAGCGAACTTGAACTGCCTGGGAAGCTTGGCCGGCTCCGGATAGCAGGTCACGTTGAGCCCTGACCGGCGCAACTCTGCCGCCAGGCGCATCGATTCCGGCTGAATCTCCGCGGAGAAGACCGTCACCAACACGGAAGACGGGCTGGTGGCCAGCGCCGGGACCAACCCCAGTTCCTGCAGGACCAGGCCAATCACCACATCCCCCATTGCAAAGCCGACGCCAGAGAGCGGTTCCCCTCCCACGTCTCTCAGCAGGTTGTCGTAACGCCCACCGCCCAGGATGGCACGCCGGACGCTGCCGCTCACATCGAACGCCTCGAAGACTGTGCCGGTATAGTAGAGCAGGCCGCGCATGATATTCGGGTCAAAGCGCACATATTCGGCCGCCCCCAGCGACTCAAGGGCTGCGAACAGGCGCACGAGTTCCTCGTTGCGCTTCCAGGCTCCGCTATCCGCAAGCAGGGCTTTCAGGCCCTCGAGCTGGCTGGCGCTGAGCCCGAGTTCAAGGGCGTAGGCCTCCCAGGTCAACGGATCCATCTTCTCCCGCCGGTCCACCAGCCCCGCGACTTCAGGCTTCTTCTCGTCACTGATTCCAAGCGCTTCGAATTCTGCATCCATGAAACGCCGGTTGTTCACCATGATCCTGGCTTTCTCAGGCGTCAGGCCAACCGCCTTGAGAAAACCGGCCGCGACAGCCACCAGCTCTGCATCTGCCTCCGGGGAGGCCACGCCCAGCATGTCAATGTTCCACTGGAAGAACTCGCGCGTGCGTCCCTTCTGCATCTTTTCGTAGCGCCAGAATGGGCCGAAGGACCACCAGCGCGCCGGGAAAGCCAGTTCACCCTGCTTCTGGGCGATCATGCGCGCCAGCGAGGGAGTCAGCTCCGGCCGCAGGGTGATCTCCTCCCCGCTGCGGTCCGTGAAGACGTAAGACTGCTTCTTGACCAGCTCCTCCCCGGACTTGGCCGCATACAGATCAAGCGACTCGATGATCGGTGCTTCCCATTCCTGGTAGCCAAAGGATTCCGAAACCTGGCGGACCCTGGCATACAGCCAGTTGCGCACGGCCATCTGTTCCGGGTAGAAGTCGCGTGTCCCTTTCACGGGCAGGATGATGTTTTTCATGGTTGCTCCAATAGCATACAGTTCTTAAAATTGTTACCGGACACTTTATCACGAATGGCACGAATCGAATTTGAAGAATTTTAGCATATTTCCCGCATGGGGATTGATTTATCTGCATGATGTTGCTATACTCGTTTTGATAGGTATCCAAACCATATCGGCGCTGACAACTCAAAGAACAGGAGGTAAATCTTATGAGTGACAAATATCTAAACAGCTTGTTGGGAGAAAATGAGCAGGTGCTTTTTACAACGCATCAGCACTGGTTGGTGCTGCTGGGTGAGATTATCACCGAGAGCCTGTTATCGCTGGCCTTGATTGCTGCTGTTTCCCTCATCTGGAGTTTATGGGTTCATAATCCCCTCGTGGCGCTGGGGTATCTCCTGCTGATCTTCCCACTGATCAGCCTGACCCGGGATATTCTCACCTGGTGGAATCGCAAGTTCGTGGTAACCAATCGCCGCGTGATCCAGCTCTCCGGTGTGATCCGCAAGAACGTTACCGATTCTTCCCTGGAAAAGGTCAATGATGTGAAAATGAGCCAGTCCTTCCTGGGGCGGATATTTGACTACGGCAATATCGAGATCCTGACCGCCAGCGAATTGGGCGTGAATATACTTACGCGCATCGGCCGGCCGATCCAGTACAAGACTACCATGATCAATGCCAAGGAAAAGCTGGAGCACGCTCCCGCGCCAGTTTTGCCTCAGGCCACCCCGGCTGCCACCTTTGCGGATTTGCTGACCCAGCTGGACACCTTGCGGCAGCACGGCGTACTGACCGAAGCCGAATTCCAGGCAAAGAAAGCAGAACTTCTAAAGAAGATGTGAGCTAATATGTGCGACGCACTTGCGAAGTGCGTCGCACATCTACTCACCATCAGGCATTGGCATCACCTTATGGTGCCAAAAATCATCATCCTTTTCATGCCGATTGGCACAGATCAGCGACCGAACTTCGTGCCGATTGACGTAATTTAGCGGACAAAAATCCATTTGTGAAATCTGTAACTTGTGCTAAAATAGCCCTTCGAACTAGAACAGGAGACACCACCATGAATAATACCGATGAAGTGTATGAAGAACTCCGGAAGGTTCCCTGGTTCCAGGATTTGGAGCCCGGCGACATCCGGAAATTTGCAGAGATCTCCAGCCTGCGGCAGTTCAAGCCTGGCGAAGTCTTCTTCCGTGAAGGCGACAAGCAGGACTTCTTCTATATTGTCCTGACCGGCCGCGTGGCGCTGGATATGTTCGTTCCCCACCACGGCAAGGTGCGCTTCTTTACCTGCGAGGATGGGGATGTCTTTGGCTGGTCGAGCGTGACGCCCGAGGTGCGTACGCGCACCGCCGGGGCGGTCGGCGTGATGGCTGGCACCGTGATCGCCGCCGACACCACCAGGCTGCAGGAACTCTGCGACCGCGACCATGACATTGGCTATCTCTTTATGCGCCAGATGACCAGTGTGATCGCCAACCGGCTGCTGGTTACCCGCCTGCAGCTGCTGGATATGTTTGCTGTACCGATGGAGACCAAATCTGATGAATGATAAGAACCTGACCATCGGGACCACCGTCGCCCTCCCCAAGGCCGAGCTGGACTTCCTGCTTGCGGACCTGCGCGAAAATGGCTACCAGACCGTCGGCCCGCGCCTGCAGGATAACAGCATCGTCTACAAGCCCATCGAAAGCTTGCAGGATCTGCCGCGCGGCTATCGGAGCGAGCAGGGTCCCGCCAGCTACCGCCTGTTACAGACCGGCATGGAGCGCTATTTTGACTTTATCCCCGCCGCGCAATCCTGGAAGCAGTTCCTCTTCCCGCCGCGCCATGAGTTATTCACGGCCCGGAAGGATGGCAAGTGGCAGATCAAACCCAACGACGCCCCCGCCCCGCATTATGCCCTGGTGGGTGTGCGCGCCTGCGAACTGGCAGCCATATTGATCCAGGACAGGGTTTTCCTGCGCCCCGATTTTTATGACCCGATCTACCGCGCCCGCCGTGAGGGTCTTTTCATCCTGGCGGTGAACTGCATTCATCCGAATGCCACTTGTTTCTGCGTTTCGATGGAGACCGGTCCGCGCCATAAGGGTGGCTTCGACCTGTGCCTGACGGAAATGGACGACATTTTCCTGATGGAAGCCGGTTCGGAGCTGGGCCTGAGCCTGCTGGCACGCCGCACCTTCGAGCTGCCCACGGCTTACGTCCAGACCGCCGCCAACCGGGCCCTCGAGCATGCTGCCGGTCACATGGGCCGCGGCATGGATACGCGTGACCTGCCCGAGCTGTTGACCGATCACCTGGACGCCAAGCGCTGGGACGACGTGGCCAAACGCTGCCTCTCCTGTGCCAACTGCACCCAGGTCTGCCCGACCTGTTTCTGCTGGGATGCAGCCGATCAGACCGATGTCACGGGTCAGCTCTCCCGCCGCGAGCGCCTCTGGGACTCGTGTTTCAACCCGAATTACTCCTATGTTTTTGGTGGCAATACCCGCCCGAACATCCGCAGCCGCTACCGCCAGTGGCTTACCCACAAGCTCGGCCAGTGGAAGGCCCAGTTTGACGTTCTCGGCTGTACGGGCTGCGGGCGCTGCATTACCTGGTGCCCGGTCGGGATCGACCTGACCGAGGAAGTCGCCACCATCCGCAAGGAGGTGAAAGCATGACCACCAACCTGATCAGCACTGCCACCCCCTACATTGCTCCCATGAATAAGCTGCTCCTGCCCGTCTGGACGGAAGTCGCCAAAATCACACCCGAAGCCGAGGGCATCACCACCCTGGCCCTGCGCTTCACCGACCCCGATCTTGAACAGCGTTTCCGCTGGCTGCCCGGGCAGTTCAACATGCTCTACGTGCCCGGCTACGGCGAGGCTGCCATTTCGATGAGCTCCGATGTGGAGTCCGCGGATGGCATGGTCATCCACACCGTCCGCTCCGTCGGCAGCGTGACCAAGGCCATCAGCCGGCTCAAGCTGGGGGACGTGGTCGGCCTGCGCGGCCCCTTCGGCACCTCCTGGCCGCTCAAGGCCATCCAGGGCATGGACGTGGTCATCTCCTGCGGTGGCATCGGCCTGCCTCCGTTGCGCGGCGCCATCCAATCCATCATGCGGGAGCGTGACAAGTACGGCAAGGTCATCCTGCTTTACGGTGCGCGTACCCCCAAAGACTTGATGTATCCCACCGAATATGATGCCTGGCAGAACGCCGGCATCGACCTGCAGATCACGGTCGACCGCGGCGACGATACCTGGACCGGCCGTGTCGGCGTTGTCCCCATCATGTTCTACAACGTCCGTCTCGACCCGCACAAGACTGCCGTGCTGGCCTGCGGACCTGAAATCATGATGCGATTCGTAATCTACGAAAACCTGGCGCGCCGCATCCCGGCGGAACGCATCTTCGTTTCCATGGAACGCAACATGAAATGCGGCCAGGGCGCCTGCGGCCACTGCCAGATGGGTCCCTACTTCATCTGCAAGGATGGCCCGGTGTTCCCATTCAGCGCTTTGCAACCCTTCTTTAACGTGGAGGAATACTAATGGTCCTCACAGCCAAACAACAAAACAAGCCGAAAGTGGCCGTCTATAAGTTTTCCTCCTGTGACGGCTGCCAGCTCTCCCTGCTCAACCTGGAAGACGAACTGCTCGACCTGGCCGGGGCGGTGGATATCGCTTACTTCATCGAAGCCACCCGCACCGTCAAACCCGGCCCGTATGACATCGGCATCGTCGAAGGCTCGATCACCACGCCCCATGAAGCCGAACGCATCAAGGATGTGCGCGCCGAGTGCAAATACCTGATCGCCCTGGGCACCTGTGCCACGGCGGGCGGCATCCAGGCCTTGCGCAACTTTGCCAATGCGGATGAATATGCCAAAACTGTCTATGCGCATCCGGAATATCTAAGCTACCTGGAGAAATCCACTTCCATCGCCGAGAATGTGCCGGTCGACCTGGTCATCTGGGGCTGCCCGATCAACAAGTACACCCTGGTCGAAGTCATTGCCTCCCTGCTCCAGAACCGCCGCCCCAACTTCCCGCCCAGCCCGGTCTGCCTGGAATGCAAACGCAATGGCACCGTCTGCGTGGTGGTGGCCCAGGGCATCCCCTGCCTGGGACCGGTCGTGCACGGCGGCTGCGGTGCATTGTGCCCCGCCAACGGGCGCGGCTGCTACGGCTGTTTCGGCCCATCCAGCGTCGCCAATTTCAGCGCCCTCGTGGAAGGCATGGTCCCCCACGACCGCTACCCCAACGAGACCGCCGGCATGCTGCGCAGTTTCAGCGGTCATGCCCCGGCCTTTAAGAACGCCGCCGACCAGGCTTACAAGCTCGCCCAAGAAAAGGAGCTCCCATGAACACCATCGAAGTCAGCGCCCTGGCGCGTGTTGAAGGCGAAGGCGGCCTGTATATCGGCATGAAGGACGGACAGGCGGTCGAGATCCGTCTGGATATCTACGAACCCCCGCGCTTCTTTGAAGGCTTCCTGGTGGGACGCTATCTGCAGGATGTCCCTGACATCACTGCCCGCATCTGCGGCATCTGTCCGGTGGCTTACCAGATGAGCTCTGTAACCGCCCTGGAACGGGCTTTGGGGATGGAAGTCGGCCCGCAAACGTATGCGCTCCGGCGCCTGCTGTACTGCGCCGAGTACATTGAGAGCCACGCCCTGCACATCTACCTGTTGCAGGCTCCCGACCTGCTCGGGCAGCCCTCCGCGCTTGACCTGGCTGCCATTGCTCCACAGGTGGTCAAGGATGCCCTGCGCATGAAGAAGATCGGCAACGAAATATTGAAATGCATCGGCGGGCGCTCGGTCCACCCGGTCAACGCCTGCGTCGGCGGGTTCTACCGCTGGCCCGACGTCTCTCCGCTCAAAGCCCTGCTGCCCGAGCTGGAATGGGCGCTCGAAGCCGCCCAGGCGGCGGTCAAGTGGGCCATTACCCTGCCCTACCCGCAGCTCGAGCTGGACTACGATTTTGTCGCCCTGCACCACCCGCAGGAATACGCTGTCATCAACGGCGAAGTCTGGTCCTCCAAGGGCAGTCACCTGTCGGTGTCCGAATACGAGACCCGCTACCTCGAAGAGCACGTCAAGCATTCCAACGCCCTGCATGGCCGCACAACGGACGGCGAACATTACCTGGTCGGCCCGCTGGCGCGTTTGAACCTGAACCATGACCAGCTCATGCCCCTGGCCCAAAAGGCTTTGCAGGACAACCAGATCAAGTTACCTATCACCAATCCCTACCAGAGCCTGATCGCCCGCGCCATCGAGCTGGTGCACTTCTACGAAGAAGCCATCCAGCTCATCCAGGCCTATGCCCCCAAAGGGCCCTCGCACCTGGCGCTCAAGCTGAAAGCCGGTGAAGGCGCTGGCGCCTCCGAGGCCCCGCGCGGCCTGCTTTACCACCGTTACAAGATCGATGAGCAGGGCCGGGTACTATTTGCAAAGATCGTCCCGCCCACCGCCCAGAACCTGCCGCGCATCGAGGAAGACCTGTTCGCCCTGGCTCCGCAGATCGTGGAAATGCCGCTGGAACAGGCCACCCTGACCGCCGAGCACCTGGTGCGCTCCTATGATCCCTGCATCTCCTGCGCCACGCATTTCTTGAAGCTGAAGATCGAGAATAAAGA
This sequence comes from uncultured Chloroflexia bacterium, assembly GCA_963801385.1. Lineage (GTDB taxonomy): Bacteria > Chloroflexota > Anaerolineae > Anaerolineales > Villigracilaceae > UBA877. The sequence continues at coordinate 172,299 of CAWDEV010000010.1, forward strand.
GTAGAGAAAAGAGGAAGGAGAATAGTAGGTACCATCATCCCGCAGGCTTGCTTGCGGGATGTTTTCATGATTACCACCCAAAAGAATAAAACCAGAACGAACAAGAAATAAATCCTGATCCCTTTGGATCCGGATGTGAGGAGTACAAAGAAGTCCAACATGTCATGTCTCACTTCTTTGTGTCTTGTCACAAGACCGGTAGGATTGTGGGATTGCGCCCACTGCATGAACAGGCCACGTAGTTATACCCTTTCGACGGACTGGCAGCTCTCATCTGGTTCCTGATTCAGGTGTTGCCAAAACCGAGCCGGGCAATCTATCCATGCCAGCGCGTGGTTTTCCTATTGGCGGCGAGTTTTCTTGCCTAGCTGGTGGGCTCTTCTGTATATACCATTGTTCTGCACAAACTTAATCTACCTCTCTTCCTACGCAGGCCGATAAATGCAGCTCTGCGCGTCTTCGTCGGGATTGCGTTGCTAGGAGGTAGCAGCGCCAGCACCACGAACATGACATCAGAAGCGTATACCCCGCACCCCGCCAACAATCCGATCTGCGTCCAGTAAATTTACATACATTTATTTTGAGTGATTGCCTTTTCATATTTACAACTCTTTCATAATATGATAAAATAGGTATAATTAGTATAAATATCCGCAATATTATTATGAATGTGAAATATGCCCACTGAAAATTAAGAACTATGATTATGGCAACAGGATAAGATAAATAATCCTAGCATTGTTTCATTGCATGTGTAGCACCATCTGTTTCTTATCCGATCAATCCAGATCTTTAGAAAAAAAATCCTGGATTTCCGCAAAAAGAGAAGGAGATAGCAATGATTACAAACACAGTTTCTAATAGAAATAGTAATATTCGGAATTCTCGCATTGATCGTTCTGCTTGGTTGTTGTTAAGGATATTATTGGTAATAACCATCGCTGCCGGTTCTTTTCTGATAAGGCCGGGAACCGCGTATGCTCATGATAGTTATTGCACAGAACACGATCTATATAAGGGGAAAACTTACTACGCATATGTAATAAGTGAAGGTATTGGTGCAGTCGGTTGGACTACCTATATGAACTTCTCCGCCTTCGATAATTGCGATCATGGTGGTCTGTATGATACAGTCTGGACCTATGCTGAAAACATCACATATAAGGGCGGTTACCTTGTTGTGACTTCAGTCCAATATCAGACAAGTTCAGGGAATGAGTGGGTAAATCTTCCGGGTAAATTCATCGGCCATTATGGAGTATGGAATCAATTTGTATATCAACAAGGAATGGTATCCGGATTGGTCAGTCATATAGATATGGCGCGCGGAACTCGCATCACTCTTGTTCGAGTCAATACAGGGCTCTATTTTAACGGTATCGGATTTGCACCGCGTTCCTTCACGTGTAGTCTCATCACCCAAGTCTGTTGGTGACCTATCTACTTATCTCGTGGATTTATCTAGCCCTCTGACATTTTGATGTTAATTTGATTACCGGACACTTTAGCAAATGACGACTGCCAGAGAGGGTACACTATGTTTTTCCCGCCAAGGAAGAACAGGAGTGAACCCATGAGTGACAATCGTCGTGTCTATCGTATCATTAGAATGGCTCTGAAGCAAATGTATCCGACTGAACCGAAAGGGAATGTAGCCCGAAAGCTGACCACTCTGGCCGCACTGGTCAGCGGGATTGTGCTGGGCAAGAGTTGCCAATTGCCCAGCATTGCTCGCAAAGCTCCCGACCAGGCCCGCGCAGATAGTCGGATCAAGCGCTACAGTCGCTGGATCCAGAACGAACGCATTGACTATGCCCGTTATTATCTGCCCTTTGTGAGCAAACTGCTGGACCACCTGGCTCAAATCCGCGAATTGATCTTTGTGATTGACGGGAGTGAAGTCGGGCATGAGTGTATCACCCTGATGATCAGCTTGATCTATGAGAAGCGGGCATTGCCCATTACCTGGTTGGTGGTCGAAGGGTGCAAAGGCCACTTGCCGGAATGCGTCCATCTCGATTTGCTCTCTCAATTACAGGCGATCTTGCCTCAAAACTGCCAAGCCATCTTCCTGGGAGATGGGGAATTTGATGGGATCGAACTCCAGGCGGCCCTGCAGGCTTTGGGTCTGCGCTACGTTTGTCGGACAGCCAAGAATGCCCAGTTGTATCAAGAAGATTTGCTCTTCTCGTTCAGCGATTTGGACTTGAGGCCCGGAGATCAGATCAGTATTCCCGAGATTTGGTTTACACGGGAAGGCTATGGTCCAGTAACAGCTATCGCTCGCTGGGGAAAAGGCTATCTCTCTCCCATTTTCCTGATCACCAATTTCGAACTGCCGGATGAAGCCATTTATTGGTACAAAAAACGTTTTCAAATCGAAACCTTTTTCTCCGACGAGAAAAGCCGCGGCTTTTATCTTAACAAAAGCCATTTGTCTGATCCACAACGCTTGGGTATCCTCATGATCGCTGCCTGTCTGGCCTATTTGTGGATCGTCTATCTGGGCATCGTCGCCATTCGAAAAGATTGGATCAAAGTAATTCATCGCTCAGACCGCTGTGATTGGAGCCTATTCCGATTGGGTTTGGCTTTGCTCGACCATTTCTTGAACGAGCATTTGCCTATTCCTGTCTCATTCACCTTACTGGAGCCTCAAAGTGTCCGGTAATCAAATGTTAATTAGGAAAGCACGAAGAGCAAATTGCCTAGGAAAAGCATTTATAAACTTCCAGTGCGTGAAATGCAGACCAATTTGGAAAATATCCAAGGCCCGGCAGTCATGGCCATCAACTGGGTAACTAAAGTGGACGGCGTCCGCCCAGACTTGTGTGTCTTCTGGATTGGCCCTGCCTCTAACCGCGACATTCATGTCGCCCTTTCTACGAGCAACCCTGCGGGACTTTCTTATTGAATCCGGAAGCCCTACGCCAGCCTCCGCCGTAGCCTCTCTCCCGATTTTCGACGCAGTCGCAAATAGGGGGATGCCCTTTAGGGCAGGGGGGTTAATCCCGCGCCGCCGCCAACGAGACCACCCTCATCACCTTTCCGATCATCATTCCATCAAATTCATTCGCGCTCAAAGGCAACGAGCTGACCTGCGCTCTTTGCCCCTTGGCCTAGTCTTTGGCTTCCCCTACAAGATCGCCGAGACCGGCGTAGCAGCCACGTTTGTCAGCTGGTTCGTGGTGGTCGTCTTCGGCTTTGCCCTCGGCCTGATCACTTCCAGTTTCTACGATTTCGCCGATAAGCGCATGCCCAAGGTCGGACCATAGGGGCACGGCATCCTTACCGCCGTACCCGTCCTTGGAATGACGGCAGCCTGATCTCCCCAAGCCGCCTCAGAATGGCCGGTAGGTTCCCTCCCTTACCTGCTGCGCCGGGGGAGGGTGACTCCCATCGCGGAGCATCCTACTTGGGACGCCCTCCCCCTCCTTCCTCGGTGGTCGAGCGATGCATCGAGCTTGTCGAGATGTAGCCCCGTGCTCTTCGGGGCATATCGAGACCCGGCTAAGCAATCTTCCTGATTACCTGTTTATTGTTTACCCGTCTACCTTTTTACCTTCTTTTCCCGTCGTGTCCTTTGTGCCCGTCGTGTTTAAATTCTTTTTCTTTCTTTATCATTCGTCTCATTCGCATATTCGTGAGTCCACTGAAAAAACGATTGGACGAAAAAGGTAAGAGTTTAATATAATAGAGACATCCTTCCTGCGGAAAAAGTGAAGCATGTTCAAAGCGAATAAACGTCATCTACAACCCTTGCTGATCAGCAATGTGAGCGATCTTCCCGAGAAACACCAGCAACGTCTGGATCGATCCTGGGCAGGCGTATTCTATCGAGAGACCTTCTGTCGTTTGAAAGAAGAAGCTTTTGCAGTTTTATATGATGATCAACCCTCCCGGCCAAACATACCGGTGAATGTATTGGTGGGCCTGGAAACGCTCAAGGCTGGATTTGGCTGGAGTGACGAAGAATTGTACGATCATTCTGTTTTTGATATGCAAGTACGCTATGCCTTGGGCTACCGAGATTTGAAAGAAGGCGAATTTGATATACGCACGCTGTACAATTTTCGACAGCGTTTGAGCCGGTACAATCAAGCCCAAGGGGTCAATCTCCTGGTAAAGGCATTTGAAGAGATCACAGATCAGCAGATTAGCGACTTGAAAATTCAGACGCACATTCAACGAATGGATAGCACGCAAATTGCCAGTAACATCATGGATATGAGTTGCTTGCAGTTGTTGGTAGAAGCCATTCAGCGTCTTTACCGCATTTTATCCGAAGCTGATCGACAAAGCTACAAAGAGATGTTTGCACCCTACTTGAAAGTCAGTTCTGGGCAGTATACGTATAGCATCAAAGGGAAAGAAGAAACCCATCGGAACATTCAGCAGGTAGGCGAGAGCATGTATCGGGTCCGGAGTGAGTTGAAAGAGCGTTACGGGTCAGAACCCGTCTTTCAAGTTTTCGAGCGCTTTTTCAGTGATAATTTTCACCTGGAAGGCCAACAGGTGCGGGCCAAGAAAAACGAAGAGATCAGTGCCGAGTGTTTGCAGTCCTGCGATGACCTGGAAGCTACCTTTCGGCGCAAGCAGGAGCAGGAGTACAAAGGCTACGTGGCCAACCTGGCTGAGACCTGCGAACCAAGCAATCCTTGCCAGCTGATCACCAAGGTTCAGGTGGCACCCAATCATGTGGAGGATTCTGATCTGATGATTACCGCTGTACCGGATTTGAAGCAGCGCACGGACCTGGAAACCCTGCATACGGACGGCGCGTACAGCAGTCCGGAAGCCGATCCGGTCTTACAGAAAAACCATGTGGAATTAGTCCCAACCGCCATCAAAGGCCGTCACCCAGATCAAGGTAAATTCGGTTTGGCAGCCTATACCTTCCAGGTTGATGAACAAGGAGTGCCCCTCCAGATGACTTGTCCACAGGAACAGGTTGCTCGCATTCAGTGGGGGAACAAGAAAGGCGCTCTGGTCGCTGATTTTGAACCGCTTCATTGCGAAACCTGTCCTTTTCATAAAAGTGGTCAATGCCGCGCCAAGCCAGGCAAACGCGACAAACACTATCACCTGGATTTCAACCTGCATGAGGTTCAAGTAGCCAGGCGCCGCCGGGCAAAAGATCAGCAAAAACACAGCGGCGAAAACTTGCGGGCTGCGGTGGAAGCCACCTTGCGCACGATCAAGCATTCGTTCCCGGCAGGTAAATTGCCGGTCCGCGGCTTGTTCCGGGTCACCAGTTTGATCGTCGGATCGGCCTTGATGAGCAATATGCGCAGTATCTTGCGATACGAAAACGCCAAATTCAAGCAGGATCAGTCGCAAATCGCTCCTAATGAGCCAGAAACAGGTTCATCGGAACAACCTTTTGTGTCTTTTTTGCGCTTGAGTTGGCTTCGCACGGAAGTCTTTATACGGCTTTTTGAGAGGCCATTGTCGTGCTTCACTTGTTAAAGTGCTGTTTTTTCAGTGGACTCATTCGTCTTATTCGTGTTAAGTCCTGTGCCCTTTCAGGGTTGCGATCCGGTGGTCGAGCGATGCATCGAGCTTGTCGAGATGATGATGTAGGCGTCGGTGGTCGAGTAGGCGTTCTTTGCCGTATCGAGACCCTGGCGGCGTATCGAGACCCTGACACCGTACCGAGACCAGCCGAAGCAATCTCTGTTCCTTCAATCTGCGTAATCCAATAATCTGCGTAATCTGAGGTTCAGATGACTGATACCCTCTCCCAACTCATCACCTAATTCCAGTCCCTCCTCCTCGGTGACAGTACCACCTTCTCTACCGCCACCTGTGCCGCGGCCATCCGCCAGGCATTGAAACAGCTTAATCTCACCATCCCGGCGCATGCCGCCGAGACGATTGATGCTGTTTCCGAACAGTACGAATAGGAATTGTCCGACAGCGCAGCCTTGGAGATCGTGGACGTGCTTCGCGAGGGCCTGGATACCTACGCGGATGTCAACATCAGCCTCGAGTTTGACGGTTATTTCGAAGATGACCGGCCATTCTTTCGCCTGCATGCCCCGCAGTCAGGCGGTACCACCTTGAATGTGCGTTATTCCAAGCCCTATACCATTAGTGGTCTGGATAGCGAGACCAGCAGCACCTTGCCGGCATGGTATGACGTTGTCTTGCTGGATGGGGCAGCCTGGCAGGCCTGCATTGTTCGAGCAGCCGGCCGGATTGAGACCATCAACATGAATCAGGATGTTTCCATGAACTTTGCACGCATGGTAGAGCATTTCCACCAGGCATTTGAACTTGGTCTCGCCAACCTTGGCCGCCGCCGCTTTCCCCGTTCAGCCTGCACCAGTGCCGCAGGCACAGGCGAGCCGGGGCCTCACGGCTGGGATGATCAATGGTCCGGTCAATGGTAGGGGCAGGCCTTGTACCTGCCCAACTTGAGCTAAAAACCTTGACAAATCTGAACATTTGTTCTAATATTACCCCAGGCACGGGAAGGCTCATGGTCTTTCCGTGCTTCCATATGCAAGGCAGCTTGCCAATGTCGCCTCTATCCCTTCAGCCATTATTCCATTACTCACCACTCTCTGTTCTCTTTTCTCCGCTCTCCTCCCTCCCAATTGTTCCTCCTTTGTTTCGCGGAACAATTCGACCCTCCTCGGTCTTTCTCCTCTTACTCGCGCAGCACCCTGCTTGCCTGGCCCTGTTTTTTGGGGCACCCCGCAGGGGCGAGCGCACATTTGGTCTTTCATTTCGAGACTGCGAGGCGCCGCGAACCCGGTACTTTCGGGTATCCCGGAGCTGGCAGGTCGAGCGATGCATTGAGCCAGTCGAGATGGTGCCGGTGCTCTTTCGGCCTATCGAGACCCTGCCGCAGGGATGGCCGGGAGTTTCGCCCCCAGAAATGGGGGGGATATTCGTTCCTCCGTCGTTCCGCGGAACGACTATCCCACGGCACATGATCCATGCTCCACCACACTATCACACCCATCTTCTATTCGTTCCGCGGAAAATTCAATTAATGTGACTTTTATTCTCCCCCTGATTACCTAAGTCCCGCGTAGTTTGCGGGAGGTCACCTTATTACCTGATCCCTGTCTAATTCGTTTTTTCTTCCTTCTTCCTTCGCGATCTTCGCGCCCTTCGCGGTTAACGCTTTTATTGTTTAGGTCCTCAAAAACACCCATGCTATAATTCCCCCGCCATCATTCCTCCCCACCCGAAAGGCTCCCCCATGTTCCGCTACCCTCCCATCAACCCCAAATTTCCCCACTTCCTGCACGGCGGCGACTACAACCCCGACCAGTGGCTGGAAACCCCCGAGGTTCTGGACGAAGACATCCGCCTGATGAAACTGGCCGGGGTCAACACCGCCTCGGTGGGTATCTTCGCCTGGTCCACCCTGGAACCGGAGGAGGGTCTTTACCAGTTCGACTGGCTGGACGCGCTCATGGACCGCCTGGCCGCCAACGGCATGCACGCCATCCTGGCCACCCCCAGCGGTTCGAAACCCGCCTGGATGAGCCACCAATATCCCGAGATCCGCCGCGTGGATATTCATGGGAACCGGGAGCCGCACGGCGGGCGTCACAACCACTGCCGCACCTCCCCTGTCTATCGCTCCAAGGCCATTGCGATTAATACGCGATTAGCCTCGCGGTACAAAGATCACCCGGCCTTGCTTCTCTGGCATGTATCCAACGAATATAACGGCGAGCCCTGTTACTGCGAGCTCTGCCTGGCTGCGTTCCGTGAATGGCTCAAGCGCAAGTATGCAGGCGACCTGGCACAATTGAATCACGCCTGGTGGACCAGCTTTTGGAGCCACCGTTTCAGCGCCTGGGAGCAGATCGAACCCTTCGATGACAGTCTCCACGGCCTGATGCTGGACTGGAAGCGCTTTCTCACCGACCAGACGCTGGATTTTTTCAAGGTGGAAAGCGCTCCTTTGCGTGAGATCACGCCCTCCGTGCCGGTCACCACCAACTTCATGGGCGCCAATCCCACCCTGGACTACTGGCGCTTTGCCCAGAGCCTCGATGTGATTGCCTGGGACAGCTATCCCCAATACCACGACCGCCCCGGCGACTGGAAAGTGGCGGTCGAAACCTCTTTCACGCACGATATCAACCGCAGCATGAAGGACGGAAAACCCTTCCTGCTGATGGAAAGCGCTCCCGGTGTCCAGAACTGGCAGCCGGTCAACAAGCTCAAGCGCCCGGGTATGCACCGCACCGAAGCCCTGCAGAGCGTGGCGCACGGCTCGGACAGCGTGCTGTACTTCCAATGGCGCAAGGGCCGCGGCGGCTGCGAGAAGTTCCATGGCGCCGTGGTGGATCATTCCGGGAGGTCGGACACCCGCCTTTTCCGGGAAGTGGCCTGCATGGGAGAGCTGCTGAAGAAGATGGATGCCGTCATCGGCACCACCGTCAAACCGGAAGTGGCAGTCGTCTACGATTGGGAGAACCGCTGGGCCATCGACCAGACCGTCGGCCCGCGCAATGAGCACAAGGACTACCTGCCGGAATGCATCAGCTGGTACCGGCAGTTCTGGCACCAGGGTGTGCCCGTGGATGTCATCAACATGGATTGCGATTTCAGCCGCTACAAGCTGCTGGTTGCGCCCATGCTCTACATGCTGCGTCCCGGGGTGGCGGAACGCATCGCGCAGTTCGTCAGCCAGGGCGGCACTTTCATCACCACCTTCTGGACCGGGATCGTGGACGAGAACGATCTGTGTTTCCTGGGCGGTTTCCCGGGTCCGCTGCGAGAGTTGCTGGGGATCTGGGTTGAGGAAACGGACGTGCTATACGATGATGATACCTGCCTGGTCGAGGCTGCACAGGCCAACTCTGCCGGGTTGTCAGGTCAGTACCAGGCCGGCATCTTCTGTGACGTGCTCCACGCCGAAAAGGCTGCGGTCCTGGCGCTCTTCCGCAGCCAGTATTATGCCGGGAGCCCGGCGGTGACAGTCAATGCATATGGAAGCGGGCAGGCATATTATGTTGCCTCCCGCCTGGATGAGCGCTTCCTTCACGATTTTTGTGCCCACCAGGTCCTGCGCCTTGGCATCCGCAGGTCGCTCCAGGCAGCCCTCCCCGAGGGAGTCACTGCCCAAATGCGCACAGATGGTTCGCAGGATTTCATATTCCTGCTGAATTTCACCCCCCGTCCCCAGGGCATCGAACTGCCTGAAGAAGCACTTTCTGACCTGGAAAGCGGCCTGCCTGTTACTGGAACCCTCACGCTGGAAGGCTATGGCTCAAGGATTCTGGTCAGAAACGCGCCTGCAGGCTGATAAAGATAAAAGGTCTCCTTCCTGGGAGACCTTTTTACTTCCGAACCTTAACAATCCTATTCTCGCCGCCATTGTAAGCCAGCCTGGACACCGTCTGGAGCAAGACTTTGCACCTTCACCGCGTCACCCCATCTCCCCTTCTCCGGAGTCCGAAGTCTCCGACTTCGGTTCTTTTACAAATGGCTCTTCGCGTCCTTCCAAGCTTCGCGGTAATATTGCCCGTTCCTAATACCTTATTGCACCGTTCCCAGGAACCGTCCGAACCAGTACCACAGCAGATCCTCGACCGGCTTCCCATGCACCGAAGCCGAACCATCCTGCAAGGCTGCTGGCGGGTAATACCCCCGGCTGACAAATCCGCCCAGCCACTCGCGTTCGTTGACGGCGATCATCAACGCCTGGTACACGTCCTCCTGTGCCTGCAGGTTAACCTGGGCCTGGGCTGTCCCCGGCTGGAAGAGCGCCTGCTCCGTGAGCGCGATGCTTGCCGCGCCGTTCACCGACGGGTAGGCTGCCGCCAGGATGACCGGTTTCCCCAGGGAGGTCTGGAAAGGTTTGATCTTATCATCCAGCAGCTTTCCCGCGGCCGCGCTTATTTCTTCCACGCGGCTGCCCTCCAAAGGCGCGTTCCAAAGCAGGTAGACCCCGTCCAGGCTTTTTACAAAAGTGGGCGTGGCTTCCAGGCCATCCGGATAATTTACCGCCCAGAGCACCTGGCCCTTGAAATGGCTGCGTACCTCCGCCAGGATGGCACCCCAGCGTGCTTCCGCATTTGCCGGAACCCCCGAGCTGGCAGCATTAACCTGCCCGCCCAGCAAAGCTGGAGCCACCCACCCGCCTCCCAGGATGAGCGCCTGCGCACCGGCCTTTGCCGCCAGGTCAGCGTGGTGCACCGCGAAGGCCGTATATCGCTCGAACCAGGCCTCCCACCAGACCGGGTCGCGTGGCGCCGACTGCCACCACGCTGGCGCATCCGCCGGCAGGTTCACCACCGGGAACAATGCCACGCTCAGGTTGGAATCACGTACTGCTTTAATGGTGTTGAGGTTGTCGGTCCATGACGCATCTGCGCCCGGAATGGATGAAAAGACAAATGGGCTGCCTGGGCTGATGCTCCAGGTGGGTGCCAGCACCAACCAGTTTGCATACCGGCTTTTTACATCCTGTATGGCCAGGGGCATCCAGGGCTGCCAGGTCGGGTCCCGCGCCGGCAGGAATTCCACTCCTGCCCAGAAACCGGATGAACGCTTCGTGACCGGCAGGCCCACCAGCGCAGCCGGCGGCCCCGGCTGATACCAATTCCAGGCATTGACCGTATCCTGAAAGTCCTGCGGTGCCAGGCTGGTGGAAACCGTACGGCCATGCCTGCCTGAGGCGCTGTCAATATCATCGGCAACTCCGCACTGGTCATTGCGGCAATAGCGGTAGGAAAATTCGCCCAGGATGTTGAGTGGACTGTAAAGCTGGTAGACCCACTGGTTATTGCCGCGTGGCCACATGGGGATGGGTTCGGTCCAGCCATAAGGGTTGAATTGGATGGAAATAATATCGCCAACCGGGGTATTCGCCGGAACGTTTAGCTCGAAAAGGATGGGCGAGTCAGGCCCGACCTGCCAGGTCGGGATTACATCCTGAACCTGGACCGGGTTTTGCGCTGCCGGGACTACCAGCTGCCGGAGGACAAATGCCCCCGCGTTGTCATGTTCTGCATTCCAAAAACCATCCCCCAGGGTGTATTTATAGCGGATATCAGCCCCGACTGGCAGGGTCAGGGTAATGGTGTAACGACCGTCCGGCATCGGGGAAAGGAGCGGCATGCGTGCCGCCACCATACTCAGGCCTCCCTGCAGATCACTAAAAGTATCGCCCAACTGGTAGAGGTTGCCTGCCAGGCGGACAGGCAGGTTTTGAAAGTGGCTGCTCGGCACCGATACGGTAAAGACAACGTTGACCATATTTGCCGGGGTCAGCGAGAGCGACACCTGGGTGGGTTTCCCCACCTCGACACGCGCACCCTGCTGAAACGTCTGGTAAGCTCCATCCATGGCATAGGCCACCAGGTTGTGAGTTCCAGCCGGCAGGGCCTCGAGGCTGAACCTGCCGTTCGAGTCGCTCAGGGTCTGCTCGCCGCCGGCAGCAATCAGAATATCCGGGATGGGAGCGCTGTTGCTTGAATCCACGATCCGGCCAGTGATTCGCCCATAAGGGCTGTTGAACAGGCTGTCTGCCCAGGAGGAAACCACATCATCCACCGCCCCCGGTCCGGTCACATGGTATAAACGATAACGCACTGCCTTGTCGGCAGAATTATCTTCCAGGATGGGCAGCTTGCCCAGCCGCATGTATCGATATTTGACAACGCTGCTGACAACAAAAGGGATCGTGACACTATAGTGCAGGGTATCCATGCCTTGCATGGCATAATTGACCGGGTTCAGGCCAAGACCAGTGACTTCATCCACCACCGATAAATAGAGCATTTCTCCTGCCAGGAGTGGTGTGGGCAAAGCCACCCTGAAGGTGATGGCCGCGGATGGCTGAATTGTGGAGGGTATTCCTGTCGGTGCGACAGGAGTGGCGGTTCCCAGGGAAATCCCCGGAATTTTCAGCAGCGACCATGAACAACTGCTGAGCAGCAGAACACAAATGAGGCTCCCCAGGGATAGTAGTCTGCCGGTTGAAGCTATTAAATTTTGTCTACGCATACCCCTCCTTTGGGCCCGGGGAATTTGTCGTTTAAATCGCTGGTTTGTTATGTAAGAATTGCACCACATCATTCTCGTGGTCAGCCAGGCTGCCCAGGACCCCATTGACAAAACGCGGGGCGCTGTCGGAACCAAAAGCCTTGGCGAGTTCCACTGCCTCATTGATAACCACTTTGACCGGCGTCCCTTGCTGCCCGGCGAACTCCCAGGCCGCAATCCGTAGAATATTACGATCAACCGCCGCGATCTGGTCAAGCGGCCATTCGGGTGCATACCGGGCAAGAACGGCATCCAGGCGCTCCTTCAGTGGAAGTACTCCAAAGAGGATCTGCCGGATGAACTCTGCCAGTTCTTCAGTCTGCGGCTCATCCACCAGGCGTTCCTGCAATACCTGCGCCGGAGCATGGCCAACCAGATCAATTTCGTAAAGTGCCTGCAGGGCAATGCCGCGCGCCCTGGTGCGTGCTTTCATAGGAAGTTATGCCTCGGATTTGTAATCAATATCTTCAATGTGAACATTAACGTGTCCCACCTCCAGCCCGGTTATTTCGACAATTGCCCGTGCCACGGTCTGCTGAACAGTCCGGCTGACTTCGCGGATGTTAACATTGCTGTCCAATACCAGATAAAGCTCTACGAGGACAACATTATCCTCGACCGCCATCCGTACGCCCTCAAGGGCGCCTTTGAACAGGTTGTTTACACCCCCTTTGACGTGAGCCATGCACTTGACACCCTCAACCTCCAGAGCCGCCATACGGGCGATCGTCAGGAGAACATCGGGGGTCAGAGTAATCTTTCCGGCATTATGATAATCGGCCATTGTGCCTCCATAAATTGTGGAATGAATTATATCACCGGTAACAACCCTCATTTTGATCTCGGACGCAGACCCAGCCCAAGCGCCAGCCCACCAGCCACATCCAATACGATCGGGAAGAGGAATGCCACCTCCCAGAAAGGCAGCGGGAACAAACGGATGAGCGTATCCGAATACAGGAACAACCAGGAATTGCCTGAAAAGAACAACTTATGGACGAGTGTGAAGAATTGCCAGAAACTGACCGCGGCAAAAAGGCCGATGATCGCCACCAATCCGACAGTCAACCAGCCGCCGCGCCGGACCCCGCGCACGAACTCCTGCCACCAACCACCGAAACGCGCCCACAACCCGATACAGATCAAAAACAACCAGGCCGCGTATCCGATCCACATGACAGGTTGGATCACTCCTTTGACATCGTGCATGTGGCTCAGTTCGCGCTCGTTGAACAGGGCGGAACCGTCCGGGAATGTCAGGTTTCCAAGGAAGGATATGTCGGCGTTGTTGAGCAGGTAATCCCAGGATAACTTGGACCAGCGCAATCGATCCTGGATGGAAAAACCGTAATCATCGGCCGGGAAGCCGGGTGTACGGTATTCCACCTCCAGGAAGGCGTGGGTAAGCACGAGGCGCAATCCCAGGAAGGTCAGCGCCAGCGGCAGCAGGATCGTGACGAGCCAGGAGAGGATTCGATAAAAGGTTTTCATGATTTTTCCTTCGGGTCGGCAAGAAATGAGAAGGTTACGACCCTTGCAAAGGTCATATTTCCTGGTAAAGTGTGGAGAGTGCCAGGGTTTTCAGCGCAAAGGATGATCTGGACAGTAGAACCTTCGCAAGGCTCCTTATTTTAAAGTATTCATATCTCCGTGCAGGACAAAATTGAGGATCAGGTTGTTCGTCATCCATTCGATCGGAGAGAGGTCATCCGTAAAAACAATGCTGTGCTGCGGCGGTGGTTGTAGGGTAGTCCACGTGATTGCCAAAGAATTGGTCAGCAACACATCCACGCCCGGATCTGCCAACAAGGTAACCAGATTGGCCTGCAAATCCTCCACCGCTGTCGGTTGGAGAGTGGCGTAAAGAATTGAATTGAAAGTGTTCGGAATATCCATCACATAGATCGAGGAAAAAATGGATCCAATGGTGGTCGCCAGCCCGTCAATCAACCGGCGGTCGCCTGGAGCGCGGCCCACATTGATGGCCAGGGATCCATTTTGTTTCAAATGATCGGCGGCAATCTGGAAGAATTCCCGCGTGGTCAGGTGCGGGGGAATATACGGCGGCCGGTAGGCATCCACGCAGATCAGGTCGTATTTCTGCGGGCTTTTCTCCAGACCCCAGCGCCCATCACCAATGATGACATTCAGGTTGGACAGATTCATGTCAAAATAATCCCGGCCGACCTTTACGATCTTGGGGTCAATCTCAAAGCCATCAATGGTAACGTTTGGGAATACTGCGGCGGCCTGCCGGGCGGTCGTCCCGGCCGCCAGGCCAACGATGGCAATGCGGCTGATATCCGCGGGCAGGCGGTTTGCATAAAAGAACGGGGCAACCAGGAACTGCTGCCAGGGTCCACCGTAGGCGAGTGTGCCAGGATTGTATTCCGAATGGACGCCCTGCCCATCGTTCAAACGCAGGTAACGCGTGTCATTCACCTCCAACACCTGGATGTAGTTATAGGCCGATTCGGTCTCGAAAATCTGGCCCGCCGATTTTTTAATACCACCGCGCCCACCGAAAACTGCCAGCAGGATAAGCGCAAGAAGCATAAGCATTCCAGGCAGGGCTGCCCGGAGTCCTGCAGTCAGGCCCAGGCCGACCAGCGCCACCAGCAGCAATGTCAGGCTGAAGACAAGGAAAGTGTGGGTGGTGCCGATGGTGGGAATTAACAGCAATGTTGGCAGGAATGTCCCAATGAAGGAGCCGATGGTTGAGATGCCGTATATCGTCCCGGCGGTGTTCCCGGCGCGGCCGTAATCGTTGATCGAAAGGCGGATGGCAAAGGGGGAGATCATGCCCATCAGCGTGACCGGGACGCTGAACAGGATTAATACGCCCGCGAACGCTCCAACAATCACCCCAATCTGCAGATTATCCACTGCATTGGCCGCGGTCCGCAGCACCGGCCCAGCCACGTATGGCACAATGCCCAGTATGAAGGCAGCCCAGGCCAGGATGGCGTACATCGTTTTCGGATGCGGCGAGCGATCTGCCCAGCGGCCACCCAGGAAGTAACCAACGGTCAGATAGATCAAGATAAGACCAATGATGACCGCCCAAACCGGATTCGAGCTCCCGAAAACATTACCAAGCAAGCGCGAAGCCCCAAATTCAGCCGCCAGGCTGGTCATTCCGGATATAAAAACCGTGAAATAAAGGTATTTTCGCATGGGTGCATTATAACCGTGAAGAAGCTGCCACCTGCTTGTCAAATCATGGCAGGGCGTGTATAATTCCGCCCGCTTCCGGCAAAAGCCGGCAGTCCGGCACCAGGCGGGAAGCCCGGTGTTCGGTCGACAAACCCGGCCCAGGCCGGGAAAATTCATTCGCAGAGCGAAGGTAATCCCGAAAGGTGGTACGGCGAAAGCCGTTACCAGGACAATCCCGGGGTGAGAGGCGCTCGAGGAAGGTAATGATGGATAAAGTTGTTTTGAAAGCCACTGCTCGTAATTTAACCGGGCGGCATGTGCGGGCCCTGCGCCGCAGCGGACAGTTGCCGGGAGTCATTTACGGCCACAACGTGGAACCCGTCAGCATTTCATTGGATGCCCGGGATGCAGCCAAAGTACTGGCGCGGCTCAGCTCGTCCAGCCTGGTTACGGTTGACGTGGATGGCAAAGAGTACCCGTCCCTGGTACGCGAAAAGCAAATGAACTATATCAAGCGCAGCCTGATCCACGTGGATTTCCAGGTCGTTTCGTTGACCGAGAAGATTCGCGCCAATGTGGGCATCATGCTGACTGGCAACTCAATTGCCGTCAAGGACTTCAACGCCATGCTGATCAATGGCTTGACTGAACTCGAAGTGGAAGCATTCCCGCAGGATCTGCCGGAGCGTGTAGTCGTGGATATTGGCGCACTCGCCAAGATCGGGGATGCCATCCACGTGAAGGATATCACCCTGTCAGACAAGGTGACTATTTTGAGCGCGGCCGATGAAATGGTTATCCTTGCAACAGCTCCAGCCAAGGAAGAGGTCGAAGAGGTGGTCACACCGGAGGCCGTTGCGGTTGCTGAAGGCACCGAGCCCGAAGTGATTGAAAAGGGCAAGAAGGAAGAAGAGGAAGAGAAGGAAAAAGGCAAGTAACTTCTCGCGTTACCCGATCAATACTCAGGGCGATCCATTGGGTCGCCCTGAGATTTTCCCAGAGGATCTCATCCCTGGAAATCGAAGCGGCAATCCGGCATTTCAGCATGCAACGGATACGCCCATCCCATCGAACTGCAAACAATCCTGTCTATTACTGGCTGGTAAATTCTCTTATTCCGTTTCAGGGAGAGCTTTCATGTTTTTTGCATCTGGTACCCTAAAGAATATAAGACTGGTTTTGGCTGTGCTTCTTCTGTTTTTTACAACCAGCGGCTTTAGTCCCATGCCGGTCTCATCGGCTCAAGCGATCCTCCCCGGCTCCGGGCTTGCAGCGCCGGGCCAAAAAAGTCCATTCCATGCGGTGCAGGCACAGGACGGGCAATTGGATGTCCCGACCAATCAAATCATCATAAAGTATAAATCCACGAACAGTGCCTTTGAAACCCCGGCCAGGGCCGACCAGATGGCGCGCTTGCGTGCGGCTGCGGATATGCCCCTGGAATATTTGCGGGTCATGTCCGGGGATGCGGTTGTACTGAGCCTGCCCGAAGCCCTTCCAGTCGCACAGGTCCAGGCCATCAGCCTCCGATTGATGAGCCTGCCAGAGGTGGCCTACGCGGAACCAGATCAGAGACTCTTTCCTTTACTGGTCCCGAACGACACATACTATGCCAACCAATGGGACTTGTTTGAGCCCTATGGAATTAATGCACCGGCAGCCTGGGATGTTACGACCGGCTCGAGCAGTATTGTGATTGCCGACCTCGACACTGGCATTACAAACCATGTCGACCTGGTCGGGCGGAGCGTGCCAGGTTATGATTTCATCATGGATGCGCAGCCCGCAAACGATGGCGACGGGCGCGATAGCGATCCAAGCGACCCGGGAGATTGGATCAACCTGGCCGACCTCAGTAAAAGTATTTTCGCCGGCTGCACGGTAACAAGCAGCTCCTGGCACGGCACCCATACCGCCGGGACGATCGGGGCAAGCGGCAATAACGGCCTGGGCGTGGCAGGCATTAACTGGAACTCCAGGATCCTGCCAGTGCGTGTCTTGGGGAAATGCGGGGGTTACACTTCGGATATCGTCGATGGCCTGCGCTGGGCTGCCGGTTTACCCGTCCCCGGGGTACCTGCCAATGGAAATCCTGCCAGGGTGGCCAACCTGAGCCTGGGCGGAAGCGGACCATGTGACACGACCTGGCAAAATGCGATCAATGATGCCAGCGCAGCCGGCATGGTGATTGTCGTGGCAGCTGGCAACAGCAACCAGGACGCCAGCAATTTTCATCCAGCCAGCTGCAATGGTGTCATCACGGTGGCTGCAACCAATCGCAGCGGTGGGCGCGCCAATTACAGCAACTACGGCTCGAAGGTGGCGATCAGCGCCCCGGGGGGACAACAGGCGTTCCCATCGGTCGTGAATAATGGCATCCTCTCCACACTGAACACCGGAACAACCGTCCCGCTCGCAGACACTTACAGCTATTATCAGGGAACCAGCATGGCAGCGCCCCACGTTACCGGAGTGGTCTCGCTGATGCTTTCGCTCAACGCATCCCTGTCCCCCGCCCAAGTTCTGCAAATCCTGCGAAATACTGCCAGACCATTTCCTGCAGGCAGCTCTTGCAATACATCCATATGTGGCAGCGGCATGCTGGATGCAGGAGCAGCGGTTAATGCGGTTACCACAAAAATCATCCGTTTCTTCCCGGGCTGCGGACAAAGCGGGGCGACTATCACGATCAACGGGATGAACTTTTCAGATGTCAGTGCCGTGAATTTTAATGGGACCGTTGCCAGCTTCGTCGTCAGCTCGGATATATCCATCCGCGCGACGGTGCCCATTGGCGCAACGACCGGCCCGATCAATATTCTCAGCCCGGCCGGGACGGCCACGAGCTTGGTCAGTTTTATCGTTGGCCAATGTTACCCATTCTTCCTGCCATTGGTGACCCATTGATGACCAGCCCTGCCTGCCCCCGGTCTGGTCGTATACCCCATCAGGCCAGATCGATTGTTAATTCCGCAAACCCAATATGGACAGTAAATTCAGCGTTATTCGGGCGCTGATGCCCCACAGGACTTCCGTATCATACGGATGGTACCTGACAACCGGGATGGGACGTACAATGCCATCCACTGTAACATGCTGCTCTTCCCAATTGGAACGGTCAGCCAGCCAGGGCAACGGGATCGTGAAGAGGCGCTCCACCTCGGCAGGTTCCAGCTGGAATCGGTAAGGCCATGGGATAACCCCGATGATAGGCGTAACCCGGAAGCGGGTGATCGTGATGACATCATTCATCCGGCCCAGCAGATGCACATCTTCCGGATTCAGCCCAATCTCCTCCCTGGCCTCGCGTAAGGCAGTCATTTCAGGTGAAGCCTCACCCAGCTCACAGCCACCGCCCGGGAAGGAAACTTGACCCTTATGATGTTCCACTGTCTCCGTCCGACGGGTCAAGACGAGATGCCATTCATCCTTCCAATGGATAAGCGGGATCAGAATGGCAGCACATTTTATCGTGCCATCTTTGTAAATATCCGCGTAGCCATCCATGGAAGCCACCGATCCAGGCTGGTAGGCGCCGTGTAATTGCCTGGCGATTTCCTTTTCAGTGAGCAACGTGAATCAACCTTCTTTTCAAGATTTGTTTAACAGTATGATATTATACGCCCAGCCAATAATTTCTCCATAAGTTGGAAAATCATGGAACCCAACTTCATTAAACCCCACTACGATGCAGATGGATTTGCTTCCCTGCCGAAGGATATCCTGGAGCTTGTGACGGCCAACCGTTACGACGCCGTGGTACTTTTCCTCATTGACGCGTTCGGTTGGCGTTTTTTTGAAAAATATCAGGATTCCCCCTTTCTCAACCAGGTCACGCATGCGGGCACTGTTACAAAACGTACTTCACAGTTCCCTTCCACGACCGCTGCACACATTACCACCATCCATACCGCCATGCCGGTCGGCGAACATGGCATTTTTGAGTGGTATTACTACGAACCCACGCTGGACAATGTCATTGCCCCGTTGCTCTACTCTTTTGCCGGGACCCCCCTCCGGGACACACTCAAGCCGGCAGGTGCCAGGCCAGCTCTTGTTTACCCAACCACCAATTTTTATCGGACACTCAAAAGACAGGGGATATCCGCCACAATTTACCAACACCGGGAATACACCCCATCCACCTATTCAAACGTAGTTTTTAGCGGGGCAAAAGCCATTGGCTACCGGACCCTGCCTGAAGGTTTGGTCAATCTCGCCGGAAAGTTGTCAGAAGTCAGGCCACCGTCATATTTTTTCTTTTATTTCGACCGGATCGACGCCATCGGCCACGAGTACGGGCCCGAATCCGCGCAAATGACCGCCGAAATACAAGTATTCCTGATGACGATGGAGCACATTTTCATCAAGGCTCTGGCCGGCAACCGTAAAAAGATCCTGTTCATGCTGACCGCCGACCATGGCCAGGTTGAGACCAATCCCAAGACCACCGTCTATCTCAACCGTGACCCGGCCTTTGCGGGAGTGGAAAAATTTTTAAAGACAAACCGCGCTGGACAATGGATCGTTCCGGCTGGTTCGGCCCGTGACTTTTTTCTATATATCAAAGAGGATTTGCTGGATGAGGCGCAGGCGTTTCTTAAACCCCGGTTGGATGGGCGGGCCGAGGTGTGGAAAGTGGCGGAGATGATGGATTCGGGATACTTCGGCCAGGTCATTTCTCCGGTGTTCCGTGGACGCGCTGGCAACCTGGTCATCCTGCCTTACCGCGGCGAATCGGTCTGGTGGTATGAAAAAGACAGGTTCGAGCAAAAATTCTTTGGCCATCATGGTGGTTTGACAAAAGAAGAGATGGAAATCCCACTGATAATGTGGGAAATGTGATGTAAAATGAGAGTATATTTTGTCACCGTCGTAAATGCGCCGGTACCTATGACAAGAGCGTTTTATGGGTAGTAATTCCTCAACTTCTCACAGGAAAGGAATTACCCAGAGACCTTCGCTGGTTCACGTTATTAAAAAAACTTATCCAACAAAGAAATTCTCTCATCCATCACAAATCTTCATCACCTCCTCTAAACCTCAAAGAGGCAATTGGATATTATAGAAACTTGTATCAAAGAAGTGAAAAATTATTGATCACCGCACAAGAAGCGGTGGAACTTTTAGATTTACTTCCCGGTGAAATTAGAAAGATAGATGCTGAAGAATATATTTGGGCTCAAAGCTTTTTAGCTGCCAAATCGGACCAACTCATTCATCTTATGGAGGACTAATGACTTACCACACTGTAATTCTTGTCGGCAACCTTGGACGAGACCCGGAAATGCGATACACACCGGCTGGCCAACCTGTCACTAATTTTTCCATCGCTGTCAATGACGATTACACCAATAATAACGGAGAACGAATAAAAAGAACCATCTGGGTGCGAGTTTCTGCCTGGGGTAAACAAGCCGAGAATTGCAATCAATACTTAAAAAAGGGTTCCAAGGTACTTGTAGAAGGTCGCCTGACGGCTGACGCTGCTACAGGAGGCCCCCGTATATGGAACAAACAGGATGGCACGCCCGGTTCCTCATTCGAAGTCAGTGCCCAAACGGTACGCTTCCTGAGCTCACGCAGCGATACTGCAGAACCCGGCATGGGTGGCGCAGCAGCTTCTGATGAAGGGATGCAGCCTGCAGGAGACGAAGGCGATATTCCGTTCTAACCCGAAAGCGTGACCGTAATGGCCCTTCCATCTCAAAAACCCGTCACGAACATTCCCATCGAAGTCCCTCAGGACCTGCATCCTGCATACGCCAACCTGGCGCGTATTGCGCACGCCCCGGCGGAATTTGTGATGGATTTTGCACGGCTCCTGCCAGGGGATTCCAAAGCCATCGTGGCTGCACGCGTCATCATGTCACCGGTGGCATTGAAGCTGTTTGTACAGGCAGTCAATGAGAACCTGGCGCGGTATGAGACCACTTTTGGATCGATCAATATTCCAAGCGGCGGCTCATCCCTGGCTGATTCGCTCTTCAAACCCACCCACCCTCAGGATCCTCCCCAGGATCCGCCCAAGGAACCCAATCCATAGCTGCTCTGGACGCGGATCCTTGCAGTAAAGTGCAGGGTCCGCGTCCTGTACCATCCTGGAAGCATTCATGCAAAAACTCGAAAAGATTGCGGAACAAATCCGCCAGACTTTTGACATCCTGACCGCGACCCGTGACCAGGCCCTTACGCAAGCGCGTGCCCTGACGCGGGCGTGCGCACTTTCCATCCGCGCTGTCCATCGTGATGAAATTGAAGTGATGCAGACTCACTTGGGTGAAGCCCGACAACTGGCTGATGCTTTACGGACAGGTCTGGCCGATTTTCCCGCCCTATATTTTGCCGGTTACACGCAAGATTCCCTTAAAGAATTCGCCGAAGCCAACATCACCTGTGCGCTCATCCGTCACGAGCCGCTCCCTACGCCCGAAGAGCTCAACCTGCCACCGCACACTTATTTGAATGGTCTGGCCGAGTCGGTTGGCGAGATGCGCCGCCGCTGCCTGGATATGCTCCGTCAGGATAATTCCACCGAAGCCGAACGCCTGCTCGGGCACATGGATGACATCTACTCTATCCTGGTGACAATGGACTATCCGGATGCCATAACGAATGGCTTGCGCCGCCAGACCGACATCATCCGTGCCATCATCGAGCGAACGCGCGGGGATGTAACCTTCAGCCTGCGCGGCGAAAAACTGGAACACTCCATCGCCCGTTTAAGTGAAAAACTGCCCGGTTCAGGAACATTGCCGGGCAGCGTGCCGCTTTCATTCCCTACCGAGCAGGATTAGAATTGAACATCTATTTTGCATGTTCCATCACCGGCGGGCGTGCTTTTGAGCCGGTCTATCAAGCCATTATTGCGGCATTGCTGGCAGACGGACATATCGTT
The DNA here is from genome assembly GCA_963801385.1 of uncultured Chloroflexia bacterium. Classification (GTDB taxonomy): domain Bacteria; phylum Chloroflexota; class Anaerolineae; order Anaerolineales; family Villigracilaceae; genus UBA877. The sequence goes on from CAWDEV010000010.1 coordinate 194,377, forward strand.
CCAACTGCGCACCTGGCTGGATCAGAGGTTAGAGCACTCGAGGCAATCGTCAGTTCCCGCGAGGTCTATGAAAGGGACGTTGCCTGGATCGGGGATTGCGAGGTGCTGGTGGCGGAGGTCAGCACCCCGTCGCATGGCGTCGGCTACGAGGTTGCGTATGCCTTGAGTATCGGGAAGCCGGTCCTGTGCATCTACCAGGAAGGCCAGCCAATTTCCAAGATGCTCAGCGGAAATTCGCATCCGCACATCCGGGTGAATCAATATCACGATTCCGATCAAGCCATTGCGATCATCCGCTCTTTTCTTGGCACAAAATAACCTGCTCTCCCTGCGTTTCCATCTGGTTTCCCGTTATTCCAGAAGACCTTGACTCGGGTTGGATTTCATTTTCCCCTCTTACACGGAGTATTTATGAGTGATTTCTTATGGTGGCGCGATGGTGTCATCTACCAGATCTATCCCCGCAGCTTTGCAGATGAAAACGGGGATGGGCTTGGCGACCTGCCAGGGATTATTTCCCGCCTTGACTATCTGGCTGATTTGGGCATAGATGCCATCTGGCTCAGCCCCATATACCCGAGCCCAGACACAGATTTCGGATATGACGTAGAAGACTACTGCAAGGTGGATTCGCGTTATGGAACCATGGCCGACATCGACCAGTTGGTGGAGGAGGCCCATCAGCGTGGTATCCATGTCATCATGGACATGGTTATGAACCATACATCCGATCAGTGTGATTGGTTTAAAGAATCCCGCTCGAGCCGCGATAACCCAAAACGGGATTGGTATATCTGGAGAGATATTCCGAATAACTGGGAAGCATCCTTTGGTGGAAAAGCCTGGGAATACGACGCCAACACCGGCCAGTATTACCTGCACCTTTTTACCAAAGAACAACCGGACGTCAACTGGCGCAATCCTGAAGTCCGCAAAGCTCAACTGGATGCTTTTCGTTTTTGGATGGAACATGGTGTGGATGGTTTCCGGCTGGACGTATTCAACGCCTATTTCAAACATGTCGACCTGCTCAACAATCCGTTAAAAATCGGGTTGCGCGCTTTTGACAGACAGCGTCACATCCACGATATGGATCAGCCGGAAATGATGCCCTTGTTGAACGAACTGCGCACCTTATTGGATTCCTACCCCGAACGCTATGCTGTTGGTGAAACCTACCTGGCGACACCGGAAAAAACCGTCTCCTATTGTGGGCTGGATAAGTTGCATGCTGCCTTCAGCTTTGACTTTACAACCTATAAATCAGCGCTTGTCATGGCTCTCCAACACTATCCCTGGAGCCCGGCGTGGATCCTGCAGAAAATCCAAGCCCGGGAGCAGACTTTTAACGCAGCTGGCATCTGGCCGACAAACGTGATGAGCAACCACGACCTGCCGCGCGCCGCCAGCCGGTATGCCCGGGGAGAAAACGATTCGCAGGCCATGATTGCCATGGCACTCCTTTTGACCCTGCGTGGGACGCCCTTTATGTACTACGGTGAAGAGATCGGTATGCGCGACATTCACCTGCAGCGCAGCAAGATCCTGGACCCGGCCGGTAAAAGGTATTGGCCCATCTATAAGGGCCGGGATGGCTGCCGCTCACCCATGCAATGGAGCGATGGCCGGTATGCAGGGTTTTCCACCGTCAAGCCCTGGCTGCCGGTGCATCCGGACGCCATCCACCGCAACGTTGCCGCCCAACAGGCAGACCCAAATTCGCTTTTCAATTTCACTAAACAACTGCTCAGCCTTCGCAAGAATTGTTCAGCGCTTCAACGCGGCGATTTCGTCCCACTGGAAACCCGGCGTGGAATACTTGCCTACCTGCGTACCTCGGCAGAGCAAGGTGTGCTGGTGTCAATCAATTTCAAGAGTCGCCCCGTCAGCCTGACCCTTCCGCAGGGAAGGTGGCATCTCCTTTTCACCAATAGTACACATCCAATGGAAGTCAGCGCAGTTCTTGCTCCTTACGAGGTGAAACTGTTCATAAAAAAATAATTAAGATGCCACACGACGTTCTTTTCAGAGCCTCTTTTTTTCCCCTGTTTATTCTTTAGGATTGCATTTTCCATCCAAATCAGTATACTAACATATAGATGGACGGTTTCATTTATATCCCCGGAGATGAACCTGAAAAGTCCGCCCCGCTGGCGCGCTACCTGCCTCCCGTTCCGGAGGGCATCGCCACGACTTTTCTGAAGGGCCATTTTGGGTTGGATGGACAGGAGCATACGGCTTGGATCCTGGATCCGTTCGGAGCCTCGCCCAGCCTTGCCACAGAAATTGCCGGGAACGGTTACCGCACCCTGGTCGCCGTCAACAATCCGGTCACACGTTTCCTGCTCGAAATGGCCGCCAACCGCCCCACCCAGGCTGACTTGCGCGCCGCCCTGGCGGAATTGGCCGCCGCACGCAAGGGGAGCGAACGCCTGGAAACCCATCTCCAATCCCTGTATCTCACCACCTGCACCAAGTGCCAGAGGCAAGTCCCGGCAGACGCGTTCATCTGGGAACGTACCAGCGGTACACTGACAGCCCGGATATATCATTGTCCATGCGGCGATAGCGGCGAACATCCTGCCACCGAGGCAGATCAGAGGCGTGCAGCCAGCATGGCAGCCACAGATGGCCTGCACCGGGCGCGCGCCCTTGAGCGCGTTGCCGCGCCTGATGATCCCGACCGTCTGCACGCCGAGGAAGCTCTCGAATGTTATCAGCCGCGCGCCGTTTATGCGCTTATAACCATCATCAATAAGCTCGATAGCCTGTCGTTGAGTCCAGAACGCCGACGCGCCTTGCTCGCGCTTGTTCTATCCGCCTGTGACGAAGGTTGTTCCCTATGGGCTCAACCAGCTGAACGCCCACGCCCGAAACAACTCACCCTACCGGGTCACTTCCTGGAGAAGAATGTCTGGCAAGCCCTGGAGCAGGGCATCGAAATTTGGTCGGGCACTGGAAAAATCATCCCGGTGTCTATTTGGCCTGAAATCCCGGGTGAGGCAGGCGGGCTGTGCCTGTTCGAAGGACCGATGCGGGAACTGGCACCCCACCTGAAAAGCCTCTCCATCGCGGCGGTTTTAACTGCCGTGCCGCGTCCCAACCAGGCCTTTTGGACTCTATCCGCGCTGTGGGCCGGTTGGCTTTGGGGGCAAAATGCGGCGGCTGCTTTCAAGTCTGTGCTGCGCCGCCGCCGCTACGACTGGAACTGGCATGCTGTGGCTCTTCATTCCACACTGAAAAGATTTGCCGAGCATATGCAATTAAACGTTCCACTTTTCGCCATAATCCCCGAACTGGAACCGGCTTTTCTCTCCGCCGCCCTCCTGGCTGCGTCCGAGGCAGGCTTCGATTTAAGTGGACTTGCGCTGCGCACCCGCCATGACCCGGCGCAGGTGATCTGGCACAGGCGTGCCTTTGCCCACGAGGAGAAAGAACCAACTGGCATTGACGCCGAAGGAGTGCAACAAGCAATGCGGCTCGCCCTGCAGGAGCGCAGTGAACCGGTTCCCTACCTTTACCTGCATGCAGCCGGTCTCAGTGCCATGGCTGCCGACCATTCACTACGCTGGCGAACGGAGGCTCTGGCGCAAACCCACTCACCCATCCTGGCGGCGCTATCCACGCCGGAATATGTCCATCATGCTGAAAGCCAGAATCCCGAAAGCGGCATGTGGGCATTGGCAGAATGGGACATTCAGGTCGACCCTTTGCCGGATCGGGTGGAAATTGCTGTTGTGAAGTTCCTCCAGAAAAACCCTATCTGCACGCTACGGGAATTGGAAACCGCCTTAAACACCGAATTCCCAGGATTAATGACCCCATCTCTGGGCCAGCTACGCGCCGTGCTGGCTTCCTACGCGTTGGAAGCAGACGGTCACTGGTCCCTGCGTTCGGAAGATTTTCCCGCTGCACGCCGCGCCGACCTGGAGGCTGCTGTCCAGTATTTGGATGTCCTGGGCTTACGACTGGGATACATTCTCCAACGGGAGGAGGAAAATCCGCGGGTTGTGCGATGGCTGGAGAATGGACATACCCTTTATGCCTTTACTCTTGTAGCCTCTGCCGTAGTGGGGCGTCTCCTGCGCCAGAATCCTGTTCCTCAAGTGAACAGCTTTCTCATCCTCCCGGGTGGACGTGCAGGCCTGCTGGCTTACAAACTGGACCGGGATCCGGCGCTGAGATCCATGGCGGGGCACTGGCAGATCATAAAATACCGCCACCTCAGGCAGCTGGCTGGGTCGACCGCGCTTACCCGTGAACAATTCAGAAGAGAGCTCTCTGGCGACCCGATCGAACCCCCTGAACAGATGAAATTGTTTTGACCTGAAATCATTCTTTTTCTTCAAGCATGCGTATATAAAGTGGAATTTATCATTTGGCCTCATTTCCTTGCTTTTCGGTCTCATAAACCCTATAATTGACTCACCATGCTAACCGTCGCCCACAAACAGATTGGAGCTGCCACCAAGTATTCAATAATCGTGGCAGCCGTATTGGTCCTTATCGGTTGGTTACTGATTACTCCACCAGGGCTGCTTGGGAAGGCAAGTGCAATCGGTTATGCCGTCTGTCATCGCATCTGGGAACGCTCGTTCCATGTCGGGGACTATCAACTGCCCCTGTGTGCACGCTGCTCTGGCATGTATCTGGGTGCAGTGACGGGGCTTGTCTTTCAATCCATCCTCGGTTGGAAACGTGGGAAGGCCCCGCACTGGAGTATTATTGCTGTATTGGTCATTTTTGTGGCCGCCTTTGGTATAGACGGAGTTAATTCATACCTTTATTTGCTCAAACAGGTCCAGCCAGGCATCCTGCCGCAGGTCCCCAACATCTACATTCCCAACAATACACTGCGGCTGCTTACCGGAAGTGGGATGGGACTGGTAATCGCCGCCATGCTCTTCCCCGCCTTCAACCAGAGCGTCTGGAGCGATTACAATGATTTGAGAGCAGGTCTGCCGGGCTTCAAGGCTTTTGGTCTGTTGCTGGGTATTCAAATAATTCTCGATCTATTCGTGCTTTCCGGGAATTCCTTCGTTCTCTACTTCCTGGCAATTATCGGTGTTCTGGGCGTCTGGGGTCTCCTAACCATGGTCTATACCATGGTCTGGGTGATGATCACGGGACAGGATAACAAGTTCACAAAATTACGCCAGATGTGGCTGCCGCTCCTGGCTGGATTGACGATCACGATATTTCAAACCGCGGCCATCGACATGCTGCGGTTCTGGTTGACCCGAACCTGGGGCGGGTTCCCCCTCGGCCGGTAGAAAACAGGAGATTTTTATGGATGCACTTCTAGGAATCATGTCGGCCTTTGGTTTGTCAGCGAGTGCAGGGCTGAATGCTTATATTCCTCTACTGGTTGTTGGCGTTATGGGCCACTTCACGGATTGGATCAAGCTGACGCCTCCCTATGACCTGCTGGCGAACCCATGGATCTTAATCATTATCAGCGTGCTGCTTATCATCGAAATAGTGGCGGACAAAGTTCCGGCGGTAAACCACATCAATGACATCATTCAAACCTTCGTCCGTCCCGTTGCAGGTGCGCTCGTCTTCGCCGCCAGTACACATGTGGTAACGGGCATTTCTCCGGTGCTTGCCCTGATATGCGGATTGCTGGTAGCCGGGAGCATACACACAGTCAAGTCAGCCGCGATCCGCCCGGCAGTCACCGTGACAACAGGCGGGACAGCCAATGTTCCAGTCAGTATCGCCGAGGATGTAATTTCGACAATACTCTCCATCCTTTCCATTGTCATCCCAATCCTCGTTGGCGTATTCCTGGTTTTATTCATATCATTTATCATCTGGTGGTTCTGGCGGCGTACCAACCGCAGACGCCAGGCCGATACCTAAGCGAAATAAGGAGGCAAATTATGGCATATCCCATCCCTTCCATGGTTCAACCTGCTCCAACTTCGCAGGAGAATCAAATTGTCCAACAGTTGAGCACGCCCATCTACCAGGCACGCGGCTGGTTGAAGTTCCTGGGGATCCTGTCCATCATAAATGGTGTTGGAAGCGCACTATCAATCGTCGGCATCATATTTGCATGGCTGCCCATCTGGATGGGCGTGCTGATGTTCCAGGCTGGCTCTTCGATTGAGCCTGCTGGCCAGTTCGGTGATAAGTTCGCCTTTCTGCGCTCAATGGGCAACTTGAAAACTTATTTCATCCTTCAAGGTGTCCTTACTTTGCTTGGGATCATCTTCGCGATATCAATGATATGCATCCTGTTTGTTCTGCCATTGCTCGGGTTGACTTTAATCCCGTGGCAGCAAATTGTGAACAATGGCCTGCAGTATTAATTTCAAAAGGAGATAGTCATGAATCAACCATACACCCAGCTTCCACCCGCTGCCCGCACCAGCACGATGGCAATTGTCAGCTTGATATCGGGAATTGTGTCATGGTTTCTTATACCCTTCATCGGAGCAGTCGTCGCCGTCATAACCGGCCATATGGCCAAGAATGAGATCAAGAAGAGTGCTGGCATGATCTCCGGTAATGGATTGGCAACTGCTGGCCTGATACTCGGATACGTTCAACTCGCGCTGGGGTTGTGCGTATGTATCGTGGTCGCCGTGATGCTGGCATTCGGGATGACCATCCCCTTCATTGGCAACACGTTCCAGTAATTCATGGAGGACACAACCGGCGCAGCGCTCCCGCCAGCCTCCATTCCACCGAAGACCAATCCCTGGCTCATCCTCATCGCAGGCTGTGTGGTTCTGTGCTGCTTCTGTGTCGGTTCTATCGGATTGTTGATTGCCTTTGGTGAGCCAATCCTGAATGAGTTGGGTCTCTTCCAGACACGGGTGCTCATTCACTTCTAGCCGTTGCATGAGCCCGATTCCTCTAAAATGAGCCGGGCTCTTTGTCATTCGAAAAGCGTTCCTGCAACTCTTCCAACGCCGAACGCGCCCTGGATATGGTATACGCGTCCAGGTCGAGGGCAGCGAACTCGTCTTCGTCCATTATTGTCTGAGTACCGTCTGGGACGACCCACAGGTCAAGCGCGAGATCTACGTATGAGATTACATTTTCAGATTCCCAGACCGCTGGTTTCCCAATGTTGCAGTACCAACCCTTAAGCTTGTCGTCATCACGGTCATGGATCTCGAAGATATTGTACCAGCGGTCAGTAAAGTATGTCTCAATAAAGCGGTCTCCGGCCCGAATGATAAGCCCCATTAAAGCAAAATCTGGCCGCTGGAAAAACGCCTCGAGCACAACCCTACGAGAATCCCTCTGCAGTAGAATGCCTGTATACCGAATGATCTCTTCTCCGGCTGGATTGCGTTTGATTACGGAAATGGACTGGTTCATGACAGGCATCGTATCATCTCCGGGGAGACTGCCAGGTTGATTTCCTCTCCAATCCCGGGAGCTTCAGGGAGAAAAAAGTACAACCCGCTGTCCAGGGTAACTTTGAACCGGTCCTGATGGAATACTGCATCCGCCACTACGCCATGCAGGTTTCCATTCTCTTGTCTATGGACCTCTGACGGGCGAACCAGTATGTCAATTTTCTCCCCCACCCGGTGAGGATGCCCGCAGTCCATATCGAAGATGCCGGCGGTTGTCTCGACGTGCACCCCTCCGACAATGGATTTCACCCTGCCCTCTAATACATTTCCTGCGTCCAGGAAGCGCGCAGCCCAGGCCGAACCGGGATTCTTCCAGACCTCCTGCGGAGCCCCGCTGCGGATAATTTCGCCCTCATGCAGCAGCAGGACGCGATCAGCCAGAGTGAAGGCCTCCTCCTGGTCATGGGTAACGTAGATGGCCGGGACATGTGTGGTACGCAACAAGTGACGCAGTTCTTCCATCAAGCGTTCGCGCAGGTTGCGATCCAGTGCACCCAGCGGTTCATCCAGCATCATCAATTGCGGATTTGGAGCCAGGGCGCGCGCCAGCGCGACGCGCTGCTGCTCACCACCTGAGAGATCCGTGACACGGCGCCGTTCGAAACCAGTTAGATTCACTCTTTCCAGGACATCGGTTACGCGCGAATTCAATTCCTCATTGGGCAGGTTCAGCATCTTCAAGCCGAATGCAACGTTCCCGGCCACATCCAGATGAGGGAAGAGGGCATAATCCTGAAATACCAGCCCAAAGCCGCGCAAGTGAGCCGGAACGGTGGCAAGATCCTGCCCCGCCCAGCGGACACAACCTTGTTCAGGAGCTTCCAACCCGGCAATAATACGCAGCAGCGTGGACTTACCGCTGCCGGAGGCGCCCAGCAGACAGACGGTTTCATCCGCCGCCACGGTGAAGGAAATGCCGCGCAAGAGTGGAGCACCTTCGTAAGATTTATGGATATTGATAATTTCTAGCATTTTTGTTTTTCCCAGGAGACTTTCCTGACCAGCCTTGTGGAGGTTCTTAAACCCATTCTCAAGGGTTGATAGAATCCTTCTCACCTAGAACTCTCCCGCACCAGGCAACCGCAGTCTCTCGATGAACAAAATCCCAATCCCGCACGTCACCATCAAAATGGTTGCCATGGCCATGGCTTGCCCGTAATTCAAGCCTCCGGGCTGGGATAAGAAACGGGCAATGGCTACCGGCAGGGTTGGGTATTCCGGTCGGACGACCAGCAAGGAGGCTCCAAATTCACCCAGAGAGATGGTAAAGGCGAACACCGCGGCTGAAAGTGTTGCACGCCCTACGATCGGCCAGTCCACGCTGAACCAGACCCGGCGCGGCGAGGCGCCCAGTACAGCCGCCGCCTGCCTTAACCGCACAGGAATGGATGCCAGGGCTGGCTGCAAGCTGCGGATGACGAACGGCAGTGCAATGACGCTATGGGCAATGGGAACAAGCAGAGGGGAAGAAACCAGTTGGAAGTTGGAAGAAAAGAGGGGCTTGTTAAATGTTATGATGAAGCCCAGGCCGAGTGTCACTGCGGAAGCTCCCAGTGGCAGCATCAGGAACGGATCGAGCAGGCGCTCAAGCTTGCCAGGACGGGCAAGAGCCGCTGCGGCCGGGAAGCCGAGTGCCAACGACAGAATCACAGTCAGCGCTGCATAGCCCAGGGAATTTCCAAGCGCCTTGAATGGAGGGACGTAAAAGATCGAGTCGCGCTGATTTACAAAAAGCTCGGTATAGTAATCCCCGGTCAGGCCGTAGTGTACCTGGTCGCGCTGGCCCTGGTCGGCTTCAAGGCGCGTAATGGAGCGCAATGGCAGGGACGAGAGGGGCAAAGCATAAAAGGCAAAAAGTAGAAAGCAAAGAAGCGTTACAAATAACCGCTGGCGCAGGCCGCGCGGCCGGATGCAGGCATTGGCATGCGGGTTGATGCTCACAATACTCCGGGTCAGTAAACGGCTGTAAAGCACAGAAAAAGCAAGTGTACAAAGTAATTGAATCAGTGAAAGCAGCGCTGCCAGCGGCATGTTGAAGAAAGACACAGCCTGTTTATAGATCTCCACTTCAAGCGTTGAGAAACGCGGCCCACCCAGCAGGAGGATGACACCGAAACTGGTGAAATCGAAAATAAAGACCAGCAGCCCCGCAGCCAGGATGGACGGGCGCAGCAGGGCAAAGGTGACTCTCAAGAAGACACGCTCCGGGTTGGCACCCAACGTCCGGGCGGCCTGCTCCAGGCGAGGGTCAAGGCGTGAGATGGCGTTGCTGACGATCCGTATGACAATCGTGGTATTGTAAAAAATATGCGCCACCAGGATGGCGCCCAGGGTGCCAGCAAAGATCACCGGGGGAGTTTCCAGACTGAACAGTCGCATCAGGCCGATGTTCACCCAACCGCGCGGGCCGAGCAATGCAGTGAAACCGGCTGCCACTACCACGGTCGGCAACATGAACGGAATTGCTGTCAAGGTGCGCAGGAACGCCTTACCGTGGAAATCGTACCGGGCGAAGAGGAAGGCAACAGGGAGCCCAAGAGCGAGGGTGAGCAGGGTGGAGAGGAAAGCCTGGTAAAACGTAAAAAGGAAAACGTTGGAAACGTGCCCAAATGATGCAGTTACGGTGCTCAGGAAGGCGGCCGGGTTAAGTCCTGCCCACAGAATGCGCACCAGTGGATAAAAAAAGAACACACCGAGGAAAATAAAAACGCCCAGCCAGGGGACAAGCGACCTAAAGCTCACATTCCTTTCCAAGCGTTGAGGCGTGCTGCCGTTCAAACTCGAATGGCTGGGGGCAGATGAAATGATATGAATATCCTTCATCGGGGGTTCCAGCGCACAGGATTATTGCAGCACAACCTGAGCCCAGGCCTGTACCCACTGGTCACGGCCGTCAGCGATAACCTTTGGATCGAGAATGGCAGGCTGATCCGGCACCTGGGCATATTTTACAAAAACGTCCGGAAGCCTGGCTGCTGGATTAACTGGATAAACATACATTTGCAGGGGCATGTCCTCCTGGAACCGCTGGCCGAGCATGAAGTCCACAAATTTCTCGGCCAGGGCAAGGTGTCGGGTGCCCTTCAGGATACCAACAAACTCGATCTGACGGAAGCAGGAGCCGGGCCCGAGGATTGCGGCCGTGGAGGCATCCGCCACAGGTGTCGTGGCAAAGACCACTTCCGCAGCCGGGCTGGAGGCATACGAGACTACCAACGGCTGTGAGCCATGCCCTGACGAACCGCTGAAGTTGGTGTAATAGGCTGTTTCCCAGCCATCCACCACAACCACACCATTGGCACGCAGGCTCTTCCAGTAACCCAGATAGCCATCTGTGCCAAAATGTTTGATCGTTGCCAGCAGAAAGGCCAGTCCTGGCGAAGAGGTGGCGGGGTTTTCAACGACCAGCAGCCTACTGTACTCAGGTTTCGCCAGGTCTTCAAGTGTCACCGGAACTGGTAAATTGTGAGCCGCGAAATATGTCTTGTCGTAATTGATACAAACGTCGCCGTAATCCACCGGTAAAGCCCGATCCTCTGAATCAAGTTTGAAATCATCAGGAATGCTCATCAGAAGCGGGGAGCCATATGGTATGTAGATACCTGCATCAAGGGCACGCGATAGAAATGTGTTATCCACGCCATAGAATACGTCTGCCAGGGGACCATCCTTGGTCAGGATGGCCTTATTGAGCGCCGCCCCGGCATCGCCGCTCTTCAGGAAAACAACCTTGACATGATTGGCCTGTTCAAAAGCAGCGATAACCGCTTCGCCGGCGGCAAAAGAGTCATGCGTCATTACCGTAAGAGTGGCAGGACCTTTGGAACTGCAAGCAGAAAGGACGAACATGCCAAGAATGAGTGGAAGGAAAATGCGTTTCACAGGTACTCCTAAGAAATCATGTTTGACGGTGGTGGATGATAAAAAGCAGGCCGGATTTCAGGAGGATGGAGGCTTTCTCATGCAACATTTCGTTGCTAATACCCCGCGTCCTGGCAGGGAAGAGTGTCTCGTTTTGCAAAGGCCAACGCAGGCCTTCCGTGCAGATTCCGGTCACTTTCGCACCCCAGGGAATCAGAGAGACTATATCGGCGGCTCTGCCCTGGATCTCACACTGGCTGCGCGTGAAAAAGGCTTCTTCCACTCCATCATCAACCCGAATGTTCCAGGACGAGAATCGAGCATCACTAAGCAGAGCCAGGTTGCCCAGGGTCTGGTCAAGACGGCCTCCCAGCGCACCGATGATGAGGATTTCGCGCTGCCCGGCTTGAATGGCATAATCCATAGCCAGTTCAAGATCGGTCTTGTTTTTATCACGGGGATATCGTTGAAATTCGACGCCTGCCGCCTCCAACTTTTTCCGGTCTCTTAAGGTCAGAGAGTCCAGATCGCCAATGACAATGGATGGCATCAGGCCGAGCGCCAATGTATGATGTGTGCCGCCATCCACCGCATAAAGCATGTCGCCGGGTTGTATTAAACGGCGGGCTGATTCGAGTTTCAATACAGGACCGTTGGCAAAGACGATCAGGCGTGACATGAGAACAAAAAATCCTCCGCCGGGGAGGATGGTCGATAACAACTTACGATCCCTCCGCCGGTATGATCCGGATCAGGTTCTGCGGGTCGAGGCTCCTGGCCTCCTCTCAGCCCGGCACACGGGCTCCCCGTTCAATTTACGAGATGAGTATACGGCGGGGAAAGCCGCCTGTCAAGAGAATAAAACGCTATTCGCCGCTCTCGCGGCGGAAATCCACGAAACGGTACCCGACGCCTCGCTCGGTGAGTATGTATTTGGGATTGGCCGGGTTTTTCTCCAGCTTCTGGCGGAGATAATTGATATAAAGCCGCACATAATGCGGTTCATCCCGGTACTCATAACCCCAAACCTTGGCAAGCAACTGGTCATGTGAGACCACCCACCCGGCGTTTTGCACCAGGTGAAATAGAAGACGGTATTCGGTCGGGCGAAGTTTAACGATCTTGCCTTCCAACCAGATCTCGCGCCGGTCAAAATCGATTTTCAGGCGGTCGTCGATTTCGATCAATCCATGCATACCACCGCTGGGGCCTTCGGTTCGACGTAGAACAGCTTTAACGCGACTGACCAGCTCACGCGGACTGAAAGGTTTGGTAATGTAATCATCCGCGCCTTTCTCCAGACCATGCACCCGGTCATCCTCCTCGCCTTTGGCGGTCAGCATGATCACCGGGACATTGCTGATCTCGCGAATCATCTCCAACACCTCAAAGCCGTCCAGGTCAGGCATCATGATGTCCAGGAGTATCAGATCGGGTGTGGAATCACGCAGGCGTTGAAGCGCCTGCTTGCCGTTAAAAGCCTCTGCAACAATAAAGCCGTCATGTTCCAAATTCAAGCGGATGAAGCGTACCATGCGCTCTTCATCGTCAACAACCAGGATCTTACGACGTTTCAGGGTGTCTTCAGCCATATTCACTCTTTCCCAAATCTCGTTTCTTATTTTATCTCTTTCCCGTCATGCTGCGGGCAGGATTTTTTCCTTATCCATTTTCAGCATTATCCAGCATGTTTCACGAGAATAACACTGATGTTATCTGGTCCACCGGTTTCGTTTGCCGCAGCTACGAGACTCTGACATGCGCTTTGAAGATCCTTTGCTCCAGTCGCCAGGTCAAACAGTTTTTTGTCAGAAAGCACGCTCCATAACCCATCGCTGCAAAGAAGTAAATAATCGGCTTGCGGGAATGGAGCCGTAAAAATATCCGGCTCAAGTGCATCATTCTGCCCAAGGGCCCTGTACAAAACATTCCGTTGCGGGTGATTGGCAGCTTCTTCTGAAGTTATCTGGCCAAGTTCTTGCATTCGCTTGACGAGCGAATGATCACGCGTCACAGGCTCCCCCCCTCCACCCGGATGAATGGCATAAGCACGGCTGTCTCCGACATGACCGATTGTGACTTGTTGACCAAGGACAAGAGCGGCGGTCACGGTTGTGCCGCTTCCAGGAGCTGCTTGCTTGACAGCCTTTTGCGCTTCATTGATGGCAGCGCGCATTAAATCCTGAAGGGAATCGTCCATGCGTATGGAAGGGTCAGCTAAAGATTCTAGAAATCGCTTCAGTAAAAATCCGGCCAATACCCGCACTGCCGTGGAGCTGGCTACTTCCCCATATTGATGACCGCCCATACCATCCGCAACGATGAACAACCCGAATGGAGAACGGTTGGTTTCATCTCCAAATGCAATTGAAAGCGCAAAAATGGAATCTTCGTTATGCTCGCGCTGTTTACCAACCGATTGTCCACAACCATAGATCAGCTGTTGTGGCTCCATTTGCGGAACATTTACCAATGTTCTGTCCATTTGGTGATCTATTACCTGGGTCGTAACAGTACTGGAATCCGTCGATCCGGATTTTGTTTTCCTAAAACCTGATACGTTAAAAATGTTCTTCTTCACTAAAATCTCCTTGGAGGATCGGCCCTTTTGGCAAGCAGAGTATGGTGGAAATTTCGATTAAAAATTTTTGATCAGCATCCTTATAAGATACATGAATTATAGCCACCCATCGCAGGAAATGCAACCTGATACACCTTGCGTGGAAACTCACTTTAGGGCAAAATTCAGTAAGGAGTAAACCATTGAAGATACTGGCTGTTAGCGATATGGTGGTTGACCGCCTTTACTCGGCCCAGTTGGCTGAGCGATTCTGCGGTGTCGAAATGATCCTGGGCTGCGGCGACCTGCCTTATTCATATCTGGAATTCCTGGTATCAGCGTTGAACGTTCCACTGCTTTACGTCCCTGGCAACCACGACCCGGCTTATGATGAGAAAAAACTGGCTGCATTCGCTCAAGGTGGTGATTATTTGGACGGAAAGGTACGGTCGGTCAAGGGGCTCAATATTGCCGGGTTCGGTGGCAGTATACGTTACACCCCGGGAAGGCCTCACCAATATACACAATCCCAAATGTATACCCGCATGTCCAAATTCATCCCCAGGTTTCTCTGGTTTCTACAAAAACACGGCAATGTTTTGGATATTTTTATCTCACACTCGCCACCACGCGGCATTCACGACGATGATGACCAGGCTCACGTGGGATTTTTAGCATTCCGGGATTTTATTCAGACCTTCAAGCCGCGTTTTTTCCTGCACGGCCATACCATGGTTTATAAAAGCAATATTGTGTCGCCCGTTACAAAAGTGGGGGACACAACCATCATTAACGTTTATCCTTATCGGGTCATTGAGATTGACACAGTCTCCAATCCCAGTCAATCACAATGAAAGATAGTATTTGGTCACATCCACCTTCCCTGGATAAATCACCCCAATCTTATGGATACCTGGCGCTTGCTTAAAACCCCTCCAGCTCATGGTGCTTGGAACATGGCCGTTGATGAAGCTATTCTTGAAGCGGTGGGACACAACCAGAGTCCCACCACCTTGCGTCTGTATGCCTGGGAACCGGCCTGTCTTTCCCTCGGTTATGCTCAACCCTTTGCTGATGTTGATGTATCCCGCCTTCAAGCACTCGGATGGGAGCTGGTACGCCGTCCTACCGGGGGCAGGGCAGTACTTCACGTGGATGAATTGACCTATGCAGTGATCGCGCCCCTCAGCGAGTCGCGTGTGGGCGGAACTGTGCTTGAATCCTATCAGCGGCTGGCAAACGCTCTCGTGGAAGCGCTAAACATGCTTGGGATGTGTGTCACAGTAAATGAGAATTCTCCCGCAGTCCCTCATACTCGCGCCAACCCGGTCTGCTTTGAAGTGGCTTCCGCTTATGAAATCACTGTCAGGGGAAGGAAACTACTCGGTTCAGCGCAGGCGCGCCGGAAGGAAGGCGTGCTTCAGCATGGTTCCCTGCCTTTGACCGGGGACATTACTCGCATCCTGCAAGTTTTATCTTTCCAGGATGAAAAATCCCGCAACCTTGCGGCTGAGCGATTGTTAAAAAGGGCGACAACCGTCGAAAATGCACTGGAACGTCAGGTTTCCTGGGAGGAAGCCGCCAGCGCGATCGTCACAGCATTCGAGTCGGTGCTTGCTCTGGACCTTCAGCCTGGTGACCTTACTTCAGACGAGAAAAACCGCACCGAGGAACTGGTGCGGGTCAAGTATGGGCATCCTTCCTGGACAGAGAAGAAACTGGCCAAATGAAACAGCCTTATTTCTGCTTTACGGTGTTGGTGGAATAAAAATAACCTGCTTATAGTCAAGAGTCTCAAAGAACCAGCGTAGATAGGTCTGGGCATTCGTGGAAGCATTATCAAGGATGCCATCTGCAATCGCCGCTTTAAGGATCTCCTGCTCGGCCACCTGCCGTGCCTGGGTTTCCAGAGTGGGATCGCCATGCGTGAAGAGCCCGGTCTGGCGATCATAAACATAAGATTTATCGTTATCCAGGCTGGCCACAAGAACCTCCGCCGCCGGCAAGCGCACGTTAAGCGTGGTACCATCCAACCAAAGGTCTTCCGCCTTGATCTTTTGCATATCAATCCCGGCGATCACATATCCATGCGCCACAAAGAGCAGACGGTCGCCAAAGAGTGGGGCCAGCGTACTCTGATTGGTTTCGGCAGTGATCACTTTCTCAACGGTATAACGAATGGTTTCCATTCTGGCCAGGGCTTGAACTTCCTTGATGATCGTGACCGGATCCGGAATAATGGTGGGGGTAGGATGAAGCAATTGTGAAACCTGTGTGCCAAGCTGTTTATTGGCACTTTGCAGTGGACTAAAGGTGTCGTTAAAGCTGCGGTTTATCGCTGTTACTCCAAACCAAATGAGTGCGATTGCAAGCAGGAACAGGACGATCATGATGGCCATTATCTTCTTCATAAAATGATTATACTGGATAAATGACATCTCCTGTTCCTTATATACAGCAGGGATAATTTATCAAAGCATTATGGAGAACGAAGTGAAAAACCAGTTACCTGTTGTCAGGTCCAACGAGGGTCCAGGCTGGAGACCATTCGGACAATATCTACCAGAATCCTATATTAATTCTTTAAGGTTTTTTTCCTTGCCATAATTATGAAAGCGGGATACCATATATGGTCGTTGGGAGAAACTTCCCAAATACTTTTTATTATTTCGAAAGGAGAGATGTATGAAGAAGAGTTCCCTGTTTGTATCTTTATTGATGGCTGCCGTCATGCTGTTGACTGCATGTGGAACAGCCGCCACTCCCACTGCCGCTCCAGTGGTTGTACCTCCCGCCACACAGGCACCTGCGGTGCCGGAGCTTTTACCGACACTGCCTCCGCCGACCGAGGTCCCGCCTACGGCAACGCCCACAGCCGTCCCGACACCAGTTCCCCCCGCTTGTACACCCCTGGCAGATGCTCCCAAGGCAGCCGCTGGTGGGCTCGGTTCGCCGGATAAACCGATCGTGATCACCTTCGTCCCCTCCGGAGACACTGGCAAGATCACCAAGGCTGGTACTGCCATCGCCGACTGCTTGACCAAGATGACAGGCCTCACCTATAAGATGGAAGTGGGCACAAGCTTTGCCGCCTCCATCGAAGCCATGGGTGCTGAGAAAGCCCAGATTGGTTTCCTCAACACTTTCTCTGCACTGCTGGGCAATGCGAAATACGGCATCTTCCCGGTCCTGATCGCCATCCGCAAGTACTCAACCAATGATGTGGATCCCGATATAGCATTGAAGGATCAGCCGGAACCGTTCTATAAAGCCCAGTTCATGGCCGGTGCCTCAACCGGAATTAAGACCTTTGCCGACCTGAAGGGCAAGACATTCTGCTTTGTTGACCCGAACTCAACTTCGGGCTACATCGTTCCGAACATCATGCTCAAGGCCGCGGGCATTAATCCGGACACCGATTTCAAAGCTGTGACGATGGCCGGTGGTCATGATAAGGTGGCGATCGCTGTTTACAAGGGCGACTGCGATGCAGGTGTATCCTTCATCAATACTCTGACCGATACCTCCTACAAGCTCTACGAAACCTATCCCGACATCGCCACCAAGGTCACGATCTTCGCCGACAGCGGTCGCATCCCGAATGACGGTATGCAATTCATCAAGACCCTGGATCCAAAGCTCCAGGCCGTCACCATCGAAGGCATGCTCGCCATGGCAGCTGATCCAGGCGGGAAAGCCGTGCTTAAGAGCCTGTACAATTATGACTCTTTAACGAAAGTGGATCCCACCTACTATAATGACTTCCTGGCCGTGCTCAAAGCGGCTGGCGTCGATCCCGCCACTCTCGTAAAGTAAGCGCGTTTCAAACCTGGCAGGCCGTAATGACCTGCCAGGTTCTTTTTATGTATATCACAATAGTGGGGTATGGGAGGGCGGTTGCATTATATACACTTGGATGGCAGTATCTTTGGGCGCCCAAGTATTTTATCCGCCGCAGGCTCCCTATTCCTCTGATCATTGATATAATTCTAACTCTTATCCTTCTCATAGCTCCGGTATCCCCAAACTACTATGTTAAAAATTGAAAATCTAACAAAGGTCTATCCAAACGGAACCCAGGCGCTGAAAAATGTCAGCTTTGAAGTCAAAGACGGCGAGTTTTTGGCGGTCATCGGCTTAAGCGGGTCAGGAAAATCCACCCTGCTGCGCTGCATCAACCGCCTGATTGAGCCGACCTCTGGCAAGATTATCTGGAATGGCCAGGATGTCACGGCTGCGAAAGGCGCCGAAATACGCATGATCAGGCGGCAGATTGGCATGGTCTTCCAACAGTTCAATCTGGTGAAACGCTCTTCAGTGATGGCGAATGTCATGTCTGGTCGTCTGGGATACGTCAACACAATTTCCAGCTCCCTGCAGATATTTTCGGCCGAGGATAACCAGCGCGCCATCGCCAGCCTTGACCAGGTTGGCCTCGCAGACAAAGCCCATGTCCGTGCCGACTCGCTTTCGGGCGGCCAACAGCAGCGGGTGGGGATTGCGCGCGCTTTAATGCAGGAGCCCAAGCTGATTCTGGCGGATGAGCCGGTGGCCTCCTTGGATCCGGTTCTGGCGCATTCCATCCTGAAATATCTGGAACAACTTAACAAGGAACGCGGCATCACGGTGATATGCAGCTTGCACTTCCTCGACCTGGTCCACCGTTACGCCACCAGCGCGATTGCCCTCAAGGACGGTGAATTGGTCTTCCAGGGCCTGCCCAAGCAGATCGACGATGCCCAATTCAAGGCAATTTACGGGCAGGAAGCCGAACGGGTCTCGATCATTTGAGACTCCGGTTGTACCGGGTGCATTTGGTTCATTTTTCCCTTCTTATGGAACTTTATGGCAAATCCAAAGCGAAACCCATCGACTCTCGATAACGGCATCCTGCCTGCCATTTGCTCGCTCTTCATTCCCGGGCTGGGTCAACTGGTCTTAAAGAAACGCGGGCGGGGGTTTGTAATATTTGTGGTAACCCTCCTGCTCGTATATATCACTGACTATTTCTTTGTGCACCAAAATGTCGGAAAGATCAACCTCGGTAAGCTCACAACCAGCTGGTTATGGGTACCTCTGATCCTCTTCTGGATCTGGAATGTACTGGATGCGCGCTCCCTGGCAGGGCATAAGAAAACCAACATCCTGCCGGGTGTTCTGCTGGCAGCCATAGTTCTGTATGTGATCGCCTGGAATGTCACGGATGTCAAGTTGAACCGGCTGGTCGAGCGTTTCAATGACGCCCGCACCGTGGCCACCAACCTGCTCAATCCCGATATGATCACCGCGTCAATCAGTAACCAGGATCAAATCTGCGCCTGGAAATGCCTATACACTTATATCGGCGATAAACTGGCCCATCGGCCAACCGCACCCCTTCGGGCCAGTGACAACCTGCTGGATATCCTCGGGCGGATCAAACTGATGGCTCCGCCAAAATGGGAAGTCGCGCTTGGGTTGGCACCCGCTGGGACTGAAACCAGGACATTCGTTGCTGGTTCCCTGCTCGAAACCATCGCCATGGGCTTGATGGCAACCATTTTCTCCACCATTCTGGCCATCCCGATCAGCTTTTTAGCCGCCCACAATGTCATGTCACGCTTCCCCGGGGGGGTGGCTATTTATTATGTCATGCGTACCATCTTGAATGTTGTGCGTGCCATAGACACAATTGTGTGGGGGTTGATCGTCATTGTCTGGGTTGGCCTGGGCACTTTCGCGGGCGTGATCGCCTTGACCATCCATTCGGTTGCTGCCCTGGCAAAATTATTCTCAGAAGAGATCGAACATATCGACCCGGGTCCGGTCGAGGCTGTGACTGCCACAGGCGCCAATCTGGTCCAGATCATCCGGTATGCCATCGTTCCTCAGATCATTCCTTCCTTCCTGGCATATTCGCTTCTGCGCTGGGATATCAATATGCGCTCCGCAACCGTGATCGGCTTTGTTGCCGGTGGAGGTATTGGTTATTTTGTTATCGAGGCCGTTCGCATGGGCGGTTATCAACAGTATGCCACTGCACTCTGGGCTGTGGCTGTTGTCATAATTATTGTGGACTACATTAGCGAGAAATGGCGCGAAAACATCCTGAAGGATCAGCCCCAAAAGGACAAGAAAAGACGCAGGACCGGAGAGGTTTTAAGGACCGCTTTCTACGTGATCCTTGGCCTGGCCGCTTTCATTTATTGCTGGAATGTGGCCGAGATCAGCATCCGGTCGATGTTGGATCCAGGGAAAAACTTTGGCCGCTTGCTCTTGGATTTCATCAAAATCGACCTTTCCCCGAATGTGGTCCAGCTCGTTTTCCAGCAGATGATGGTCACCATATTCCAGGCTCTCCTGGCGACCACCCTGGGTGCCATCCTGGCCGTGCCCTTCAGCTTCCTGGCAGCCAAGAACCTGACCGGCCATAGCCCGTTATCAGCCTGGTTGTATTACCTGACCAGGGGCATCTTCAATATCCTGCGTTCGGTTGAAGCGCTTCTGTATGTAGTCATTTTCGTTTTCTGGGTTGGGATCGGTCCTTTTGCCGGCATGCTTGCACTGGCAGTGACCTCCTTTGCCTTGATCGGTAAATTGTTCTCGGAAGCAATCGAAAACATCGATCCAGGCCCGATTGAAGCCGTCACAGCGACAGGCGCCAACCGTTTTCAAACCGTGATCTACGCCGTCCTGCCGCAGATTGCCCCACCCTTTATCTCTTACTTGATCTACCAATGGGATATCAATATCCGCATGGCAACGATCATTGGGTTTGCTGGCGGGGGTGGTATCGGACTAACCCTGACCACTTTCTTTGGTTCTCTTCAGTATCATAAAGCCGGCACCGTGGTGTTGTTCATCGTGGTCGTGGTTGCAGTGATGGACTTTGCCAGCGCGAAGATCCGGCAAGTTTTAATCTGATGGTCGAACCATTCGAAAGGATGTACACTTCGCTCATCCCATGGTTCCACCTGCCTTGATGGCCGCTTCAGGTAAAACAAGGATCGTATGGATCTAAAACCCGTTTCCCCCCACCGGAAACGGGTTTCTTTTTGGCGTGGTACAATCCCGCCTGTGTTCAAACGAATCCTTAAAATGCTCCTGAAAAGTCTGCTCATTCTTATCTTTCTTGGTTTACTCGGTATGATTGTGCCGCGCCTGCTGACCTGGGTATATGCGCGCGGGCGCACATATTCCGTCTCCAATGTCCCAAAACGACGCGTTGCCATCGTTTTTGGTGCAGGGTTATGGCGAAATGGTTCTCCAACTCCAGTACTGGCGGAACGTGTCACCACCGCCGCCAACCTGTTCTTTGAAGGTAAAGTCGAAAAGCTGCTGATGAGTGGTGATAACCGCTTTGTTGAATACAACGAACCCGAAGCAATGCGGCAGCTGGCACTCTCGCTTGGTGTACCGGACAACGCCATTGTCCTGGATTATGCCGGGCGACGGTCCTATGATACCTGTTACCGGGCCAATGCGATATTCAGGGTCGATCAGGCCATCCTGGTGACGCAGGCTTTCCACATGCCACGCGTTTTATACCTTTGCAACCATCTCGGCGTCGACTCGGTTGGCGTGGAAACCAACCTGCGAAGTTATCGGAAAAGCTCCATGCTATACTGGAATATACGCGAACTGCCCGCCACGGCCGCTGCGTTGTGGGATGTGCATATCGGCCATCCCATTCCTGTCCTTGGCGACCCACTCCCAATTTTCCCGGAGAATCCATGAACCGCGATGAAGCCCTTGCCCTTGTCCGTGAATACGTTAAGAACGAAAATCTCGTCAGGCATATGCTTGCGGTCGAAGCCGCCATGCATTTCTACGCCAATAAATTCAATGAAGATGCTGAGAAGTGGAGAATCACCGGATTATTGCACGACTTTGACTGGGAAATCCATCCCACCCTTGCAGAGCATCCGGCTGCTGGCGAGCCCATCCTGCGCGCACGCGGGGTCCCGGAAGAAATCATCCGGGCTGTACTTTCCCACGCTGATCATACTGGCATCCCGCGCCAGACGCGCATGGAAAAAGCTCTATTTGCCTGTGACGAAGTCACCGGCCTGATCACCGCCGTCGCCCTGGTCCGCCCGTCCCGTTCCCTGCTGGACCTGGAAGCCAGTTCGGTCAAGAAGAAGTGGAAGGACAAAACCTTCGCCGCCGGGGCAAATCGCCTGGAGATCGAAAGATCCGCTGCAGAATTTGGCGTTGAGCTTTGGGAGCATGTCGGTAATGTTATTCTAGCCATGCGGGTTATTGCTCCTGAATTGGGATTGGTTGGGAATATTAATCCGTAGCATACGACCCATCTTTTTTGATTGAGATATCGTGTGCCAATGTTTGGAGGAAGCATGACTCTCCAGGGTAAGGGTTTCTTTACTTTACAGCTCTCTGAATGCGAAGGAGGAGATCCCGGTTCCATCCTGGCTGTGGCCCAGGCTGCCGGCTTGAGTCATATCATTGTCAAGATCGCGGATGGAGAAGAGGCTTTCGGGGTGGATGCCTCCGGGATTGATTACACATCCCCGGTTGTCCAGGTATTACGCATGGCAGGGATTGCCGTCTGGGGCTGGCATTCCATCCATGGCAATAATCCCCTGGCGGAGGCGGCCATCGCCATTGCCCGCACGCAAGTCCTCCATTTGGATGGTTACGTGGTGGAGGTTGGAAAGGAATATAAAAGTACCGGGATGGCCAATTCTGCCCGCCAGTTCATGTCTGCTGTGCGCAGCGCACTGACAATCCCGATTGCGTTAAGCTCCTACAGGTTCCCGGATTTTCACCCCGAATTGCCCTGGTCCACATTCCTGGAATTCAGTGACCTGCACATGCCGCAGGTTGCCTGGGAAAATGCCCATGACGCCGGCGCGCAGTTGCGCGAATCCATGCGTCAATGCGATGCTCTACCCAATGCCAGGCCTTTTATCCCCACCGGGATGGCTTGTGTTACTTCCGACTGGAGTCCGGCTGTTGAAGAGATCCAGGATTTTTTGAACACCGCCCAGGCCCTTGAGATCCCGGCTGTCAATTTCTTCAACTGGGATGCCTGCCGCCAGAAACTACCACTCTTGTGGACGACGATCACAGACTTTGCCTGGTCTTTTCCTGCTTCCACCCCCGCACAAGCACCCGCCGTTCCCCCTGCGGATGCCTTCCTGGCTCAATTCGTGGCAGCTCTTTTTAGCCGCAATGCTGCACAAGTGAGCGAACAGTATGCCCCGTTTGCCACCCAGGTTTGGGCAGATGAAGTCCGGTCCGGAGCTGCAGGCATCCAGGCAGGTTACTCCGCCTTCTTCAATAGCCTGCCTGCTGGTACCGTTATCACCGTCTCCCAGGCCGGGACCCATGACGATTCACGCATGCTTTCCTGGAAGGCCGGCGAGCTCAATGGGGAAACGACGCTTGTGGTGAAGAGCGGGAAAATCATCCTGGATTACACTTTCATTACCTAGAAAAGTCTACCTAGAAAAGTCCGACGCACTTTGGAAGTGCGTCGGACTTCTTGAAACTTATTAATGCAGAAAACAAAAGCCATCCCAGCATGATGGTTATCCCATCCGAGAATAGCCATGAACCTATCTCCTGAAGATGCCAAGCTTTTTTTCGAACTCATGTGGGGTTTGCAGCGCTATGCCAACCGGCGGTATGGTGTTCTCAAAGATATCCCATCACCAACAAAATATGCCGAATTACCAGCCCAGAAGAAACTCAAAGTACGCGAGGCTCTATGGAAAAACCCGGGCCTGATTGATGATTATGTGAAAGAAAATCCCGAATCGCTCTCATCCGGGCATTTGGAAATCATTAGCAGTTGGAAGGGATTCATCAAGGGAGAATTCTTTTTACTACGCCATCTGAAGAAATACACAATTTTCATTGGTAATGATAATCAAGTCTATGGCGTGCTTGGATTGTCTGACAGCCTCGAGGATATTGTCCCAGCCCATGCCCTGCCTGTTATGGCAAAGACCGTACTACTGCCCTTCAAGGGCCGGATTGCCTACGATGGATTGCTGGAAGGCTATAGCATTTCCTTCGGCGGAGGCATCCGCTCAGAACTAGATCATACCTATATGGCTGCCAAACAAAAACAGCGGATCATAACAACATTGGAATCAGTAACTGGCAAAGTGCAACCCGCTGTACATAAAATCATCAAGTCCTGGCTGCCTCTATTGGAAGAGATTGGCTCTGAGGCCACGAAACTCAAGGGCGAAACTGCCCTCCAAAATGCTGCCTTTAATCTGTTACGTGCCAGCGTCGTAATGGCAAAATGTGTTGAAACAGCCCCTGATGATCTGGATACCCTTCTTGCCGGGGAGCGGAAAATCTATAGAGCAGCTAAACGCCTTTCCACCGTTTTGGATCTCGATGCAGAAGAATAATCATGGCTGATTGTTTTAATCCTTAGCCAGGAAAAATGTGCGACGCACTTTGGAAGTGCGTCGCACATTTTTATGACTCGAACATAAGCGCTTTCAAAGGAGCCTTGATCTTCTCGGGCGGTTTATAATCCATCACAAATTCTTCGTATTCCTGCGAGTTAGGGTAATTCTCCTTTACAAAATCCATATCCACCAAAGTCCCGGCACGTCTTCCAACCCATTCGAGATAGTTTGAATACTGCCAATCGGCAGGATGATTCACCATTCCAGCCTCCAGCGGGTTCCGATGGATGTAGCGGCAAAGGTGAAGCAGGTACTCAAATTTGTCAACCGCTACGGCTCGAAAAGGCCCTTCAAACAACGTACCGGTCCGGGCGAAGGCTCGATTAAAGGCTTTGGTGTAGCTATTAAAAACAGCCTGAACGAAAGCACTGATGGGAATCTCACCGTTCTGACGAAGCAAAAAATGGTAATGATTAGGCATCAAACAATAGGCAATGATCGCCATTCGATTAAGTGAGGTATATTTCTTTATCAGTCTCAACAAAAAACGATAATTCTCTTCGGTATGGAAAATGGTTTCATGGTTGACGCCGCGATTGTAAACGTGATAGTACTGGCCGGGCAGAAATGCGACTTCTCTACGTGCCATAGGGGATGCCCTTTCCAATAGGACATGTGCGACGCACCTTGAAGGTGCGTCGCACATCGTGGCTGATCATTTCTTCTTCGCTTGCTTATTCTGTTCCTTTTTTTGTACAAACCGCTCCAATTCCCATACTTCGGTAATCTCCAATACTCCATCGCCAGCCTTGACTTCCACAACCGGTTCTCCGCGTACAGCCGAACGCTTGCGCAGCGGTGCCGCGTCCAGGCGGGTCATCTTGGGGGCTGCCTTTACCATGTGCAGGGTGATGATATCATTCTTCTTCCCTGACGCCAGGCCGGCAAGTGCCACGCGTGCTGGCAGTTCCCAGCCGATCACGCCTTTTCCGTAGCGCCCCTGCACAGGGAAGTCTTTTTGTTCCACCCGCTTGGCCTTACCATCCGAAGCAACCAGGAAGATCTCCCCCTCCGCTGGCAGAATTTGCGCACCGATGACAAAATCGCCAACACCTAATTTAATACCGTTGACTCCCGCCGCAGCCAGGCCCATCGGGCGGACTTCCTCCTCGCTGAACCGGATGGCCATGCCCTGCGCCGTGGCAAGCAGTATTTCCTTCCCGCCATCCGTCAGAACAGCCCAGCCCAGGCTGTCACCATCGTTGACATTAGCCAGCTTGAACGTTTGCGCTGAAGGGCCGGGCAACTCGCTGACCAGGCTCTTCTTGACCATTCCGCCGCGTGTCACTGTCAACACGCATATCTGTTCGGGCAGGTCAGATTTACGGGCTGGCAGGGCGAACGCCGACACCGGCACCTCATCTGCCTGAAGCGGCGATTGTTTATTGAAAGAGTTGCCATCTGCCAGCTTTTCGGCTTCCGGCAAGGTATGAACAGCCACAGCCGCGGCCAGGCCGCGGTCGCTAACCAGATAGAGCGTATCCGTAGCGTTTGCCTTCACCAGCAGTTTGGGTGCTTCAGTGCCCGAAAGACGCGGCGGTTTGTCATCATGGGAGCGTGCGATTGACCCATCCGCGCTCATGCCGATCCAGACCACCTGCTCCTTGACCAGTTCCGCAGCCGTCATCGGGGCCTTTTTGGCTTTGCGGCCTTTCAGGCTGACGATCTGGGTACGCCGACGGTCACCATAGGCGGCTTTAACCTTGATCAGTTCTTCGGCGGCCACGCCGCGCATTTTCCTGGGGGATTTAAGCAGGACTTCCAGTTCTTTAATGATCGCAAGCGTCTCTTTGTATTCCATCTCGATCTTCTTGCGTTCCAATGCAGCCAGGCGGCGTAACTGCATTTCAAGGATCGCATTGGCCTGCAATTCGCTAAGCTTGAAACGTTTCATTAACCTCGTTCGGGCAGTCTCCACGTCTGGTGAACTGCGAATGAGCGCAATGATCTCATCCAGGTGCTTCAGCGCGACCAAATAACCTTCCAGAATGTGTGCACGGGCACGCGCCCTTTCCAGGTCGTATTCAGCCCGGCGCTTGATGACCAGCAGCCGATGGTCGAGATAGACACGCAGGGCTTGTTTCAAGTTCAGCAAGCGCGGCTCGTTATCCACAAGCGCCAACAGGTTAATACTGAAGGTGGACTGCATGGGTGTCCGTTTATATAGGGCGGAAAGCACCTTTTCGGGTTCGACGTTCTTGGTCAATTCAATGACAATGCGCAGACCCTGGCGGTCAGACTCGTCCCGCAGGTCGGTGATGCCCTCCAGATTCCCGTCCCGCACCAGCTCCGCGATCCGCTCGATCAGGCTGGACTTGTTAACCTGATAGGGCAGCTCAGTGACAATGATGCGACTCTTGCCGCGCTCCATCTCCTCAAAGTGAGCTTTGGCCTGGATGGTGACGCGCCCGCGGCCTTTTCCGTAGGCAGCCTCTATACCTTCCTCGCCTTTCTGCTCAATGATGATCCCGCCGGTGGGAAAATCAGGACCTTCAACGAACTCCATCAAATCTTCCACATTGACATCATCGAGCTTTTCCCACTTTTCGAGCATATAGACGCATGCATCCACAATTTCGGACAGGTTGTGCGGCGGAATGTTGGTGGCCATGCCAACGGCAATGCCGGTGGCGCCATTGACCAGCAGGTTGGGAATGGCGGAGGGAAGCACAATCGGCTCGGTCAGGGTGCCGTCGAAGTTATCTAAAAAATCCACCGTGTTCTTGCCAATATCGGATAACAGGTCCAGCGCCGGGGCAGCCAGGCGGGCTTCGGTGTAACGCATGGCAGCCGGCGGGTCACCATCCACTGAACCAAAGTTGCCCTGTCCATCCACCAGCAGGGTGCGCATGGAGAAATCCTGGGCCATGCGCGCCATGGCTTCATAAACAGACTGGTCGCCGTGCGGGTGGTACTTGCCGAGCACCTCACCAACGATGCGGGCAGATTTGCGATAGGGGCTGTCAGCCCGGATACCCATATCGTACATGGAGTACAGGATGCGGCGCTGGACGGGCTTCAGGCCATCACGCGCATCCGGCAATGCACGCGAGA
Source organism: uncultured Chloroflexia bacterium (assembly GCA_963801385.1). Taxonomy (GTDB): domain Bacteria; phylum Chloroflexota; class Anaerolineae; order Anaerolineales; family Villigracilaceae; genus UBA877. The sequence goes on from CAWDEV010000010.1 coordinate 221,664, forward strand.
CAATCACAGACATGGCGTAGTCGAGATAAGCTTCCTGCATCTCGCGGTCGATATCGATTTTTCGTACGAGGCCAAGTTCCATGGTGACTCCTACTCTTACCCCCCCCATCCCCCGAGAGCCGAGGGGAGAAGGGTGAAGGGAAATTATGTTGAATTTGGCAATGCGATCCCGCTATAATACTTAAAGGAGACTAAATGATTAATAACCCAAAAATGGAAATCATCTTGAGTGAGGATTTGAAGCTAAATCCGGCAAGAGTATACCTCGAAACTTTGTGCCCAACTAGTCGGCGTACTATGGCATATTCATTTGTTCGCTCGGCAAAGTTCCTATAAGCATGTATTTTTTTGTAATCATCAAGTGCTTTTCGTAGCGTCATTTCCCCCATATTTCCATCCTGACAAATCAGCTTAAGATCGTCAATCCACAGAGATGCCGACCAGCTTTTTTCCGGGCGCGTATTAATAAAAGAATGGGGGATGTTTTGGTGGTTTGACGAACATAATATTTTGTCATCAAACAGGGCTCGAATTTTCAGACCTGTTTTTCAAATCCTGAGTTCCGTGGTGGCCACCCAGCCTGCTAACCATGTCCAGCATACCCAGCCAGGCATGGTCAGGCAACGCCCGGATACCCTGGGATGTCGACACGGCTGGAATGTCAGCCGGACCCCCTCTGCAACCTGCGGCCTAGGAACCGCTCTGACGATCTAGTTTCGGCTTCTTGCGGCCCGTTCCCGGCTGTTGACTATCCTTCACCGGACGCTCGTCGCTGAGATACAGCGTGGCTTCTGCGACGAGTGCGTCTTCGCCGACGGCCGTGGCTCGGAGCGTCACAGGCAGGGGTCCCTTCGGCCGGCGCTTGAGATCGCCCGGAGTCATCGCGCGGATACGAAGGTGCAGGGTCGCGCCCTGACCTGGGCCCAGAAGGAGGAGTGGACTGCCCTGCAGCTCAACGGCCCATCCGCTCGGAACGGCGCTGGCTTGAACGCGGACCAGCCGTGAGCCGTGCGAATGGTTCTCGATGCGGGTAGAGGCAGCAGCGGATTCCCCAGTCGCAGTGACGGTTGCGTCGCGCAGAACGAACCGCAGAGGAGCCTCGATCGTCGTGACAACTTGGAACTGCTGCTCGATTCCTCCCAGCGTCCCTTGGACATCAATAACGCAATCGCCGGCGGGTACATGGGCTGTTTCGATGGTGCGGTTCTGATCCAGCCTGGCACCATTCACACTGATAGAGCTGATGGCTTTGCCTCCGGCGATGATCAGCCGATCACCCTGAACCATCCGCAGGCCGGGCAGCGGCTGCCAGATCTTGTCGCGCAAGGGGTTCAAGTACGGCGACATTTTGCCAGGAATCCACTTTCTGAACACCGTCATATGCCGGCATTGAGTCTCTGTCCACGTTTGCTCGTGATCCGTCTTCGGACCGTATTCGTAGGTCGTCGTCGGTCTCGCACCAACGGTTGAGGGATGGCCGCCTGTCCCTTCCATACCATTGTCAGGGTATACCAGCGTCCAATACTTGCACTCTCCATTGCCCACATAGACATAATCAGATGGGCACGACCAACCCGATTTTGCGGTCACCTCATACGATGTCCAGGTGTGGGTCACCTCCCTTGTGCGGCAACTCTCCCAGACAGTGGGGTCGTCTGGCATCCGTCTCCACGATGACCAATCACTCCATGCGGACGGGATTGTCTTCTCGTTAGTGATTACGATGCTCATGGGAAATCTCCTTCTTGGCCACCCGGAGCCAGCATGCAGGCACGGGCCTTCCTACTTCAAGCGTCTTCTAATCTACTATACATATTATACTCCAAAATTGGTCGTAATTGTATGAAAATCAGAGCAAGCTGCATTGCCTCGGTTGCCTGAGTAAAAGGGGGAAAGCGTCAAGGAGAAAAAGAAAAGGGCGGTCTCTCGACCGCCCCGTTGTAACTTGCCGGATCTCTAATCTGAAGAGCCTGTATCCTGGATCTCCGTCCATTGGGACGAGCCAGCCTGCTTGAGAGCTTGTTCGGTGAGCGTAAAGCGGCCGTGGATAAAGCCCGTACCAGCCGGGATCAGCTTGCCGATGATGACGTTTTCCTTCAGTCCATACAGCGGGTCGGTGGTCCCACCGATCGCCGCGCCAGCCAACACCTTGATGGTGTGCTGGAACGAGGAAGCTGAAAGGAACGAGTCAGTACTCAAGGAGGCTTTGGTCACACCCAACAGCAACTCGTGGAACCTGGCAGGTATCTTCCCCTCAGCCAAAAGTTGCTCGTTCACTTTCTGGATTTCCAGGCGCTCCACGGCATCGCCAGGCAGATACCTGGTATCGCCCGGACGGTAGACCTGCACTTTGCTCATCATCTTGCGGATGATGACTTCGAAATGCTTGTCATGGATATTCTGCCCCTGCGAGCGGTACACCTTCTGGATCTCATTCAGGAGGTACATCTGGCAGGCTTCGCGTCCCTGTACGCGCAGAACGCGGTGTGGGTTCAACGAACCTTCAGTCAGCGGCTGACCTTCATCAACATGGTCGCCTTCCTTGACCAGCAGGCGCAGAGTGGTGGGAATTTCGTGCTCGAACTCATCACGTTGCTCGTGAGATACAAACACTTTGCGCTTTTCCAAACGAACCTTGCCTGCATGTTCAGCCGCGACGGTCGCATCATCAAGCGAGGCGATCACTTCGCCCATCTTGATCTCGTACTCATCCTTGACATGGATCTTCCATCCCTTGGGTACATCGAACTCATCGTGGATCATTTCACTGTGTTCCACACGTACCAAACGCATATCTGCGTACTTGTCCGACTGGATGATGCGTACGGTGCCTTTGATCTCAGCAACGACCGCTTCACCTTTCGGCATCTTACGGGATTCGAAGAGTTCTTCCACGCGCGGGAGACCGGTGGTGATATCACCGCCAGCAGCCACACCGCCGGTATGGAATGTACGCAGAGTCAACTGCGTACCGGGTTCACCAATGGACTGGGCAGCCACGATCCCGACTGCCGAACCCATTTCGACCATCGTACCGCGTGCCATGTCAATGCCGTAGCATTTCGAGCAGATGCCGTGAGTCAGTTCACAGGTCAACGCAGAACGGACCTTGACTTCCTCCACCCCGGCAACTGCAATCTTGCGAGCCAGCTCGTGATCCAGGGCATCATCCCGTTCGGCCAACACTTCACCGGTTTTCGGGTCAAGCACACGCTCAGCAACCAGGCGTCCATATAAACGTGACATCATGGATTGGCCGGCTACATCATCCTTGCGCCGGATCCAGATGCCCAGCGTGGTTCCGCAGTCATGTTCGTTAATGATGATATCCTGGGCAATGTCCACCAGGCGGCGGGTTAGATAACCGGCATCTGCAGTACGCAGGGCCGTATCTGCCAGACCCTTGCGGGCACCATGGGTCGAGATGAAATATTCCTGGGCTGTCAGGCCTTCACGGAAGTTTGAGCGGATCGGCATCGGGATGATACGCCCGGAGGGATCAGCCATCAGGCCGCGCATACCTGCCAACTGTGAGATGGGCCCAAAACCGCCCTTGGTTGCGCCGGAGTTGGCCATCGTGGCCAGGTTACCATCCGGATCCAGGTAGCTCTTGACAGCCTTGGCGACATCCGTGGTGGTCTGTTGCCAGGTCTGGATGATGCGCTCGTTCTGTTCCTGTTCCGTAAGCAGTCCACGCCGGAAATCGCGTTGCACCAGTTCCACATCTTTAAGTGCCTGGTCGATAATTTCCGTTTTCTCGGGCGGGATGGTGATATCGCTGACTGCAATGGTCGTGCCGGAGCGCATGGCATACTCGAAGCCAATTCGCTTGATGGCATCAGCTGTTTCGGTGGTCACTTCCTGCCCATAGAGTTCATAGACTTCCGCAATCAGATCTTTCACTCCGCCTCTTTCCAACTGACGGTTGATGAATTGGACCTTCTCCGGCAGGATCCGGTTGAACATGACACGCCCTACCGTCGTTTCAATGACGCGGGCTTCTGCTTCAGGCAGCCGATTATTTTTCTCGTCATACCAGGTCGTCAGGCGGACCTTGACCTTGCTGTGCACATCCACCTGCCCCAATTGGTAAACCAGGTCGACTTCGTCCATGTCAGAGAAAGCACGTCCATCACCCTTGTGGGCCCGGGCATGCATCATCGTCATGTAGAAGACGCCCAACACCATATCCTTCGATGGGGCGATGATCGGCTCACCATCCGCAGGTTTGAGCAGGTTCTTGGATGCCAGCATCAGTCGACGCGCTTCCTGTACCGCCTTATCAGACAGGGGTACATGTACAGCCATCTGGTCGCCATCGAAGTCAGCATTGAAAGCGGTACAAACCAATGGATGCAGCTGAATGGCCGATCCTTCAATCAAGACCGGCTCGAATGCCTGGATGCCCAGGCGATGCAGGGTAGGAGCACGGTTCAACAGAACCGGTCGATCCTTGATGACTTCTTCAAGGGCTTCATACACCTCAGGCCGGTTGCGTTCGATAAAGCGGCGCGCACCTTTGACGTTGGCAGCATAGTTATGCGATACCAACCGGGAAATCACAAACGGGCGGAACAATTCCAGCGCCATGGCCTTCGGCAGCCCACACTGGTAGAGTTTTAACTGCGGGCCAACCACAATAACAGAACGGCCGGAATAATCCACACGCTTGCCAAGCAGGTTGCGGCGGAAGCGGCCTTTCTTCCCCTTGAGCATATCACTCAGGGAACGCAATTCCCGCCGGCCACGCCGGGAAAGAGCCTTGCCGCGCTGAGAGTTATCGATCAGGGAATCGACTGCTTCCTGCAACATACGCTTCTCATTGCGGACAATCACATCCGGAGCGCCCAGCTCGAGCAGCCGCTTGAGACGGTTGTTACGATTTATGACACGCCGGTAAAGATCATTTAAATCCGAAGTGGCAAAGCGGCCACCATCCAGTTGCACCATTGGGCGCAGGTCAGGTGGGATTACAGGGAGAACCGTCAGGATCATCCATTCCGGGCGATTCTTGGAACGCCGGAAGGCTTCCGCCACCTTAAGGCGCGAGGTGGCTTTCTTGCGCTTCTGTTTGGATTTGGTCGTCCTGACCTCTTTCCATAACTCTTCGGAAAGTTTATCCAGGTCAAGCCGGCGCAGGATATCGTAGAAGGCTTCAGCGCCCATGTCGGCACGGAAGACCTGACCCCAGCGTTGCTTCAGCTCACGGTAGCGGATCTCTCCCAGGAAGGTAAATGGGCGCAATTCAAGCAGCTCATCGCGCTGGCGGGCATTTGCGTCGTGGCTGGTGGAGGTCTGGTCTTCGAGTTGGGAACGCAGGGCGTTCATTTGCTCGTCGGCCTCGGCCTTTTTCGCAGCAGCTTCCATTTTGACGGCTTCCAGGGTGCGATCCTTCTCATCCTTGAGCTCGTTCTCGATCCCATCCAAACGCCCCTGGACAAATTTTTGCACCTTGGTGATATGGGAGGCCCCAACTTTAATGCCAGCATCCACGATCACCGTTCCAGTGCTGCCAAAGACGACTATCGCATCGAGGACTTTGCCCTTGTTTTCCTGGAAAAAGCTTTCCAACCGCTGGCCTTCCTGGATGATTGGTTCCAGTTTCGTGGCAGTCTGTTCATCAAATTGGTGTTCGAGTTCGGATCTCTTCTGCTGTAGCTCAGCCAATTTCTTATCGCGGCCGGTTTTAATCTCAGCGATCTTGGAGTTGATGACGTTTGCCTGCTCCCGCTCGGAGACGGAGATTTCGTCCTCGAGACGCTTGAGGGCTTTTTGGCGGGCATCCTCGTCCACATAGCTGACGATGTACTGTGCAAAGTACAACACCCGGTCCAGGTTGCGGCGGGAAACATCCAGCAGCATGCCCAGATAGGACGGGATGCGGCGGGTGTACCAGATATGTGCGACCGGTGTCGCCAGCATGATGTGACCCATGCGCTCGCGGCGAACCGATGAGCGGGTCACTTCCACGCCGCACTTATCGCACGTTATACCTTTATAGCGGGGATTTTTATATTTGCCGCAATAACACTGCCAGTCACGGGTTGGGCCAAAAATGGCCTCACAAAACAACCCGTCCTTTTCTGGCCGAAGCCTTCGATAGTTGATCGTCTCAGGTTTAAGTACTTCGCCATACGACCACGAAAGAATCGTTTCCGGCGAAGCCAGACTGATGCGTAATGAAACAAGTCCCTTGGTTTCCACTTGGCCAGCTCCTTAAGAACTAGGACCTGCAACTGATTATCCTGGCTGTATTAATCCACCAGCGCCAGAGACAAGGAAAAGCAAGCGCTTCGAAGCTATTTGCTTCAAGCGCTCGCTGTGGGTCGCAGTTTTTGATTATCTCTCAAGCCAAATATTATACGCGTTTGTTTCGATTACGTCAAGAGACTTTGAAATCTGGGGATTTATCTTAATCAAATTTTAATGCATGCAATACATCTGTCAGGCAGGCAGCAAACATTTCCTCCATGACAACCTGGGGCACGCGGTAAGATCCTCCAAACGAGCCATCCCCATATACTTCACGCGCCGTTTGCGCATCCATCACATCCGACGGCACCACTGGCGGAACTTTTTCCTCCTCCGGCAGGTCGCTCACGATCGTAAATGGAAATGCTTCCAGCCAGTTGGCATGGGCGGGTTTGATCGCATGCCGTATGGCGACGGTTTCCACGCTGTGAGACATCCACCAGGCATACCACTGGATTTTCAAACCGTTGAGTTGGTTGGCGAGCTCGCCCAGGCGTATTTTGACGCCGTTGTTGCCGCCGTGCCCATTCAAGACCAGGATTCGACGGAAGCCCTGTGCATACGCCGAGCGGACCACATCCTCGACCACATCCATGAGTGTGGAAAGGCATAGACTGAATGTCCCTGGATATGCGACAAAATAAGGGCTGGCGCCATAATTGATTGAGGGCGCCACTAAAACACCGCTCTCTTTTGAGGCTGCCTCTGCCAGGGCCTGCGGTATTTTCACGTCCGAAAGCAGGGACAGGTAACCATGCTGTTCGCACGCCCCGATAACCAGAATCAGCCGGTCATCCTGCTTGAGATAACCTTCCACATCCATCCAGTTCAAGTCTTCGATACGCACTTTCTCTCTCCTACAAAAAAAATGGGGTATTGTCCTTATTTTTCTTAATTTTACATCACAAGTGTATGATCAGAATAACAGATCAAGAAAATATGGACTATTCAATATGACCCAAATTTAGTATAATTAGATAAACAATATCCGCTATCATGGATGGGAAGGGACGTATGTTATCCAAAAAACTGCTATTCATCTTATTACCGGCGGTACTCTTGGCAACTGCCTGCACACAAACCGTTCCGGGGACAGGTTCGCCTGTTGATACACAGAGTTCCCCAACGAACACAGGAATCCTTGCAAACAATCAAAGCCCGACGATAGGATCAATTGCCCCAACAGAAACCAAAAGCCCGGCAACAGAGGCTATTCCCTCAACAGAGACACAAAGCCCGGCAACAGAGGCTATCCCCTCAACGGAGACACAAATCCCGCTAACATCAGCGGCAGGCCCAACAGAGCTTCCCAGTACGCCAACTCCTCAATCGCAATCAGCTTGCACGGATAACGCCTCTTTCATTGCAGACGTCACTGTACCTGACAACACCAATATCAATCCGGGAAAAGGATTCACAAAAACCTGGCGTATCCGCAATACTGGCACATGCAACTGGAATGAAAATTACAGCATGGTTTTCGTTAATGGCGATCAAATGAATAGCGCCGCCTCTATTCCCCTCAAAGCGACAACCCCCGGAGCATCGTTGGATGTGTCAGTGGATCTGGTCGCCCCCTCTGCCAATGGAACCTATACCGGCAACTATGAGCTGCACAATGCTGCCGGTGAACTCTTCCTGATCGACAATACCCGCCTGATCTGGGTTAAGATCATTGTCGCGACAGGAGTTGCCCAACAGCAGCCCCCTGTTCCGGAAGCCAATACGGGAACACAGACTCCAGTTAGTGGAAACTCTGGAAACTGCACCTTCTTCGAAGACAGCCAGGTCGAGAGAACGCTTATCAGTTTGATCAACTCAGTTCGCGCGAACAATGGTTTACAGGCCCTCAAATTCAATAAGAAGCTCGCTGGCGCAGCCATTGGTCACAGCATTGATATGGCATGTCACAGCAATCTTAGCCATTCCGGTTCAAACGGCTCAGACATAACTGATCGGTTCAACTCAAATGGATACCCTTACACCTACTGGAATGAAGCAATCTATGCTCAACCACCTGAATATGGGGGCAGCCCGGAATCCGCGGTTGATTGGTGGTTAAACGACCCGCCTCACCGTGTGATTCTCCTGTCAGCGGATGCGAAGGATATCGGTGCAGGATATGCTTATGTTTCCGGCAGCAAGCTGGGTGGCTATTTCACCATAGACGTCGGCGCTACTGCTCCTTGAGTTAAAGGGCATCCAGGTTGCAGATGAACAATCGCTCTGCAATAAAGCCAGTGATCGTTTTCAGGATGCAGACGATATAATTGAGGCATGTCTGATTATGCAGTGTTACCTCCCCATTTCCTTGAGCGCATGTCGCACCTGCTTGGCGGCGAATATACAGCTTTTGTTTCGGCGCTGCAGGAAAATCCGGTCAGCGGATTGAGGGTCAACACGCTCAAGCTTTCTCCAGAGGCATTCAGGATGATATCACCGGTCAGTTTGGGGGATACTGTGCCATGGTGCCCTTCGGCTTTTATACTCCCTCCCTTCCCCCTTTACCCTGCCCCTTCTTCTACTGAGAGAGCGCCAAAGATCACCGAACCCGGCAAGCATCCTTACCATCAAGCCGGTTTGTACTATTTGCAAGATCCATCGGCCATGTCTGCTGCAGCACTTTTGAACCCACAGCCAGGTGAGCGCGTCCTGGACCTGGCAGCCTCCCCAGGCGGAAAGACCACTGCCCTGGCCGCGCTCATGCAAGGCAGCGGTTTGCTCGTGGCAAATGAGATCAAGGATAAACGCATCGGGCATTTGGCGTTCAATGTAGAACGCTGGGGAGCGGGGAATGTGACCATCACCAACGAAACACCGGAACGATTGGCGGATCATTTCGGTGCATATTTCGACCGCGTCCTGGTGGATGCGCCGTGTTCAGGCGAGGGCATGTTCCGCAAGGACAGGAGCGCCAGGGCAGACTGGTCACCGGAGATGGTGGCAGGCTGCGCTGTGCGTCAATCGAATATTATGCGCGTGGCTGCCAAACTGGTCCGTCCCGGCGGCCATCTGCTCTATTCCACCTGTACTTTTGCACCGGAAGAAGATGAAGCCATCATTGCCAGGTTCCTGGGAGCCTTCCCGGAATATGAGACCGTATCGATCCCACTCTTTCCCGGGTTCATGCCCGGGCGACCGGACTGGGTGGATCTCTCCACGAAGAACCCCAAGGGAGGAGAGCTGAAGAATGCTGTACGGTTGTTCCCACACAGGATAAAAGGTGAGGGACATTTCATTTGCCTGATGAGGCAGGCTGAGGAGGTGGCTGGGGGACCTTTAATGAGACTCGGGCGGCGTCGGGAAACCCTCACGCAGCTTCGACCGGATCGATTGGCTCAGCCATCCCTCTCACAGAAGCGCTTGTGGCAGGGCTTTGCAGGTGAGGTCCTGGAGGGCAAATTCGAGGCCGAAAGGCTGCGGGTGCGGGGAGAACGGCTGTACCTCGTGCCGGAAGATCTACCGGATTTGGGGAGCCTGAGCGTGCCGGTTCCGGGAATCTGGTTGGGAAACATCAAGAAGGACCGCTTCGAACCGGCCCACCCGCTGGCATTGTTCCTGAAACCCGGCCAGGCCAGGAATTTGCTGGATCTATCTTCCGAAGATTCGGGCGATCCCCAGGGCAGACGCCGTCCGCCCCTGCAGGCGTATCTGGCCGGGGAGACCATTCCTTCGGAAGGTAAAGCGGGTTGGACGCTGGTTACGGTGGATGGCTGGCCGCTGGGCTGGGGAAAAAGGGTGCAAGGAGTGCTGAAGAACCATTACCCCAGGGGATGGCAGACGTAAAGGAATCAATTACTTCTGAGGTAAAAATACATCACCGAAGTCATTCCTGCCGGGTCAAAATTCAAGCTCTTAACATCGTCCGTAGTAAGTGGATTTTCTAAGTTATATTTACTCTGATTCGAGCCATAGCCTGGGTCTGGTGTTTGAACTTTCGCAAGCGCGGCAGCTGCAGGGTAAAGCCTGTTGACTATCCCTTTGTTCCAACTCCCTACCCAAACTGAAGCGACCGTGCTCGAGCTTGATCTCCGGTGATGTCGCCCGGGTTAAGCAGGGTGCCGCGCGGTGTGTAAGATTCTCAATGGGGGAGCAGAATGACTCAAGCGGGCTTGCCTGGTTCACCGGGCGTTTCCGCCTGGATCACCACCGCCGTGCCATATGCCAGTACTTCTGCCACGCCGTCCGAGACCTCGTTGGCATCATAGCGCATGCCGATGATGGCATTGGCACCCAGTTCCTGGGCATGCCTGGTCATCAATTCAAAGGCTTCCTGGCGGGCTTGCTCGCACATTTCCGTGTAGAGGGAGATGTTGCCTCCCACCATTTGCTGGATGCTCGCCCCGAAGGTGCCGACAATGCTCCGCGAACGGACGGTGATGCCGCGCACCACGCCGAGGTGCCTGACAACTTTATAGCCTTCAAAGCCAAAAGTGGTGGTGACCCATAGATTGTTCTTCATACTGCCTCCTGGTTCTTCGTTTCCATATACGAATTCATGCCAGGAAGGGATGCGAACATTCTCTTTCAAAGTGCTACGCACCTGCCAGGTGCGTAACACTTCACCTTTTCCAACCCAGGCTGATTCGGCCGCGCTCGGGCTCGATCTTTAGGATCTCCACGTCGATGATATCGCCCACCTTGAGCAGCGTTCCGTGAGGGATGCGCGACTTGTGCAGCAGGCCGTCCTGCTTGACGCCGATGTCCACGAAGGCACCGAAGTCCACCACGTTGCGGACGGTGCCCTTCAATTCCATACCAACCAGCAGGTCTTCCATCTTGAGGACATCCGAGCGCAGAATGGGAGCAGGGGTATCGAGGCGCGGGTCGCGTCCTGGGCGGACAAGCTGCTCCAGGATGTCCTTCAACGTTGGGATTCCGCAATCCAGCTGCGCGGCCAGCTGCTCGACCGGCACATTGGCGAGGAGTGCATCCAGGGCCGGTTTGCGTTCCCCCATGGGAATGGAGGCAGAAATACCGGCGCGCCCGAGCACGGACTCGGCAATGCCATATGATTCGGGGTGGATGGCAGAGGCATCCAGCGGGTTGGTCCCATCACGGATACGCATGAACCCGGCCGACTGTTCGTAGGCTTTCGGCCCCAGGCCCGAGACACTGCGCATTTCCTCCCTAAAACGGAAGGCGCCGTTGGCATCCCGGTAAGAAACAATGTTGGAGGCCAGTTTCGGCCCGATGCCGGCCACGTGGGTCAACAGGGCAGGCGAAGCGGTGTTCACATCCACCCCCACCGAGTTGACCACGCTCTCCACCACCCCGTCCAGGGAATGTTCAAGGGCGGTTTGATCGACATCGTGCTGGTACATGCCCACGCCGATGGACCGGGGATCGATCTTGACCAGCTCTGCCAGCGGATCCTGGGCTCGCCGGGCGATGGAAACCGCGCCGCGGATGGATACGTCCAGGTTGGGGAATTCCTGCCGGGCCAGGGGAGAGGCACTGTAGACGCTTGCGCCGGCTTCATTAACGATCAGGTATTTCGTCCTTTGTAGGGGCGAGTCAAGACGTTGTAGGGGCAAGTCATGAGGATGTAGGGGCGAGGCATGCCTCGCCCCTACATCCGCCCCTACATCTGCCCCACCACGGATTAATTCGGAAACCAGCTTCTCGGTCTCGCGTGAAGCGGTGCCATTACCGATGGTGATCAATGTAACGTGATGGCGATTAACCATCTGCTCCAGCGTCGCAAGGGCGCCAGTCCAATCATTCTTTGGCTCATGTGGATAGATCGTGCCGGTGTCGAGCAGTTTGCCGGTCGGATCCACCACGGCCAGCTTGGTGCCAGTACGAAAACCCGGATCGAGACCCAGAACGGTCTGACCTGCCAGCGGAGGTTGGGAGATCAGGGCGCGCAGGTTGGTGGCAAAAACATTGATGGCATGGCCATCGGCCTTCCCGGAGAGTTCACGGCGCACATCGCGCTCAATGGCCGGCAGAAGCAGGCGCTCAGCCAAATCCTGGATGGCCAGGCTCAACTGGTCTGAAAAAGGAGAAAGAATATCTTCCTGGAACCCGGAGGCGATGGCTTCCCGCCAGTCAGCTTCTTCCAGCTCCACGCGCACCTTGAGCACTCCTTCCTTTTCCCCACGGTTGAGTGCCAGCACCTGGTGCGGTTGCAGGCGGTCAACACAATTCTCAAATGAATAATATGAATCATAGACGCGTTTCTCGTCAACGGCAGTCTCAACCTTTTCGGCGGTCAGCCTGGCTAACTTGAGGGCCTTCTCCCTGGTCAGGCTGCGCACGCCGGCATTGTCGCTGATGCTCTCGGCAACGATGTCACGGGCTCCCTGCAGGGCTTCTTCGACCGTGGGTACCTGCTCGTTAAGATACGACTCCCTGACGATCTCTTCGATTGTACGCCGGGTGAGTGTCTGCTTGAGAATATGGTCAGCCAGGCCTTCCAGTCCCTTTTCACGGGCGATCATGGCACGCGTGCGGCGTTTGGGCTTGTAGGGCGCATACAGGTCTTCGAGAGCAGTGAGGGTTCCGGCGGCTTCGATGGCCGTTTTGAGCTCATCAGTCAGTTTGCCCTGATCCTGGATGGATTTCAGGATGACCGAGCGGCGTTCATCGATGCCGCGCAGGCGGATGACCTCATCTGCAACGATGCGCACCTGTTCATCGTCAAGCGTGCCGGTCATTTCCTTACGGTAGCGTGCAATAAAAGGGACTGTGTTGCCTTCATCCAGCAGACGGATGGCCGCCTCGACCTGCGAGGGTTTGACTTTCAATTGGAAGGCAATGGTTTCAGAGTAGTTCATATGGTTCCTTGAAACTTGGATCGGTTGAAGATTTTACCATGGAGATCCCATAACCATGGCTTTATCATCCCTGGGTTTGCATATTCTTACATGACATCCCTGTTGTTATGCGAGGCGAGCGGCTAAAATAAGGGGACTTCTCAAGCCAGCCAGGGAAGGTTACATCTCCATCTAAAACTGATGCCATCCGGATCTATGGCTGAATGGCCGGTGAGGAGTATGCCAGACCTTCGCAAAGGTGATTTGAATCGACAATGAAGCATCTGACAGTCATGACTGACCAATTTAAAACAAGCAGTCTGAATGCCAATCCCGATCCAAAGCATCCCAGCTATAAAGTTCTGGGCTTGCTCTCCTGGAGTGTGCTTATTTTGTGCTTCGTCAGCCTGTTGGTGGCAAGACGCCTGTTGTTGGACGTGGCCCGCGTGGTGGCTGTTTATATGATGATCCGTTTCATCGCTTTCACGTTTTTTTACCTGGCAGGACTGGTAAGAATCCGAAAGACAGAAAAGCGGATCAGCGCAAGTCCAAACCCGAGTCTTGATAAGGGTGAAATTGCTCTCGAAGCGGCTGTCCATCACCTGGTGGTGATCCCAATTTTTAAGGAGCCACAGGAAATTTTAAGTCGCACTTTGCGGTCGTTGAGCGTGCAGGCAGAGGCACAACATACCACCACGGTTGTATTGGGCATGGAAGAACGCGAACCTGACGCCAGGAGGAAGGCTGAAACCCTGGTGGCACAGTTCAAAGACAACTTTCATGACATGATGGCCACATTTCACCCCTCCAACCTTCCTGGCGAAACCCCAGGAAAAGCGACCAACCAGGCCTGGGCAGTTCGCTGGATGCGCCAGGAACTGGTTGATCACCAGGGAATTCCGATGAACCAGATCGTAGTTACGATTGCCGATTCCGATTCGATCATCCACCCCGGCTATTTTTCCGAGCTCACCCGCCAGTTCCTGGCCGACAACCGACGTTACAGCCTGATCTGGCAAGCCCCCATTCTCCTGGATAATGAAATCTGGCGCACCAATCCCGTCATCCGTTTGATGACTTTTTTTTCCAATGCGATCACCAATGGCGATTACTTCAATCCCCTGGAAGCCAGGTTCCCCTACAGCACCTATTCGATCAGCTTGAAACTACTGGAAGATGTGAATTACTGGGACCCCACTGTTCTGGCTGAAGATGTGAACATCTTCATGCGGTCTTTTTTTAAGAAAGGCGGCAAGGTATTCGTTGAACACATCCACCTGCCCGTACACGGCAACCCGATCTATGGGGCAAACCTGTGGCAGGCCATTGCCATCTTTTATGCCCAAAAAGTACGCCAGGGATGGGGGGGAGCGGAGATCGGCTACCTTTTCCAGAAGTGGAATTACCCACCGGGAGCGCCGTTTTCCTATAAGATTGGCCGGCTCATAAAACTTGTTCACGACCATCTTTTCTTCTCCACTGCCGGCTTCATCGTTGCGTTGGGTACATTAATCTCGATCATCAGCGATCATAACGCTGTGATCACACTTCCACCAACCAGCTTCAGCCCACTGCTGTTGACGATCCTTAATCTAATAGGCGGGGCTGCCCTGCTGGTGGTCTGGTTTACCGAACGCGGGCGCCTGAGCCGGGGGTGGAAAGACTGGAACTTCAAAACCTTTGCAGGCGAGGTGATTTCCTGGGCAATTTTCCCGGTGCTGTTTTTCCTGCTGATGAACCTGCCCGGTCTGCAGGCTCAGACCGGGCTCTTATTGGGGAGGCCAATTCCCTACCACCGCACACCGAAATGGGTTGATTCAAAAATCAGTGAGTAACTGCGTTTCAGAATGCGGTATCGGAACCGGGCAGCCAGCACCCAGCAATACAATTAAGGCGTTGGAGTAACCGTCGAGGCATCCACGCAGGATTGGGGGAAGCCAATGGTCACCGGTTGGTTGACCTGGTTCATGTCAATGGAGACTTCCTCGTGGAGCACATCCGTTGTGGGATCTGTGCTCGTTTCAAGGACCAGCAGGTATTTGACAATATACTGCCCATCCACAGCCAGCCAGTAGTCACCCTGATTGGCATTCACCTTGGCTCCCGATGTACTCCCCAATCCCGATACCTGGAACGTGAAGTGATTGGACGTGATGCCGTTAATTGTCTCCTGGGCCACAAAAGTGGGGTTGTCGATCAGGGGAGTCATCCCCAGCATGCTCTTGAGCAGCCCAACCATTTCGGCCTGGTTGGGAGGCATGCTCGACCATGACGTATCTTCTCCCGAAATGGTACATTGATCATTTCCAATCTGATAGATTTCGGTTGTGCTGCTGCTGGAGTCACCACCTGCCGCATCAACCGAAGTATTGCTTATTCTTGTCAGATAGCCATCATTATCCTGGGAATGCTGAGACTCGATCATCATCGTCGAGGATTGGGAGGGATCGGGACCCGTGGATGCGATCCTGATGACCATCTGATAGCTGTTGAGACTGGCCAGGCCTTCATTGATGTTCACCGGCTGAGGATCAGGGGCAGCCTGCGGTTGAAGGGTCGCAGCCGGTTGGTTGCTGCCCTCCTGCGGGGTCACGTCCAGCGCCTGCGGCGAAATCTCCGGGGCTGGCTGAGTATTTCCAGTTTTTGTCACCAGATTGCAAGCCATCATCAGCAGGACCAGGCCGGAAAGAATTACCATCCCTTTTTTCTTCATTTTTTCTCCTCTCTTAATCGAGCCCTCGGATAAATGGAAAGGACGTCACACGTTTTCTTCTCAAAAAACCATTGATGAGTTCGCATTTTGAGTCTTTGAATTAATTCTTGGACAGGTTAATAGTATAGTACAGTTCTTATTCGGAATGCAACAATTGGGCCAGGTTTACATGACTCAGCCACCAGGCCGGCAGCAAACTGCCAGCCAACATCATCAGAAAGATCCAACCCAGACCGGGAAGCAGGGTGCCAGCATCCACGCGTGGGACGATCGTGAAGCTGGAGACAGTCAGATGTATGCTTATTGTAAATATCAGGGTAAAAAGACCACCCAACAGTATGCCCAGCAAGGTGATCCCAACCGCCTGTACCATCAGGTAAGCTGACACAGAGAAGGTGGGAAAGCCATTCGTGCGCAGAATCGCCATTTCACGGCGGCGCAGCCAGGCCAACCGCCAGAGGAGGTTGGTGAGGGCAAGCGCGGCAGCAACTCCCATTGCCAAAGATACAATCCGCCACATGTTGAGCATGGGTTGGTACTGTGCAGTGATCAAACGCAGGTCTTCGCCTTTACGAGTCACAGACAGGCCGCCTGGCAGGGTATCGCCTTCGTGCAAAATACCCTGGTCTGGAATGATATAGACCGATACATCCTGCCCCCAGCCCAGTAATGCCTGGGCATCTGCCAGGCTTATCCAGGCCTGATTATCCATATAGGTGCCATTCCGAAAGATACCCACAACCGTAAAGTTCCGGCCTCGCAGGGAGATTGGATCACCGGTTGTGACATGCTTCCTTTCGGCCAACAGCACGCCGACCATTGCCAGTCGGGAGGGGTCGCCTTGGGTCAGTTGGCGTCCCGTGACCATTGAGAAAGATTCCAGGCGTTGATATTGAGCCAGATCAATGCCGCGTAAAAGGGTGGCGTCCTGGACGGAAACGCCAGTCACCGTGTGGATCTCAGGGATGACCATATCCACCCCCATCCTCGAGAGGGTTTTAGCCACCTGGCTGGAAATCCGGCTTCCGGCGACATCCCCGACATTCTGGTTATCATGCACCACGAGCAGGCTGGGAGAGCGCTGGTTGAACTCTGCCGCAAGGCCGGCGCGATAGGTCTCCAAAAACGAATACATCCCGGTGGCAATGGCAATGGAAAGCGACATGATCAACGCCAGGCGGCGATGCCGGAACAAATCGTGAAGGCCGAGCCGGAGGGTTACCAGAATGGCAGACATGTTCAGCCTGTTCCTCCCAGGGGGTTCAGCATGGCAAGACGCCCGGATAAAAGCCAAACTCCCAGAAAGGCAAACAGGATAGCAAGCCCCAGACCTGCAAAGGTGAACAATGGGGTCAATTTGAGACCCAAAAAAATCAGATCAACGGAGGCTTGCAACCGTTGCTGATTGATAAAAATCCGGGAGACCAGCAAGCCAAGGCCGTATGCCGCCAGGGTCAGCACCAGGGCGCGTACAAACAGAAAACCCCGCAGCCTGTTCAAAGTGAATCCAATGATATACAACAAACCGACCTCGAGGCTGCGCTCGGAAAGACTCAGGCTGGTGGCGTTATAGATTCCGAAGGTGACCCCCAGCAAGGAAACCAGGACCATCAGGCCACTGAGGATCAACAAATTGGTATTGGATTGATTATAGGCATTGGTGTAGACACTATCGAGATAGACAATGGCATGGGCCGAGATGCGGGGATCGGCCTGCAACCTTTGACGCACGCTTTCAGGGTTTGCCGAAGGTGCAAGAACCAGATATCCGACCTGGAAGCCGCGTGCTGTCCCGAAGAGACGCTGGCCCTCGGCGTAGGACATCCATACGGAACCAAAGGCGTTTTCCGAGGTGCGGACCAGGCCGGTCACCTGGAAATCTGTACCATAGATATTTACAATGGAACCGACCTTCCAGGAGGCCAGTTGGGCGCCGCCTTCACTGACCACTATCTGCCGGAGACCTTCCGGCCAGCGACCCTGAACCAATACCAGGGACATGGAAGTGGCCATCTCTTCCAACGAAACTGCACGAATCTGCATGATGTGCCCATCGATTGTTAAATGGCGAAAAAGGATCGGAAAGAGGCGCAGGATCTGATCAGGGGCAATTTTCCCGGCAGTTTGCAGGATACTTTCATCAAGGGAGCTATCCATGGGGTCAATGGTATTTGCTTCAACAATCAGCAGAATATTGTTGAGCGGGGCCGGCCTGGTCAGGCCTGCAATCGCCTGCGAAAGTGAGCCGAGAAGCAGGTAGCCAACCACAACGACAGCCAGGCTGATAATGGTCAGCAGACTGCGCCAACGGTCATGCCACAAGTCCTTGAAAGTAAAATAACCCAATGCCAGCATGTCTTATCCCATTTAGGATCCGTCACTGTGGGGGGACGGTATGGGCAGGGAGGTGGTCCGAAGGTCACCTACAGCCACGGGCCGCCCATCCACTAATTGGAAGGAAAGGGTGGCTGACTGAAGGATGAGAGGGTTGTGGGTGGCAACGATAAAGGTCACGCCCAGGCGTTGGTTAAGATCGATCATCAAGGCAATGATATTATCGGCCGAGGCAGCATCCAGGTCGCCGGTCGGTTCATCCGCCAGGATCACGCACGGCTCGATCACCATGGCACGCGCAATGGCCACACGCTGCTGTTCGCCACCGGAAAGCTGGCCGGGTGTATGCTTCAGGCGATGACTCAGGCCAACCTGCTCGAGCATGGCTGCGCCGCGCAACCGGGAGGACTTCCAGCTCATGCCTTTGGCCAGCAATGGCAGGATGGTGTTATCCAGGGCATTCAGTGAAGGCAACAGATTATAAAATTGGAAGACAAAACCGATATTGTCCCGCCGGAAACGGGTAAGAGCAGCATCGCTGGCATTGACCAGGTCCACTCCATTTACGGTAAGTTTCCCCTGCGTAGGCCGGTCAACCCCTCCCAGCAGGTGCAGTAAGGTCGATTTACCGCTTCCGCTGGGGCCTATGATGACCATAAATTCGCCCGGGAGGATGCCCAGGTTGATATCCTGCAAGGCAACGATTTCCTCGCTGCCGCGCTTATAGACTTTCTTTAAACCCACTGCCTGGATGAGAATCTGGTTTGCAGGGAGGGATGACATTAATTCCACCAGCCTATCTTTCTGTTCATCCGTATCGGTTTGGGAACGGCTGATCTCAGGGACCTATTCTTCCAAATCCTTTTCTTCTTCATTCTCCTCGACGCCCTGCTCCTCCAAAAGAGGACGAGCGCGTTCATCTTGGGCCGGCTCGATGCGGCGGGCAAAGATGAGGAAACCGGTATGGGCCACCATGCGATCCGTCGGGCGCAGGCGGCTCGGTTCCGGCTTGTAGTAACGCATCAAGAGCTCGCAGACTTCGATGAAAGCATAATGTTCACGACGAAGGGAAAGGAGCAGTTTTTCCACCTGGTTGAAGGTTGGGACCAGGTTGCAGAAAAAGCCGCCCGGCTTGAGAGCCGCCCAGGCCTGCCGGACATAGTCCCAGGGGTTGGGTAAATCCAGGAAGATGGCATCCACGTTGGTTTCGGTAAAACCAGTGATGATATCGCCCAATTTGAAATCCACCCGTTCCGCCAACCCAAGCCGCTCCAGGTTCCTGCGCGCCAGGGTCTGGAACTCCGGACGGCGCTCATAGGTGACCACTTTTCCCTGCGGGCCGACGGCATAGGCCAGCGCCACGGTCATGGAGCCTGAACCGGTGCCGGCTTCCAGGATGGTCTGCCCCGGTCCGACCGCCATGCTGGTCAGGATGAAGCCGATATCCTTGGGGTACATGATCTGCGTGCTGCGCTTCAGGTCCACCAGCAGATCAGCCAGGGAGGGCTGCAGCAAGAAGAACGGGCTGCCCTGGTGGCTGAACACCTGGCTGCCCCAGGGCTTGCCGATGAGTTCATCGTGGTTCAAGATGCCACGATGGGTATGGAACATCCCACCGGGAATAAGCGGGAAGATGAAATGTTTGTGGCGCAGGCCCACCAGGAGGGCCAGGTCACCAGGCTGGGAGCGGGTGGTGTTTAGATTCCAGGGCATGGGTTTAGATGATTGGCAAAAAAATCGGTGATGGCATTGTAGCATGTCACGCGGTTGGTATATTTTAATACGTCATGACCTTCATCTTCAAAAACCAGCAGCTGGATTTCCTTGCCTTTTTCCTTCAAATCCGCCACCAGCTGTTCGGATTCAGGGGCCACCACGCGCGGGTCGTTGCGCCCCTGGATGACCAGCATTGGACAGGCCAGGTTTTCCAGATATGTCTTCGGCGAACGATTAATCAATAAGTCATGGCCTTCGACGGTTGCCGGGTCACCAAGGCCAATCCTTAAGTACGGTTTCCATGTCTCGGCCTGGCGGTCGAAAAAGGTCAAAAGGTCGTAGGGGCCGAACATGTCGCAGGCGGCGGCCCACAGGTGCGGGTGGAGGCCGGCCAGCATGAGGGTCATGTAGCCGCCATAGGAACGTCCCACCACGGCAGCGCGTTTCACATCGAGACGTTTGTCCAGGGGCAGGACTTTCGTCATGGCATGCACGTGGTCGAGGCGATCCTGCCCGCCCCAATCGCGGTCCACCTGCTTGGAAAAGTTCAGACCATAGCCCGTGGAACCGCGCACGTTGGGCACAAAGACGGCGAAGCCGCGCAATGTCAGGAATTGGATGAGCGGCATGGAGAACCAGGCAAAATCAGGGCGTTCCTGCGACTGGGGCCCACCGTGGATGTAATAGACCAGCGGGCGAGGTCCCAGGTATCCGAGCGACCCAGCCGGAAGGTACAAGCGGGCCGGGACACGCATGCCATCGAAGGAGGTAAAGGAGGCATCTTCACCTGACGCAAGCTGGCTCCCGGGGATACCCAGGACCTTCTCCTCGGTATGCATTACGATGGTCAGGCGGTCTTTGGCTTCAACGGTATAAATCTGGCCCGGGCTGGTGGCCGTGGAGAAGGAAAGGACGAAGCGGTCGGCCGCCTTATCGTAATAAAAGTGCTGCAACACACCTTCCGCCAGGTCCCCATCCCCGACAATCACATGCCGGAGTGACATGAGGCGCTTCTCTGCGTTATATATGCCTTCGTAGAGCCAGGATGATCCATCAATATTAAATTGAACGGCGTAGTGAGAGCCTCTCAAGTGTGAAAGATGGTTCAATTCACCAACGCCGGGATGGACGAGTCCTTCCAGTTTAACCGGTTGAATCTCGCCGGGCGTGGAGAAGTCGATGACCCCCAGGCTGTAGCGGTCATCGAATAAGGCTGTTTTCACCAAAGCGCCAGTACCGCTGGGCGTGAACTGGGGGGAACCCAGGCCGTTGGGAGGAACAAATTCCCCGACTTTGCGCTGGTCCAGCGGTTTGCCAAAAAGCAGGCGCTTGCCGCCTTTCTCCCACAGATGCAATGTACTGTCGCCAAGCGTGTACTCATCGGAAATGAAGACTTTGGAATGATCCTCGAAAGAACCAGATGGGAACGCACCCCATTCGGATTCGTCCAGCTTTTCAAGCGTATTGGTGCGCAAATCGGCGCGGTAGGCCATCCGAATGGGTCTGTCACGGCGCTCAGCATTGAAATAGACAATGTTCCGGTCGATATCGCATTCGCCCAGATGGAGGCGATATTCCAGGAAGAAATTGTCAAAGGCCGGCTCCGGGAAGCCCCCCTCGATGGGGATCAGCATGGGCTGGTAATTCTCGTCGCCGTCCTGATCGAGCATGACCAGGATCTTATCCAGGAGGGGAAAGACGAAGAACGGGCGTCCGCCCACCAGGTCCGGATTATGCATGGCAATATGAGGCGGCAGGAGCGGCTCGGGGACCGAGCCGCCGTAGTACATGACATACAGACTCAAGCGCCCGGAAAGGTTGCTGATGAAGTAGATGCGGTCGCCGACAATTTGCGGAGATAAATGGAGGCGGGCAGAAAGAAATGATTCAATGCGAGGCTGCATGGGTAATCCTTTTAATCTAATATTATCATGAGTTGGTGGAGAACAGAGAACAGAGCAGGAGAGAGGAGAGAGTAGAGAGTAGTGAGTAGTGATTAGTGAGTAGGTTATCAGGGATCCAGGTGATCAGGGAACAGGCAACCTGGTCAATCATTGGATACTTGAAGCTGGGGGCATGGAAAGATCCTTTCAAATCGGCGGGGGATTTGATATTTGAATTAAAAAAAAGAACAATGCCAGTAAGGATAAAGAGTGGAGAGCAGAAAGTTGAGAAAGGAGGGCAAGAAATTAACATTTGCAGGCGTTTTTTATTCATTTTTTTAGGGTTTGGTAAGGAAAATTGATTTTATTTGTCTGAGGTCCTGGCAGGTATGGCGAGGGATTTGTTTTTGATTTATTCCTCAGGAACAAATCCGGGGGAGGAAGAGAAGTAGAGAACAGAGAGAAGAGAGCAGTGAAGAGTAAGTGAGGATGGGGCAGGACGGAGGAGGACATCGGCAGGCAGGCTGAATAAATCGAAGCACGGAAAGACAATATGCCTTCCCGTGCATGAGGGTAATTTTAGAACAAATATTCTGGTTTGTCAAGGGTTCCGAGGAATTATGTGACAGTGCCCTGGACACTCGAAAAATTCTGGTGCATGAAAGAAGGTGACTGTCACATCGATTTGGCTGTGGATATTGGTAGCCATGCTATAATATTTCCGGCAGAAATCGATTTTTTTCCGGCGAAACAGGGAGCAGACCATCTGAACAGGCAGGTTTTGCAACAGAAAGGCAGTCCCGCCGATGGCACAACCTTTTGCAGGAGTGCATAGTGAAGCCAACCCTCAGTCATCTACTAACTTGAAAATAGCGTTCGGACTCCGAAGTCTGGAGACTTCGGAAGTCCGGTGACAAGTCCGGTGACAAGTCCGGTGACAAGTCCGGTGACAAGATTTTTATCCTTGATGGAGAGTGCAGTTCATGACGACTAAACACAACGCGAGGAGATCCATGAGCATATTGACCGGTAAAGCCGTGCCTCCGGGGGGAACGATTGGGATTGTCTCCCCTGCCAGTCCGTATTCCAAATATTCTGATGTTTTGAAAGGAATTGCCTGGTGGGAAGCCCACGGTTACCATGTCAAGCTGGCTGAAGGCGCGCTTGAGCGAACAGATTATTTCGCAGGCAGCCCAGAGAGACGCGCAAAAGACATTGAGAACTCGTTTGCAGATCATCGCATGGATGCGATCCAATGCCTGCGGGGCGGTTTCGGGTCGGCTGAGGTTATTCCCCTTTTGGACTTTCGAGTTATCGCGGAAAATCCAAAGCCCTTCATAGGCTTCTCCGATATCACCGCGCTGCATTGCGCGATATTCCACTCCACAGGATTGGCGACTTTATACGGCCCATCCCTGACCAGTGTTGCGAACATGTCTGACTTCACAGCGAGCCGCTTCCTGGCAGTCCTGGCGGGAAAGACCACCGGAACGATTCCCGGCAACCCTGACGATCCATTCCTGCGAGTGATAGCCCCTGGAAAAGCCAGCGGACGCCTCGTGGGTGGATGCCTTTCCGACCTGATGCATACATTAGGAACACCCTGGGAATTCAACCTGGAGGATGCAATTTTTGTTTTTGAGGAAGTTGGATCAAGTCCACATGGTATAGAACGGGCGCTTCTGCAATTAATACAGGCTGGGAAGCTAAAGCGCCTGCGTGGAATTGCCATTGGGGATCTGGTTGGCTGCGAGTGGGAGGATGGAGGCGGTGCACCGTGGCCGCGAACCAAAGTCCTCGAAGAGGTTCTCGAAGACCGCCTGGGCCATCTTGGAGTGCCCGTTCTGTACGGGTTTCCATTCGGGCACGGAAATCATCTGGCAACATTACCGCTCGGAGTACAAGCGACTCTCGATGCCAACGCCAGGATCCTCGAAGTAACCGAAGCGGCACTTAAATAAGGGGACACATGAATTGAACCTGGCGAGGTAATTATGAAAAATTGGATGGAAGAACTTTTTGGCGTTGAGAAACCAGTCATTGCAATGTGCCACCTGGGGGCATTGCCTGGAGATCCACATTACGATAAGGGGGAAAGCCTGAAAGGGGTCATGGAATGGGCACGCAAAGATTTGCTGGCTTTACAAAATGGCGGGGTGGATGCCGTGATGTTTTCCAACGAATTCAGCAGGCCCTATCTCACCAGGGTCCAACCTGTTAGCGTGGCATGCATGGCCCGCATTATCGGTGAGCTGCTTCCCGAAATCAAAGTGCCGTTTGGAGTGAATGTCCTTTGGGATCCGGCTGCATCGCTTGACCTGGCGGTCGCAACGGGCGCAAGATTCGTACGGGAGGTTTTCTCCGGCGTCTATGCGAGTGATTTCGGCTTATGGAATCCGGATTGCGGCGAAATCATCCGGCACCAATACGCCATCGGCGCGGAACAGGTGCGGCTGCTCTTCAACATCGTTCCCGAAGCGGCGCGTTACCTGGCCGACCGGGATATCGTGGAAATTGCCAAAACAACCGTATTCAACCACCAGCCAGACGGGCTGTGCATATCCGGCCTGACTGCCGGATCCCCCACAGATATCGATATCATCCGCCGGGTGAAAGAGGTCCTGCCAGACACGCCAGTATTTGCCAACACAGGCGTTCGATTGGAAAATGTTGAACAGCAGTTGGGAATTGCGGATGGCGCAATTGTTGGGACCACCTTCAAGGTTGAAGGCAGGTTTGAAAACCATGTTGACCTTGCGCGTGTAAAAAAATTTATGAGCAAGGTGAAAACTTCTATGGGTAAAATTCGCTCGGATAAACCAGAGATGGGTTGGTAAGGCTTACAGGGTTTCGTATTCGATGACCATTTCCATTCGTCCTTTAGCAGATGCGGACCTTGTCGAAGCCGATGCGGTCCTGAAACTGGCCTTTCAGAGTTCCGCCAGCCGGCAGCATGAACTTGAGCTCTATCGCCAAATACAACCGGACGGATGGTTTGCAGCCACCCAGGGAGGGCATTTAATTGGAATGGTCGGAGCGACCAACTATGGGAAATTTGCCCATGTGGGAATGATGGCAGTCCATCCTGAGGCCCAGGGCCAGGGTGTCGGTACGGCACTGATGCAGTATCTACTTGCCGAGCTCGGGAAGAAGCACGTTCCGTTGGTCACGCTGGATGCCAGCAAAGCCGGCCGCCCGCTCTATGAAAAACTGGGCTTTGCGGCCTACGATGAAACGCTGGTGTTCCAGCGCCAGCGCAATGCCACATGGCGGGATCGACCTGCTGCCATTCAGACCATATCCGCTCGAGAGCTGGATGAATTAGTTGAATGGGATAGCGATGTTTTTGGAGCCAACCGGCGTATCGTATTCCAGGTCTTGTTGGGAGCCTTCCCCAAACGCGGTTTCCTGCTGCGAGATGAGCATGGACATTTAGCGGGTTATCTCTTTGCCCAAAAGAACCGGATCGGGCCGTGGGTCATGCTCCAGCCAGGCCATGCAGAAGGGATATTGCAGGCTGCTCTGGCGCTGCCCTTTGATGAGCCAGTTACGGCGAATGTTCCCTCAGGGAATCTGGAAGCAATCGGGTTGTTGCAGCGCTGTGGTTTTGAGCAGGTCCGCTCCAACCTGCACATGGGAAGAGGGGTCGGCGGGTCTCCCGGTCAACGCCAGAAGGTATTTTCACAAACAAGCCTGGCGGTAGGCTGAGGTAAATTGAAAAAATGCGGACTTGCTGAAATTCCCATGTAATAGAAATTTGTTATTGTAAATCTCCTAAAAAATTGTACAATGAAAGTGTCTATTGAAGGAGATGAGAGAATGTCTCACAACCATCATTTGTCACGGCGTGACTTTCTCAAGATCACTGGTGCAGGCGTGGGAGGGGCCATGCTGGCAGGCTGCAGGAGGGGGATCCAGTTGACTGCAATCCCTGGCCCAACGGCTAGCGCACGCCCGCTACCAGACCTGCCTGCAACCGTTCCATCACTAGCTCCAGATGCGTCCGTCGATACTGTCCTGGTCAATGGCAATATCGTCACCATGGATGCGAAGCGGACTGCGGTGAAGGCACTGGCCATCAAAGACGGGATCATCGTGTCTGTTGGTGACGACCAGGCCGTGCGCAAGATGGCCGGAGACAAGACACAGGTGATTGACCTGGGCGGTCGAACGGTGACCCCCGGCCTAAATGATGCGCACTGTCACCTGAGCGCCTGCGGTCTGCTGGGCACGGCTTATGTCGACCTCAGTTGGCCTGCCATTAGCACCGTTCAGCAGATGCAGGATAAGTTTGCCGAGTGGATCGCCAAAACTCCGAAGGGGGAGTGGGTGGTCGGCTCGGGATGGCTGACCTTTAATGGTCGTTACCCCAACAAGCATGATCTTGATCCGGTCTCGCCCAGCCATCCCCTGTTCGCGACCAACCAGGGCGGGCACATGGCAGTGGTCAACAGCCTGGCGCTGGAAATGGCCGGCGTGACTGCCAATACGCCAGACCCGGGAAACGGGCGTTTCCTGCGCGAGGGCAACAACGAGCCGGACGGCACGGTCTTGAACCACCCTGCGATGGACTATTTCCGCAAGCTGTGGCCGAAGAGTCTGACGGATGTGAAAACGATGGAGGTCAGCGTCCTGGGTCCACAGGTAAGATTTGCTTCCAACGGTGTCACCTCCTTCCAGGATGTCTACGCCCGTGACCTGGACCGCATGCAGGCCTATTTCAATATCGCAAAACGCGGCGAGATGACCATCCGCGGGCAGGTGATGAACGTACTCGAATACATCCAGGAGCTGAATGGGCGCATTGATACGCTCGAAGCAATGCGCTTCGAGTCTGACTACATACACTTCGCCGGCGCCAAGTTCCAGGCGGATGGCGCGCTGGAAGCTTCCTTCACGCACGAGCCCCACAACGGTATCGCCTGGAACATCCCCATCTGGAAGCCCAAGGACCTGAACGAAGCCGTCAAGGCCTTCCATGATGCGGGTTACCAGGTGGCCATCCACACCGGCGGGGATGCTGCCGTGGATATGGCGCTGGATGCCATCGAGGCAGCCATGAAAGCCAATCCGCGCCCCGATCCGCGCCACCGCATTGAACACTCCGTCCTCAACACCGACAAAGCCCTGCAGCGCCAGAAAGATCTCGGAGTGATCATTTCCACTCAGCCCACGCTCATCCGTGCCTTTGCGGATGCCTGTTTCAGGATCTGGGGCGAGGAGCGAACCCAGAAAATGATCCCCACCCGTACCTGGCTCAACATGGGCGTACCTCTGGCTCTCAGCTCAGACGCACCTTCCATGCCGTGGTGGGAGCCGCAAGCCACCCTGGCGGCCAGTGTGATGCGCCTCTCCGTCAGTGGCAAGCCGGTCAGCCAGGACCAGGCCATGACCATTGATGAGGCTATTTATGCCCATACCATGGGAGGCGCGTATGCCGATTTCGCCGAGAACAAGAAGGGCTCGCTGGAGCCAGGAAAGTTCGCCGACCTGGCAGTCTGGCACGACAGTCCCTTCAGCGCCACTCCCCAGGATCTCTTCAACCTAAAGGTGGACTTGACCATGGTCGGCGGGAAAGTTGTGTATCAGTCATCATGACAGACACACAACCATCCTTTACACTGACTGGCCAGGTAGCGCTCATCACCGCCAGTTCCAGGGGCATCGGAAAAGCATGCGCCCTGGCCCTGGCACAGGCCGGCGCAGATATTATTCTCGGTCTCAAGCACGAGGCAAGCGGGCAAGCCCTGGTTACGCAGATCCAGAAGATGGGCCGGGAAGTGCTGCCGGTCCAGATGGATGTTACCAGGTTGGACGAGATCGCCGAAGCGGTCCGGGCCGGCATGCGGCACTTCAAACGGATCGACATCCTGGTGAACAATGCCGGCATCGGTGCGCCCAACCCGGCCGAGCAGGTGACCGAAAAAGATTTCGATGACACCCTGGCTGTCAATCTCAAGGGCACATTTTTCACCGCACAAAGCGTGGGGAGGGAGATGATCCGGCAGCGGCGCGGGCGCATCATCAACATCAGTTCCCAGGCTGGTTTCGTCGCGCTGCCGAACCGAATCGATTTATTGCATGACAAAGGCGGCCATCGCCCATCTGACCAAGTGCCTGGCACTGGAATGGGCGCGCTACCATATCACGGTAAATGCCGTTGCGCCCACTTTCATTACCACGCCTGGCACAAAGAAATGGCTGGATGATGCGGACTTTCACGCCTCGGTGCAGAAGCGGATACCGCTGGGGCGAATCGGGAAGCCTATCGACGTGGCGGGGCCGGTGGTATTCCTGGCAAGCCCAGCGGCAGCGCTCATCACGGGCGCGACGCTGATGATCGACGGCGGCTGGACCATCCAATAGGACCCTCAACAGAACCGAGTCACCCTGATGAAGCCCAATGGTCCATTCTGCGTTCGAGAGAAATCAGCGTCAAATGGTTTGGGGCTTTTCCCGTCTGAGGGTGTAAAATGAATGCATCCATGCGAAAAAAGGAAACCAGGATGAGCACAGGTCAAAAAAACCAACAAGATGAGCAGGAGCAGGAACGATTACAGCGCCAACAGGAACGGCAGCGGCTGGAGCATGAGCAGACCCAGGACCGCAAACCGCATCTGCAGGAGCAGCAGGAGTTGGAGAAGAAGCAGGAGAAGGAACGCAAGCAGCGCCAACAAGAGCAACAGCGATTGGAGCAGGAACTCGAAGAGAAGCGTAAACAACGCCAGAAGGAGCAGTTGGAGCTGGAGGAGCAGCAAAGGCGCAAGCATCAAAAGGAACCATAAACATTTTTCAAGCACCCGACTTCCATCGCCGTCCTGGTTTCGAACCCGTCGGGTATAATCAGGATTATTCAGAAGCTGTCCAAACCATCTTTCCTCGGAAACATCTTGTGTGAAAGGAGAACAGACATGGGCGAAAAAGGCAGTAAAGATAAGGCTAAAAGGGAAGACCGTAAAAAACCCAAGCTTACCCAGAAGGAAAAGCGGAAATTAAAAAAAGAGCAGAAAAAAGTAATTTAGAAGCTCCCACAGCTTTCCCGGGGCGTCCTGGATACCCTGGGATACGGGCTGTTGGATCTGCATGGGAAGAAAAAGCTTCCCCTGACAGCGTGGAACAGGGTCCCAGAAAAAAATTGAAAACTCCCAGCGCAGCCAACTGGTTCTTTTCCCGCAAAGCGCCCCAGAAATTGCATTGACCTGTCACAAGATATGCGTTCCGTTTCGCGACGGGGAGTATTTTTCTTGGCGTTCAAAATGTGATTACGTAAGGATGGGCAGGTAAAAGACCTGCCTCTATCTTGTTTGACATGCCTTGGCGATACCCGCTCGATGCAGATGCATGATTTTCATGATTAGAGAAACTGGATCAGTTTCTGCACGATGGGATCTGGAAAGCACGGAATTCTGAAGAAGAACAGACGCGCAGCCCTGGTTTCTTAGGTGACTCCTTAAAACGTCACTGGAAAAACACAACCTATTGTATTCTTTAAAGGAGAAAACATCATGAAAACCAACTACCGCCCTTCTCTTTTGAAAACTGTCCGGACAGCACTCTTCTTGTTTGCGATCCTGCCGGGTCTCC
The DNA here is from genome assembly GCA_963801385.1 of uncultured Chloroflexia bacterium. Taxonomy (GTDB): domain Bacteria; phylum Chloroflexota; class Anaerolineae; order Anaerolineales; family Villigracilaceae; genus UBA877. Next base: position 250,907 of record CAWDEV010000010.1, read on the forward strand.
TGGGAACCTATCCGGTACGGGCCTTGCCCATGCCTGGTGTTCGGGCAGCTCCCGCAACGATCATCACAGTAGACAGCGGAACCGACCCCGACAACAGCGACGGCAAAACCTGCTCTACCAGCCCCTGCACCTTGCGCAGGGCCATCATTCAGGCACGTACTGAAACCAAGCCTGTGCTGATCCAATTCAACATACCTGCCGATACTGCCGAGGGATACAATAGCACACTGCAGGTTTGGAAGATACAATTCAACTATACATCCAGTGCTGGCGCAGCCACGCTGCGTTACCTGAATGGGGATATCACCATTGATGGGAGTACCCAGCCCGGTGGTCGCAGTACCGGCCCCAAGATCATCCTGGTGGGATCTGGGACGGGTCAATTCGACGGGATGAAGCTGGGTGAAACGGCAGCCCAGAACGGTAATGTGATCCGCGGGCTGGGATTTCAGAATTTCAAGACCCACCTTTATATCAATTCGAGCAGCAACCTGGTGGAAGATAACTGGTTTGGTTTGAGCGATGACGGCACCGGGATCGTACTGCGCGGCGGAGGCGAGGATGACGGAAGCGGTAACACCGGAATCTCGGTATCTACCGGCGCAAACACGAACACCATCCAGGCCAACGTCTTCACGGGCCTGGCAGGAGTAGCTTCAGCCATTAACGGCGATGACAACATATTTACCGGCAACTTCATCGGTACCACGGCAGCCGGCACCGTGCCTGAAAAACAGACCGATCCAACGTTGATCTGCTCGGCCGTGGACTGGTTGGGCGGAAGTGGATTGAGCCTGAGCGGCGATGGCAACCTGGTGGAGAACAACATCATTGCCGGCGTGCGTATTGCAGTTGAACCGCCTACCACCCAAGCGGATTCCATCCGTATGAGCGGAGACAATCATATCATCCGCAACAATAAGATCGGGAAAGACATCGCCAACCAAAATATTGGCGTATGCGGGCGAGGAATTTTCCTCCAGGCAGGAACAGAATACAACCAGATCACATCCAACACGATCGTGGAACCCGGCTTGTCTGCCATTTCCCTAAACGACACATCACCGGTATCCACATCGGACGCCAACACGCTGCGCAGCAATGTGATCGTAAAATCCACTCCCTGGGGTGAGATCGAGGGTAATCCCAATCCGGAGGATGCCATCCAGGTTACCAAGAATATGCCTGCCTCCTTCCGTAATTTCAAACCCGCGAAGGTCACCAACATTAAAGGGTTAACTGTCCAAGGCACCAGTGGGACAGGTAGTCCATGCCCCAATTGTATTGTTGAGATCTTCCTGGAAAACCGTGATTCCATCAATGAGGCCCTGCAGTCTCTGGCCGTCGTGACGGCGGATGCCAGCGGGAACTGGACAGCCACCATCCCGGCTGCCCTGACAACCACCCAAGCGCTCCGCACGACCAGTACCACTGCTGCATACAATACCATAGCAGGCATGTATGCGGGCACCACCACAGGATTATCCGAACTTTACTTGCCGGTCAGACAAATATTTCTTCCTATCATTGTGAAATAGCAATTGAAATGCCCGTTTGATGGTATTCTGAGTACAGGATGGAAGTTAAATTACCGGGGTGTGTGCAGACAACCTTCACGCATCCCGGAATGATTTACCATAGATCATACTGCATGCTGGAGTTTCTTTTTGCCGTAGACCATATCAGTTGCCAAGCATCCCATGAACAAACTAGAAACCATTCCAACCATTGCCATGTCCATCCATGCCCACCCGGATGACCAGGAATTCACCGTTGCCGGGACACTCGCCAAGTGGGCCAGACAAGGCTGCCAGGTCATCTCGGTCATTGTCACCAGCGGCGGCGCCGGATCGAACGATCCGTCCAAAGGCGCGGATTACAAGGCCAGCCTGGCGCTCTTACGTGAAGACGAACAAATCGCCGCCAATCTCATTTTGGGAATTAAGGAAACCGCCTTCCTGCATTACCCAGACGGCGAACTGGAAGCCACCCTTGGCCTGCGCAAAGACCTGACACGGCTCATCCGCCTGTATAAACCGGACCTGGTCGTCACCGGCGACCCCACGCGATTTTGCTTTGGCGCGGATTACATCAACCATCCGGACCATCGCGCGGCAGCCGAAGCGGCTGTTTATGCTGTTTTCCCATCCGCCGGGACGCGCCTGATCTTTACCGATTTGCTGGACGAAGGCTACGAGCCGCACAATGTCAAAAAACTCTACCTGCACGGAGACGAAAAGCCGGATGTGTGGGTGGATACCAGCGAGACACTGGAACAAAAGATCGCCGCGCTCAAGAAACACGTCAGCCAGTTGGGAGACTGGGATCCAGGCGAGGAGATGCGGAAGTGGGCTGCTGAAACCGGCAAGGAAAAAGGTCTGAAGGCCGCGGAGGCATTCAGGGTCATGACGCTGTTGGAAGATAAGCCGGAAAGCTGATCTTACCAGTCATCATGCAAACAGAGGCTGAAATAAACGCCCAGACTCCATCAGCTTGATTCGTTCTTCCAGGTCCAGCGGGGTGTAATTCTCACAGGCCTTGAGTACCAATGGGAGCAGGCGAACATCGCCAGCAGTGCAGATGCCGGTAACAGCGTGGGAAAGCACAAAATTGACCGCCATCTGGATCTGGTCCATTCCAGAAAAGGGCTCATACCAGGTAGTGTAAGTCTTTTCTTTCTCCCCCCACGACCCGCGCGCAATGGATTTGATGACCATGAGGCCCACGTCCTTGAGGCTGCACTGGCGGATGAGCTCACCGGCCTGCCGGTAATACTCCGGGTTGCCTGCCTGGATATAGTTCAACGGGAAGGTGACCGAATCGAAATCGAAGCGCTGCAAGGCTTCCAGGTATATTGCCGGGGCGTTCACCCCGTGACCGGTGATGCCGATGTGACCGATCAGGCCAGCCTGGCGGGCTTCCACCAGCGCTTCCAACGCACCGCCAGGCTGAGTGACCGAATCCAGTTCATCAAAAGTGGTGACGGCATGCAACTGGTACAGGTCAAAAGATTCGCTTTGCAGGCGTTGGAGGGATTGGCGTAATTCAGACCAGGCGCCCGCTTTTGTGCGTTCCATTGTTTTACAGCCCAGGAAGAAGCGGCCGCGCTCGCGGCGCATCCAGGGTCCAATGCGCTCTTCCGCCTGCCCATAAGATGGAGCCACGTCGATGTGGTTCACGCCGGAGGCAATCACCAATTCCATGACCCGGTCGGCTTGCTCCTGGGTGATCTCCCAGAAGGCCGCCCCCCCGAAAATGGCGACGGTGCTTAAGTGTTCAGTACGACCAAAACGTCGGGTTTCCAGCATTTGCAACCATCCTTTCTGAAATTAACCATGTCTCACATGGTTGATAGCGTCTCACGACAATCATTTTTAACCGCGAAGAAAAGAAGAGCGCGAAGTCGAACCTGGAATGGCTATACGACATTGATTTATCTGCCAGTGGACTAATTATAAAGGTTGGGAGGGAGACAATTGATTCCAGAAATAACGGGGCCAATCTCCCAGGTTACCTGCTTCCACTCCCGCCGGCCCACAATAATACAACCGAACTCAAGGCAAAGAGCAAGGCGTAGGCAGCAAAGATCGCGAAATAGCCCAGTCCCATGTAATAGTGGTTGATGGCGTCGGCCACAAGACCACCGATGCCTGCGCCGACGATACCCGCCCCTGCCCCGGCCAGGTTCGAGATGCCCAGATAGCGCCCGGCTTCGCCCGGCGGCACCAGGTCCGTGCCGAGCGCCCAGTTGGCGGTCATGAACAGCCCGGTGGCAATTCCAATGATGGCCCCGGCCACATAGACAATGATCAGCTGAGGCACCCAGATGGTGACAAGCAGCAGGATATTCCCAAGCGCGGCGACAATGCCGCTGATCAATACCAACCGGCGTCGCCCAACCCAGTTGGCGATCCATCCGCTGAAAATGGCGGTGATGATAATCAAGCCGCCTATCACAGATGTTATCGTTCCGGTCAGGCTGGAGGCCTGTTCACCGGTTAATTTGAAGGCGTACATGACAAAATAAAAGATGGAGCCCTGCAGGGAAGTGACTGCCGCCAGGAACATCAACCGGTTGGCTATCCACCAGACGAAGGCGGATTGCTTGCGGGCAGCCTGGCCCAGGGTGCCCAGGCAGCCGGCCCAAACCCCGGCGATCACCGCCACGAGCATTGCAACTGCCCCACCCACGCCGATGCCCACGGAAATAGCTGTGGCTTTCCCTGCGAAGGCCCAGGTGATCAGGCCGGCCAGCCCGCCCACCAATCCACCGCTCAAAGCCCCAGCCAGGGCGCCGATAAGTATTCCCCCAAGCATCCCCAACACGCGCAGCATGGGTGGCCAGAAAGGGGTAGCCGGTTTCTGCTGGAGCGGCGTTTCCTTGACAAAGATCATCGTGACCAGGGTCACCACCAGCAAGGCCAACCCGGTGACGAAGATGGCCGCATCCAGGTGGCCGGCGCCGACCATTTTGGCAATGGTCAGCCCAACCAGGACAACCGGGAGCAATTCCATGATGGACTTGACCGCCGAGGCATGGCTGCGCTGATCTTCCGGCACCAGGTCAGGGATCAGGCCCTGAAGTGGACCATGCGAGACATTGGAGGAGAACTGGATCAACAGGATGGCGATCAGCAAGGCCCAGTAATTCTGAGAGAGGGCAATTGCCAACAGGAAGAGACAATCGAAGAGCGCGCCGGCAAGGATATATGGCCGTCGGCGCCCAAAGCGGGAGGTCGATCGATCGCTCAACATCCCGGCGGCGGGTTGAACCAGCATGGCGATCACCAAACCCGCCGAACGCATGCCGCCCAAGGCAGTATTCTTAATCGCTTCGGGTGCAAAGATGCCCACCAGGTAGGGCATGAAAATTGAACCGAGGGCGGTATTCCGGATGTTCAAGCCCAGCCAGAAGATATTGACGGTGATGTAGTCGTACCAGCGCAGACGCTTCATAAGATTATCGAATTTTTCCTAACACAAAGGGCACAAAGGAGCACGATGGATCACGAAGATATTTAGGAAGAAAAAACGTTGCCTTTCGCCGGCACAAGGAAATTCTAAGCGGATAGTATTTCATAGTATGGCTAATTCCGTTCCGATCCACAAAATGCAGAACATAATACCAGGTCAATTAGAGGAGAGTGGGAGAGCTGCCATCCCTATTGATCATTCACCAACGATCTGGACACGGACGGTTCGCTCGCGTGCGCGAGTCTGGTCGAAGTCGGCGAAATAGATGCGACCGAAATCGCCCAGGAGCATGGCAGCGTCATTGACCGGGATCGAGACCGAACGACCCATCAGGACCGAGCGCAAGTGGGCATCGGTGTTCAGCGACCAGGACGGCAATTCAGCGCGCCCAAGAGCTGCCTGAATATGCATGGGACCGGGATGCAGATATTGCCCCTCCGTCAGGCAGGTTGGGATGATCTTCGTAAGCACATTGACCAGGTCCTGCATCAAGAATTCCGTGCCCCAGTAGTTGACATCGTCGGAGGCTTCTTGAATCATCACGCTGCAGGTTGTATGCTGGGAAAAGACCAACAGGATACCTTCTTTAACCCCAGAATTCTTTAGAGCCGCCTGCACCTGCCCGGTCACATCCTGGAAAGTCGGGCGGCGGTCGGACTGAATCTTGAATTCCTCATGATATACCGTCATAATAAATCCTCCAAAATCAGTGAATTTGGTCCCAGGCCTCACGTTCGGCGCGGATCATTTCTTCAAGCATCGCAAATGGGTCCGGGGCTTTGATAATCCCGCTGGTCGAACCGGCAGCCTGGGAGCCGGCTTTAATGATGTTGTAAACATCCCGACCCGAGCTAATTCCCGCACCGTGCAAGACGCGGATCTCAGGATTGACGCCCCAGATGGTGGTGTTGATGCGGGCGACAGCCTCCTGGTCATTTTCTGCCCGCCTGCCTCCACCGATCAGGTCGGGGGACTCGACGATGATGATATTGGGAGCCATGCGTGCGATGGTCAGCGCGTCGTGCAGAGAATCAGCGCAAGCCATCGAGGCCAGCCCGACTTCATCAGCACGACGGATGGTACACTCCAATTCCTGCATAGAGAGGCGTTTCTCAACATGGTTCAACAGTACACCCACTGCCCCGGCTGCTTTGACCGCCTCGGGCAGGACCGAGCCCACCCCGCGACCAACCGGAAGCGAATCCATGTGCTGTGCAAAAACAAGCAAATCATTCGTACCCTGGGCCACCAGCCGGATATCCACGGATTGGGGTGTGAAAATGATGCGCACATCATATTTCCAACCGATGAATTCCGCATGGCGGGCCAGGGCGAGCACGTCCTGGTCATACAGGAATGCCTTGGGACCGATCTCGAAAAATGGAGGGGTGACCTTCAATCCTGAATACATTTCCTGGAGCGCCTTTCAGCAGGATAATTTCCAATCAGACCAGAAATACTTCCACACCCAGATCACGGAAAGCCTGCACCATGTTTGGGGGAGCGTTGGTATCCGTGATGATCATATGGAAGGAATTGACGGGTTTCACGGGCACAAAACCCACCCGGCCAAACTTGCTGCTATCCGTTACCAGGATGACCTGTTGGGAATGCTCAACCATCATACGGTCCACCTCCGCCATGAGAACATTAGCCGTGGTCGCGCCGCTTTGCAGGGTCAAACCGTCCGCCCCGAGGAACACCTTGCTGGCACGCATCTCCTGAAGTTGTGCCAGGGTTTGCGGGCCAACTGTGGCCTGGTAATCAGGGAGGTACAGTCCTCCCAGAATGGTAAGATTTGGAGAGGGCCAGGTCAGGACCTCCTGGGCTATCGGCTGTGAATTGGTCACCAGCGTGATCAAGTTGCTGCTACGCAGTGTGGATGGTACGTGCCGGATGACCTGGAGAGTGGTGGTGCCTGAATCGAGCAGCAGGATATCCTTGGGCCTGATCAAGCCGGCGGCATAAATCCCAATGCGTTCCTTGGCCTTGATGTGCAATTCCTTTTTCTCGGCAAACGAATCGGTGCGCGAGCTGCCCGGAATCGGGATTGCCCCGCCATGGACACGTTTCAAGCGGCCGTTCTCCTCCAGTAAGGTCAAATCGCGCCGGATGGAGGTCTCCGTGACGCGGAACTGCTCAACCAGGGCGGAAACGAACACTTTCCCGTTTTCCAATACCATTTGTGCAATTTGGGACCTTCGTTCGGCAGCACTTAGATCTTCCATGGCATTCTCTCCACAAGCTTTATTATTCTTAGTTCTAAATCTCGACGACCTCCAGGCCCTGCATGGCGGCATAAGTCTTGATCTGACCGGACAGATGTCCATAAGCCAGGGCCATGTGATGCGGCGAGCCGGCTTTGCACCAGGCATCGCACCAGTTCTTGATGTGAAGGTTCTTGGGCTTGAACAACATTTGCGGTGCGGCCACCGGACGCGGCTGGATGGCAATTGATTCGCCCTCGGAGATGTTTAGCCGCCAGCGATTATTGACGTTGACCAGAGAAAGGTTGGTGACCGGACCGGGAGCATAAGCGTACTCGAAGCTGGCACCAAAACCGTTCACACCCTTATAGTAAATACTGTGTTTGAGGGTAACATCCGCCGGCCTGGCAGCCAGGGCGGGATTGCCGTGGCCGTCATGGGACAGGATAATGGCATCCTGCTTGAAGTCGATTACGTAGTTTTCCAGGAAGGTGGACTTGCCCGCGATCTCCTGCAGAATGAGCATGGCGGTGACCGTGGTAATATCCGCTTCGGTCGAGCAAGGCAGGCCGAGCTCACACAGGCGCCCGGTGGCATAGGCCGGGATAATCCCTACGCGAGGATCCGTCAGCCAAACCTGGTCAAAGGAGGCCACGGCATCGAACTCGCCAGCGCGGGTGACCTTCTCAAGGGCCAGCGCCAGGCGACAGGAACGCTCAAGCTGGGCGGCATCCATATCGATCTTGTAGCGACCGCTTTCCTGCATCACAAGAGCATTGACCTCTCCTGCGGAAATCTCGCCCATGGCAACTGAAACCTTCTCAGGTTCCACCGGCCAGCAGGACGGGCCAACGAACTGGCGCAGGCTTAGCTGGTCAACCATCAGGTCGGTCATGCCCTCGAAGGCATGGCCGAAGATGGCTATGCGGGAAGACTTCAACCGGCTCATGACTCCAGCGGCGGCGATGTACCCGGCGAGCTCCTGCTGACCAAGCGGGTCATCCATCAGTGAGGTAACCATCCAGAACGGCCGGCCAATGCGCAACAAGGCCGAAGTCATTTCCGGCACACCAGCCATGCCCGAATTGAGCATAATCAAGTCAAAGTCGGCGTTTTCAGGCAGAAACTCGATCTGCTGGGTGTTCCAAACCAGGACAGGGGCAGTCGTTTGCAGGAAGCAGCGCGTCGGCACCAAGCCTTTGGTGTAGGCGACTTCAACGGCCACGATCAGGTCCACGCCAGCGGCGTTGAACTGCCGGGCAGCGGCCTCGGCCTGGTATTCTTCCTCTACAAGTGGCGGGCATACAGCCTCGGCGTATTTCCCAATGATCCCGCCGATCTTGTCAGCCACCTTCTGCGCCATCGGACGGATGTGCGCGGTCTTGTTGTAGTCATCTTCCAGCAGTGCCGTAACCAGGACACCGACTTTCGGTTTCATCGTCATCAAATCTCTCCTTTTACAAACAGGGTTAAATAGGCCTATTGATTTCTATTCCCCTTTGGCATAGCTTTGTTTGAAATAACCCGCCAACTGGCGGTCCAAATTACAATACAACTGGTATGGTTGGATATAAGCGGCCGCCTGCGCGTCGGGTTGAATCACCTCTTTTATGGCCACCATGGCCTCACATCCTGCTTCGACGGATTCGAAAATGCCGCTGGCGACGCCCGCGAGAATGGCATCCCCGAGCAAACCGGTCTCTTCGTTGACCAGAGTCACCACCGGCCGATTGCATACATTTGCCTTGATCTGGTTCCACAAGGCGCTGCGCGACCCGCCTCCCATGGAACGGATCTGATGAATTTCCATTCCGGTCCGTTCAATGAATTCCAGATTTTGCCTGAGCATGAAGGCCACACCCTCCAGCAGGGCACGCACAAAATGCGCGCGGGTATGGCTGAGGGTAAATCCAGTGAAAGAACCCCGCGCGACTGCGTTCGGCTCGGGACTGTAGGCACCCATCAGGTGAGGCAACATGACCAGGCCATCCGCCCCGGGAGGGGCCTCCTGTGCGAGCCGAGTGAGCCGGTCGTAGGCATCGGTCTTTTCCTTCCCAGCAAGGGTAACCTCGTCCTGGAAGAAGCTGTCCCGGAGCCATTTGAAGGCCAACCCGGCAGTCGGGCAGACGGGGGCAAACAAGAATCTTCCAGGAACACTGTGGCAATATACCGGCACGACCTTTGATTTGTCCAGCATCGGGTCCGAAATGGTGGCCTGGATAACCAAAGCAGCACCGGTGGCCTCCGAGACGATGCCGGGCTGGATATTGCCCGCCCCAATGGCACCCACCGACTGATCCATTCCACCAGTGACCACGATGGTCCTGGCCGTGAGACCCAGCTCCATGGCAGCCTCGGGCGTCAGTGTGCCAACCATCGCCCCCGGATTGACGATATCGGGAAGCTGGCTGGTATGGATTCCGATGGCTTCCTGGACCTCGTCCCACCAGGCGTTCCTGGTCAAGTCGTAGTTCAGGGTGGTACAGGCGATCGAACCATCGGTGACAACCTTCCCGGTCAGCTTGTAGATCAAATAATCCTGCACCAGTACAAACCTGGCTGCCCGGGCAAAGACCTGCGGTTCGTTCTGACGGATCCACATGATCTTGCATGCAGACCATGTCGGTAAAATTTCCGGGATGCCCGTGCGGGCGTAGACATCACCGCTAAAGCGCTTTGCCAGGAAGACAGCCTGCCTGTCAGCACGATTGTCCAACCAAACCAAGGCTGGATAGATGGCCTTCCCGTGCGAATCGAGCGTGATGATGGTCTCTCCCTGGCTGGAGACAGCCAGTGCGCGCACCTGTTCCGGTTGTGCCCCCGAATGTGTGAGGGCTTCCTGGACGGTGTTCCGACAGGCCTGCCAGTAGACCTCAGGGTCGAGCTGGACCCGGTCCGCTGCAGGAGTCTCGAGCTGGTATTCCTGGCGACCGATACCAAGGCAACGACCATCCGGACTAAACAAACCGGCCTTGACTGAAGTTGTACCTGCATCGATACCGAGCAGCAATTCCATATCAATCCAATTTATATTTAGCGGCAATCTTATCCGGTGCCTGGAAGTCTTTAACCACTTCTTTCAAGGCAGCCAACAGGCGTTCCGGGTCTTTGGATTGGATCACGTTACGGCCATAAACGATGCCGCGCGCGCCTGCTTCGACCGAAACGGCTGCCAGCTTGAGAGCATCGCTTTCTTTCGGAAGCTTTTTAGCGCCCAGGGCCAGCACGGGTACCGGTGTGGCGGCGCAGATCTCGTTGAAGCGCTTGCCGGTGTAGAAGGTCTTGACCAGATCAGCACCCAGTTCGGCGATAATGCGACAGCCTATGAAGATCTCGTCCTGGAGGTCTTCCGGCTGAAAGTCGTCACCACCGGTCGGATACACTTCACCGATCATGGGGATACCCAAGGCATGCGCTTGCGCCACGCATGCAGAAAAGATTTCGACGTTGTGAGCATCCTCAGCCTCGTCAGGATTCTTCAGGCTCAAGCTGCTGATGACCAGATCGGCGCCCTGGGCAACTGCATCGGCTGCCGAAATCATGGGAACACTGTGGGAATGCTTGTAATTCCACATGGCAGCGTAATTGGAGCCCCAGTTCAAACGTACAATAAGAGCCGGAGCGCCGCGTTTCGAAAAGACCGACTGACAGTGGGCCGGTGTCCCGGGAGCCATCAGGATGGCATCTGCCGTGGAAACGCGGTCGATTTCCTCGGAAAGATTGATCATGCCCGGCAATGGCCCAAAGTAAAGGCCATGGTCGACGGCAACGACGACGGCATTCTTTCCTTCTGAAAACAACCTGGAAAAACGAATTGATTGGCCTGTTACGGGCATGGCTTACTCCTTAATTGAGAGAATGATTCCTTAAATAATTGTTCTTCCAATAAACAGATACTTCCCATCCAAATGATCGCTGACAGGACCTGGGATGGAGCAGGCGTTCCTGCTCCATCCCGAGAACAAAAAGTAGTAAAGTTTATGGATGGATCACCGCCCAGCCTTCTGCAATTGCAGCGCTGGCGGCGTCAAGAGCACCATAATTGGTGGGGAAGCTTACATTGCTGTAGGCTGAGGCTGGCGGGAATTTTGCCAGGAGATCAGCGGGCAGTTGCACACTGGTGCGGATGGGATGCACGAAGCCCTTGGCATAAGCCATTTGGCCTTCATCAGAGTATTCATATTCCAGCAGCAGCTTGGCCGCATTCGGATGGGGTGCGCCTGCAGTGGCAAATTGGATGTACATTCCAGCTACCGTGCCATCGGAAGGGATGACGACCTGCAGGTTCATGGTAGGATTCTGGTCTTTGTTGCTCAGAGCATCGAAGTCCCATTGAATTGAGATCGGGCACTCGCCCTTCTGGATGTTTGAGGAGGATGGTGAAACACCGTTCAGAATGCCTTCGTCAACCATCTTCTTGAAGAAATCCAAGCCAGGCTGGACGTTGGTTTCACTACCGCCATGGGCAAAAGCCGCTGCCAGGACAATCATCTGGGCGGTTGCGGAGGAGCCCGGGTTCTTCATACAGACCGTATTCTTGTACTCGTCTTTCAGAAGATCTTCCCAGGTTTGAGGAACTGTGGTGACCTTGTCAGCATTGACCAGGAACGCCATCACGCCGTAGAAAGCGGCCGACCAGCGACCCTGCGCATCCTTGGCATAGTCGGGGATCTCATCCCAGTGCGAATTCTTGTAGGGCATGGACATGCCGTCATCCTCGACCAGCTTGGCAAAATTCAAGCCCAGGTCGGTAATATCTGCAACAGGCGCGGCTTTCTCCGCCTGCAGGGTCGAGATAATTGTGCCGCTGTCCATATCCGTATCCTGCTGGGTAATGCCGTACTTGGCTTTAAAGCCCTCCATGAGGCCACCGTAATTCACCCAGGAAGCCGGAAGGCCATAAGATACAATGGTACCTTCGGCCTTGGCATCCGTCTCCAGCTTAACCATGGGGTCCACGGTCGGGGCAATCGTCGCAGTTGGCAGAAGGACAGGGACTGCCGCGGCTGGAGCAGCAGTAGCAGGGGCAACAGTGGCTGGCGCGGGGGTGGCAGCCGGAGCACAGGCCGACAGGCCAAGCGCCAAGGCCAAAAACAATCCTACAAACAATGAAATTTTCTTTGACATCTCAACTCTCCTATTCTTGGGATATTTGATAAGCTATCAGGTGATGGTTGAACCATCCACTCCAAAAAGATATGTTTATCGCCTGTGACCTCCTTTCCCGGCCAGCCGGTAAAAAAAACCTTGGTTAAAATCATGACCCTGGTCATTCATCCAGAACCCGATGCTCCGCTGGAAACGTCTCACCGTCCAAGAACTGCCACCTGCCGTTCCCCCGCCCGGACGGTCAACACCCGCAAGTCTGGATCAAAACTCCAGCCGGGTTCATCTGACGGGATAACCTGCCGGGGAAGCGGCTTGCCGGCGGCCAGCACCTGCATGGGTTGGAAGGTTAGACGGAATTTTTGGGTGCCATCGGCATCGAAAGTGCGGTAATCGACATTGTAAGGTAAATAACTGATCTCCTGTACAACAGAAGATGAGCGCAGCAGATGGTCAGTATCCGCCGGAGCGCATTCTGGCATGGCTGCCATCCCTTCGATGAAATGCGGAACGTAATCAAAATAGCCGTCAGTAAACCAGCACTGGTTATAGTAATCCGGACGATCGATCCCAACTGTGACCGTGCCAGCCTCGGTTGCCATATAGCTTGCCCAATTGAACGAACGCAAGGCTTGCTCCCGGTAAGCCGGGTCACCAGTCAATTCCGCGTAGAGGGCAGAGAGGCAGGCAAAACGGGCAGTATGGCTGCCCATCGGGAAATAACAATACTTCTGCTCGTGGATCGGGATAGCAGTGAAGAACGGGTGCCCGCCCAAGGTTTCCCGAACCCAGTCGAGCAGCTTTTTTACCGTCCCCGTCCCAGCGGGAAAACGGTCTTTATTCTGCAGAATATATCGAGCTGTCTCCAGAGGGGATACCTGATCCCGGTTTTCATTGGCAGGATCGAGACGGATATCCTCGAAATGGCCCTTCCAGGTATTATTACTGAGAGGATATGCTTCAAGCCAGGCCCAGGCCTGATCCCGCACGGCGCGGAAATCATTCTGCCCCAGGCGAGATCAGTTCGTCAAACAGCCGGACGGCTGGAATAAAATGGGAGCTGTATTCCTCCAAAACCTGCCCATTCCGAACATCCACACGAAAAGGCCAGGGCGAATGGGCCTCGTCTCCGGGGCGTACCTTCTGAGCGAGCACCTCAGCGATCCGCTTGCCCACCTGTAAATATTTTATCTCTCCGGTGAGCTTGTAAAAATCGACATATGCCCGCCCGACTTGCGCGACCTTGTCGGGTTCAGTGACATACTCTCCATCGGCACGTGCCCCGAAGTAAACACCTGTGCCGGGAAGGGCGGAAGCGTACGGTACGTCCGGCCAGGCGCAGGTGACCGGGGTGCGATAATCCCACAAGCGGTCCAGCATGCGCCGGACAATGGCAATATGGCTGGCGTCCCCGGAATAGGGATAATACTTGAGCAACGTTGTAACCGCCCAGGCGAATTTTCCGGCCGGATTGTCCGGCCAAATTGCCGGTCGCAGCGGGTCAGTCCAGAAACAGGAATATTGCATGTACCAGGGCAGACCATTGGCCGGATCAACCGGGCAATTCCGGATGAAGTCCATCGCCAGGCGCACCACGGCATCATAAGAGGTCCAGGCTTCCAACCTCTCCTGTTTATCCAGGACGATCTCGTGGTTGTTGATAATAATCATTCGTCAGCCGCCATAACCTGACACGCATCGGGTGGAAAAGATAACCAGATTTTCTGATTCAAGGAAACCGCCTCGGTGTTGGCAACGGTAATGTCTGCAACCACGCGCTGACCGCTGACATTGACGCCCAGGCGGGTGACCGCGCCGTGGAAGGTGATGGTTTCGATCACACCCTGGATGACGTTCCAATTGGTGCGCTTGGGCTGCTCAGATTGGACCTGGATATTTTCAGGGCGAACAAGCACAACTACGGACTGCCCGCGATTAAATTCCTTCAAGCCTTCGACGGAGAGCTTTAAATTCCCGCAATCCACAATATCATTTTCCGCCATAACCCCGTAAAACTGGTTGGCGGTGCCGATAAAGGTGGCGACAAAGCGCGTATTGGGGGCGCGGTAGATCTCTTCGGGTGTGCCAACCTGTTCAATTAAACCCTTGTTCATCACGACGACTTTATCAGAAATTGACAGGGCTTCCTCCTGGTCATGGGTCACGTATATGGTGGTAATGGCCAGCTCGGATTGGATGCGCCTGATCTCGCCGCGCAGCACTACCCGCACTTCCGCGTCCAGAGCGGATAGGGGTTCATCCAAAAGCAGGACGCGCGGCTGGACAGCCAGAGCACGCGCCAGGGCAATACGCTGCTGTTGTCCACCCGAAAGCTGGTGAGGAAAACGTCTGGCAGTGTCCTGCAAGCGCACCATTTCCAGGACAGTATCCACCATCCTGACAATTTCCCTTTTTCCGGTTTTCTTCATCTGGAGGCCAAAGGATATGTTTTCGCGCACGGTCATGTTGGGAAAAAGAGCGTAAGCCTGGAAGACCATGCCAATATCACGCCGGTTGGGCGGCACAGTCGTGATATCACTACCATCCAACTTGATCGACCCATCGTCGAGTTGCTCAAATCCGGCCACCATGCGCAAAGTTGTCGTTTTGCCACAGCCAGAAGGTCCCAGAAAGGACACCAGTGAACCCTTTTCAATATCCAGGTTGAAATCACGGACCGCCGGCACGCCAGCGAACGATTTGGTAACATTCCTTAGCTCAAGATAAGCCATATCCTTGTCCTTTTTTTAATGAGCTTGTAGTGATTCGGTTTTGGCTGTCTGTCCCTTCGACCCGACCCATAGGATCAGGATTGACACGAGCCAGGCAATGGTGAAAGAGATGACCGAAAAGGCCGAGGCGACATTCCCATTGATACGGGTAAACTCCACGAGCAAGACTGGGAAAGTTTTAAACCTGGCTCCAACAATCAAGGAAGTGAGTGTATATTCTGCAAAGACTGTCGAGAAAACCAATAAGCTGCCACTCAGAATTCCGGGAAGGATGTTGGGGATGATGATCCGTGACAGGATTTTGAAGATATTAGCCCCCAGGCTCTGACCGGCTTCTGTAAGTACATGGACATCAATCGCCTGAATGGCGTTCGAAACCGGCCGGTACATGAATGGCATGGAATACACTACAACCGCTCCGATCAAAAGATACGGAGAACGGGCAAGTGGAGGGGTTTTATAGACCTGGACAAGTGCCAGAGCCAGAACGACCATCGGGATTCCAAAAGGCAGGATCATCAAAATATCCAGGAGCGGCTTGGCGCCTGATAAGCGGGTATGGACCCAGTACACCGTGGGGACCACCAACAACAAACTCACCAGGACGGTCGCCAATGACAGGATCAAAGAATTCCGTAGGGTGATCGAAAAATACGAGGCGGAAAATGCCCTTCTGTAAAAATCGAGGGTGAAACCCTCCGGCAGGATGGTGCGGTCCCAACGGGTGGCAACGGAAAAGACATAAGTAGAGATGATCGGAACGAGCATATAGAACAGGAAGAACCCGACCAGCACAACCTGCCAGCCGGACGGGCGAACTTTTTTGACTGCTGCCTTGGGTGGGGTGGAATGACTTATTGTCACTTCTTTATCACCTGATTTCAGAAAAATGTTTTATTATTTCAACCAGCGCCGGGCGCGCAATGTGGTCACCTGGTAGATGGCGATGCTTAAACCCATGATGACCAGAGAGATGATCGCCATCGCCATACCAACACCCTGGTCCTGGCGCACCTCGCCAGCAATCATGTACCCGATCTGGAGTGTCACCAGCGATAACCTGGCCTCAACCAGGGTATATGCAGTAGCATAGGCCCCGAAGGCGTTGGCAAACAGGAGTGTCAGACCGGCAAACAGCGATGGTCCCAAAATCGGGATACCAATACGCCACCAGAATTGGAAGGTACCCG
This sequence comes from uncultured Chloroflexia bacterium, assembly GCA_963801385.1. GTDB lineage: Bacteria > Chloroflexota > Anaerolineae > Anaerolineales > Villigracilaceae > UBA877. The sequence continues at coordinate 267,116 of CAWDEV010000010.1, forward strand.
CACCCAAGCTTTGGGCGGATTCCTGCCATTCCTTCTTTATGCCGGCGAAAGCAGGGAGGATCAGCAGGATCATCAAAGGCAGCTGAAAATAGACATAAGCCAGGCTCAATCCGGAAAAGGAGTAAATGCTGAACCCGGGATAGAGTTTGTAATCAAAGTATTGCAGTAAGAACTGTGTGATAACCCCGTTCAGTCCCAGGATGACCACGAATGCAAAAGCCAGGGGGGCGCCTGCAAAGTTCGTGGTAACGTCGGACAAGGAAATCAGGGCATCACGGACACGTTGCGACGGCCACCGATAGATGGCGTAACCGATAAATGTGCCGACAACCACGCTCACAATGGCCGTCAACCCTGAAATTTTGATACTATTCATGAACGAATTGACATACAAGGGACGTTGCAAATCCAGATAATGTTGGAAGGTGAATTGATGGGTCGTTTTTTGAATGAAACTGCCTCGCAACAGGAAGATAATCGGTAAAACCTCGAAAGCAAGGCAAAAAAGCAAGAATGGCAGGAAACCGACCCAATTGGTAAACCGTTTCGTGTTTGTTTTTGTCGATGACATTTCTAGTGTCCCGGCCTTGATTATACACTGCATGTTTTGATTGTCAACCTTTTTTGTTTCGTTTTAATTCGTTTGACTAATTGTTTTATGAATGTTAGAATGATAATTATCACATTTCATATGCTTTTTATTCGTTCTCAATCCCCCGGAAACAGGAGACTCCAAATTCCTTATGGTAAACGACCTGGCGCAATCCGATGATCACTTCCCAGACCTGGCGAGGTTCAAGGAAGGTATTCAAAAACTGGTGGGAGATGGCTATTTTCAGAAAAACAATGACATCCTGATCAACCGCACCCCGGGACGCCTGGACCTGATGGGTGGAAATGATGACTATACGGGCGGCCTGGTCTTCGAGACTACCATCCGGGAGGCGACTTTTGTAGCCATCCAGGCGCGGACCGATCAGATGGTGCGGTTTTATAATCCAGCGGTTAAAGCACTGGGCTGGCATGATCTGGTGGAATTTTCGCTGGCCGACCTGGTGGATGACAGCGGAGTTAAACCATTGGAGATGGTAAGAGCGTGGATAAACGCCGACCCACGGCGCAGCTGGTGTGCTTATATCCTGGGCAGTTTATACTTTTTGATAAAGCAATATCCAGAGAGGGTCAAAACCGGCTTCTGCCTGTACCTCGAGTCCGACGTACCTCTCGGCAAAGGTGTCAGTTCATCGGCCGCTCTGGAGGTCGCCCCCATGAAAACCATGGCGGCTGTGTATGGGATTGAGGCGAAAGGTGTGGAGCTGGCGACATGGACCCAGTGGGTGGAAATCGCCCTGACGCAATCCGCTGCCGGGATCATGGACCAGCTGGCGGTGGTGATGGGCGACGAGGGTTTTTTCATCCCCATGTTGTGCCAGCCCTGCGATCCACGCCCGCTGGTCAGACTCCCCTCCAACCTGCAGCTGTGGGGAATCGACTCAGGTGTCCAGCATTCTGTGGCCGGAATCGAGTACGAATTGGCGCGTGCGGCCACATTCATGGGCTACCGCCAAATTTGCACACTGGAAAAGCTGGAGCCTCGATTGGACACGAGCGGGATTGTTGCCCGCTGGGTGGAGCCCAAGTGGAATGGATACCTGGCCAACCTCTCCCCCTCCCTGTTTCGCCAATTGTACGAGTGCCAGCTTCCAGAGCAGATCAGAGGCGCTGATTTCACCCGGCTTCACCCGGTTCACCTGGACCCCTATACCCCCGTTCGCCCCGAGGTAACCTATCCGGTGCGCGCAGCAGTGCGATATGCAGTGGAAGAGAACTGGCGCGTGACAAGTTTTTTCAGCCTGCTTTCCAAGCCGCTTGAAATGATCGATACTGCCACGGGCAGTCTGCTGGGCGAGTTGATGTACCTTTCCCACCGCGGCTACAGCGAGTGTGGTCTGGGCTCTGCGGCCACCGACAAGCTGGTCGACCTGGTCCGGGAAGAGAAGGCCGATGGCCTGCTCGGAGGAAAAATCACCGGAGGCGGCGCGGGTGGAACTGTAGCCGTCTTGGGATGGAACACACCACGTGCGGTTGGGGCTTTCCAGCGAGTGGTTGAAAAATACACAGCCTGGAAAAAAATCGAACCGTATGTATTCAGCGGATCTTCCGCCGGGAGCGATAAATTCGGGATCCTGCGGGTTACCTATGCCTGAACTCCATGAAAGGAATCCGCGGGATGTGTTGGTTAAGTTATCGTGATTAACGATACATTTTATGCAAATAAACAAAACATTAATTGTTGTTAAATGTTTCGATTCATATCTTTAATTTGTTAGTTTTCGTTGGAAAAAGCTTCAAACATATTGACTTTCCCTTCTTTGTGGTTATAATTTAAACATCTTCCGGTACATGACTAGTAAGAATATAGTTGCCCCCCGTGGCAGAGATTTGAATTATCCACGGAGCCGTTTTGTGCAATTTTGACCCTTTCCGCCTCACTTATGTATATGGTCTGATCGGCGAAAAAGATGGAAATATTCTTCCTGGGAACTGGCACAGCGGTCCCTGTCAGGCAGCACGCGCCTTCCGGATTGCTTGTGGTTGCAAACGATCAGGCGATCCTGCTGGATATTGGACCCGGGACATTAAACCGGCTCGGGCTGGCTGGTTTTTCCTACACCCGGCTCCACCACCTGCTGATAACCCACTTCCATCCCGACCATACTCTTGACCTGGCAACCCTCCTGCAAGTTTTTAATTTCACTCCAGGAGCAGAGCGCAAAGATCCTTTTACCATTATCGCCTGTCCTGGCATCGAGGATTTTTATCAACGCCTGCTGGAGTTGTACCCTGATCTTTCTCCGCTTACTTACAAGCTAAATATAAAGCAGGTTTTTCAAGACAGATTTTCCATCGGCGAGCTCGAGGTACGCTGCGCGCCCACAGGCCATACACCCGAAAGTATTGCTTACCGGCTGGAGGATGGCAAACACTCACTGGTGTATTCGGGTGATGCCACTCCTCGCGGCCAACTGGTCCAATTGGCAGAAAAAGCGGACCTGCTTGTCTGTGAATGTTCCTTCCCGGCAGGTTGGGAGACCGAAGACCACCTGAATGCTGACACTGCCGGTACCATCGCACAGCAGGCCGGGGTGAAATCCCTGGTGCTCACCCATACGTATCCTCCCGCCCAGGCAGTTGACCTGGCAGCCCAAGTCCGCAGGCATTATGCTGGGACAGTCCAGGTGGCAGTTGATGGGCTGAAACTTACTTTATAGGAAAATATGTTGAGCAACCCTTCCGCCACTCCGCGAGCAAAAAAACCGGTTAATTCCTGGCTGGCCTGGCTGGGCCTGATGCCGTTCCTTTTTTTTGGCCTCGCTTTTGAACTACTGCCGCTCTTGACCACCATCCGCTCCAGCTTGACCAATAAAGGTATCCTGACCCTGGATTTCTATCGCCAGGCTTTTGATCCGCTTTTCTTACGATCCTTCGGCAACACCATCAAGCTTTCCGCAACGACGGCCCTGCTTGGCGTCATATTCGGCACATTGGTCGCCTACGCCATCATCACAACCAGGAACAAGTTTGTCCGGAATGCCCTGACGGCCTTATCTGACGTGACCACCAATTTTGGCGGGGCTCCCCTTGCCTTTGCATTCATTGTCATCCTTGGCTCAACCGGCATAATCACCATGCTTTTTAAGCAAGGCGGTATCTACCTTTATCCGAACTTCCGCATCTACTCAATTTCCGGCCTGACCATCGCATACCTCTATTTCCAACTGCCGTTAATGATCCTGTTGATCATCCCCTCCCTGTTTGGCTTGAAGCGTGAATGGCATGAAGCCGCCCTGAACCTGGGGGCATCCACTTTTCAATACTGGATTCGGGTAGCCTTACCGATCCTGTTCCCGGCGCTGGTGAGCGGCTTCCTTCTTCTTTTCGCCAATTCATTCGGCGCTTACGCCACTGCCTGGACCCTGACCGGATCAGATGTTGACTTGATCACGATCCGGATTGCCGCCCTCATCCGCGGAGAGGTGCAGCTGGCGCCTGAGCTGGCTGACGCCCTTTCAATCCTATCCCTGGTAATCATGTCCACCTGTGTTATCGGGTACATGTGGCTATCCAACCGGGCCAGGAAGGTCGGCACATGAAAACGCGCGACATCTGGCGCATCCTTGTCATCACACTATTCCTGCTGTTCATGGTCGTGCCGGTACTCGCCACACTCCTTTTTTCATTCTCCACCCGCTGGGACCGTACCTTGTGGCCGGAGGGGCTGACCCTGGATTGGTGGAAAGCGGTCACATCGCACAAACTATTTCTGCTTACCCTGCAGAACTCATTCATGGTTTCTCTTGTCAGCATGCTCGGCCTGTTTGTCCTGGTTACGCCCACCACCTATTGGATGAAACTGCGTGTGCCAAAAAGCAAACCGATCATTGAATTGATCGCCAGTTTTTCCTTCGGAGTTCCGGGGGTGGTGCTGGCTCTGGCACTAATCCGTTTCTACTCCACTATTCCACTGCCAATCATCAACCATCCTGCCATCCTGGTTGCCGCATGCATGGTGCTCGCCTTGCCATTCATGTACCGCCCGATCGTCAATGCCCTGGAGGCAATCGATTTCCGCATCCTGACAGAGGCAGCCGAGAGCCTGGGGGCCAGTGGTTGGGTCGTTCTGAGGCGCGTCATCATTCCGAATATCATGCCGGGTATCATCAGTGGATGCCTGTTGGTATTCTCAACGGTTTTCACCGAATATACGCTGACGAACCTTCTGGTCGGGACACGCTTCAAGACTTTCCCAATCTACCTGGTCGAATTTACCCGCCAGGATGGGCGCCAGGCCAGCGCGCTGGCCGTGATCAGTTTTGTCGTCGCCTGGATTACCTCACTGTTGATCATCTGGGCAACCAGCAAAGGAGGTCGTGAAGCCACACATATTGTCGGACGATAATCCCCCTGATTCAAATTCAATTCTTCAGAGTGACCACCCATCCGGGTGGATAGGATAAATTCCAAAAGGAGAGTGAGATGAAAAAGTTCATTACGTTCGCAATCTTAATTGTCCTGGTGGCAGTGCAGCTTGCCAGCTGTGCACCTGCAGCCAAGACAACAACAACAGGGGCAGTATCTGAGGCCGACAAGATGGCTGGCGCAAAAAAGGAAGGCCAGATCGTCAGCTACGGCATGACGGATGACTGGGTCAACCTGGGCGCAATCTGGAAAACCATCGAACAGCGCTATGGCGTTGTCCACACTGACACCGACATGACCAGCGCTGAACAGATCACCCGCCTGCTGGCCGAAAAGAACGCCCCGGTGATGGACGTGGCTGACATCGGCTTTGACTTTGTGGGCAAATTAATCGAGAACAACCTGGCATTGCCCTACAAGAACACATCCTGGGACAAAATCCCGGCCAACTTCAAGGACGCGGATGGCCGTTGGGTTGTCGCCTATTGGGGTGCGATCAGCTTCCTGGTCAATACCGACCTGGTCAAGAACCCCCCACAGACCTGGGATGACCTGCTAAAACCCGAGTACAAGGACATGGTCTGCAGCCGTGATCCCAACAAGTCCACCTATGCCACAGGTTCAGTGCTGGCAGCGGCATACGCGCATGGCGGAGGAGAGGCAAATGTCCAGCCCGGCCTGGACTTCTTCAAGACACTGCGCGACAACGGCAACTGGCGCAAGGGAGTGGTCCTGAATGTTGCGGCTGTACAGAAAGGCGAATGCCCGATTTCAATCGTCTATGACTTTGATGGGTTCGCCAAGCGGGATGCCACAGGCTTGCCGCTGCAGGTGATCATCCCCAAGGATGCCACCGTCGGCATGCTCTTCGCGGAATACATCAGCGCAGCCGCCCCACACCCCAACGCCGCCAAGCTCGAGCAGGACTTCCTGCTCTCGGATGAGGGCCAGGTATTGCTGGCAACGGGTTATGCCCATCCCGCCCGCAGTGATGTCAAGCTGCCCGCGGATGTCTCAGCGAAACTGCTTCCGGAAAGCGCTTACGGCAACCTGCACCTACCGACTGGCTTTGATTCCTTTACCAAGGCCATGCAGGATATCGTCGCCGGCTGGACCACCATCTCCACCCAATAGCCCGGCTGGTTCGATAGTAAAAAGGTCGGGATGGGAAACCATCCCGACTTTTCATTTCCCAGGTTAAATTATTGGTCCTTTTTTTCCACCACGATTGTGGCCTCGCCGATCAATGCGGCCACCGCACCAACCGCCGCAAGCGTCGGAGCCAGGACCACACCGACCACGCCAAAAGTCATTGGGAATTCAATCAATGTTTTCCCATCCTTATCCTTGATGATGATGCGCCGAATATTGCCTTCATGGATCAGATCCTTGATTTTGGCAATCAGCTCTTCGCCATTGACATGAAATTCTTCCGTTCGGAATTCAGACATTGGATACTCCTTGTTTGATAGGATCTACGTTGGAGTCGAAATTTGGTTTCAGCGGGTTAAATTACGATTATTATCGCATAATTTCGTCCAACTGTGACCGTAATCGCAACCGTGAAATGGATTTGTGTTATATACTGTGTACTAGCAATTATTTTCTCCCAGGGAGACGCCAATGCTGACCATTGAAAAGGTGGATACAAACAACAAATCGCAGGTCAAACGCTTTGTCAAGTTTTACTATGATCTTTACGAAGACTGCCCAGAGTGGGTGCCGCCGCTTTTCGTGGATGCCTACCTGCCATTAAACCGCAAGAAGCATCCCTTCTTCGAACATTCCGATGCGGATTTCTTTCTGGCTGTTCGGGATGGCAAAGTGGTCGGCCGCATCTGCGCCGGAGAAAACAAGCTCTTCAACGAATACCACAAGACCCGCAAAGCCCAGTTCTATTTCTTTGACACCATTGATGACCTGGAAGTGGCAAAAGCGCTCTTCGAGGCTGCCTTCGATTGGGCCCGCCAGCGCGGGCTGGATACCATGATCGGGCCGAAGGGTCTCTCCCCCTTCGATGGCTATGGTATTCTGGTGGAAGGCTTTGAACAGCGCCAGATGATGACGATGATGAACTATAACTACGATTATTATCCCAGGCTGGTTGAGACGCTCGGGTTTGAAAAGGAAGTGGACTTCGTCTCCTGTTACCTGCCGGCGGAATCTTTCAGGATCCCGGAGCGGGTCGAACGCATCGCCCAGTGGGCTTTACAGCGCGGCAACCTGTGGGTCAAGCACTTCAAGAGTAAGAAAGAGCTGGTCGGTTGGGCACAACGTATTGGCCGGACTTATAACAAGACATTCATTAAAAACTGGGAATATTATCCCTTTACCCAGGGCGATGTCGATTACGCGGTACAGAACGTTTTCATGGTGGCCGATTACCGTCTGATCAAACTGATCATGCATGGCGAGGATATCGTTGGCTTCCTGTTCGCCTTCCCGGATGCCTCAGCGGCCCTGCAGCGCGCAAAAGGGCACCTGTTCCCCTTCGGTATCGCCGACTTGCTGCTCGAAATGAAGCGCACCAAGACAGTTTCCGGAAATGGCATGGGAATTCTTCCCGAGTTTCAGGGAACCGGCGGCAATGCCCTGCTTTATTATGAACTGGGTAAAATTATTCTGAATGTTTATGATTTTAAATTTGTCGAGATGACCCAGGTGGCTGAGACGACCAAACAGATGCGCGCCGACCTGAAGAACTTGAATGGTGTGGAATACAAGAACCATCGGGTATACCGGAAAGAAATCAAATAGGGCGACTGACCCGCTGGGTGCTTCGCAAAGTCGCCACCAAGGTCGCCACGACGAATTTAATGCAAAATTCCCGCCATTTCTGGCGGGAATTCTTTTCGATTGGCTTTGGATTACAGAATGGTGACGTTGGTAGCCTGAGGGCCCTTCTGGCCCTGCTCGACTTCGAATTCAACCTTCTGACCCTCATCCAGGTTGCGAAAACCTTCGCTCTGGATGGCGGAGTAGTGAACAAAGACATCCGGGCCGTTCTCACGAGCAATGAAGCCGTAGCCCTTGCTGCCGTTGAACCACTTGACCGTGCCGACGATACGTTCAGACATTATTTGCCTCCTTATGGCAAAAAGAAAAAAGATGGTGTGTCAGAGTCGTTCCATCGGACGATCAAATAAAACGACCCGAGCAAAGAAACCTCGGGTCATCGTCTTTCTCTTTCCAACGTGAACTTACTGGCATCTTACAAAAGCTATCATAACCGATAACCCGCATATGTCAAGGGAGGAAATGTAGGTTTTTTATATGAATATTCTCTTTCGCACGCCTCAAAATGTCACGTAGTCCTGGACAGGGAGGTATTTTTTGGGTTCAACCAGGAAGGCATGTTTAAAACCGGCATTTCGAGTATGATTAGGCCTGAACGTCCAGGCCTGTACGGCCCGCGGGTCCGGATGGGTCAATCATTAGCGTAATTAAGCCTGCGGGACGATGAGTAACCCAACCAACGAGGTCAAAATGCCCGAATTTGAGTTCCACATTTCACGCAAAGCGCGGAAAAAATACCAGTTTGACGAGGGGCTTTTCGCCATGAACGGCAATGTGGTCCTGGCGGATTTTGCCGCCTCCAGGCATTTTGCTGAGAGCATGACCAGGGTGCGCGGCCAGACGGTCCCGGCCAGCGATGTCAACGCCATGGGCCTGATTGACGAGATTTACCATATTCTTATCCGCCAGTATGAACGGCAAAACCCCGGCGTGATGCAGCGGGCATTTGACCATGTGCGGAAAGACGCCAATGCGACCCTGCTGAAATTCACCGATGAGTTCCCTCCGCTGGCTGTTCACCGCGGCGAGATTGATGCACGCCATTACCTGGAGTTGGAGACCGCCGGCCGGCCAAACCGCCAGTCCGCGCTGGAAGAAATGCTGCTGCTCAAGCTGGCCAATGCCAACCCTGCCCTGGCCTCCTATCGCGAGCTGTTCGATGATGAAGAACTGCGCCTGAAAACTGCCTACGAAACGATCATATCCGGACTGCAGACTTTTTTTGCGGCAGAACCGGGCTTCAGCCTGGGGGGCGAATCCCTCTTCGATGCGCTGCTCGCCCCGATCCGGCGTGCGCCGCTCTCGCTGCAAGCCCAGCTGGAATATCTGCTCGAGCGCTGGGGAGCCGTGCTGGGAGAAAGCTACATCCTGCGAATCCTGCGCGGGATCGATTTTGCCAGGGAAGAGGTCATCCGGCGCACGGGTCCGGGCGGGTTCGGCGGGCAGGCGCCCGTAATAACTTTCAGCGGGTACGACTATACCGAATACGAACGCTTCAGCCAGGATAAGGACTGGATGCCGCGCCTGATACTCATCGCAAAAAACTCCTATGTCTGGCTCGACCAGTTGTCCAGAAAGTACCAGCAGGCCATAAACCACCTGGATCAGATCCCGGATGAGGAGCTGGAAATCCTGCAGCAGCGCGGCATCACCGGCCTGTGGTTGATCGGCCTGTGGGAACGCAGCCTGGCCTCGCAAAAGATGAAGCAGATGATGGGCAACCCGGATGCGGTCGCCTCGGCGTATTCGCTGATGGATTACCAGATCGCCGGAGACCTGGGCGGCTGGGATGCACTGCAGAACCTGCGCTGGCGCGCCTGGCAGCACGGCATCCGGCTGTCCGCTGATATGGTTCCGAACCATATGGGCATCGACTCGCGCTGGGTGGTGGAGCACCCGGATTGGTTCCTTTCCCTGCCCTACAGCCCCTATCCCAATTACACCTTCAATGGCACAGACCTCTCAAACGATAACCGGGTGGGCATCTTCCTGGAAGATCACTACTACGATCATTCCGACGCTGCCGTGGTTTTCAAACGCCTTGATCCCTGGAGCGGCGATGCGCGCTACATCTACCACGGCAACGATGGCACATCGATGCCCTGGAACGATACCGCCCAACTGGATTTCTCCAAGGCAGAGGTGCGCGAAGCAGTCATCCAGACCATCCTGCACGTGGCGCGCAACTTCCCGATCATCCGTTTCGACGCCGCCATGACGCTGGCCAAGAAGCACATCCAGCGCCTGTGGTTCCCCGAGCCCGGGTCAGGCGGCGCCATCCCATCCCGTTCGGAGCACGGCATGACGCGCGCCCAGTTCGACGCGGCCATCCCGAATGAGTTCTGGCGCGAGGTGGTCGACCGGGTGGCTGCCGAGGTGCCAGATACGCTGCTGCTGGCGGAAGCTTTCTGGCTGATGGAAGGCTACTTTGTGCGCACCCTGGGCATGCACCGGGTCTACAACTCGGCCTTCATGCACATGATGCGGGACGAGGACAACGCCAAGTACCGCCAGGTGATGAAGAACACGCTCGAGTTCGACACGCAGGTGCTCAAGCGCTATGTCAACTTCATGAACAACCCCGACGAAAAGACCGCGGTGGAACAGTTTGGCAGCACTGACAAGTATTTCGGCGTGTGTACCATGATGATCACCCTGCCCGGCCTGCCAATGCTTGGTCACGGGCAGATCGAAGGCTATCACGAAAAATACGGGATGGAATACCGCTACGCCAAGTGGAACGAATCGATCGACGAGGGGCTGGTGCGCGGGCACGAATGGCGCATCTTCCCGATCATGCACCGGCGAGCCCTCTTCGCCGAAGTGGATAATTTCCTGCTCTACGACTTCTATACTCCCGAGGGGTATGTCAACGAGGATGTTTTTGCCTACTCCAACCGCACCGCGACAGGCGAGCGCAGCCTGGTGGTGTATCACAATAAATACGCCGAGACGCGCGGCTGGATCAAGACCTCCGCGGCTTATATGGATAAAGCCAGCGGCAACCTGACCCAGAAGTCGCTGGGAGAAGGTTTGAATCTTCCCACCGGACTATCAGACTATGTGATTTTCCGGGACTATGTGACTCACCTCGAATTTATCCGCTCCTGCGAGGAACTGGTCCAGAAGGGAATATTTGTCATGCTGGGCGGGTACCAGTGCCAGGTCTTCCTGGATTGGAGATTTGTCAGTGGCGAGCAATGGAAGGCTGTTTTCGAAGCGCTTAAGGGCGCCGGGGTGGAGTCCATCCAGGCAAAGTTTGATGACATGTTTGTAAAGAAAGATGCCGAAGCAGAAGGTAAGGACAAAGGCAGGAAAAAACCAGTCGCCAGGAAACGCACAGCCAGCAGGCGGGCTGCCAGGAGTGTCGTTAAGAAGCCAGCGAAAAAGAAAAAGACTGCACCTGCCGGCAAAAAGAACACTGCAGAAAAAAGCAATACCCCAAAGGAAACGCGTAAACGTTGATCCCTTGATTGCCGGGAGACTGAGGTCCGCGGTTGATGGACAGAGCCCACTACTCGCAGATGTTCTGTGAAAGTGGGCTTCTAGCTTTTATGGAGTAGGTTGCATCATGGATAAATCACGAATTATTGCCCTTTTTGATCAGGATCAAAGAATAGATGTGGAGTATCCCGGGATGCGGCGGGAGGTCACGCCAGGCGTAGTGCGAGGTGTCAACACTTCCGGCGCCGGGGATGGGATGGTGATCTATAGTCACCTGGATGAAGGCAATGTTGAAAAGACCATCCGCGCCCAGGTGGCCTATTTTGAAAGCATCGGGCGGGATTTTGAGTGGAAAGTTTATGATTATGATCAGCCGCCTGACCTGAAAGATCGATTGGAGGCGCACGGATTTACCATCGAAGAAGCTGAAGCGTTACTGGTGCTTGACCTGGAAGATGCCCCCGAAATCTTGTGGCAGCCGGTCCGCCATAATATACAGCGAATAATCTCCCCAGAGAAAATAGCCGATATTCTGAGTATCGAACAACAAGTTTGGGATGAGGACTTTTCCGATCTGGGCAATTACCTGCGGGAGGCACTTACAAATTATCCTGAACAGATGAGCGTGTATGTGGCCTATATGGATGGGCAACCGGTAAGCGCTGCCTGGATCTATTTCCCGGTCCACAGCCAGTTTGGCAGCCTTTGGGGAGGCGCAAGCCTGAGCGGCTACCGCAAGCAGGGGCTGTATACCGCTCTCCTGGCAGTGCGGGCACAGGAGGCTAAAACCCGGAACGTGAGATATCTTACCGTGGATGCCAGTCCCATGAGCCGCCCCATTTTGGAGAAATTTGGTTTTACGATGATAGCTTACACTTATCCCTGTAAGTGGAAAGCCAGGGTCCAGAAAACAAAATGATCAATCCTTATCCTGTTCCCAGAAGCAATCGCAACCTGACCATCATTGCCTGGGTCACAACAATTTTGTTAAGCACCTTGCCCGATATCGCCTTTGACAGATTGGCTGGCGGAATTCCGGCCTGGCTGATCTACATAAAAATGGGCTTGCTATTGATCTTGAGTCTGGCAGCGTTTTTTTGGAAGCCATTTCGCCCGCTGCGTAACTTCTTCATTATCATGTTTGTCTTTTTTGGCCTGGCGGAACTGCGCCCTCTGATCAATTTTACCTGGCCGGCTTTACAGGCATTATTTGGCGGCAGTGTTTTCGACCAGCGCATGCAAGCCGAACAGACCGGCAAGCTGGCTGTCTCCATTGCAGTGATCGCTGGACTGCTTGTCCTGGGCTACAAGCGCAAGGATTTCTTCCTGAGGCGCGGTGATTTGCGCGCCCCGATCGAGCCGGTGAAATTACTCGGCTTCCCCAAACCGGATCCATGGTATCGATTCGCTTTACAGTGGGGATTTTATATCGCAGCAGTCCTGGCGGTGGTCCTGTATCTTTAATACGCGCCCAGGCAGTGACGTTTGGAAGAGAGTGGTCCCCATCCTGCCTTCGATCCTGTTCTATGCCGCTTTGAACTCATTCAACGAAGAAATCACCTACCGGTCCCCGATGCTGGCAACCCTCGAACCGGTTGGAGGCAGCCGGCAGGCGCTTTGGATGGCGGCCTATTTTTTCGGTATCGCCCATTACTTCGGCACACCGGGTGGAATTGCAGGCGGGATCCTTTCGATCTTCATGGGTTGGATCCTGGGCAAGGGCATGCTCGAGACGCGTGGTCTCTTCTGGACATGGTGGATTCATTTCCTGAGTGACATCGCCATCTTCCTATTCATTGCAATTGCCCTCGTGAAATAAGGTTCGTTATATAGGTTACCCTGCCCCCCAAGCGCGGTTTCACCGCTGGGAACGCCCAGCCCCCCACCCCTGACCCGGAAAAGTGTATGGGGCAAGCGTACCAAGTGCAGCCAGGCTCGCCGGTTCAGCAAAACTGAAATGGAGGCGGTCTTTTTCCCAGGCTTGCACAATTAGGACGTTATCTTATACCACCAGCCGCACCGGCTCTTCCAGGTATAACGCCAGCGCTTGCATAAACCTGGCTCCTTCGACTCCGTCACTCACCCGGTGATCAACGGAAATGGTGGCTTTCATCCGCCAGCCAGGCTTCACCAGGCCATTCTCGACCACCGGCACTTCGCGCGCCGAACCGACCGCCAAAATGGCAGCTTCAGGGGGATTGATGATGGCGGCAAAATTCTCCACATCAAACATGCCCATATTTGAAATGGAAAAAGTCGAGCCTTCGATCTCTTCCGACCGGACCTTGCCCTCGCGCACATGAACAGCCATGGCTTTAACTTCGGTGGAAATCTGGCGCAGCGGTTTCTGGTCAGCATCCTTGCATACAATGGTCAACAGGCCGCCCTCAACGGAAACGGCAATACCGATATTGATAGAGCCATGCCTGACAACCGAATTTCCATTCAACGAGGCATTCAGGTTGGGGAACTGGCGCAGTGCCAGCGCGACGGCTTTGACGATGAAATCGTTGACCGAGACCTTCTCATTTTCCGGCTGCAGGTTGTTCAACTGCCGGCGGATTTCGAGCATGGAGTCAACTTTATAATCGTGGGTCACATAAAAATGCGGGATGGTCGTCTTTGACTCTGCCATGCGGCGGGCAATGGCCAGGCGCAATTTACTTAAAGGCAGGGTCTGGTCAGAAATCGACGATGGACGACTGGCGATGGACGATGGAATATTGTTGACGGTCCGTGGTCCATGGTCTATGGTCAATAATGCCGCTTCGACATCCCGCCTGATAATTCGACCTCCAGGGCCACTGCCCTTCACATGGCTCAGGTCTATCCCGCGTTGGCGGGCAATGTTCTTCGCCAGGGGTGATGCTTTCAGGAGACCTGCGGGAGGAGCAGAAATAGCAGCCGCAACGGGTACCGACACCTGGTCCGGAACACTCGCGGCCCGACTTTCGACCGCCTGTCCCACGTTCTTGAGCGGGATCGACGTTTGACCGGCCTGTACGGCAACATCTTCAAGCTTCTCATCGGCCGTCCCCACGATCGCGATCGGGGAATTAACCGGCACAACCGCACCTTCGTCCACCAACAGTTTACGCACCACGCCGCTGGCGGAGCTCTCGACTTCCACGGTCGCCTTGTCGGTCTCGATCTCGGCCAGCACTTCACCCTTGGTGACCGTCTCACCGACCTTCTTGACCCAGCGGACGAGGGTTCCTTCAGCCATATCGAAGCCCAGCTTGGGCATGGTGATGGTCTCAGCCATTACAGCACCTCCTTGACCGCTGCGACCACGTCCGCCACCTGCGGCAGGGCGGACTGCTCGAGCGTACGATTATACGGCAGCGGTACTTCCTTCTGGGCCACACGCCGTATGGGAGCATCCACAAAATCAAAGGCCTGCTCGTAGATTCGACTGGAGATTTCTGCGCCCACTCCGAAGGATTTCCAGCCTTCTTCAACAACCACAGCCCGGTTGGTTTTTTTGAATGATTCAAGCACCGGTTCCATATCCAGCGGGCGAAGCGTACGCAGATCCACGATCTCCGCTTCAATCCCATCTTTGGCAAGTTCATCCGCCGCCTTCATCGAAATTTCCAGACCTTTGGAATAGGTGACCACGGTTACGTCCTTCCCCGGCCTCTGGATTTTTGATTTGCCGATCGGGATAAGGTAATCGCCTTCAGGGACTTCACCGCGCAACTGGTACAGGGTGGCCTGCTCGAGGAAAAGCACCGGGTCGTTCGAGCGGATGGCGGTCTTTAAAAGACCTTTGGCATCCTCCGGCGTGCCTGGCGCGACCACCTTCAACCCGGGGAAGTGGGCGAAGATCGCATCCGGGGTCTGCGAATGCGTGGCTCCCAGCTGGCGACCGCCCCCGGTGACCGCCCGGATGACCAGCGGGAGCAGGAATTGTCCCCCGAACATGTAGTGCAGCTTGGCGGCCTCGTTGACGATGTGGTCCATGGCTGCAAAGGCGAAGTTGATGGTCATCAACTCGGCGATGGGGCGCAGCCCGGTCATGGCTGAACCGATGGCAGCCCCAATGATGGCGGATTCCGCAATTGGGGTGTCGCGCACGCGGTCACCGCCAAAATGGTCGTAGAACCCCTTGGTCACGGCATAGGAACCGCCCCAGACGCCCACCTCTTCTCCAAGAATGAAGACGTTTGGATCTCTTTCCATTTCCTCCCACATGGCCTGGGAGATGGCTTCGCGCATCGTGATTCTGCTCATAATGATCCCTTTCCGATACGGGCGATTGAAATCGCACCTACGCCTGCAAAGCCGACCTGCGTCGGACTTCGCAGAGGTCAAAGCGACTTCAGTCGCCGACCTCCTCCGCATAGATATCCTCAAAGAGACTTTCAAGAGCCGGTTCCGGGCTGGCTTCCGCAAACTCAACCGCTTTTTGAACTTCTGCCAGGGCGCGTTCATCCATCTCATCGAGTGCGGTTTCGGCTGCTATTTTATCTGCGATCAGTTTGGCATGGAAAATTCCAATCGGGTCTTGCTCCTGCCACTTTTTGACTTCTTCCTGCTTGCGGTAGCGTTCCGGGTCGCCCATGGAGTGACCCCGGAAGCGATAGGTCATGATCTCCAGCATTCGCGGCCCGGAGCCGCTGCGGACGGCCTCGATGGCCTTCTTTGCCGCTTCGTAGACCGCCAACACATCCATTCCGTCAACACGGGCGTGCGCCATGGCATACCCTTCGGCCTTCTGCTGGATTTCTGAGACCGCCGAGGCACGCCCGACCGCGGTTCCCATGCCATATTGATTATTCTCGCATACCCACAATACGGGCAGTGTCCAGACCTTGGATAGGTTCAGTGCTTCATGGAAAAAGCCGATATTGGTGGCCCCTTCGCCGAACATGCAGATGGTCACGCCATCCCGGCCGGCATACTTGTCGCCCAGGGCCAGGCCGGCCGCGATCGGCAGATGGGCGCCGACAATCGCATGCCCGCCCCAGTAGTTCTTCGTCACATCCGCCATATGCATGGAGCCGCCGCGGCCCTTCGAAATGCCGGTGACTTTGCCGAGCAGTTCCGCCATCACCTGGTTGACCGGAATCCCGCAGTTGATGGCCACCCCATGGTCGCGGTAGGCGGTGATGACCCGGTCCTGCGGCTGGCGGGCGGCGATCAGCCCGGTACTGACGGCTTCCTGCCCAATATACAGGTGCATGAAACCCCCGATTTTACCGGCCTGGTACAGCTCGGCCCCGCGCTCTTCCAGGCGGCGGATGAGTACCATCTGGTAATACATGTCAAGGTATTTTTGCTCTTCCATTCCAACTCCCTTGCCGGATGACATTCCAAATAAATAATCAATCTGATTATAACTTCGAAATAATAAAAAGTCCCTCCTGCGTGGAGGGACCTGGCATAAGCCTGGCTATTTACAGGCCTTGACACTGCTGGGCATTCGGCCAGCCACGCCATAATCATTGAATGGTTCCAGATTGTAGACCAGATCTACCCCCAATGGCGCATTTTCGTTGAAGAAGTCTGCATCTGCTTTTAGTGCTGCCAATAACTTACCATTGCGATAGATATTGTAACCTGTCGCGCCCACGGCTTTCGTCCAGGTCAAGGTAACCGACAAAGTTGTCGTTGAAGGGTTACATACAAAGGTATTATCGAAATTCGAAGGCAATCCGGGCAGGGGAGGCGCTGGAGCGACCTGGACCTGCTCAACCGGTCCCTGCCGGGTGACATTCTTGTCATTTACCCAACAAACGATACCACTTCTCCATTGGATCTGCCACCAAATACTTTGACCGGTTTGCCCATTTTGTCCAATTACATAATAGGGGTTGCCTTGCGTAAGAATTGTCACCTCGTGGTACAACGTATTGGGACCTTTGCGGCAATTGGCATTTACATTTGGGATCACTTGGGAAGCCACCACTTCAGCAGGAGTGGCTGTATCAGTGGCAGAGAGAGTTGGGATGGGGGTGTCTGTAGCCGTTGAGACAGGGGCTTCGGTGGCAGTGGACGTAGCCTGGATGATTGCAGTTGCCGGGGCGGCTGTCAGGATAACCGCGTCGGTGGGTACGGGAAGGTTGCAGGAGGCCAGAATGAAAGCCGAAACCAGACCCGACAATAAAATTTTCGGAAATAATTTCCTCTTCTCCATCACCAACCACCTTTCCGTTGTAATATAGACTATTTTCATCTTTATAGTACCATAATGGCAATTACAAGTCAATGGATTTTTTATTTGCTGGTACATTGGTAGAATTGGGGTCTTCCGGGTGTCCCATTTGCGCCATGCCCCTCAGGTACAGGTGAGCCGGGAACTTGAGTTCCCGGGTGGACGGAATTACAATTACGATTAAGGACACTCTTACCATGACCATTCCTGCCCCCGCCGCCCGAAGCCTGGATCTGCTCGGAATCCCCTACCGACTCTTTGAGCATTTCCGTCCGCCCGAATCGCTCGAAGAAGCCGCCAGCCAGCGCGGGCAGACCCCGGAGCAGGTAATCCGAAGCATCGTCTTCCGGCTTGCAGAGGCACAGTTCGTGATGGTGTTGATGGCCGGACCGGGACAGGTCTCCTGGAAGCGTATCCGCGGCCACTTGGGAGTGTCTCGCATTTCGATGGCCAGCGAGACCGAAGTTCTAAATGAAACTGGCTTTGTACGTGGAGCCGTGACCCCGCTTGGGCTGCCGCATCCGCTGCGCATCCTGGCTGATGAATTGGTCTTCACGCATGACGAGATCTCGCTTGGTTCGGGTGTGCGCGGTGTGGCAGTCATCCTGAAATCCAGTGATCTGAAAGCAGCCTTGGGTCCGTTGGAAATTGGAAAATTCGGATTATAATACCGGCTTCACGGCCAAATTGGAATGATCGCCGTACCCCATCCCCCCTTGGAATCTCTTAAAGGAACCATGAAACGCTTCTTTATGCTTATCTTATCGATTTCAATCCTGCTTCCGGCATGCAACCTCTCTGAGGCTCAAGCTACGAAGACTGCTGCAGCACAAACAGCCACTGCAAGTGGGACCGAAACCTCCGCACCTTCGTCTACATTCACTTCCACCTACACGCCCACCATCACTTTAACACTCACATCCACACCCACTCCCACCATCACCAACACGCCAACCATCTCACCCACTCCCACCTTCGCCTTTCCGAAAGTGACGGTAAATGTGGCTAATTTGGCCTGCCTGTTTGGCCCGAACAAGGAGTACCTGTGGGCGCGCGACCTGCACCAGGGAGATACGGGACTTGTCTGGGGACGTGCTCCGGTGGGCGTCTGGTTGTATGTGAAGATGGACAGGCTGGACATCCCTTGCTGGATCCACCCATTGTATGTGGATGTGGTCGGCGATGTGAACACCGTCATGGTCCAGAGCGTAAGGCTGCCTATCACCAACGACCTTTACTCTGCACCGAAGAATGTCGAGGCCGTGCGAAATGGAGACCAGGTCACTGTAACATGGGATGATGTGCCCATGACGCAGGATGATGATTATGGTTACTTCCTGGATGTATGGGTCTGCCAGGATGGAAATTACGTCTGGGTGCCGGTTGGACGGCTGGGATTGCCGGACCAATACCATACCAGGTATACATTTACCGACCAACCGGGCTGTTCCCAGCCTTCGGGCGGCCAGCTCTACACCGTCGAGAAGCACGGCTACACCTCCCCGGTGGATATCCCCTGGCCGTAATTTTTGACACCTCTCCAATATAACCTGCCGGACCAGCTCCTCGAGGCAGGCCAGGTTTACACGGTTGAACCCGGGGAGGCCGTACCCGGCAATGGGTACATCCGCCTGGAGGAGGATGGATTGGTGAGGCAAACTGGAGCAGAGCTGCTAAGTGCCGGGCAAAAGGAACTGGTCTTGATATGAAATGTGACAGTCACCTTGATCGCCCTGGGAGTTTGCCGATCCCCGGGAAAGGTGACTGTCTCATCGAACATGGCAAAAAAGGAGGATTTCTTTAGTCTGCGGCTGCCAGCTGGTCGGGATTTAATTCTTTCTGATATATCTCGACATTTGCCGTTTTCAGGAAATTCATGGCGTTCTCGTCAATACGGTAAGCCACGCTGTAGACCAGGCGCACAATACCGGCATTGATCAAGGCCTTCGTACAATTGATGCAAGGCAGGTGGGTCACATAGCATGTGGCTCCCCGGGTGGAGACGCCATGCAGGGCTGCCTGGATGATGGCGTTTGTCTCGGCGTGAATGGTGCGGATGCAATGACCATCCACCATCAAATGGCCGGCCTCATCGCAGTGCGGCTGGCCAGTTGGCGAACCATTGAAACCGGTCGTGAGGATACGTTTCTCCAGCACCAGCACGCAGCCGACAAAAGCCCGGTCACAGGTGGAGCGCTCGGAAACAGCATAAGCTATTTTCATGAAATAGGAATCCCAATCAGGGCGCATACGGTCCTCCAGATGTGAAGATAGCGGCGATTATACCGCTCCTGCATCGGTTTGTTCCCCAGCCAAAATATTAATCCCCCAGCTCAGATATTACGAACCCTTTTCTGCCATGTACTTGACTCCGCTGGAAAAAACGCCCTATAATGGGAGCAAGATTCCTTACGACCACGAATATTTCGGAATGTGCAGGAGGGGATGTTTTCTTCCATGGGATTGAAAACAAATGAATGGGAGCGTATACTATGATTGTCCCAGCCTTCAGTGTTTATAGAAAGGATGGATTATGATTATTCAACATCCAATATACTGTATCCTTCCGCCTTACCTGCTGCTCCAGATCGTCCAAAATGGAACTCGCAAACAAAGCGCCTTTGCCCGGCGAACAATCCTCGCCTCGGAAAAGCTCAGGGAACAGCGCCGGACCAGGCTTGAATATCCGGGATTAATGGCCGCCGCACCAAAGAAAGCTGGTGCGAAACAGCGGACCATTTATGATGCCCAAAACGGTTCCAAACTACCCGGCATCGAAGTGCGCAAGGAAGGTGATCCCCCTGTCAACGACCCGGCTGTTAACGAGGCCTACGACGGATCAGGGACGACCTATGACCTTTACTTCAACATATACAACCGGAATTCGCTTGACAACCAGGGCCTCAAGCTCGTTTCCACGGTCCATTACCAGAAGGGGTATGACAACGCATTTTGGGATGGACAACAGATGGTTTACGGCGATGGTGACGAGGATCTCCCGGTCTCCGAACGGTTGTTCAACCGCTTCACCAGCGTAATTGATGTGATCGGGCACGAGCTCACCCATGGCGTTATCCAGTTGACAGCCAACCTTGCCTACTGGGAACAACCAGGTGCGCTCAACGAATCCTTGTCGGATGTGTTTGGTTCACTGGTCAAGCAATACAACAGCAAACAGACCGCCAGCCAGGCAGATTGGCTCATCGGCCAGGGACTATTCACGTCCAATGTCAAAGGTGTTGCATTGCGCTCGATGAAAGCACCGGGGACAGCCTATGATGACCCTGTCCTGGGCAAGGATCTCCAGCCAGCCAATATGAAAGATTATGTCACTACCGGGGAAGACAATGGGGGGGTCCATATCAACTCTGGCATTCCCAACCATGCTTTTTATGTCACATCCGTTGAAATCGGTGGTTACGCCTGGGAAAAAGCCGGCATGATCTGGTACAAGACGCTAACTGAAAAACTTACCAACCTTTCCAATTTCCAGAACGCTGCAGACCTGACCTATCAAGCGGCTGGAGAACTCTTTGGGACGAACAGCCTGGAGCAAAAAGCCGTCAGGAACGGTTGGGCCGCAGTTGGAATCCCGATTGGTGACCCGGTACAAGGCGGCTGCCTGACAGCCATGTTACGCAAACTAGGACTTACCAGGACTACCGAGATCCAGATAAAATGACACACATCACTTATGAACGTACCGGCGGATTCATGGGAAGAAAGGTGAGCTTCAGCCTCAACCTTGATGAATTACCTGCCCGCCAATCCAGGAGCTTGAAGCGACTGCTTGACCAGGCGGATTTCTTCAACCTGCCTGAGAATCTGATCGCACAATCAATGCCGGATGCATTTACTTATACCATCACCATCGAGGAAGAGACGGTTATACGCAAAGTCCAAATGAGCGAGGATACCACTCCCGAAGCCTTGCGTCCTCTGCTGGAAGACCTGTCACGGTTGGCGCGCTCCGCGCATAAGAATAAAAAATAAATCACAGTTGGATGCCATCCAATTAAAACACTCCCGGTACCATTGCTGACACCGGGAGAATTTGCTTTTCGAACAAAGAGTTATTTAACCCAAAAATGAGGCAGAACAAGCCGAAGAATCACGTCTGCAATCAGACCGAGCATAAACCACATTCCAAATGCCCGGTTGTTGATGAACCCCTGTGGGGCAAAGTATAGCGGCCAACCACCCTCCCCCTCGGGGAAATCCGCGGGGCGTGTCTCCGGCTTGGGTTTCAGAAACTGCGGGTAGAGTTTCAGGAAGGTGGGAATGGCCAGGACAACCAGCGCCATCACCGGTGTAAAGTAACCGGTCAGGATCAGATAAAGGACTAGAAAATATGGAAGGATCATCATGACCAGTATGATATAACGGGAAGCTTTTTCACCGATCAACACTGGCAATGTGAATATCTTCTTGACCTTGTCAATCGCCAGCTTGTCTATATGCTTGCCAAAAATGACTGTGGTTACACCCAATACGTAGGGAAGGCTGGCCCACACGACATTCCAGTTCCATACGCCAGTCAGCACATAGTAACCGCCGCCAATCATCAACGGACCCCAGACAATCAGCACGGCCAGCTCGCCCATGGCAATATACTTAAGCGGCCAGGTATAAAACAGGACAAAAAAAGCTCCGAGCCCAAGCAAAATCCAGATCAGCGGGTCGTTACCGCGCGTGAAGATCAGGTAAAGGCCACATAGCAGGGCCAGGAATGCGGTGACTGCAAAATAGGTCAGGTGTTGGCGCCTGGTCATCAAGCCGTCGGCCAGCGGTTGAGGCCCGTACATCGTGCGGAAGTAGTTATCTTTATCGACGCCGCGCGTGTAATCGGTGAAGTCGTTGAAGATGTTATTGGAGGCGTGCGCCAAAACCAGGCCCAGCGCCAGGATGAACCAGGAAAGGATATTTATCTTGAAACCATCGTGCCAGGCAAAAAGACCAGCCAGCAGTGCCGACAGGAAGGTCATCACCAACACAGCCGCCCGCGTGGAAATCAACCACTTCGAGATGATATCCAGCTTATCCCATTCTTCCTTGGAAACGTTCGGAATAACTGTAAGGGCTTTCTTCCACATGGCAAAATTCATAAGAAACTCCATTTCTGTCCAATTTATCAATGTGTTGGGCTCCCCATAAAGAAAAATAAAACCATTCTCCGGGATGGATCTGCGCCCAAAACGGGCTGATTATACTTGAATATAGTATGAAAAATTCCGATCCATTGGTTGTGAGTTTCGTCACATAAACGGATGACTTCCCGCATTGTGTTTATATGCCGGAATAAATATAATTCATATAAATTATCGCCCAGACCCGGGATTCTTGTCGCGGGTCAGTAAATTCTTTCACGAGGTGGAGCGACTTTATGACTGAACAAGTTACTGTGAGCAATCCGCCCTCCGCAGGCCCTGTCAAGTTCGAGGACCTCACCCTTCTGCAGGAAGTGGCCATGCGTACTCCCGGAGAGTCGCGCCTGGAAATGTGCATCCAGTGCGGTACCTGCGGCGGGTCGTGCCCTTCCGCCAGCGCCATGGATCACACACCACGCGCCATTTTTGCGATGCTGCGTGCCGGGATGCGTGAGGAAGTGATGCAGAGCAACACTCCCTGGATGTGCGTATCGTGCTACTACTGTACGGTACGCTGCCCTCAGGAGATCCACATCACAGATGTGATGTACACGCTGAAGAACATGTCCTTGGAAGCCAAGCTGGGGCACAATACAACCGCCTCGGATTTCTCCAAGACGTTCATCAGCCTGGTGGAAAGCTACGGCCGCAGTTTCGAGATCGGGCTGGCTGGTTTCCATAATGTGAAACACTTCATCACACGGCTGCCCAGCATGACCCCCATGGCGATCGGCATGTTGACAAAGAAAGGCATGTCCGTGATGCCGCCAAAACGCATCAAGGGTATGGACCAGCTCAAGAAGATACTGGCGCGAGCCAAAGAACTGGAGGCAAAATGAGTGATTATCTCTTTTACCCCGGCTGCTCAATGGAATCCAGCGCCAAGGCCTATGCAGCTTCCCTGGAAGCCATCAGTACACCTCTTGGCATCAACCTCCACGAGATCGAGGACTGGAACTGCTGCGGCGCGACCGAGTACCTTTCGCTGGATCTGCTTCCGGCTTACTCACTGATCGCCCGCAACCTGGCGCTGGCCGAGAAACAGGCTAATGGAACAAAGACCCTGATGGCCGCCTGCAGCGCCTGCTATTTGAATCTCTCCAAGGCCGATCATTACATGCATGAGGACAAGGCTTTTGGGAAGAAGGTCAACGAGGCCCTGGCTGCCGGCGGCCTGCACTATGATCCCGGCCAGCTGGTTGTCAGACACCTGTTGGATGTCATCTTCAACGATATCGGGCTGGACAAGGTCAAGGAAAAAGTAGTCAAGCCGCTGACCGGCCTGCGGGTGGCCTCTTATATCGGCTGCATGGTTCCCCGCCCGGACTACAACGGGCATTCTTCTGACACGGAACATCCCTACGAATTGGATGACCTGCTCAAAGCCCTGGGTGCTGAAGTGATCGACTTCCCACTCAAGACCGCCTGCTGCGGCGGACACATGACCCAGATTGGACCGGATACCGCTTTCGAGTTGATCCGCCGTCTGATCTCTGCCGCCGACCAGTACAAGGCCGACGCGCTGGTTGCTCTTTGTCCGATGTGCCAGATGAATCTGGACGCCTTCCAGGGACAGATGAACGGGTATTTCCACACCAATTACCACATGCCCATCCTGTTCTTTACCCAACTGATGGGAGTGGCGTTTGGGATGGCGCCCGAAAAACTCGGCTTCGGCTCTGAATTTGTCAGCGCCCACGAAGCAATGAAACGAATCGGGGTCCAGACCCCTGTGGTGGAAGGATCCAAACCTGCTCCCAAGAAAACGGCCGGCCTGCCCATGCCCCCGCAGCGCGCCCGCGCCGGAGAGAAAGTCACTAATGGTAACGAGGAGGCGAGTCAATGAGCGCTGAAGAGAAGAAACCCCGGGAACGCATTGGCGTATACATCTGCCATTGTGGCACCAATATCGCTGGCGTGGTTAATGTTGGCGAGGTTAGCAAATGGGCCGGCGATAACCTGACTGAGGAAGGTGTGGTTGTGGCGCGTGACTACAAGTTCATGTGCTCCAGCCTGGGCCAGGAACTGATCCAGAAAGATATCAAGGAGCAAAAACTGACACGCGTGGTCGTGGCAGCCTGTTCGCCCCACCTGCATGAGAAGACCTTCCGTAATGCCAGCAGAGGCGCCGGGCTAAACCCGTACCTGTGTGAGTTGGTCTCCATCCGCGAGCAAGATTCGTGGGTGCACACGGACAAAATTGCTGCGACCGAGAAAGCGAAAGCCATCGTTTCAGGTGGGGTGGCACGTGTGATCCATCACGAAGCCCTGACTCCTCTGAAAGTTCCCATCCATCCTGCCACTCTGATCGTCGGCGGCGGCATCGCTGGAATCCAGGCCGCCCTCGAGATCGCTGATTCCGGTTTCCCGGTCTACCTGGTGGAGCGTGAGCCTTCGATTGGCGGGCACATGGCCCAGTTCGACAAAACCTTCCCCACCCTGGACTGCTCAGCTTGCATCCTGACACCCAAGATGGTGGATGTTGGTAACCATCCCAATATCACCATGTTGACATATTCCGAGGTCCAAAAAGTGGATGGATATGTCGGTAACTTCGCCGTGACCATTAATAAGCACGCCCGCTTTGTCAACACCGATGACTGCACTGGCTGCGGGGTTTGTTGGGAAAAATGTCCAAAGAAAGTCATTGACGACAAATTCGAGGCAGGTCTCGGTTATCGCAAGGCAGTCTACACGCCCTTCCCGCAAGCCGTTCCTAAGTATCCGGTTATCGACAAAGTTAACTGCACCTACTTCCAGAAGGGCACCTGCAAGGCCTGTGAGAAGTTCTGCCCCACCAACGCCATCAATTTCAACCAGGAAGACGAGATCATGACGGTGGAAGTCGGTAACATCATCCTGGCCACCGGCTGGGACCTGTTCGATGCCCGGCGTGTTCCAAACTATGGATATGGCCGCCTGGCTAATGTTTTCACCAACATGGAGTTCGAGCGACTGAGCAACTCGGCCGGCCCGACTGGCGGCAGTATCGTGCTGCGTGATGGCAAGACCACACCCAAGTCGGTCGGGATTATCCACTGCGTCGGATCGCGCGATAAGAACTATAACAATTACTGCTCGGCCATTTGCTGCATGCAGAGCCTCAAGTTTGCCCACCTCGTCCGTGAGAAGACCGGTGCAACCGTCTACAATTTTTATATTGATATTCGTACCCCGGCCAAGGCTTACGACGAATTCTACCAGCGCATCATCGAAGAAGGCACATTGTTTATACGCGGCAAGGTAGCCGAAGTCACAGATGCAGCCCGCAACCCAGGCGAAGAGGGCAAGCTGATCATCCAGGTGGAAGACACCCTGATCGGCAAGCAACGCCGCATCCCGGTGGACATGGTAGTCCTCTCGGCAGGCCTGGAGCCACGTTCCGACGCGAAGGCGCTGGCCAAGACCTTCGGCATCTCCTGTTCGGCGGATGGTTGGTTTATCGAACGCCATCCCAAGCTGGATCCGGTGGCCACCATGACTGAAGGTGTCTATATCGCCGGATGCGTACAAGGCCCCAAGGACATTCCTGCCAGCGTTGCACAGGGCGCGGCTGCAGCCGCCCGCATCCTCGGCAAGATCCAGCAAAAAGAAATCGCCCTCGAGCCGGTACGCGCCACCGTCAACGCCGAGCAATGCTCCGGATGCCGCATTTGCAACACCCTGTGCCCATTTAATGCCATCTTCTTCCACGAAGACACAATGGTGTCGGAGGTGAATCCGGCATTATGCCAGGGCTGCGGCACGTGTGTGGCCGGCTGCCCGGCAGGTGCCATTTCAGGAACCGGCTTTTCCAATGAGCAGATCCTGTCACAGATTGATGGCTTGCTGCTCTTAACCCTCGATAAGAAAAAGGAGGCCGTTGCGTAAAATAGAAAAACGTAAAACGTGTAACGTCGGATTACGATTTTCGATTTACGTCAAAGGAAATGACTATGACTGACACTCCCGAAAACAAACCTTTCGAACCCGTCATCATCGGCTTCACCTGCAACTGGTGCTCCTACCGCGCCGCGGATATGGCCGGGATTGCCCGCATGAAGTACGCTCCCAATGTGCGCCTGATCCGCCTGATGTGTTCCGGACGGCTGGACCCGACCTTCGTTTTCAAGGCTTTCGCTGGCGGAGCGGATGCGGTACTCGTCTCCGGCTGCCACCCGGGCGATTGCCATTACGCCACGCAGAACTACAAGGCCATGCGCCGCTATCACCTGATGCTGCGTGTGCTTACCCAGATGGGCATAGAACCCGGGCGCCTCAAATTGCTGTGGGCTAGTGCGGCGGAAGGGCAGATCTTTGCCAACGAGGTCACCAAGTTCGTTGAAGAAGTCAGGGCGCTTGGTCCATTGAACTGGAACACAAACAATGGACATCAGACGACAGATGATGAACCATCGTCCATTGTCAATGGTCAACCGTCCGCAGAGGAGGTGCAGGCATGAGCAAGCCAAAATTCGCCATGTACTGGGCCGCTTCCTGCGGCGGCTGCGAGATCGCCGTCCTGAACATCCACGAGAAGATCCTGGATGTGGACGCGGCTTTCGACGTGGCCTTCTGGCCGGTTGCCATGGACGCCAAGTACAAGGATGTGGAAGCCATGCAGGACGGCGAGATCACCCTGTGCCTGTTCAATGGCGGCATGCGCAACGACGAGAATGAACATATCGCCAGGCTTTTGCGCAAGAAATCCAAGATTTTGGTCGCCTTCGGCTCCTGCGCCTGTGAGGGCTGCATCCCTGGACTGGCCAACTTCAGTTCTGTCAAGGATATGGTGGACACGGCCTTTTCGACCATCACCACTGACAATCCGGACAACCTTCGCCCACAAACCAGTTACGCCATGCCTGAAGGGACCATCACCATCCCCACGCTCAACCCATTTTTAAAGACTCTCGACCAAGTGGTGGATGTGGATTACTACATGCCCGGCTGCCCGCCCGAATCGACCCAGATCGCAGCGGTCGTCGACTTGGTCATAGCCGCCCTGAATGGTAAAGCCGAGCTGCCTCCCAAGGGTGCCACCATTGGGGCCGGGGAATCCACTGTGTGCGATGAATGCCCGCGCAAGCGCAATGTCAAGGTCATCAAGGAATTCAAGCGGATCCAATTGGTGGCTGCCGACCCGGAATTATGCCTGCTGGAACAGGGTATTCCCTGCAACGGCCCTGCCACCCGCAGCGGCTGCCTGGCCCGCTGCCCGAGCGCCGGCGCCCAGTGCATCGGCTGCTACGGCCCCGCCGAGGGTGTGGTGGACTACGGTGCACGGTTGATCGCGGCTTTTGCCTCGGTCATCGACAGCGACAAACCCGAAGAAATCGACCGGATCCTGGATGGATTGGTGGATCCTGCCGGACAATTTTACCGGTTCAACCTGGCTGGCTCCTTATTGCGGGCCAGCAAAGCCGCGCAGACTACCAAATAACGGGTGCAGGAAGGATGATGAAACATGCAACGAATTACGATTGATCCCATCACTCGGCTTGAAGGCCATGGCAAAATCGAGATCTTCCTCAATGATGAAGGGGATGTCGCCAACACCTACTTTCAGATCCCTGAACTACGCGGTTTTGAGCGCTTCTGCGTCGGCCGCCCGGTGGAGGAAATGCCCCTGCTGACCAATCGCATCTGTGGCGTCTGCCCGGAAGCTCACCACATGGCAGCAGCCAAGGCAGTGGACGCGGTCTATCACGTGGATATCCCCTCCACGGCAAAGAAACTGCGCGAACTACTTTATATGGCATTTTACTGCACCGACCATACCACCCACTTCTATGCCCTGGGCGGCCCGGACTTCATCATGGGCCCGGATGCACCCGTTGCCGAGCGCAACATCCTCGGCGTGATCCACAAGGTCGGGTTGGAGATCGGCGGCAAGGTCATCCAGATGCGCAAGTTCGGACACACCGTGGTAGAAATGATTGGCGGACGTAAGGTTCATCCCTGCACATCCATCCCGGGAGGCCTTACCAAGGGCATCACTGAAGAACAGCGCAAGGAAATCGAAACAATGGGACGCTGGGCGATCGAATTCGCCCAGTTCAGCCTGAAGGCTTTCAACGATATCGTGCTCGGCAACCAAAGCTATGTTGACCTGATCCTTGGCGACATCTACACCCATAACACTTATTATATGGGCCTGGTGGATGCCAACAACAAGGTCAATTTCTATGACGGCAAGGTGCGCGTGGTTGCCCCGGACGGCAAGGAATACGTCAAGTATGAACCGAAGGATTATGCCGCCAACATCGCCGAACACGTTGAGCCCTGGACCTACCTGAAGTTCCCATACTTGAAGAACGTCGGCTGGAAAGGGTTTACGGATGGCGCTGCTTCAGGCGTTTACATGGCGACCCCGCTTTCACGCCTGAATGCCTCAGACGGCATGGCCACCCCGCTGGCCGAGGCCGAGTATGAGAAGTTCTATGCCACCCTGAAGGGCAAGCCGGTGCACCAACGCCTGGCCATTCATTGGGCACGCCTGATCGAGCTGCTTTATGCAGCCGAACACTGGGTGGAGCTCGCCACCGACCCGGAGATCACCAGTCCGAACTTCCATACCATCCCGACCGCCACCCCCACCGAGGGTGTGGGCATCGTCGAGGCACCGCGCGGCACACTGACGCATCACTACTGGACTGACGAGCGTGGTGTGGTCACCAAGGTTAATCTGGTCGTCGGCACCACCAATAATTATGCCCCCATCACCATGTCCATCAAAAAAGCTGCCTCCAGCCTGATTAAAAAAGGCAATGTGAACGAAGGCTTGCTTAATATGGTGGAAATGGCTTTCCGGGCCTATGACCCATGCTTTGGCTGTGCCACTCATTCCCTGCCTGGCCAGATGCCACTCGAGGTCACCATCCGGAAGGCGGATGGTGAAATTCTTGATGTGAAAAAGCAATTTGTCGGATAGTCAAATGGTCGGATAGTCGCCAGTCGAATGGTCAGTTGGAAAGCTCTTCGACTTCAGACTATCCGGCTTATTCACTATGAAAACATTGGTAATCGGTCTCGGCAACCCTATTCTCGGCGACGATGGCGTTGGCTGGGTTGTCGCGGAACAAATAAGACAAGCCCTTAACAATCGTCCATTGTCCATTGTTGATCATCAGCCGGTTGAGGTGGACTGTGCCTCGCTGGGCGGGTTAAGCCTGATGGAGCGGCTAACCGATTCAGAACGCGTTATTCTAATAGACTCGATCTTTACCGGCGAAAAGAAGATCGGGACCGTCAGCCAATTCACACTGAGCGAAATCCCAGACCTGACAGCCGGTCATTCCGCCTCAGCGCACGACACTTCCCTGCGCAACGCCCTGAATGTCGGTCGCAGCATGCACATTAGCCTGCCGGAAGACGAGAATGTGTTCATCGTTGCCATTGAGGCAGAAGCCGTGTATGATTTCAGTCAGGAATTATCCCCCGCTGTCGCCGAAGCGGTACCGATTGCCGTAAGAAAGGTATGGGACTTATTAAACTGATAGTCTGACGGTCTACATGACTATTCGACTATTGGACTTCTGGACTATTAGGCTAATTTAGGAGAGAGAAATGATATCACCCGAACTTTTACGCCGTTATCCTTTTTTTGCATCATTGGACGATAAACAGCTCAAAGCCATCGCCATGATCTCCCAGGAGAAGCGCTATTCAAAAGCCGCTTTGCTGATAAAGGAAAACACTGATGCCACCCTCCTGGCGTTGATGATAGAAGGAGACGCGGACCTGCTCTATAGCGGTGGCGGTGAAGGTGCCATTTCGAACGCCCTGGTCGGTTCGATCGCCCCGGGCGAGATTTATGGGGTCTCTTCGCTGATTGAACCCTACCGCTACACCGCCACACTCAAGGCCACCATGCCAACGCACGTGCTGGAGATCGATGGACTGGCTCTCCGCGACATGATCGAAAAGGATCCCACCTTGGGCTACGTGATTATGTGCAATATCGCCAAAGCCGTCCTCGAACGCCTCAAATATACCCAGGTGGAGCTTGCTGCCGCCAGGGCTTAACCGCTTAAGGCCTCCAGTATAATTTGCATATAGCTTCGGACCACGCCCGATGACGTAGTCCATCATAATATCTCCCACAGCTGGCCTGTGGGAGATATTTATTGCACTCTGTTTTATGCTCCTGCATTTTCAGACAAGAAACACTGGACCAGCGTTGATCTGGCTCTTTTTCGATTTGATAGCCTGCCCTTTACTTTAATGGCCCGGGGCCAGTTCACAATCCGCCCGTGCTTCCGGTGCGATTGTACTAATTTGCGGATTGCCGATTTGGATCGGTCAGCCCACTGCGGTGTGCGAACACCAATAGTTCCAACCGGTCAGATACTTCGAGCTTGGAGAATATTGAGGTCAAGTGGTGCCGCACCGTCACCTCACTGATATTCAGTTGGGCTGCGATTTGCTTATTCTTTAATCCCTGGCCAATTAATTGGATCACCTGGCGCTCCCGGTCACTAAGCTGGCTGATGTGTTCGGTTTCAGGATCTTTTACTTGAAGACGGTGAGCAAGGGATATTGTATTAACGAGATTCGCCATCATGGAACGTTCGATCCATACTTCCCCGGAATGGACTTTCTTGATAGCCTTTGCCAAGGCATTTGGCGGCTGCGTCTTCGCTACAACTCCCAAAACGCCCCTCTGGATCGCCTGCGAAAGAATCTTATAAT
Source organism: uncultured Chloroflexia bacterium (assembly GCA_963801385.1). Classification (GTDB taxonomy): domain Bacteria; phylum Chloroflexota; class Anaerolineae; order Anaerolineales; family Villigracilaceae; genus UBA877. The sequence goes on from CAWDEV010000010.1 coordinate 298,316, forward strand.
CCTCTGTCGTAGTAATCAGGATAATTCGAGCCTGGCTGCATGTGTCCAATAATCGAGGAATGATATCCAGACCTGGATCCCCCTCAGGATTTAATTTAAGCAAGATGATATCAGGCTTTTGATAGGCAATCATTTCAAGGGCATTGGTCGAATCCCCTGAATCCCCGACCACCTTCATCCCCGGTTCAGCATTGGTAATCGAAACAAGACCCGCCCGAATCAAGGCATATGGATCAAGAATAAAGACACGGATAGGCTCATCAAATGCCTCAGACATCACCACATGTGCCTTCCAGGCTAAAGCACCTTCAAATTAAGTGCGAAAACCTTTCCACAAATAACGATTGTATTTATACTATAATAGAAAACACATTTTGATGCAATAGACAGTTGTCGCTATTACAACCTACAGGCTTAAGAAATAATCATGCCAGAATTCCCGCTTACAAGGGATGGGTAAAATGGTCTCGAAAGATTTATTTTGAGACTTATATCGAGAATGAACTTTCAATAATCCTTATGTAACCTCCTTATAATGGAGATGAAATTGAAGAACACAAAACATGTGGGAAAAGATCCAGTCCAACCTGTAAAGCCCGTGATATGGGGATTAAAAGACACCGAACTGCGTTACCAGCGACTCTTTGAAACAGTTCAAGAGGGGATACTCATTTTGGATGCCGATACAGGGGAGGTAATGGATGTCAATCCGGCGCTGGAGAAAATACTGGGTTACTCGCGCGAAGAATTCCTGGGTAAAAAACTTTGGGAAATCGTTGCTTTTAAGGACATCGAAGCCTGCAGAACTGCTATTCGGGACCTTCATGAGAATGATTATCTTCGATACGATGATTTATCATTGGAAACCATAGACGGACAGATCACGGATGTGGAGTTCATCTTCCATGTCTATTTTGTCGGCCTCCAGCGGGTGATTCAATGCAACCTGCGGGTCATCAATGAACAGAAGCAGGCACATGCCCTCCTGCAGGCAGTGTACCAGATTGCCATTGCAGCCGAGACGACAAAGGATTTGAGCGACCTGTTTCTGCGTATCCATCAAATCATTTCATCGGTGATGCCAGCTGAATTTTTCTATATCACACTTTTTGACGAGACACTAAATGTTCTGCGATTTCCCTATTTCAAGAACGGAATGGATGAACCTTATCTGGATAAAATTGAGCCCGGTCTGGGATTGACCGCCTATGTCCTGAGGACCGGCAAATCTCTCCTGTGTACACAGCCTGTCCATGACGAGTTGGAACGTCAGGGTGCGGTAAAGCTGCTTGGGGTGCCATCTGCCATATGGTTGGGCGTGCCGCTGACCATCGAAGGCAAGACGATCGGTGCAATGGTTGTTCAGCATTATACTGATCCGGAAGCATACAGCGAACGTGAACAACACATACTTGAATTCGTGTCTTCTCAGGTTGCCTTGGCGATTAGCCGAAAACAGGCAGAAGAGGCACTGCGCCAACACGAGCAAGAATACCAGACTTTGGTAGACAATTCGCCGGATGCTATTACACGCTTTGACCTGGAAGGGCGGTTTCAATACGTTAACCCGGCACAGGCAGAGCTGATGGGATTACCACCCAAAGAGATCATTGGAAAGAATATTCGGGATCTGTTCGAACCAGATGATATAAAAATCGGGAACTTGTTTGATCAGCAAGTCAAGAAGATAATCGAGGATCCGAGGGAGCAGTTCATTGAATTTCAGACATTGACCTCCCAGGGATTACGATGGGTACAAAGCCGGGAAGTGCCCGAATTTGCCAATGACGGTTCCATAGAATCAGTGCTGGTAGTCACCCGTGATATCACCGAACGCAAGCAAATGGAAGAGAAACTGAGATACATGACCATCCACGATACACTGACGGGATTGTACAACCGCACCTATTTTGAAGAGGAGCTGAGCCGGCTAGAACGAGGGCGTGAGTTCCCGGTTAGCATCATCATGATGGATACAGACGATTTAAAAGAGACGAATGACAGCCTTGGGCACGCTGCCGGGGATGCATTGCTAAAACGGGTCGCCCGGGTACTGACCTCCGCCTTCCGCACGGAAGACGTGGTTGCGCGCATCGGTGGGGACGAGTTTGCCGTGATCCTGCCTATAACGGACACAAAAGCGGCAGAAAATGCGTTAGGTAGGGTTCGACGCATCCTGGCCGAGCACAATGCGGCGTTTGATGGAAATCCGCTACAGCTCTCCTTCGGCATAAGCACAGCTGAAACGCACACAACTTTGGCGGAAGTCCTCAAAAAAGCCGATGAGATGATGTATGGTGAGAAACAAGCACACGATGAATGCCGGAAAAAAGTGAAACAATAAAAAACTGGTATTGCATTTTGATTTACCTGAACATGAATTGTCATGAATTCCGAAATTTGAATGGTTTATAGAAAGTCTCATCTTCCCTACAGGAGATAATCCGATCCATGAAAGAGCATGAGGCTGTCGTTGATACTTTTACAGTACTTGCTCCACGCTATGAGAAGGTTGTTGATGGCGAACTCAAGCAATTCTGGGGGTGGAGCTATTCTGGATTTGTGGATCGCCTGATCGAGTTGACGCCAATCTCTGATGGCGATTTCATCCTTGATCTGGCGACGGGTACCTCGGTTATTCCACGTAGGCTCGTTGGGCGCGTGAACAAGGATTTCCAGGTGGTCGGATTGGATATAACCGCCAGGATGTTAAAATCAGGAAAAGAGAAAATCTCCAACGAGAAATCCATTGAGAAGATTCTCCTGACATGTGGGGATGCAATGGCTATGCCTTTCAATCATGCGTCCTTTGATGTCGTGATATGTGGACTGGCGACCCACCACATGAATGTATCCTTGATGCTATCAGAGATAAACCGGGTATTAAGACACGGTGGCCGACTCTCGATCGCGGATGCAGGAGGTTCGCACTTATGGCATCTATTTGTTGTCAGGGGGATAATAAAGATTGCAGCATTTTTCTATTTCCTCTTTGTTGAAAATATCTCCCGGGCCTGGGCGGAAGCGGCTGCAGTTTCGAACATTCGGACAGTCAGCGGTTGGAAATCAATCCTTTCGGAAAATGGTTTCGCCGACATAATAATCACCAAATTACCATCAACAAGATTTTGGGTTCCCGATCCGCTTGTCCTGGAAGCCACAAAATCGTTAGGAACATCATAATCAGGAGGAAGAAATGCCAACTGCAATGGGCCTTTTCAAGCAAGGAAGGAATGAGGAGATCTGGACCAAGTATTGTGGTTACCTTGACCTCAGTCTCGATGAATTCATGAAGATTCAGGAACGGCTCCTGCTGGAGCAGATCGATTTTCTGGGTGGAAGCAAGATAGGAAAGAAACTGATCGGAGAAATACCAATCACCAGTACAGCTGATTTTCGTCGGCTGGTTCCTCTGACCACTTATGGAGATTATGAACCTTACTTGAAGGAAAAGCGAGCAGATGCCTTGCAGGCAGAACCTTATACATGGGCACATACATCCGGACGTTCCGGAGAATATGCAATCAAATGGGTACCCTACTCAAAAAGGATGTACGACTCGCTGGGGGAAGTGGCAATTAGCGCCTTACTCCAGGCTTCCTGCACTCGAAAAGGTGAAGTCAATTTCCACCCAGGCAATGTAATTCTTCTTGGAACGGCACCTCCTCCATACATTTCCGGGGTTATTACCCATTCCTTGGTTGATCAGATGGATGTCACATTTGTCCCCTCGCTCGAGTCCGGGGAGAAAATGGAGTTTGGTAAACGAATTACAGAAGGGTTCAATCTGGCAATGGGCACCGGACTGGATTTTTTCTACGGCATGTCCAGTATTTTGGCAAAAGCCGGGGAACGTTTTGAAAGTGGCTCCAACAATATCATGTTCTCTCCTTCCATGTTACGACCAAAGGTAATTTTCAGACTGCTGGGTGGGGTTATTAACGCTAAATTACACAAACGCAAGATATTACCAAAGGATATATGGAAGCTAAAGGGGATAATGAGTGGAGGAACAGATTCCGAAATATACAGGGAGCGAATCAAAAAATATTGGGGAAGGCAACCCCTGGAAGGGTATGCATGCACAGAGGGGGGAAATATGGCCATGCAAGCCTGGAATTTCAAGGGGTTGACTTTCTTCCCGGATGTCAACTTCCTTGAATTTATCCCTTACGAAGAAACATTAAAGGGAAAGCGGGATCCCTCCTATGAACTGCAGACGGTTCTCCTCGACGAATTGAAACCGGGTATTTATGAGCTGGTGTTTACCAACCTGCTCGGGGGGGTCTTTACCCGTTACCGGGTCGGTGATCTCTTCGAAGTGCTCGCATTGCGAGACGAAGAATTGAATATTGACATTCCTCAGTTAAGGTTTTATTCCCGCACAGACGACATCATTGACCTGGGAGGCTTCACAAGATTAACTGAAAGAGTAATCTGGCAGGTCATTGAGGCCTCAAATATCAAATACGTGGATTGGACTGCACGGAAGGAACATGTAGCAGGCGAGCCCATCCTGCACTTGTATCTTGAACTCAAGGAATCAGATGTGACGACCTCAGCGCAGTTATTGCCTTTGATTAACACTGCCTTGCAGCAGGTCAATGAGGATTTTGCGGATCTTGAATCCATGCTCGGAAATGGTCATCTGCAAGTGACACGGTTGGCAAATAATTCCTTCTTGCGATATATGGAGGATCGCCAGCTTGCAGGTTCAGACCTGGCACATTTGAAACCCACCCATATGCAACCTCCGAATGAAGTGATGGAACGATTGCTCAAAACCGGACAGGGATAATCCAACACTATGCTCTGGGAACCTAGCTCCTTAATAGCACTTTTTGCGGTCATCCTCTATGGGGCTGTATTTCTCGCGGTAGCTATTTCCAGATCAAAAAACCAAATCCAGGAACGGCGGATCTTTAAAGAGTATCTTCTGGCGATGCTGCTTTGGTCAATGGTTGCATTTCTTGTGCTGATCAGCAATGGAGGCGTGGTCTTCGCATTTCGTTTGATGCTCGTACCAGCACTTTGGTCGATGGCCGCCCTTCTTCGATTTGTTCAGACTGTGCTGGGTCGCCACTGGCGCTGGGCAGTTTGGGTTTATGTGTATATCATCGCCGCCATGGTGATCACCATGTTCACGAATTGGGTGATTATTGACGCTTCCGTTCAGGCAGGAGTATTGAGTTATACATTCGCCCCCGAATTCGCGATCATAATCGGTCCAGGTTACGGCCTTTACATATTCAGCATGATCCAGCTCATGCGAGGTTACCGGATAACCGAGGATGTTCGTGAAAAGAATCGTCTTCGATACTTGATAATTGGCCTTAGCCTGGTCATCATTGCAACCCTGGTCAATTTCACACCACTGGGCAGGTATCCGATCGATATAGCCGGTAATGCCATCAGCGCATTACTGATTGCATACGCCATCCTGCGCCACAATCTCCTGGATATACGTGTAGTCCTCCGCAAAGGTCTTTTATACTCAATCCCCACCGTGCTGATCAGTACAGGTTATTTCCTGATCATCTTTCTCGCCTTGAGGCTATTCAATCTCTCCTCCGGGGTTGGGATCTTCACCATCGCCCTCATTGTTGCCATCCTGACTGCCCTGGTTGCTCAACCGCTGCGTGATAAAGCCCAATCCTGGATTGACCGCCTCTTCTTCCGGGAAAAATACGATTCTGGAATGTTGATACAGCGTCTCAGCAGCCAGGCAGCTTCTGTCCTGGACCTTAAGAAGATTTCTGATATGATCCTGGAAGAAACCACCTCAATCCTGCATATTGAAAAAGCAGCCTTCCTCCTAAAACAAGCAGATAATGATGAATTTCTCCTGACCGCCCAAAAGGGGATGGGGGAAAATGCATCGATTTGTTTCAGGAAAAACCATCCGATCGTCCTTTGGTTTTCCGACCATGATAAACCTATCACCAGTCATGACTTGGATGTGAGCCCGCAATTTAAGTCTCTTTGGGGTAGAGAGAGGGAGGAGTTGAAGGACTTCGCAAAGGAATTATTTATTCCCTTGAAGGTTAAAGGCGAATTGGTTGGTATCTTCGCAGTGGGGCCAAAACGTTCGGAAGAAGGATATTCACAGGACGATCAACTTACTTTGACCACTCTTGCCAACCAGACAGCCGTTGCAATTGAGAATGCTCGCCTGTATACAGCCGAACAGCATCGTCGTGAAGAATTAGGTACACTGTACGAAATAGCGCGCAGTTTGGTCATATCCGATGATATGGAAACGGTTTCAAATAGCATCGCCTTACATGCCATTGAAAGTGTACAAGCAACCTTTGCCCGCATTCTGACAAAGGAAGCGCACGGCGATTATCTTTGCCGCGCAGTTTATCCTATCAACGCACTGGAGAACAAATCGGGTAGTGGAATAATCGAACCTTCATCGATAAAGAAATATTACGATAGCGTGATCAACCAGGATAAAGCTCTTATCCTGGATCGGGATTCCACATTAAGTGAGATTGAACAGCAGGACCTGTTCCGCGGTTCATTCAATAGCTTGTGCATATCGCCTTTGCGGGTGGGTGAAGAATCTGTTGGGCTTTTGATCTTAGGAGAAACCAGTCGTTCTTCACGCGAGGCTTTTGATGCTGACCGGCTTAAATTGGTGAAAGCAATCTCGGATCAGTCCGCAAGTGCCCTTCGACGGGTCATCCTGCATGAGCAGTTGGAAGATAGTTTTGTCCAAACGGTGGTGGCATTGGCGAAGGCCATTGATGCCCGGGACACCTATACACAGGATCACAGTCAGCGAATAGCTGCTTTGGCAGACGCGGTCGCTCGGAGGCTCGACTTGGATGAAATGCACGTTCAATGCATACATTGGGCCGCCATCCTTCACGATATTGGTAAGATTGGCGTACCTGATGAAATCTTGCGAAAACCGGGTTCCCTATCCGGCCAGGAAATGGACGCGATGAAACTCCATCCCAGGATTGGCGCCGATATTGTGACACCAATCAAGAAAATGGCGCATGTGGCACCGATCATCAGTGCCCATCATGAAATGTACGATGGCAGTGGTTACCCGAATGGATTGAAAGGAGATCAGATTCCAATAGGTGCCCGCATCCTGACCGTAGTGGATGCCTATATTGCGATCACCGATGAGCGGGTATATCACAAAGCCCGTGACCACAAGCAGGCTATAGCAGAATTGAAAAAAAACAGTGGTGGGCAGTTCGATCCCAGGGTGGTTGAGGTGTTCCTGGAAGTTATCGGCAATTGAGCCGGCGATCTGGTTGTTTCATGAACCGGTGATAGTTGTATACTGCGGTCTGTTAGTTAAGCTAATTAATTTTGAACCGTCCTTGTCTCCAATGTAAAAAGTTACTTGTTTTTACTCTGCAACTTTAATAATTCACCCTCAATATAAGGGTCATTCGGGGCCCATTGTAGTGCAATAATGTATTCTTGGATTGCTGAATCCACTTGTCCTGCATCCCTGTATGCATCTGCCAGTGCAAGGTGGATATTCTTTACCCAATCCCATCCCGCAGGAGCCAGTCTTATAGCCTGCTCGTATGTTTGAATGGCTTTTGTAAGCATCCCACGCTCCCGGTACATATCCCCTACATATTTCAAGGCCTGTGGCTCGGAAGCCGTTCCTGGCATTTCACGGGATGCCTGCAGCAAGGAGGAGATGGCCGAATCATATTCTGCCCGATCAAAATCCATCCATCCCAGGTAAAAATAGGCCATCCACTGCGACCAATCATCCCCTTCACATTGGCTGGTTTGTTGGGTAGCAGTCAAATACTGACCACGCGCCCGTGGCAAATCGCCTCTCAATTGATCCACACGTCCCAGCAGCATGGTTGCCTGGGGGCCGCCGCCATGTTGTAAAGCAGCCTCAGCTGCTTCTACTACCTCATCTAATTTTCCTAGCTCCATGTAGGATCCAGCCAGATATTCATAGCCGCACGCGATGGTCTTTGAATCGACTGCGATACCCTGCCGGAAGGCGTCTATTGCCTCTTCATATCGTTGCTGTGAAAATCTGAAATTGCCTAAATAATAATATGCGGCAGGGCATCCGGGTGCTAATGCAATAACCATTTGGGTAACTATCTCTTGAGCTTTGGGATCCCCCCTTAGATCAAAACTCTCGGCTTGTTCCAATCCGAAGCTAACGGGTTTCGATTTGCAGGTGAGTTCAGCATCATCCGGATATACAGTGGTGATCCGCCCCATGGCATTTCTGACGCCAATGGCTTCTTCATAGTTTTTCAGGTGAAGAACCTGAACTCCGGTCGAGAGCAGCCAGACCAGCGTGATAGTGTGAAGGTACGGATCTGCCGAAGAAATCAGAAAAGCCGATTCGGCTCCCGGGTAATCCCCCTTCAATAACCTTACCTCTCCCAAGCTGCGGTAATGAACTAACTTGTCAGGATCAAAAATTATAGCCTGTTCCAGAAATCTCTCTGACCTTGCAAGCTTCACCTGCAATTGGCTTTTTCCTGTCACAGCCGATAGCAAATCCAGATTCCCCATACTGTGGAATCCAGCTCCAATGATTGAACGGATGCCTAAAACAACCAGCAACCCTGCCGTTAGGATACCGCCAATCAACTTGAATAACTTCCTATACATGTATCCAAATTCAAAAATCTAATTGAGTGGAGAGATTAGGAACATAGCATGATGAAAACACCATTACAAAGACATAAATAATACGCATCCAATGAAATATATTTATTATACAGGGATTCCGATGGTTTGAATTGCTAGATGTGCAGGCACAGCTTCATAGTTGTCACCAGATGGAAACAGTCCGCCGGAGTCAGCAGACATTGCAACCGGCTGATGATCACTGTTTTATCCTGAATAGGCGGGCGCACCCCTTCGAACATGCACATCTCGAATTCGTGCAACACAACTACAAATAGATCCCTGAGGTGGGTCACGAGGACCGCTTTTGGTTGTAACCAGTTCCCACTCCCCACAAGCCTAACTTACCTGACGGCGTGGTAGTGTTTTGGTTTATTGATTATATGAGCTGTCGCAGGGGAGGAGGTACTATTGTGTAAATTGAATCACCTGCATACGCGGTTGTAAGAGCTTATACGCTAGGTGGTTCAAAGGTGAAGGAACAAATTCCTATGACGACCGTACCAGTACAGCTTTGCGCACCTACTGGGACCGTTACATCGCTGGAAGGCGTTCTATTTCTCGGAGCATCCAACGCAAGGCCGTAAGTAATAATGACTCATTGATTGGCCTTGAATGGATCGGCAGGTCGGATGTGATAATTACACTGTTATTGTCCGGATTGAAGGTTAGATCTATTACCAGAGTGGAGGCACTGCCACTGAAATTCGTATCACCCAGATAACTGGCGGTAAGTGTCTTTGTGCCAGGTGTCGCAAAGGGAATAGAACAATCTCCCGCTAAGGCGTCGCCGGTACAAGTATATGTTCCATCCGTGACCGTTACACTGCCAGATGGTATTCCACTTCCCGGAGAAACCGCGCGAACCATGTAATCGATCGTGACTGGTATCCCTGCCAAGGTTGGATAAGTCAGGCTAGAGGTGATGATAATTCCTATTGTGGTATCGGCTTGATTTACATTATGACCAGTTTTGGGAATTGAGGCACTGCCGTAAAAATTCGCATCGCCCGTATAAGTGGCAGTAAGGGTCTTTTCACCTGCTGTTGTAAAGATGATGGTACAACTTCCCGCCGAAACGCTGCCGGTACAATTCTGCGTTCCATCCGTGACCAGTACACTACCAGTGGGCGTTCCATTTGCTGAAGCGACAACATCAACACGGTAATTGATCGCGACCGGTTGACCTACCACCGATGGATCGGGTAAGTCAGATATGATGGTTGTTGTGGTAATGGCCGGTGGTGGGAGAGTGCTGGTGGGCGTATTCGGTGGTGTAAAGGTGGCTGTCGACGTATTCGTAGGCGTATAGGTGGCAGTGGATGTGTTCGTGGGAGTGTAGGTGGCTGTCGACTTATTCGTAGCCGTGTAAGTAGCCAAGGACGTTTTCGTGGGTGTGAATGTGGCAGTTTTTGTATTCGTAGGCGTGAAGGTAGCCGTGGGTGTGTTTCTGGGAGTATAGGTGGCTGTCGGTGTATTCGTGAGTGTATAAGTGGCCGTGGGCGTGTAGGTGCCCGTGGGTGTATTCGTAGGCGTATGGGTGGCTGTGGGTGTGTTCGTGCGCGTGTAGGTGGCTGCCGTTGTGTTCGTGGGCGTATTGGTAGCTGTCGGCATATTCGTACGCGTATAGGTGGGGGTGGGCGTATTAGTTGGTGTAGAGGAGCCGGTGGGTGTGTTCGTCGGCGTGTAAGTGCTGGTCAACGTGGGCGTGTTCGTGTTACTTGGTGTACTTGTCAGAACAGAGGGAATAAACTCATCGGCTCCCATATCTGGGGACGAATTTCTTGCGTTTCCAAAGAAATCAGTTGAAATATTAGTAACTAAGGCTTTATTGATTGAAGGAGATGAAGATGTTTGCTTAAACCAGCCAGGGTCAATAGAAATATCTACGCTTTGAGCAGAATTAACCAATAAAGGATTGGCAACAATATCTCCGTTACTTATAAAAGACGGTGTTTTTGACCACAAATTGTTGGAGTAAGTTATTCCCGCAACATTAGAACTGGAAAGAGGTGTTCCCAACACCGAAACGATATTATTCTCAACAATTGTGTTCTGGTGCGCCGCAGATTCTATGACAATTCCACTTCCATAAGAGTAATTACTAACAATTGTATTGTGGGCGATAGTAACATTAACAAGGGATGCTTCAGCAGCAGCGTCAATCCAAAAGTGAATAGCACTTCCAGTATTAACAATGATATTATTATAGATCTTCAGGTCATGACCAAATGGATATGTCTGTATTCCCTCATTTGAAAGCCCAATCCCACTTGCGGGGTGGTCGGTTCCCCTCCAATATTGTTTGTCAGTTGTGTAATAAACCAAGTTGTTCCTAATCGTGGTAGTGTTGCAAGTATCAATATAAATATTCTCGGCATAGTTATCCCAAACAATGTTATTTTCTACCAATCCATTATTTGTATATTCGCAATCGATCCCTTCTCCGCTATTCTGGTAAATCAGATTGTTTCTTATAGTGGCGAATTCCCCATTCGTTGGAGTGCGTGATGCTCCAAAAATGATTCCGCCTGACCATCCTCCCGGGGCATTGTGGTTGTAGTTTACATCGCTTGCACGCCAAACCTTGTTGTTTTCAGCCAAGTTGTGATTCCCCACTAAATATATTCCTATGTCCTGTGTGTTATGAATATTGCTGTTGATTATCTGATTGTATTCCCCAGAAGACTGTATCCCGCGCCCAAGTGAATTCATGACCTCAAGCCTATTGAAAATCAGGTAACTTCCGCTCATAGAAATTAACGTAGAATAAATTCCGCCCGTAGGAAGTGTATTGTTCCCGTCGATTATTGCTGTCTCCCCTGGATAGGCTGAGATTGTTATATATGCTGATGAAGAGCCAGAAACGTTGATAACGATCTTTTCAGTATAAGTTCCTGCTCGAATGTATAGAGTATCTCCAGCAATTAGCGTATTCAACCCTTTTTGAATTGTTCGAAAAGGCTGAGCTTGTGTCCCAGGATTAGAGTCGTTGCCTGAAAGAGAAACATAATAGTAATTTGCAGCCCTGGCCTGAAAAGGATTAATTAAACCAAGAACTACAATACCGGCGCAAATGCCAGCCAGTATGTTTTTCTTAGAATTCTTCTTTTGTCCTTTCATTTTTAGCATACGTTTATAGATCTGTAAAATGCGCCCAGTATTACTTCTTCCAAGAAGGATCCGGAACAAATCACTGTCGTTTCAGGAACTTTCAGATCCTTAAACAATCTTCCCATTGCAGCATTAGATTTCTTTCACCCGCTACTTGATGGCTCATTATGAACCAATAGGGTGTTGCCAGCAACCGGGCATAAAGGAAAAAAGAGCCTTACGGCGTAATTCTCTCAAATCCACTAACTGAAAGAAAAGCTATCTCCATCTCTTGGTTTCAAACATTATATCTATGCATTGATTGTTCCTAGAATGGCAGAAATGTGGTTGTAACATACCCAAATACTGGATATTTCCTTATGGGATGGAATCACCACCTTAAGGAGTACCAGCGAACCGGCAAGAATTTCACAAAATCTAATCACACAACAGTCGGCGACAAGTACAAGACTCGGAAAAAACCAATAATGTTATGCAACGAGAAAGAATCGATGGCATGGTGAAGCCCGTTTCATATGGTATAAGTTATGTGTATCTATAACAAGGCTTTCTCGTCATAGATTAATGTCCTATTCTCAACCTACAAGAAGGACTTATTACTTCAAAAAACACCAGTTGAGACAGGAGTTTCAAATGCCGAAGATACATGGATTAACTCTGGCGATTTTAATCTGTCTACAGGGCAGCTTTTTAAATTCTCCATCTGCAACAGTGACATCGATACCAGACAACAACTATTCTGTTGCTGCGGCCGATAAAAAATTCACTCCGGATGCAATGATCCACCCAGCGCAGGCAACTGCTATGCCAACAAGCCTGATCCACGCAGGTGATTCTGCCTCCCATCAAAACACTCCCTCCCAAAGTGGAACCACTGATGCAAATAACCACATTTGGTTGCCTCTCATAGAGAAACCTCCTCCAGGCATAACCTATTACGTTGATGGCGTCCTGGGTTCCGATACCAATCCTGGTACTTGGACACAACCTTTCCGCACTATTCAAAAAGGGGTGAACAAATTAGCCGCCGGAGACATTCTATACATTCGAGGAGGAACTTATTTTGAGAACATAGACATTCGTGTTTCTGGTCTTCCTTCATTACCCATAACTATCTCATCATATCCAGGGGAGACAGCTGTGATCAATGGGAAAAACATACTTCCAGGAGGCCCAAGTCCTTACTCCTCTTTGGTTTCCATTAGTGGAAGCAATATTATTTTGGATAATTTTGAGGTTAAGAATTCGACCGGGCGGGGAATAAAAACAAATGGTTCATTTAACATAATAAAAAACAATAATGTCCACCATATATGGGAAATAGGCATCTATTCAGCAGGAAGCTACAACACGATCGAAAATAATAAAGTATGGCGTACATCTGAAAGCAATTACACTCATGGAAGTAACTGGTCAGGAGCTATAGCTTTCGGTACAGCAAAATCCTCCAACACGTCACCTTATGTTGTTGTCAGAAATAATGAAGTCTATCAAAACAGCGGGGAAGGCATTCTTTGCATGTATACAGACAATGGCTTGATAGATGACAATATAGTTTGGGATAATTATGCCGAGGATATTTACCTCGATCAATGCAGTTTCACTACAGTTAGAAATAACCTGGCATATTACACAACTGACCAGCAATTTTGGAGAGCAAATGATTCGCCCGCAACTGGGATCGCACTTTCAAATGAAGGAATACAAACTTATCCCATTGGCCATGACCGGATGATTTACAACAATATAATCGTCAATGCAGGGAGGGGAATTTCCTTTTGGGCTGCCGGGGGGATTCCAAATTCGGCTCTCATCAATGACATAATCTCCTTCAATACGATTATTAGTAATTACGCGTACGGGGATGGGATTGAAATAGGTAAGCCGAACGGAACTCATATAAATACCGTCATTGAAAATAATTTAGTTCAAGTATTAGGCACGCCTCTATCCATTTCCGCTATTGCTGGATTGACCTATTCTCATAATCTGTGGTCAAAAACACCATCCATCATTGGCCCCGGGGACATCATAGGGAATCCCCTTTTGAGGGACCCAGACCATAACATTGATATTTCGATTGATACCTCTTGGTATAAACTCACCCAATTCTCTCCTGGTATTGGCATGGCTTTGATTTTTCCTGATATTCAAACAGACTACTTTGGGACAATAAGAGACACATTGCCGGATATAGGCGCGCATGAATTCGTGCCTTGAGCTGGCATGCCTGCAATGCCAGGATAAACAACAAGATCGTTTCCTGATGCATAAATGAGATCTCCGAAGCTAGAACGACTTCGGAGATCTAATCGATCAAATGACGGAGATATTTGAATATCAAATATTCATAATTCAATCTTTATACTCTCCCCTTCAAGAAACACTTTGGCCAACTTAATACCGGGTATGCTGATCTCTGATGAAGATTCACTACGCGATTTCCACCACCTCGCTACTTCGCGAGGTAATGTCTGCCAACAAAAGTCGCGCTTCTTCATCGCTCTTAGGAATTCACAATATACATCCCAGGTGGGTTTGTATTTCAAGTAATCGGGGTGTGTGTTGATCAACGCCATTCCGTGAAATTTTTCAATAAAATCCACTTTGTCCAGCCAGATGCGGGGAGAATTCTCACCTAGGACAGAAGTCAGGGTGTAATCTTGAACAAGAGTATAGGGTAGTTCCACAAAATGACCAATGAAAAAAGGCCAGATACTCATCGTGCCGCCAGGGATTGGCTCAAAGGGATCGGTATCGAAAAAAGAAAGATCGTATTCGATTTCCAGGGCCTGCATCCATTCAGGCTGACGGAGGGTAAATTCTGCTCGAAAACCCACAGCATTCCAATCCTTCAAATATTTGTTGATTCGGTTTGCTTTTTCCATAAAGGTGGACTTAGTGTCAAACAGCCTGCCATCATGTTTTAATCCATGGACACCCACTTCAAACCCACGTTGGCGCAAATCGTCCATCAATTTGTAGTTCAGTTTATATCTTTCCGGAACAAAATTAAATGACGACCGTAAATCCAAACTCTCCTCCAGGTCTGCTACGGTTTCCACGAATTCCTGGCCGGCAGCGGTCTCGATATCATGCGTCAGAACAAAAGCAAAGCGGCATTGATCAGGCCAGAAATTTTTGATCAATACTTCTTTGCGGCCACTTTGTATCAATACTTGTCGCAAAATCTCCCAAAGAAAATCAACATAACGGCGCTCAATTGGCCAACTCCCCTCTGTCTTCACTCCTCGGCTATAAATCTGTCGAAATTGGCGTGTAATCATCCGCGGAATAAGGGGTTTTACCAAGTAATATGTTCTTTCTAAGGGCCCAAGCTCCCAATGACTAGTACCAAAACGAACCTCCCCCATGGTAAGTGCAAGGACGGATTCAAGTTCCCATTGTTTATTTGACAAACCCAAGAGCGGAGTTGATTTTATAAAAGCATCCCGCCAGAAATCTTTCGGAAGATCCTGCTGACAAATCCAAAAACTCGCTGGAGTATTATGCCTCCACAAAGAGTTGTTCATAACTTCCATGAAAATATATCCTTATTAATTATTAATATTTTTCTGGATAACCCATTTCATTTCAATCTTCTCATCCGAAGTGCTTATAGAACAACTCTCCAGCTAATTTGCAGACCCAAAGTGGTGATTTCCGAATAATTATTCGTACTAAGGACATCATTCTACTTGTTGAGGACAGGAGAGGCCTTTGGGACAGGATGGAATAGGTAAGAGGAATTTCTTCTGCACCCCAGCGGTTCTTAAACGCACGCAACCCCATATCATCTACGTCCGTTCTACCTAAATCTATTTGCAAATATCCATTCTCACAACCCCACCGAATTGCTGTCCATAAAATAAGATCCGTTGCATGAAGTTGTCTCGCAGTTTCAATTGATGCAGAATATTTATATACCAAGGTTTCATTCCAATTTAAGAAAACCGCACCGGCTATGCACTTATCTTCTTTATAAGCTAACAAGATGAAACCAAGGCCACGTTGAGTTATTTTTTGAGTCAACAGCTCGAAGAATTTCCAAGGTTGAACAGGTATTCCATGCCGTTGGCGAGTCAACGAATGGAGAAAATAAAAATCCTTCATGAATCTTTCATCATACCCCCGCTCAATCCGAACTCCCCGTTCTTCAGATGTTTTTATCCGTCGAAAATGAGTGGGCTTAATTCGTTTGGAGACATCCAATTCATTGGGAGCAAGCTTTAGTCGATGTTGAACGAAATTAGAAATTTTATATATTTCAGGATGTTCAGGATAATCCCAACGTAATTCGATCTCTAATTCTTTTTGCTTCTTCGTAAGAACCATCAGGTGATTTGTGAGGCGTTGAAGGGCGGCATGATCAGAAAATAATGGGGTACAGTGATCAGTAAAGGGCAATGAAACCCAACGTTCCCTGTTCAAAAAGGACTTGATTTTCAGAAATGGAACAGCAGCCTCAATTTCTCCCTGTGCATTAGTCGCTGAAATAATAAAAGGCTCGTAAGCATAACTTTCGGCAAGAAGCAGCGACCATGCTGGATGGTGAAAGATGTTGGCGCGTGGATTCCCTTCGAGATAGGATTTCCAACGCTCGTCTGTCAAGGAAGTGAATGAAAATGGCTCGTGGATAGGTTGTTGAAACACCATATTTCTTCAGGTTTTTATTTATTGCGCTCGCAAGACTATCGGGCTGCTCATTGAAGCCTGGCTTGCAACTCAATTGTCCAGAGATCTAGTCATGGGGAGAGGGAAGGATAGCGTTGGACTTATCATTGCAAGTTTCAACATCAATCTTGAATAACTCTGGCGACATTCAACAATTGTCGCAATTTGATATTTCAAGATTGGAGCGGGAATCTTGTGCTAATGATGTCACTTTCCATGCACTCTCATAAAGGAATTCGAAAATCAATGATTTCGTCAATAACCGGATATTTCTTAGAGCAATTCTTACAGGCGTATGTATTCTTTTTGAAGAGCAAATCACCGCCGCAGGATGGGCATTGTAGCAAGTCTTCTAATTGATCACTCCGAATTATAGGCACGCTATTGGTTGATCTTGCACGACAAAATACCCACGGTGCTATCTTGAGTGCACCAAGCATCCTGGCGATCCTTCTTCCATCTGGTAAATTGCTGCCCAAGGGTCCAAAACCTTTGGCGATTTTATCGACAACACCTGCTCCACGGTATTCCAAATCAGTAAATCCAGTGGCTAAAAGTAGACGATGAATATAGGTGGGATGGTGCTGGGTGAACCATGGATCATCTAAATTGGAAGTATATGTCATCGGCGATTCGTTCTTCCGATCAAAAACCCATCTTATTAAGCGAAATATATTGCGTTTATTACTATAGTTGAATACCAAAACGCCATCTGCCCCTAAAATTCGGTTTATTTCCGATAAACATCCATGTGGTTCACGTATGTGGTGAAAGACCCTGACCATAAGAGCAGCGTCAAAAGAGCCTTTTCTAAAAGGCGACCGATTGATATCTCCTACAATATAAACTCCTCCTGTTCCTGTCTTTTCACGAGCTTGACGAAGTAAAGAAAGTGAACCATCAAAAAAAAAGGGGGTTTTATAACATTTTATATAGCATTCGGAAAGCCGTCCATACCCGCAGCCCAAATCGATTATACGCAGGCCGGAAGCAGGTAGTAAATTGCAAACAAGATATTTTTCAAGCTCATCAAGCTTAAGCTTCCCGATTCCGGTCCAAAATTCCCTATATTCCACCCCCTCGTAAATTTCATGAGGAGCTTTGTCGCTAATATCTCCTGGCAATCCCATTGATTTTGATGCCTTTCTTGGAAAATCGGTTCAAATATAAAAAATAGAACATCATAGAATAACTTTACGAAGTTGATGAATTTGGACGTCGTCAGTCTTCTGAAAACATATCAGGGGTTCGGAGGCCCATCTGGGGGAGAAAAACTTGTACAGAATTTTCATTGAGTACCTGAATGTCAATGCTTTAAATTTTGACCTGGCATATAGTAATTGATATTGAGTACTGGCCTGTGGAAGATTAAGGTAAACTGTGATAGGTACAAACCCGAATGAGCTAACATATTCAATGAGTGACCGATATGTAAAGTAACGCACATGGGCATAAAACTCATACCGCGAAGAGGGTGAAAGGGGATCGTGAAATGTTTTGCCTGAAAGTAAAAAATCCTTGAGGTAAATCAAGCCAGAATAATTGGGAGCTGATATATATAAATATTCGTTGTCTGAAAGGATGCGATGGATTTCCTGCATGAAATGATCAATATGGATAAGATGCTCAATGGTTGCCATGGCAATAATTGCATCGAAGCTGCCATCGGGGAAAGGAAAAGACCCTTCGGCATCATCAAGGTTGAATGAGACTGCATTTAAACCACTTTTTCTTATTATTTTTAAACTGGTTGGACTGATATCATTACAGATAATTTCCCCTGAATAGCCATCATGAATTCTCTTGGCGACAGAACCTACCCCAGCTGCCAGATCTATAATCTTTTTATGCTGTCGGTTTTCAAAGATTGCCGGGAAGACCCGATGCCTCTCATGAAAGCTCTGATATTCCTGCATATCTTCAATCCCTGACAATCTCGTTTCTTCGAGGATAATTGCATCTTTTCTCATCAGATTTATCCCTTCAGTTAAGCAGTAATCAACATTATTTTCTTAAAAATTTCGCGTCCTGAAGAACTAACTTAATTAAACTGGTAAACCTTTTCCTGAATGGTTTCAAATCATTTAAATCGAAAATCGCATCAACATGAGGATGGAGATAAGGCTTGATAAATTGTATCAGGGAATATTTTTTCTTAAGCAGATACTTTGGAAAGCTACTAAGATCTCGAAAGATGTCGATCCAGTATATGTTTGTCTGAAAATCGCGAGCAGAAGGTAGCTCGCCTCGAATCAAGTGATTATATTGGATCTGGGGAAAATTGATCCCACAGCGCACTGCTAGCAACGCGGACAAGTTATGGCGACCGTTTACCTCCATAAGCTTATAGACACCATCCCGCGGATCTTGTTTGAATTCCGTGCATGCATATCCATAGAAACCCATTGCCTTTAGAATCTTTCTTCCCGACTCAATCACTTCAGGAATATGTCTACTTAACAATACACAGGGAGATCCCGTCTCCGGTGGAGCATTCCTGATTTTTTGTGCGGTAAATTCCACCAAGATTCCATCAGTATCTGAATACGAATTATAGTTTACCCCTTGAAAATCATCACCAGGGATGAATTCTTGTATCATGACTTTAAAACCCGCATTAATCGCTTGCTGAAATGCGAAAGCTAATTGGTTTTGGTTGTAAACTTTGGCCATTTTCCTTCGGAATACGTCAAAGTAAAGATGACCTTGACATGGTTTTACCAGACATGGATATTGGATTGTTTTAGAAAATCTTTCTACATCGTCCATGGATTGGGGATAAATTGTCTTCGGAGCTGGCACCCCGACCTGTTCTGCCAAAGCATATGTGTTTTCCTTTTCGATAAATAACTTGGTGATTTCCCAATCTGTACAAGCTACAACAAAATATCGCTCGAGAAGGCTTTTATGACGGGATATTACTGTAAGAGTTGTATCGATTGCTGGCATCAATAAGCTGCCCTCAAACCGGCCGGCGCAGTTTATTAATAATTCTATGAATTGGTTTTCGTTTTTTCCTGGATGCGGTGCATGAATGCTCTCTTTCACATATCGGGACTCGTACCCCATGTCTTTGTCATCATAATAGATGGCAATTACAGGGATGCCATTTCTAGCAAGAGCACGGATTATCCCAAGTCCTGCAGTAGGGGTACCAATGACTATCGCTGGGATCATCACAACCTCCGGCAATCCTTGTAATGAAATCTGATCCTTAAACCTGACTTTCTAGGAACTTCACCCCAAAAAGCCCGAGGAGGTGGTTGGTTCGGCCATATTGGAAACGAGACTTTGATCGTGAATACTTGGAGGCCGGATTTGAGAACTTTGGTGATCAGTTTCGATAGAGGTCTCTATAGAGGAGTTCATACTTGGACACAATAGAATCCCAGGAGTAATTTGCTTTCACCCATTTTTTCAACGTTTCTCCAATTTGGGCTAGTTCTTCAGCGTTCTCCATAGCCCAATGGATTTTTTCGGCAAGGTCGTCCGTATCTTCAGACCGAAAATAAGTAACATGTTCATCTAGGACAATCTTGTTTTCAGGAATATCAGAGCAAATCATTGGCACTCCCAAGGATGCAGCCTCCAGAAGCATCATCGACATTCCTTCTGCGGTGGATGGAAAAACATATAGGCTGCACAAATCCAATATTCCGAATAACAAACCTCTATCTGAAATGGGAGGAATAAAAATCACATGATGATTTCCTGCTAATTCCCTCAATTTCTGAGCGTATGCGGGAGCTTTTTCCATATCGCCAATTATCATAACAGGGATATCCTCCTGCATCTTATTAATCGCTTCAAGGAGTAAGTGGCAGCCTTTTAATTCGAGAATCCGACCAGCGATGAACAATAAAAAAGTCTTAGGGAGCAGCCCCTGATTCTTAAGGAAATGCAGCGCAGCTTCCCGGTCAACTTGCGCATTTAAATCCACCCCGTTTGGTATATAAATAACCTTTTTCCTGTACTGACTGTAATAATATTCCATATCCACACTTGAAATCGAGGTCGGGTAATCTGACAAAAACAGGTATGGATAATTCGCTAATCGTATAAAAAAAAGCTCACTTTTACTCCACTTGTTGTTGGTTTTTATTCGCCCAGGGATTCCATGTGAGGTGGAAACGATTCGATACCGCAACTTCAGTAATGGTATGGTAAAACAATTCTCAACGCCATTCATATGAATTACATCATAACGGCCAAGAAAAAAAGCATGCAGCGCACCAAAAACATCCAATGAGATAGGCCTTAGGTGTTTTCCCCTTATGGTTGGAATCCGGATCAGCCGGACGCCTTTATATATTGTTCCCCGGGGGGTGTATTCGGAATCACAATAAACAGTAATATCAAATTTGTCAACTATCCGAGTAATGATCGCTTCGATGACGCGTTCTGTGCCACTTTTTGATGGGAGCCCTTTTACTCCCAGGTAAGCAATTCTTATTCTCGCTTCTTTCATCCTAATTTATTTATTACCTCCATTCTGTTCAAGCTGGCAACAAGCATACATAATGGCCACAATCCGAAGGTTGCGCAATAAACCTCAAGAACCGGTTAATGCTGAAAGTCCACAAAGACACAATAAGCAATTCTTATCTTTACCTGATCTTCTTTCTAGCTATTATCATTATTGAAGAAGCCAGGGATTTTTTGCAAAACAATTTCTTGGGGAAGATATGCAACCTATTCATGCCCAAACAAATGCTGATCCATCCCCAAAAAAGAAAATGAATGAGGAATAGTAACTTACGATACCCGGTTGGCCTAGGAACTGGTACACCAAATCCAGAAGCATAATTAACCTCAGATACCTCAAAACCGGATGATTCAAAAAGATTGAATAGCGTTTCTGGCGAGTGAACTACATGGAAAGGTTTCCATTCCTGAGTTAGAGAAAATAACCAACCTTGTAAACCTTGTAAATTTGGAACTGTTGCAAATACAATACCACCTGGTTTTAAGCATGTGTGCATTGCTATAACAACTTTATTATCTATAAAATGCTCCACAAATCCAAATGATACAACTATATCAAACTTCTCCTTGACTTCAGGAGCATAGTGTAAGAAATCATCGCAAATCACTTCCCCTTCCTGTTTTAAATACCTTAAGTTAGCAATTGCTTTTTTGCATCCTATCAAATCATAGTCAATACCAAAAACCTTATAACCAAATTGAGAGTCATAAATCGGTAGCCATCTGGAAGCTCCACAACCCACTTCTAAAATCGAAATTCCGGCCTGTTTAGGAAAATGAGCCTTTTGAAACTTAAGCCAATCCTCAACCCAAGGTAAGCCAGCCTGATAAACAGGGCGAGTTTTCCTTCTCCAAAACTTGTTCCAGTAAGAATCCGATGTCAATCGATTCTTACCGTCGTCATTTGAGGTCATTTGCATAAAAAACTCGAAGGGCTTGATTTTCTTGATCAAGTATTGTCAATAAATCGAATCGTTTAGCCACCGACATTGCATTTTGACCCAGCTTGGCACATAGGTCAGAATTAATTAATAAACTCTCGATTGCATTTTGCAAGAATCCCACATCGTTTTTAGGTACTAATAATCCTGTCTCTTCATTAGTAATTACATCATTATTACCCGGTACATTGGTCGCGATACACGCCATACCCGAAGCCATCGCTTCAATTAATGCCCTGGGATGACCCTCCATCGTAATAGTTGGCAACACAAAAATCATGTTCTCTTTCATCAGGGCTAGGACATCATTGTTTGGTATGGCTCCTCTAAATTCAATCCGCTCTTCTCCTATTTGCACAGCAATCTTTTTCAAATTTATTTCATCACGCCCCATACCACAAATTATTAGCTTGGTTTCTGTATACCTATTCCGCAATTGAGAAAATGCTCGTATTAGTATCTCGACTCCTTTAATAGGAACCAGCCTGCCTGCATATAAAATATTCTTCTTTTTAGGCCCATAACTTATCTTTGCATAAATATTCCGTAAATCAACCCAGTTGGGTAATAATAAAACTGATTTCCTGTATCTTGCTTCAATAATATTTTGAAGTGAATGGGTTGAAACAATTATCAAGTCTGTGGAGGTTAACGCTAGTTTTTCCATTGGATAAGCGAGTATCTTTCTTAATATATTCGTCTTATCCCTTAAAACTTCTTCAGCATATTGCCATTCATAGGTCACAATTAAAGGTCGTTTTGATATTAATTTAACGATTGGAAGAGTTGGTATATTGCTCCCATAGACTTTTATGACTCCTTCCATTTTGGAAGACTGAAAAAGCAACCAAACAAAATATATTAAATGCCAAAAGAAGAAAATTTTTCTCCTAATTCCCAAAGGAAAATGCTTGATATTTAAATCCTGGAAATATTCCTTCGAGTCGCTGCTATATACAACTACATCATAGTTTTTTTGGTATTCCTGAAATAAGACTTTCCAACGAGATAAATACCCAGATAGTTCAGCACCATCTAAAGAGTAATGGGTTGATAATATTATAGTCAAGACAGGTTTAGACATTCTTTTTCTGAATCCCTTATATCGATCCTTATCTCTAAACTATCAATATGAATGTCGAATGACTTTTAAGCCACGTTTCTTTTTATGATTAACCTTGCCATATCACCCATACCAATTGATTGCATTCTCCCCTGTTTGACCTCCTCAGACACAGTAATAAAAATCTTGCGTAATTTTGAGAAATCTTTCTCTGTACGAAACTCACAGGGATGCGCCCAAATGTGGATCATCTTTTTTTCTTTTGCAGCCCTTTTGATCCCCTTTAGTATTCCTCTTATCCGCATATTCTGGAGATTGATTGAGTCAAGGAAAAGCTCTACTCTTCGATTAATATCAAAAAGGAATTGGGATGGTCGAAGAACCACCAGGCCATGATTTTCATGGCAGGTTAGGTCAAAAATCGGGGTTTTTGATATCCCCAAGAGCTGGTCTATAGTTTTTACATATTTGCCAAAATATTTATTTTTTGATGGCCATGATCTTTCCGGTTCACCCCGATAACAAATCATGCCGGCCTCTTTCAAAATATCCAGGTATCCTGTTCGATTCCGTGGGAAAGTAACAGAATGAGGGATAATTCCTTTCCGCTTTCCGACGCGTAACCATTCCTGGGCTTCTATTTTTGCCTCTTGCGGACTCATCAGGCTTTCATCAAATATCTTATGCGAATATCCATGAAAAGCGATTTCTTGTTTAGTTCCCCTGGTAAGGAGAGCCTCAATTATGTCGGCTCCGTACCATAGAGGATTGCTTGTTCCATATACTTCCTCAAAACTCGAATATTTCCCATTCCAATCCTTTATTGGGCATGTATCACAATATTCGCATTTATCATAAAACAAATGACCCACTGTAGCCCAGGTACCCACAATATTATATTCTTCAAAGAGATCTATCAATTGAAAAATAGCTTTCCGTTCTACAGATCCATCCGGAGAAAACATCTTAAGGCGGTCTTCATCGAGATCGAATCGACCGGTAGCTAACTCTGTATCTAATGAAAAAATAAAGTATCCTTGATCTTCCATGTTTTCCTCATTATTGGTTAGGTTTGCCTTTAAATAGCAGGTCTTGTCACATTAACCAAAAACCCCATTCCATTTCATTGCAGTGGCAGTTCAGGGCCCTTAAGCTACATTCCATGATCCAGCTAATGCCGGAGTCTGCAAAATTGTTCGGGGTGTGAAAAATGGAGATTGGTTTCACGGTGCCCTGTGTCACGAGTGGGCGAGGACATATCTACGCAGTTCCTTCCCGATGGAGGGAAAGCCCATATTGCAAGGCTTTTTGCAGCCGTTTTGCCGATGAGATGTAAGTCCAGTCCTGCGCGGCAGTCCATGCCTTCTGACTCAATGCCGGCAGCGTGAATCTTTCCTGCCATGCATATTCAAGGGCTTTGAGCAATCCATCCAAATCGGAATTTTCAGCCCAGAAGACGTAGTCACCACTTCGAATTACATCAGTGTGGCAGACGATTTTTGTTGCAAGGACGGGCAGGCCCGCTCCCATATATTCGAACAATTTTATTGGGCTGCATACCCTGTATTTATCCTCGTTGGGAAATGGAAGGATACCGATATGGGCGCAAGCCAAAATTTTGGGGACCTCATTGTGTGGAACGGTTTCAAAAACCTTGATTGTTCCATGTGTCTGGGCCGCGAACTCTTCTAGTTCCTGCTTTCCTGATCCCTCCCCATATATGAGAAATGAAAAGTTCATTCCTCGCAGGTTTGCTTCCATAACGGTGCGGCAGAATGTCATCAAGTTTCTCTCGTAACCCAACCAGCCGATATATATGAGTTGTACCGGGTCGTCGGCCTCAGGCCAATGGTGGCTTTGTGCACTCAAATTAAATTTTTCGAGGCTGACACCCGAAGGCCATGTGCCCCAAAATTTCTGGGGAGGAATGTGAAGCAGGTCTGCCATGTGTTGGGTGATGGCGGTCTGTCCATCTGCCAGGAGATTTGCCAGACGATTCATGAGGAAATAATATTTTCCACGTAGTTTATCTTTAAAGGTTGATTTTTCGATCGATTCCACCGGAATAGTGCGGGTGTCCATAACGAACAAGGGATGCTTCTTACTGAACGGACTCAACAGGCGCAGTGGAAAGAGCCAAAGTGCAGAAATTTGTTCAAACAAGACCGCATCGACTTGCCCCCAATACCGAAGGATATAGAGGATGACGCGCATGTGGAAAAACAGGTGGCGGATGAAATAATAATTAGGAGTGGAAAAACAAAGCACATCCACTCCCTCTACCAAGCTCTTTCCTTCCGATCCGCTGACAATCAAATCCACTCTCCACCCCAGATTGCGCATCTCTCTTGTAACCTCCAATCGGGGAGCTGAATATAAAATTTTAAATATATCTACTGAAAAAACCCATACCAGCCAGGGCGATTTATCTATTTGAGATTCTTGTTCCATATAACCTTATGCCAAATTAGTTACACGGGAGTAAACTTGGGTTTTATGCCGAGCTATGCGAGTCTCTGCGAGTGTATATCCCAGGGAGAACCAGTAGAGAAGCATTGGTACGCGCATCGTCCATGTTGTTGCGTACCAAAGCCATAACGGCCACAGGATCGAGAAAAGAATCAGCGCATAGCGGAGGCCAATCGCCGGGGATTCTGGATATGCTCGAATATCATGCCACAGCGCCAGGAGGATCCATGCCAAAAAACATGTCAACAATGCTAGTCCGATAACGCCCATTTCCTGCATCATCACAAGCAGGCTTGTGCCCACGTTTGGACCCACGCTGCCCAAAGCAATGGCAACTCCGGCTGTCCCAAGGGATATGCTCTCGCTCCGTGTGCCAATCCCATACCCGACAAGCAAAGTGAACGGGTTCTTCTGTAATGAATTCCAGCCGATACTTACTGCAGTCCCTCTGCCTATATCGGTATAGTAATAATTATCAGAATTATTTTCGAAGTTAATGTAATTTGAGAACTTGGTGAGGTCTGTTATGTAAGTTTGTAGGGGGATTTCGCTCGCTCCGGGAACGAAGCGATTGTAAAGGAAGACAAAACCAACCAGGATGATTAGAATCAGAAGAAGATATTGAAACATTTTTCCCAGAGCACGATACTTGATGGCGTATAAAAAAATCGCCATTAGACCAATGAATGTGATAGCCACGGGAAACAACTTCATTTCGCCCAACACGGAGCTAATCATGGCCATCGATAACGCAATTAAAAGGCCCCTCCACTTTTTGGTCATTATCCAATGCCCAAAGAACATGCAACAAACCAGAATTCCAAAAAGTACTGCAATATCGGTCCCGTTTCTTCCGAACAGGCCCGCGAGGTCATCACCGGGGGTTACCCCAAATGCAAATTGGAGTAACTGGGCGATCAATTCCATGCCGAGGGCAACCAGGCAAAACGTGCGCAGATATTCCAGCAGCCGCTGCGGCGGTTCAGGGTCAAGATACATGAAAAGAGAGACAAAGGGGAATTGGAACAGCAGCCACACTCCCCAAACAGTGGGCGTTATCCCCTGTCCATTTCCGATGGCGATAATGGACCAAAAAACAGAGATGAATGCAATCATCCAAAATGATAATGGGATCAAGTCGAAGCCAAGCATGCGAACCAGCGACACCAGGACCATACCGACCAGGGCGATGTGGGATACCCAGCGGATTTCTGGAGGCAGGATATTCTTCCAGATCAGGTAGGGAGTTAACAAATCCACACATACTGCCAGAATTGGCAGGAATATAAAAACATCCACAGGATTCTTTTTTTCTGCAATAGTCATGACTCACTCAAGAGTTAAATAAGAATTTCTCTGTTATCCCCCAGTCTATGGCGGCTCAAAAAGATCCAAGGAACCATTTTATGAATCCTTTTCTTGACCAGACACTTGTATTGTCTGGCACGGCGTCACTACTTCCTCAATTTGGCCAGGCATACCAGGTGAAGACCTGTTGAGGCATTCGCGTGAAATGTCAGCGTTTTATGCAAACGCCATATTAAGGACAACAAGTATGAGGAGTTTAAAACAAAGAGGGGATTGCACAAAATCGATTGGATCAACTTCTCCAGGATTCCCAACCGGTACAACCACCAATAATTCTCAATTTCAAAATATGGCAAAATGGTATCTTTTAATGAGGTCAGGGTGTAATGGCGATAATGCTTCTCATGGAGAGAAATATTTACGGTGGGCACAGAAATAAGCAATACCCCATCTTCCTGAACCAGACGTGCAATATTGCAGACAAATTCCGGCATCTGTTGATCAGGGATATGTTCCAATACTTCGATCAGTGTCAACCAGGCGTATTTTTCCGATATTTTTGCCACATCCCCACAAATAAATTGAACATCTGGATTAAAAGACCTGGCAAAGGCAATCGCTCGTTCTGAAAGATCAACACCAGAAACACTTGGAACAATCGATTTGATCATATAAATCAAACGGCCATCTCCGCAGCCAACGTCCAACAATGATTTTGGATGGTTTTGGCTGATGAGTTCGGCTATAAAAGACATGTAGGTCATGTAATCGAGACCCCAGGTTAATTGACGATGTAGTCGAAAATACTTGTCATTGTCAATCCAGGGTAGGTAATGATAGGGAAACTCGTAGGCCATATCCTGAAGATCAAATAAAGGATTATTTTGCATATTATTATTCATTCAGATAGAGGATCTCACCATAAATTAGCACAACCAAATGATTTTTTGGCTATGTTTTTGACCAATAAGGTCTCAGATAGAACAGCATGATTCCTGTCCAAACAAGATAAAAAATGACATAACTTATAGAAGCACCTACAATTCCTAAGTAACTTAGAAATATAAGTAATATTACGTAGTATATCCCTGTCGAAACTAGGAGAGCTGCAAATGATTTTTTTGGGAATCCCATAGCTAACATCCAAGGGGAAAATGAAAAAGTACATAGAGCAATTACCAACGCCAGCATATAGATTACAGCCAAAAGGTATGCTGAAGAAAACGCTGGGCCTACGGTCATAGCGATCAGCCATTTTCCCAATAATATAAACCCAATCCATCCACTCAACGCGATAATGCTCACAATCAATGTGGTTCGCTTGATGAGGGAAAGGAGAGTATGCTTATTTCCTGAAGCCCACAACCTCGCCAATTCAGGATAAATGGACTCGTAAAGAGGCTCAATAAGCTCTGGCAGTACCTGCGAGAATTGTTTGGCAATCTTAAAAAATCCTAGGTTCGCCGGTGTAGTCAATGCCGCGATAATCAATCCATCCGATTGCTGAGAGGCCATACGGATGGTCGAGTTTACGTTGGTGGTCCATACGTAGTCCCATATGCCTGGAAATCTCCTACTCAGGTTCCGCAGCGGTTTTAGAAAAAAATCACCCATTCCCTGTTTGCGCAGCACCCAGAGAGAAGCAAACACCAGGATCATCTGGCCAATTATGCCAGTGACCAGGTAAATCAATACAAAGCCGAAAAGGCTTTGTCTGGTTATAAAACAAATAACCACACCGCCGAATTTGAGTAGCGCATTTAGCACTGTTGTATAACCAAGCAAGTCAAAACGATTAAACAAGCGAAGAACACCAATAGGTGTGCCGCTGAAACTAAATAGGACCAACAAACCATATATGATGAGTAATGGCCGAACCGTTTGATCCCAGCCAAGTAAAGAAATAACAGGGCCACTGAGTGTGATCGCCAGGACTGTTCCGAAGATGGCACTGCCAATATCTAGGCCGAATCCAAATTTGATCAACTGACACAGGCCGACATGGTCATTTTCCTGAATCATGTCGCCTCCAAACTTAATGATGGCTTGCCACGCATTGAAAGTCACAAGAATACCGATGATCTGCTCATATATTAAAACAAGTGCCAAGATCCCATAATTATCAGGCCCCAGGGCGCGGGCAGTCAACACCGTGCCCACAAATGCCAAAGCTGCAGAAATTCCCTTTGCACCCAGGAGCTTTCCTGCATTTAAGAACAAGCGTCGAAATATGTCTTCTTTAAACCACGATAAGAACTTTTGCCAGTTATAAGAAAACTGAGCGGTAATTTTCGGCATATCTTACGAGTAGAAAAATGACAATCTCTATCCAACCGGTATTCTTCCGGTCTCGGAAAAGACAACTTTCACTTGTTTGCTAGTCATTTCTGGGTGCATGGATATGGAAAAACATAATGCAGAGTCGTCCGCAAGGGGGAATTGTGCCATTTTCTTTAAGTAAATAGGAAAATAGACTTTATCCGTTGTAAAAACCCTGAATTGCACTTACCACCGTCCGGATGGAATCATCGGTCAGTTCGGCATACATTGGCAAAGAAATGATCTGGTCTACGATCTTTTCTGTGATTGGGAAAAGCCCTTTCCTGCCTCCAAGATTACTCATTGAATTCTGAAGGTGGATGGGCACCGGGTAATGAATCCCCGTTCCAATCCCCCGCTCTTTGAGCCAGGCTTGAAGCTCGTCCCGGCGAGGTGCCTGGATGACATACATGTGATAAATATGCTGGTTACCCGGGCATTCGGTGGGCGTGACGATCGGCAGACCGGCAAGAAGCTCGTTATACTTGCGTGCGTGTTGTCGCCGGAGATCATTATATTCCGCCAAATGTGGCAGCTTGGCCCGCAGCACCACGGCCTGAATTTCATCGAGCCGGCCATTGAAACCAATCATGTCATGGTAGTATCTCCGTTCTGAGCCATGGTCGCGGATCATCCGCGCTTTACGGGCAATCTCCGGATCGCTGGTTGTAATAAATCCACCTTCCCCCAGAGCGCCCAGGTTCTTGGAATAGTAGAAACTGAAACCGGCGGCATCGCCCAGGCTCCCTGCCCGGCGCCCCTTGTAAGTGGCACCGTGCGCCTGGCAAGCGTCCTCGACCACTTTTAGATTGTGACGGGAAGCAATTTGCTGCAGTGTATCCATATCCACAGTCTGGCCGTAAAGGTGGACAGGCAGGATGGCTTTGGTGAGTGGGGTAATCTTTGCCTCCACCTGGGAAACATCCATCAAGCAGGTGTCTCCGACAATATCCACGAAGATTGGAGTCGCCCCAGCCAGCACGATGGCCTCCGCGGTGGCAATAAAGGTGTGCGATACTGTGATCACCTCATCACCGGGTCCGATGCCAAGGGCGCGCAGGATGATCTGCAGAGCAGCAGTTCCATCGCTGACGCCTATTCCAAATTGGGCTCCGCAAAACCGGGCAAAATCTTTCTCCAATGCCTGTACGTTCTCTCCCAGGAACAGGTGCATGCTTTCGAATACTTTTTCCATTCCAGCAAGAATTTCATCCCTAAGTGGAACATATTGAGCGTGAAGATCGACCAATGGGATGTTCATAATTTTCCTCCTAGGCTGCCTCTATTTTACGGATGATATGAGCAGGATTCCCGGCAACTATGGTTCCGGGGGGAACGTCCCGGGTAATCACGCTCCCTGCTCCGACGATCGATCCTTCCCCAACGGTTACGCCACAAAGTATGGTGGCATTGCTGCCAACCGAAGCCCCGCGTTTGATCAGGGTGGGTGTACAAACCCAGTCCGCCTCCGTTTGCAGTTCACCAGTGGCAGCTGTCGCACGCGGGTATTTATCGTTGATGAACATCACGCCATGTCCGATGAAAACTTCATCTTCAATCGTGACCCCCTCGCAAATGAATGTGTGGCTGGAGATCTTTACCCGATTTCCAATCCGGGCACCCTTCTGGATCTCCACAAATGTACCGATTTTGCTTTCATTGCCGATCTCGCAGCCATACAAATTGACAAAAGCGTAGATCTTGACGTTACGTCCAAGTTTCACATCCTGTGCGATGCGGGCATATTCAGCTGTCACAGTTACCATTGGATCTCCTCTGGCGCCTGGTCATTCATTAAGGAATGCTGGGCAGCCTCCAATATTTTGATAACCTCCAAGCCATCTCGTCCGCAGCTGCATGGTTCGGTATGGTTGACAATGCAGTTTAGGAAATGCTGACATTCCTGCCGCAGTGGTTCGATGAAACGGATATTCGGGATGGTGATATCGCCAGTCCGATAGTTGCAATGAAATTCACCAAAACCAGCGGTATCCTCTGGAGCGGGTTCGACACCTTTATCATATATTTTAATTTTCGTTTCATTTTCGACGTCGTTATACACAACCATTTTCTTGCTGCCCACAACCGTGACACGGCGTACCTTGCAAGGATCGAGCCAGCTGACATGGATATGAGCCGAAATGTTTCCTGGAAACATCAGGTTCATATAGACGACATCGTGAATCCCACTGAAGATACAAGGCGTTCCCTGTGCGCTGATGGAGATGGGACGCTTCCCGAGTAAATAGAGGAGAATGGAAATGTCGTGCGGGGCCAGATCCCAGAGAACATTTGTATCCCTTTGAAAAAGGCCCAGGCTCAGCCGCGCAGCGTCCAGATAATAGATCTGTCCTAAAAACCCGTCGTCGATATATTTTTTCAAGGCATGCACGGCCGAGTTGTATTCAAAAGTGTGACCTACCATCAAGGTGAGCCCTTTTTCATCGGCCAATCTGATCAACTCTTCCGCATGCTCGCTCTTCAAAGTGAGCGGCTTCTCAACCATCACATTCAGGTTATGGTTCAGGCAGTCCCTGGCTATCGAAAAGTGGGTTGCCGGGGGTGTAGCAACAACCACGGCCTGTATGCCTAATTTAAAAAACTCATGATAATCTTGTGTCACAATCAAATGTGGATAGCGTAACTGTGCCTGTTT
The DNA here is from genome assembly GCA_963801385.1 of uncultured Chloroflexia bacterium. GTDB lineage: Bacteria > Chloroflexota > Anaerolineae > Anaerolineales > Villigracilaceae > UBA877. The sequence goes on from CAWDEV010000010.1 coordinate 329,991, forward strand.
CAGCCGGTCCTCAGACAAATCGGCTATTGCAACCAGATCTGACTCAGAAAGTTCGTAAAAATTCCTGGTCAAATTGGGTCCCCAGTACCCATAACCAATGACCCCAACTTTTATTTGATTCATGTTATTTCCTTCCCTGAACTTAGTGAGCACCCTTTGTAGAAATCACTATGAAAGGGGTTTTAAAAAGAATTTTCATATCGAGCCATAAGGATTGTTTTTCGATATATTCAAGATCTAGCTTCACCTCCTCATCAAAATCGGTCGTACAGCGCGCCGCAACCTGTTGCAAGCCTGTGATCCCGGGTTGTGCTTCAAATCGATGACAATGCCAGGGTTTATACATTTCCACTTCATAAGGGATGGCAGGCCTCGGCCCCACCAGACTCATATCTCCACGTAAAACGTTCCAAAGCTGGGGCAATTCATCAACGCTGGATTTCCGCAGGATTGCTCCAGGCCGGGTTATCCTCGAATCGTGGATTAATTTACGGGTTTCAGTTGCTTCCCCCTGGAGGATTGTCATTTGGTTCTGATCGTTCTCAATCAATGCCTTGACATAAGCCATGTGGATGGATGGATCTGCATTGACCTTCATCGTGCGAAACTTGTAACAATTGAATTTCTCTGTTTTCCAGTATGAACGGCCGTTGCGAAATTGTCTCCTTGCGCCTACTCGTTCCTGGACGAAGAAGATCGAACCAGGCGAATAAATGATAATGGCAAGAGCTGTTAATAGCATCAAAGGAGATAAGACCACCAACATTATTAGTGCGACCAGGATGTCCAATATTCGTTTGGCAGCATAATAACGGTTGCGGCTATTCGTTACCAAACTTGTGAATTCCGGATCATTTTTCCAAACCGATTCCATGAAACCCTCCTTTCAAAGCCGACTCCTTCGAACCAACCTGACAAAGTTGCTTACTCTTTCTTGAAGAGATGGATTTCTTCCGGCGGTGCGTCTATTCAATTTCCTTTGGGAATGGTAGTATCCGTAATCACTGATATTATCTGCCTGGTTTATTACAAGACCAATCAATTTTTCTTGAAATCCTGCCAGGAACTTGCTCACCATTTGAACAGACTCGCGTTTCGTATAGGCTCGTCGCACTATCAGAATCAAACTGTCCGCATGCTGAATAAGTATTTCTGTATCAGCGAACGAAAAAAATGGCGGGGTATCCAACAAAACATAGTCAAATCTCTGACCTAGTCTATCGATCAGGTCGGCCATTTTAGGTGAGCTAAGCACTTTGGATGGATGATCAACGATCGATCCGCTGGCGAGCAAAGTAACACGCTTGTATCGACTCTTCTGCAACGATTTTAAATAACCTGTTTTTTGTTCTAGAATATCGGAAAGGCCATATTGGTTAGAAAGACCGAATAATCTGTGTTGTTGTGGCAGACGCATATCGCAATCTACTATAACCACCTTTTTCCCGGCGTCGGCCAGAGCAATTGCCAGGTTCGATGAAATCATTGACTTGCCCTGTCCTGGATCTGCACTCATAATGAGAATTATTTTTAAAGGCTTTCTATGGCCAAATAATAGAATCTTGGTCGCCAAATTCCGAAAAGCTTCTGCGAACGGTGTTGTATTATATTTGGAAATGTTCTTTTGCCTTTTCGTTGCTTTTGGGATCTTTACCAGGGCAGTCAATTTTGTAATAGATTCAATGTCTTCTATAGTATAAAGTGTGGTATCTAGATTCTCAAAAAGAAACGCTAGCCCTAGCCCTCCCACCAGACCTATGACAAATCCTAATGCGTAATTCATAAATGGGCGGGGTCTGGAAGGATCCAGGGGAATACTCGCGGGGTCAACAACCGTTATCATGCTCGCCACCATGGTTTCCCGGATGTTCGCCTGCTCGTATTGAGAGAGCAAAGTTGCATAGGTATTCTGTTGCAAATTCAGCGCTTGTAGAGCAACTGCAATTTCCTCTGGAGCTGACGGCGTTTGGATGAGCAGTTGCTGATACTGTTGTTGCTTAGTGTCTACTCCATCTTTGGCAATCGCAAGCTGCCTCCCAAGGACTTCTGATGAGCTTATTCCCCCCCCTGTGTACAGCTCACTGGTTTGGTCGATAAGAACCTCAGCCAGAGTATTAGCCGCGGTTGCGGCCATCTCTGGATTCGTATTTTCAACGGTGATTTTAATCAGCTCGGTATTGGGAAGAATCTCGGCCTTGACAATGGGTGGCTTGCTCAAATTTAGGCGTTTCATCAATTCCGTCAGAACAGGCTTGCTGGCAGCGATTTCGATGTAGGTGTTCATAAGCCGGCCAGCATATTGATAATCTGTATAACTTACCTGACCTCCAGCAGATGTAGCAATTCGAAGCATTGTTGACGCTTCATAGATTGGGGTCTGAAGTTGGGTGCCCAGGATAACCACTGCCATCGTAACAACGAATGTTAAAATAATCACCCACATTCGACGTCGTATGATGTTGATATAGCGTTTGAGCTCCATGATTGAATTCTCCTGAGTTTGATTATCCTCTAATCAAAGTCACCGTGACAATCAACAATGCCAAGGCCCAGCGATAATATACAAAAACATTCACGTTGTGTTTTTGAAGATAATTTAATAAAATACGGATACATAAAAAGCCGCTAAAAGCTGCCATGATGAAACCTATCAGGAACAATATCAGGTCGGTGTGAGTAAACGCACCGATTTCTAAACCTGAACAGATTTCCCATAGGCTTTTTAACCCGGCGCCGGCCATGATGGGTGCTGAGAGTAAAAAGGAGAACCTGACCGCGGTTTCCCGTTTGAAGCCGAGCGCCAGGCCGGTAGTGATGGTGGACCCCGAACGGGATACACCGGGGAAGATCGCCAATGCCTGAGACAGGCCGATGAGAAGCGTATCCTTCGGAGTCAGGTCACGCATGCTTCGCACATGCGTAGCGAAACGGTCTGTCAACAAAAGCAGCACTCCAAAACCAGCAAGGATGCCTGCTAAAACGATCATCGCAGTAGGTGAAATGGGCACGGATGGACGGTGAAAAAGGGCATCGACCTTGTTTTCCCATAATAATCCGGCTATCCCGCCCGGGATCGTCCCAATGAGAACCAGCCAGACCAGCCTGCGGTCTGGATCAGTGCCAATGTGATGCTCGGATATGCTCTGAAAAAAAGCCCGTATCAGGCGAAGCCAGATCCAGTCATTGGCAAAGAACACCATCACACCAAGGAATGTTCCAAGATGGAGGGCAACATCGAATGACAGGCTGGCAAGAGCCGGATCGGACCAACCGAAAAACCAGCGGATGACAATGAGGTGGGCTGAACTTGAAATGGGAAAAAATTCCGTCGCTCCCTGGACGATTCCCAAAATGATTGCCTTGATGATTTCTTCCAACATGATTCACCCTGTCCTGGCGGGCTCCGCCATTCCGACATGCTCCGGAAGGATTCCGATCTCTGATCTGGATTCAAGTTCCATACCAATAAAATTGCCTGGTTTAGCTTTTATTATCGTCAATAGAAAAAAAAGAAGAAATACAATATTTTCTTGAAGAATGATGAAAGTATCAATTATGCATTTTATATGGGAATACCCTCCACCCAACCGTTCAAGGTCAAAGGAACCGGTATTCCTTGAATTTGACCGCGATACCAAAAATCGTTTCCGAATGGAATTCACCTCTCACTACCATCCCCCGCACAGCCAATTTAGATGTTCCCAGCTTGGGATTTTCAGTAGGAAGGCTAATCCTGATTGTTAATTCCATTCCTTCAGGGATCTCCCGGTTCACTAATATATACACCCCACTCCGGCTGAGATTGATGGCCTTACCAATTTCCTCGAACAACTTTCCATTTTCGTCATGGCCTTGAAGCCAGGCAGGATAATCACATTTAAATCTCGGTTTAAGCCGCCGTTCGAGGAAATTAATTGAATCAGGATTTGTGCTCATCATGACCATTTCCCATCCCAGGAACTAATTCATTGATGGCATAAAAAGTTCTTTATCCATTTCACTATACTGAATATGGATTTAAAAATCATCGCTGATTAAGCTCTTTATCGATAAGACATCCCGCCCATTTATTAACACAATATCTTTCCACATTCCTCCCATGATCATTAGCACAATTATACTAATCTGATCTTGACCCTCACGGACTGGCCAGTTCGCTGCGAGAATCAACCGCTGATGATCCAGCCAGGATCGCAAACTGATGTTCGTACATGAGCCCCCAATTGCTTGACAAATTAGAACATTTGTTTTATGTTTGTTGTAACGGCTTGGACGCTAAACAAGTACTTTGTTGTGGCAGGTGGTCTTGCTTCAGAAAAGTTACCCGCCCTCGGCTATTTCCTTCATCCGCGCCTTATCAACAGAATATTCCAAAACGAACCCGTGAGAGGAATAGTCGTTCCTCCGTCGTTCCGAGGAACGACTACCCCAGGTCATTTAGGGATTAAGCCAGCTCAAACTATTGACTAATCAGAACATACGTGCTATTATAAGAACAAATGTTCTGATTCCAGAAAGGGTTCACCAATGTCCACTCCTGACCAATTTCTCCTTGCCCTCCAGGCTTACCAGGAAATCCAGTCGGAACTGCTCCAGGAAAAACAGGTTGAGCCGCAAGCCGGACAACCTTTCAATGCAGGTTCATCTATCACCCATTCTGTCCAACTCCCTGGCGGCAATCTTTTACTCGGGATGGCGGAGGATGGTTTGCCCCTCCTGCTTGACCTGTACGAACCGTCTCCGGGTCCGTTATTGGTGGCGGGAGACGGGGACAGCGGCAAAACAGCGTTCCTACAATCTCTCGCACGCGCAGCAAGCCTCCAAAATCCTGGCGATATCCAGTTTGGCGTACTGACTCCCTTCCCCGAAGATTGGACCACACTGGAAGCTCTGCCCAATTGCCTGGGTATCTGGCCGGCTTACCATCCATCCGCATCTGCTTTCATTTCCCAATTGGTCAGTTGGGCACAAGCACTTCCCGGAACACGTCAGGCTCTTTTACTGCTTTTCGATGGGTTCGACCTGATGACCGGCAGTGAGGTTCAATCTTTGCATGACTTACGCTGGTTATTGATGTACGGACCGGAGCGGCATGTCTGGCCGGTGATATCCATTAATCCTGCACGGTTGGCCCATCTGCGGCCCTGGTTGGATTATTTCCATACGCGTGTACTTGGCCATGTAAAACATATTCATAACGCGCGTGCCCTGGTGGAAGATCCACGGGTCAGCCTGGATGATTTGCACCCAGGAAAGCAATTTGGACTTTCACAGTCCGGGAGTTGGCTGAAATTCTGGCTTCCGCCTCTTGAATAAGGAGTTCCATATGAACGTCGGCATGCTCTGGTTTGATAATGATCCCCGCACCGCATTGACCGCTAAAGTCACTCGAGCCGCTGATTACTACCGAAAGAAATATGGTCTGGTCCCAGACCTGTGCCTGGTCCATCCCTCCATGCTGTTGGAATCGCATCCCGACCTGGTCGAAGGGCAGGCCGGGAAAATTGCCGGGACAGTCAGAGTCCGCCCGAACCGCGCCATACAGCCAGGCCACCTGTGGATCGGTACAGAAGAAAAGAATTGATTACACGCTCGTCGCGACAACCACGGCGATGGCATTTTCGCGGCTATGGCTCAGGCTGACTGCCCAGACTCCCAACCCCAGTTCTTCGGCTATTTTTCCTGCCGCTCCATGCAGAACAAGGTAGGGTTCTCCACTCCATTTGTGTAAGGTTTCAACCTCACGCCAGGAGATTGGACCAATGCCAGTTCCCATGGCTTTGGAAGTTGCTTCCTTGGCGGCAAAGCAGACCGCCAATGCTTCAGCACGTCCGCGGCACTCAATGATCTCCTGGTCAGAAAACACGCGTTTCAAGAAGTGCTCACCGTGGCGATCGAGCACTGCCTGAATGCGCTGTATCTCGATGATATCAATTCCGGTTTTAAGAATCATGGATTATTCACACCAACCTATGGACCCGCAATCGCGATCGCCAGCCGGTCAGGATCCAGATACTTACGGACGACATTCAGCACATCCTGAGGGGTAACGGCGCGTACCAGGTCTGGATAACGGCGGTAATAGTCCAAGCCGAGGTCGTAGCGTTCAATATTTAGCAGAGCACTTGCTACACCACTGTTGGATTCAAGTGAAAGGGGCAGCCGACCAATGAAGTTAGATTGACTGTCGGCCAGCTCTTCAGGTGTGATACCCTTCTCAACGAAAAGTTCGATTTCCCTGCAGATCAGGTCGCGTGCTTTTTGCAGATTGGCCGGATTGACTCCCGCGCTTACGCTCCACGAACCGGGACCGATGCCCGCATTCAGGGTTGAGGAGGCGTAATAAGCCAAACCGGATTTCTCTCGTACCACGTCCCCGATGCGGCCGCCGAGCCCAAATTGGCCAAGCGCCGAGTTCCCCAATTTGCCTGCAATGTAATCCGGATCTGTGCGGCGCGGGCCGGAGGTCCCGATGACAAGGTCGGCTTGGGATTTGCCAGGGATTTTGATCCTGCGGGTGATGGTCCGCTTAAGAGGTTTGAGCGTGGGCAAGGAGGGAAGTTCACGTTGTTTACGGTTGGACCAATCACCTATAGCTCCTGCCACCTGTTCAACAGCAATTTTCGGTTCGATCGCGCCTACCAGGGCAATAACCATTCCCTGCGGGCCGTAACAATGCTGGTGGAGGTCGACCAGATCTGCGCGCCGGATGGCCCGGATGGTATCCGGCCAGCCGTCATCCGGACGGGCATATGGATGACCATCAAAGACGATCTGATCAAAGGTGATGGCGGCCATATCCGCAGTATCCTCGGCACGCTGGGCCAGGCTGGTCAAGAATTGAGCCCGCTGGCGTTTAATCTCATTCAGCGGGAAGACCGGGTGGCGCAGAACATCAGCCAGGATATCGAGCATGAGAGGCAGGTCTTCGCTCAGCGCACGGCCGGAGAAACCGGTATTATGGGGGCCAGCCCCAAAGGACAGACTGGCGCCGACCGATTCGAGCGCGTCATAGATTTGCTGGAAGGTGCGCGTGGCGGTTCCACGCATCAGGCCTAAGGCCATGAAGTCGGACAGGCCCAACTTTTCGTCCACATCAAACAAGCTGCCACAGGAAAGGTAACCGCCGATAACCACGGATGGGCTGTTGAAGTTGGCGCGCACCAAGAGAGTGATGCCATTCGGGAGGGTGACACGCGTGATGTCATCAGAACCGGGCAAGGACTGTTTAAGCCTGCTCATGCTTGCACCTCCGCTCCCTTTGGAATGTAAGATCCTACAACGCGATTTTGCTCTCGCAGGTATTTCTGAGCAACTTTTTGTACGTCTGAAGGAGTGACTTGCGCTAATTTTTCCAGGTAATTAAGGAACCAGTCATAGGTGGAAAACATTTCGGCATGGCCAAGCCAGGCAGCCTGGCTGGTGATATTCTCGCTATGATAGGCAAATAAAGCCCGGGCTTGTTTAATGGCACGGCCGATTTCTTCCACTGGAACAAGTTCTTCCCGGATACATTTCACCTCGTTGTCAAATGCGGCAAGCACTTCTCCAGGTGTATGTTTTGGGTGGACAGTAATACTGATACTGTAAAGATATGGATCGAGGGTGGTATTGGTGATGCCGCCAACACCAACCGCCAATTCCTTCTCAACCAAGGCCCGGTACAGGCGGGAGGTTTTGTTTGACAGGCCTCCGCCACCAAAAATACTGAGACCGCTTGGTCCAGACATCAAACTATCCAGTACTGCCAATGGGAAGAAATCAGGATCATCGCCCGCCGGTGCGTGATAAGCAACTTCGAGGTAGGCCGTTTCACCCGGACCTTCAACCTTCAACTGATACTCGCCATTGGGTGCAGGTTCAGGTCGAATGAGGCGCGGTGGAACGGGGCCGGTGGGTATTGGCTCGAAGAGTTCACGGATGCGTGCCAGCATCTCTCTGGTCCTGAAATCACCGGCTATCCCCAAGACCGCGTTATTCGGATTGTAATAGTTTCGGTAATGTTGGTAGAGATCCTCCCGGCTGATGGATTTCAAGTCAACCAGGTCACCAATGATTTCGTGATGATACGGGTGGACTTTAAAGGCAGCCTGCTGGACGGCCTCTCCCAGCCGGAAGATCGGCTCATTCTCGTTTCCCTCCCGTTCAGAGATGACCACTGTCCGCTCTGAAGCGACTTCCTTCTCGTCAAACAGGCTGTTGGTCATCCGATCAGCCTCCAGGCGCAGACCCAGATCGATTTTATCGGCAGGCATGGTTTCGAGGTAGGCAGTCCAATCCATAAAGGTAAAGGCGTTCCAAATACCTCCATCTCGCGAGATGTCCCTGTCCAGGCTGCTGGCCGAGAATTGGGCTGTACCCTTGAACTGCATATGCTCAACCCAGTGAGAGATGCCAGTTCGACCGGAAGGTTCATCCCGGGAACCAACGCGATACCAGATCCACGAACTGACCAGTGGTGCAGTGTGGATTTCTTTAAGCAGGATTTTCATGCCATTAGGAAAAGTGTATTTGCTGAAAGGTTTTTCCATGGGTTACCTATATTCTGGTTGAAGTGGTTAACTATAGCATAGACTTCGAAAGAAAGGGCGTAATTATGGGGTGTTTTACGATTAACTTGACAGTCTTGTACGTCGCTATACCAGCGGCTATAATTCAAGCCATATCATGGGAAGAGGAGAGTCTGGATGGAAGACCCGAAGTACATGGTAGCAATCGTTGGAGCCGGGCCTGCGGGCCTGTACGCCGCCCGAAAAATAGCCGATGGCGGCGCACGTGTGGTTCTGTTTAACCGTGACATAAAACCAGGCGGCCTGGCAGAGTACGGCATTTACCCGGACAAACTCAAAATGAAACAGGGCCTGCGAGCCCAGTTCAATCAAATCCTTGACCATCCCCGGATTGATTACTATGGAAACGTTGTTGTCTGTTGTGGTGGAAATATCGTGCTGGAGGACCTGCTCGAATCCGGTTTTCAAGCCGTGCTGATCACAACCGGCGCCCAGGGGACCAAGTGGCTGCGTTTGCCGGGCGAGAACCTGCCAGGTGTTTACCACGCCAAGAATATTATCTTTCATTACAACCTCCTGCCTCCTTTTAGCGAGAAGAAGTATCTGCTTGGTAACCGCGTCGCGGTAGTTGGTGCAGGGAACGTCATGATGGATATTACCCATTACCTTGTGCGCGAGAGAAAAGTGGATGAGGTGGTCGCAGTTGTTCGGCGTGGCCCGGCGGACGTAAAATTTACCCGAAAAGAAATGGAATACGTGGCCTGCAACCTGGACCTGGCAACCTTTGAATCCGAGTTCAGCCGCGTGGCACCCATCATGCAGTCCGCCGGCCAGGATCCGGCCGCCTCCAAAGCCGCTTTCCTGGATGCCCTACCTAAGGCTCTCGATCCGGTTTCGTCCACCCGTTTTCGATTTGAGTTCCTGGCCTCGCCCGTGCGTATTCTGGGCGATTGGATGAACGGAGTAAACGCACTAAAGGTGGAAGAGAACACACTGGTAGCCGTGGACGGTAATGTAAAGGCGCGCGGCACTGGCAATTCACGCCAGATAGAAGCCGATACGGTCATCTTTGCCATCGGCGATACGGTTGACAAGGATTTCTGCGTACCCATTTTCAACGATGCTTACATGTCTGTTCCACAGCCACGCTTCCCGGTGGAGGGCGTTTCATACGAAGCCTTTAACCCGGATAGCAATCTGCCCATCGAACGCGTCTTCCTGGCAGGCTGGGCACGCCAGGCCAGTACCGGATTGGTTGGGGTGGCGCGCCGGGATGGCGAGAGGGCTGCTGATGCGGTCTTGCGGTATCTCGGCTCACAGGGGCCGATGCGTGATGTGGACAACGTGGTGGAGAAATTCGAACAGCGCCTGGTGGAAACCCATGAGCGCGTGGTTGATAAAGCCCACCTGGCAAAGCTGGCGGCAGCTGAGAGCGCCGAAGCGCAGAAGCGTGGTCTGGAGGATTTCAAGTTTGCCACGAACGATGAAATGTTTACTGCGATGGGGTATTGAGACTGAGAAGATGCTCCCCGTTGAGGAGCTCTCTAGTAAGGGCGGAGGATGGACAACGGACAGTGGACGTTGGTACAGTTCTCGAGAAGAAATCGGGCGCGCAGAGTGCCCGATTTCAATTTATTATGAAAGCGCAACCAAAATGCCAGAAATGCGTTAAATATATAGAGGTATCAAGAGTTCGGAGAAAGGAGTTCCCCATGATCATATTCGCTGCCATTGTTGTTTTGATCATATCCGCCATCGCCTGCATTGGTTTGGTCTGCGCGCGATTTGATGCTGAAGACCTGCGTAAAATGGGGATCCGAATGTAACTCCAACGGGTGAGTTCCAAAAGCCTGACCGGCTAATTTGCCGTGTCAGGCTTTTTGTTTAAAAAGAGTGCCCAAAGACCTGCATCTACCTTTCATGTTAGTTGCACCAGTCCCGTACGTATGGCAAACTTAACCAGTTCAGTACGGGAATGCATGTTAAGTTTTTTCATGATCCTTTCGCGGTGACGTGCAATCGTTTTATGACTCAAAGCAAGGCGTTGACCGATATCCTGATTGCTGACTCCCTGGGCAATCATTTCCAAAACCTGCCGCTCCCGCAGGCTGAGTACATCCAGCCTGATTGCGTTCCCATCGGTTCCTTCCGATGAAATGATGGGAGCGGGGATTGTTTGGCGGGTCAGGCGCTGGTAATCCTCCAGCAACCAGCGTGCGAGAGCTGGTTGAAGGTACACATTTCCAGATGCAATGGTATGTATGGCTTCCACCAGCTCATCCGCTGCAGCTTGCTTGGTGATGTAACCGGAAGCACCTGAAGCAAGCATTTGCATAAGATATTGTTTATCATCATGTACGGTCAGTGCTAAAACCAGACACTCCGGGCAATGGTCCCGTAATCTGCGCGTCGCTTCCATCCCGTCAATTCCTGGCATGGTGATGTCCATGAGAGCCACGTCCGGGTGAAATTCCAAGGCACGCTCCACGGCATCCTCTCCATTACCCGCTTCGGCTACCACATCAAAATCAGGTTGGGTTTGAAGAAAGGTTTTCAGGCCGACGCGTATGATTTCATGATCATCAACGAGCAATAGTCGGATCTTCTTCATAAGGCTCCTTCGGTAACTACATCTGAGTAAGGCACGATTACTTCAACGGTTGTACCCCGGCCTTGTCCCGAGTCGATGCGCAACTGTCCTTTGATCAAATCCACCCGCTCACGCATGCCAGCCAATCCCCACCCGTGCGGAGGCGTTAGGGGTTTTTCAGGATCAAAGCCGATCCCGTCGTCAATGATATTTAAGGTGATTTCCTGAGGATTAAAACTGACCAGAATCTGTGCTTGCGGGCTTTGAGAGTGGCGAAGGACATTGTTTAATGCTTCCTGAATCACGCGGAAAAGAACAGTCTCAACAATGGTATCCAGCCGCCGGCTTTGCCCCTGCACCTGCACGGATACTTCAAGACCTTGCGTTGCATAGCTATCTTTTAAATAATGGATGGCGGGAATCAAGCCCAGGTCATCTAATTGAGCCGGGCGGAGATCGTGCACGAGGCGGTAGAGCTCTTGGGACATTTGTTTGCTGAGCAGTTGTAAACGGTCGACCAATTGGACGGTCTTTGAGTGTTTGGATAAGTTCTTGCGTAATGTAGCCAAATCAAGAGATAAGGCTGTAAGAACTTGTGCAGTTTCATCATGGAGTTCCCGGGCAATACGGGAACGTTCCTCCTCCTGGGCGCGGACAGTGTGGAAGAGCAATTCATGGCGAAAATTATCACGTTGTTCAAGAGCCGTCAGGTGCTCCTTTTGAGCAGTTAAGGCAAGGTGTTGGCGTTCGCGTTCGGCCAACTGTGTAGCTCGGACCAAACCCATCGTGATCATAACGGCCACCACGGCACGCACCATTTGGATTGGAAATCCGAACCAGTCTCTAAAAGCAGCCGCATTAATAAAGCGAGCCGGGAACATATCGGCAGAGGGTACAAAAAGCTGGGCCAGGCCGTAGATGAGGAAACCTATGGCTGCCACCGTCAGGTGCGTAATGAGATGAGGACGTTGCTCTCCAGTTGACCCGACAGCATGGAGACGCAGTGTGAAAGCCGCCAGGATGGCGCCGGGTACCGCCAGAAGGTAACGTGTAAGAACGTTTAGAAGATCGAACCAGGAAATATTTGTAAATCGAAGGGCATGATTGGCACCAACCAGGATAACCAGAACATACCCCCCCAGAGCCGTAAAAAGCAGATAGCCCCCCATTCGAAATTTATGTGGGTGCAAGCGAAATGCCTGGATGACGAAAATGAGTAGAAAGACGAAAGATATGGCAAGTATGATTAACCGGACCCAGGGCAGCCAGCCTGGCAATGGAGATCCGAATGCATCGGCCTGCATCAGATAGGCTTCCAGCCATTCGTGGGTGCCATGGATCAACCCAAAGATTGCCAAGGGACGGAGTACCTGCGCATCTGCCAGGGCCGGAAAACGGCCGCTCTCGACAGCCAAAGTCATACCCAGGCTGAAAAAGGCCAACCCGTAGATAAAGAACACCAGCAATAACACCGGATCAAAAGATACTGAAGTCATTTAAAGCCTATTGGGTATTTTACTCCAATACCCGCAGTAGATTTATGACTAATGACATGGTTATTTTATGACATTCGTAACGTTAGTTGGTCTCATCTTATCCTTGTTATTAACTTGCTTTTAATATATATTGGGGACATTAACCCAATATTAGGTATAAAACCCCAAGGCAATAGGGGTGATATTCCAGATTGGAGGCCCTGAAAAATAGTAGATCTTCATAACGATTTCATTATTGCATTTCATTTTTAAATCCATAAAGGAGAATGAAGAAATGTCCATTAAAAAAACGATTGTACTTGCATGTGGGTTGGTTATCGCCCTGTTCTTTTTGGCAGCCTGTGCCGGAGCTCCAGGTGCCACTGGGCCTGCCGGCCCGGCCGGTCCCGCTGGTCCTGCTGGTCCCGCTGGCCCAGCCGGAACCTCTCCGAAGGCCGCAGACTTGACCTGCTCGGAGTGCCACAACAGCGGCACCCTGCTGACCGGCAAACTCTATGCCTGGCAAGCCTCCTTGCATGGCAGTGGCGTGGTTTGGGAAGAAGAGGCCGGTATACAGGCTTGTTCTGCGTGCCACTCAGGCGCTTCTTTCATCCAAAGAATTACTGCGGGCCAGAATTTCGCAGATTACGGCACGGCAAAGGATGTGGTACTTCCGGATGCAACCCCCCAGGATTGCCGCACCTGCCATACGATCCACACCACCTACACCAAGGAAGACTTCTCCCTGCGGACCGAAGCCCCGGTGACTATGGTTGTCAGCGGCAAGACATTCGATAAGGGTGCGGCGAACCTGTGCGTCCAGTGCCACCAGGCACGCCGCTATATGCCAGATTTCGCCGCCAAGGACGCCGCCGGCGCAGCGATTGCCGGCAAATATGATGTCTCTGTGCGCTTTAATCAGCACCTGAGCGGTCAGTCCGACATGCTGCTGGGTGTTGGCGGCGGCGGCACAGTCACCGGTTCCCCCGCTGGTCACTACACGATGACCGAGGAAGCCTGCGTGACCTGCCATATGGGCGGCCCGGAAAAAGCCGACCATTTCTTCAAACCGCAAGTCTCAGCATGCGTGGCCTGCCATGCAGATGCCAAAGGACTTTGATATCAATGGCACCCGGTCCAAGATCCAAGCCAAGTATGACGAGCTGAAAGCTGCCCTGACGACAGCCGGACAACTTGACGAAACCGGCGCTCCTGTTCCCGAAAAAGGCGTCGATGAAGCCAAAGCCTTCCCGGTGTGGGTCTATGGCTACATAACGGAAGACGGAAGCATGGGTGTTCACAACCCGAAGTATGCCATGGCCCTGCTCGATGCTGCCTTGGCAGGGTTGAAGTAAATCCAAGACACCAATTCGTAATTACATACCACTGTACCACTACTGGTTAGAGAAGGTAAAGCGGGGACGGCGAGGCCGTCCCCGCTTCCTTGTAAAGCGAAGAACAAGCCTGTTCAAAACCAGGACACGGGCAAGACACCTGAGAAATTTCCGCATGAATTCTAAAGAATTAGGCTTCCGGGTTGAATTTCCAGGAACCCTGAATTTTATTGCATTTACTGGCTAACAGATTATAATTATTGCGAGAGGAGACACTGCATGTTCAAACGCATAAAGGCCGGACTAAAACGATTCTTTTTCCCACCAGCCGGTTCCTCGCGCTGGTTGTTGGTGCTCCCTTACCTGGTGCTGGCAGCGATCTTTATTCTTCTGCTGTCCGGTGGTATCTCCGGGTGGGAATACGCCAATTCCCCCAAATTCTGTGGATATACCTGCCATACCATGCCCCCCCAGAATGCCAGGTACCTTCTTTCTCCTCATGCCAATGTATACTGCACCGAGTGCCATATTGGTAGAAGTCCTTTTGGCACCGAGATAGCGCGGAAAACCCAGGCGGCGAGGGAGATTTGGGACGAGATCTTTCATAACTACACATTTCCAATCCGCGCCAACCAGCAGCGGCCTGCACGCGAGACCTGTGAGAAGTGCCACCAGCCGGAGGCTTTTTCGGGCAACAAGTTGGTCAACGTCAACCACTTCCTACCGGATGGGACCAATACGCCACTCAGCACTTACCTGGTGATCAAAACCGGTGGCGGTGCCAAGTCACAGGGATTGGGACGCGGCATCCACTGGCATATCATTAATACAGTCGAATATTACAGTACTGATCCTTTAAGCCAGACCATACCATTTGTGCGCGTGCACAATAATGATGGTACGACCACGGATTACATCGATACTGAAGCCGCGATCGATCCCGCCAAGATCGACCGGAGCCAGTTGAAGACAGTGGACTGCATTACCTGTCATAACCGCGTGACGCATAATTTCCCTCTTCCGGCCGATTCGGTCGATGATGCCATGTCTCACGGTTTGATCTCTTCCAAGATCCCGGAAATCCGGAACAAGGCTGTCGAAGTGTTATCCGTGCCCTACGAAACCCAACCATTGGCCATGAACGGGATCACAGGCCTGGAGAACTACTATTCCCAATACTACAATGATTTCTATGCCGGTAACCAGGATCTGATCAAATCGGCGATCACTGAACTGCAAGGCATTTACAACCAGACGGTGTTTATTGATCAGAAAGTAGATTGGACCACTTACCCCAATAACCTTGGCCATATCAACTCACCCGGTTGCTTCCGCTGCCACGACGGCAAACACCTGAACTCCCAACAACAGGCCATTCGGCTGGAATGCAACCTGTGCCATTCCATCCCGGTTGTGGCTACAGCCCAGGATTTTGTGGCCAGTATCGAGATCAGTCGTGGGCCGGAGCCCGAGTCGCACCTCAACCCCAACTGGATCAGCTTGCACCATAATGCTTTCGATGCCACCTGCAGCAACTGCCATACCACTGAAGATGCCGGTGGGACATCAAATACTTCATTCTGTTCGAACAGCGCCTGCCATGGCACCAATTTCAAGTACGCGGGCTTCAATGCGCCTTCGCTGCGCACAATTCTGCAATCCCAATTGCCCGCCCCCACCCCGGCAGCCACTCCGGCCCCGGTGATAGGCAACCCGACCTTTACTACCAACATCCTGCCCATTTTCCTTGCAGCGTGCAGCTCCTGCCACAATAGTGCATCCCCAACCGCTGACCTGGATTTGAGTACGTTTGCCGGGGTGATGAAAGGCGGCAAAGATGGCGTCATTGTCCTTCCAGGAGATTCAGCCAACAGCCTCTTGATCAAGATACAGAGTGAAAAGCACTTCCGCAACCTGACCCCGGATGAACTGGCTCTGGTCAAGCAATGGATCGATGCAGGTGCACTGGAGAAGTAACCAGTTTCAAAATAAAAACGAGGCCGCCCAAATGGCGGCCTCGTTTGATTTAATCTCCGGATGGAACAGGGATATTATCTATCTGCCTGGCCTGATGCGGCACATCAGAAATGATGCCGCTGCCATGGTCGACAACCCTTAAGTAGCGGACAGCCAGGGAGAACGCCAGCAGGCCAAAGCTGACGATGCCTGTTCCGGTCAGGATTTCGATCAATGACGGGCGGTAAGCCGTATAGGTCAAGACGGGGGCACCCGGCAAATAGGATATGATGATCATCAAGCCGGAAAGATTAGTATCCCAGCGGAAGGCTGCCACACCACTCACAACCAGCAGCAGGGCCAGCATCCGCCAGAAGGGCATGGAACGCGTCCTTTTGTTGACCAGGATAACCATTGGGACTACGATCCCCAAGAATATATCGACCACCCAAAAGTTGAAGGAAAGCGGGCCCCTCGTCAACAGGTGAAGGCCCTCTGTCCGGCCGGGCTCATAGGTGTAAGTCATCGCGAGTGCATCCCAGAAGCGGAAATACAGGTAAAACACCAGGATCCAACCAACGATCTGGGAGATACGATCAAGAAGATTGTCATCCACGTTGGCGCGGTGCGTCAGTCGGGCGGAGACCATTGATGCGAAGACAGTAATAGCCATGCCACAGGCCACAGCTGAGATAATGAACAACAAGGAGATATCCGGTCGGTACCAGAGCGGGCGGGCTTTCAAAACACCATAAAGTGCTCCGAGCGATGACTGATGCAGCATGGAAAGCAACAGACCA
The DNA here is from genome assembly GCA_963801385.1 of uncultured Chloroflexia bacterium. Lineage (GTDB taxonomy): Bacteria > Chloroflexota > Anaerolineae > Anaerolineales > Villigracilaceae > UBA877. The sequence goes on from CAWDEV010000010.1 coordinate 346,656, forward strand.
GCCACTGCCAGGTACGGGGCGAGATGGTGAGCTTTCGACATCAAGGCTGCCAACCTGGGCCAGCGGCCGCGCAGCCATTCAAAATTGGCAAAGATGGGCAGGGTCTCCAGCAACAACACACCAAGATAAAGAGTCACGCACATGGTTACTTCCCAGAGCAGGGAGTGCATGTTCCAAAAAACGAGTGAGTGCCAGAATTGATCCGGACGGCCGATATCGAGCAACAGAGTCAGGATGGCCATGGTATAGCCAAGCAGGCCGATAAATGTGGCTGTGCGTGCCACCGGTTGAAAGCGCTTCAATCCCAGCAGGTATACCAGCGCGCACAGGCTGAACGCTCCCGCACTGATCGCGATGGATGTCAAATCAATTGTGATCCACAGTCCCCAGGGAACCAGGTTTGTCAGGCTGGTAACAGACAATCCTTTCCAGTAGACAACAATCCCCGCTGCCGCTCCGGCGACAATGAGAACGCCCAGGAAACCCAACCAGGCAGACCAAGGAGTAAATCTCAGCCTTTTCAAGGTTTTCATGTTACATATCCTTCGCATCAGCAGGCAGGTAGTAGACGCGCGGTGCGGTTCCCAAATCATCGCGGAGCCGGTAAGAGGTACGCGCCTCCAACAGCAGACTGGCGGGAGACGTTGGATCGTTGAGGTCGCCAAACACGCGCGCGCCGGTCGGGCAGACGTTAACGCACGCCGGGGTGGCATCCAGGTCAACTCCAGGGGTCAAACCCAACTCCAGTCCCCGATCAATCCTGTGAAAGCAGAACGTACACTTTTCGACCACGCCGCGCGGGCGGCGCGGCACTTCGGGTTCACCCCACTCCGGGACAGCCGGGTTGGGACCCGTGAACGGTTTCCAGTTGAATGAACGCGCTTCATAGGGACAGGCGACCTGGCAATACCGGCAGCCGATACAACGGTCATAATCGATCATCACAATGCCGTCCGGGCGGTAAAAGCTGGCCTTCACCGGGCAAACATCCACACAGGGAGCATTGGCACAATGCATACAAGGCCGCGGCAAATAGACATTTTTATCGCCAGACTTGCCAGCCTCGAGGACCGGGTTCCAGGTAATGTCGGGGGAGACATCGTTATGGGCGCGACAGGTCATCATACAATAGCCACAGCCGATGCATTTGGACTGATCAATGACCAATGCCCATTGCCGGCCTCCGGAAGGTGCCGATCCGCTGGCCTGTACACGCTGGATCACCTGCATGCCGGCCATTGCCGTGGCGCCAAAAGCAGCAATCTTTAGAAAATCACGCCGGTTTATGATGGAATTGCTCATTTTTCGCTCTCATCCTTTTTGTTCAGGCGGCGATACAACTTGAATAACCACGGTGAAAGGACCATTCCACCGACAAGACCAAGCACGCCCGCCATGCCGGAAAAACCGATTGGGCTGACTGGTGCCGCCTTTTCAGTTACAAGGGGAATAGGGGTGGCAACAGGGGTGGGAAAGGGAGTAGGCGTTCCTCCCGATTCCTCGACCTTTATGGCGGCAGCGGCTTCAGCCTGGGCGGGAACAGCCTGACCGGCAGAATGCATCTGATCAGTGTGGCAGGTATTACAGGTCAGCAGTGTAGGCATAAACCTGTGGTCAGGCGCCTTATGGGCAGATACGAAGTCAGTTGGATCCAAAGTTGGATTGCCCACATTGAAACCCAGGTGACAGTTGACGCAGGTCACACCGGCTTCCGCGTGCTTGGAGGTTGGGAAGTTCTGCATCGCATCTTTATGGCAATTCTCACACAGGGCTGAAGCATCCGGCGCTGTGGTTGAAGCACCCTCAACAGTCTTCATTCCCGCAGTATGTTGATCATGGCAAACCAGACACGTCATGCTGCGCTGGTAGTGTGCACTGAGCTTCCAGTTTGAAGTTTCAAAGCGAGGATCGCTATGGCATTTCCCGCACAGATCGGGTGTTTTGTCGATCGGCATTTTATCGTTGGGATGATCGGCAGGGATGGGAGAATGGCATGCGGTGCAAGCAACGCTATTTGCCTCTGATACACCTGTAGCCGGATCGTATCCGGTCGTGTGGCAGACGAGGCATGCGCCAGGTTTGCCCTGGGCATCCCAAGCTTCAGTAAAAACGGGATCGGTTGCGGCCTGACCATGAGCACCAGTCTTCCATGTAGCGGCGATATCATTATGACAGGCAATACAATTTTTATCCGTCATGCTGGAAGGGGGCTGGGGTGGTTGTGCCGTCTGGGCTTGCGCCACGACCAGGGTTATGCCAGCCGCGATCAAGGCGAACATAAGAGAAATAATCAGTCGTCCGGGTTTTTTAATCATCGCATCTCCTCTAAATATTTCAGATAGCAGGTTTCTTTTTGGCTGTGGAAGCTGGTGTTATAAGGCCATCGCTGGCGGGCCATTTTCATTGCCTGCTGGGCCATTTTTTTCACCGTCAGTCACCCCTTGGGAAGGGGATGATCCACCGTATACCCAATTCTACCATAGGGCAAATACCCCAAGTAGTTTCATTAATAATGGGCTTTGGGTTATTTTTATCCCATCGTTGCGGGATGAAAATGGTTCATAATTGGGCAACTTATCCCAATTGTAATATTCACAGGGGTTCCAGCAGCTTGACGGTCGATGAGGAAAATTCGTCCTACATACTATATATTTGGATGGCGGCATCCCCCTCCAGCGGACAGTGGCTCTCGCAAATACCGCAACCGATGCAAAGTTCACGCAGCACGTACGGACGCTGCAAGGTGATGCTTTCGCCATTTTGGTCGGCAACACTGACCTCCTCAAGGCGGATGGATTTTTCCGGCGTCGGGCACATCTCTTCACAAACAATACAGGCGGTGGCGCTGGCCCACGGCAGGCAGCGGTTCCGGTTCACACTGGCAGTGCCGATGACGGCCAGACGCTTCTGCTCCAGCGTCAAGGCCGGGATGGCGCCCGATGGGCAGACCTGCCCGCAGGCGTTGCAACCGTAGTCACAATGGCCGAGGCGCGGCACCAAGCGAGGTGTCCACAGCCCCTCCGTACCTGCTTCCCCTTGCACAGGCTGCAACCCATTGGTGGGGCAGACTTTCATGCACTCACTGCAACGTAAACATTTCGAAAGGAAAGCCTGCTCATCCCTGATACCGGGTGGGCGGATGAGGCGGGAATCCCTGACACGCAAGCGCAAGCCTGAGCGCAGCACAAGAATACCGGCTACCCCGACAACAATGCTTTGCAGGAATTGGCGGCGTGACAGGTCGAATTCCTGCACCGGAGCGGGTTTCAAGACCGCCCCCATGCCCAGGCTGTCCCTGGCGCAGTTCGCCAGGCAGTCCAGGCAAACGGTACATTCGGCCGGCATGATCTCGACTTCGCGGGAAGATCCGGCGGTGGCGGGTATGGTTTTTATCGCTCCGGGTTTGCAAACAAGCGCGCAGCGGGAACAGCCAGTACACGCCTGGCCAATCAAGGGGCGCAGGATGGAGATCTTTGACAGCCAGCCCAGCAGCCCTCCCAATGGGCACAGGTAGCGGCACCAGAAGCGATCCGCAAGCAGGTTGAGCGCCAGGATGCCGAAAAACAAGCCGGCGACCAGCAGTGATGAACTGAACACGGGCTGCACGACCGGCAGGACAGGTCCCCGAATAACACCTTCCAGCCAACTGATGGCCGGACGCAGGAACGCGAGCGAGTAGAGCGTGCTTTCGGTGGTATTGGCGGCGTAGTTGAGTGCCGGGATCACCACGGTTGTCATGGCGCGTGTGAATAAAGCCAGCGGTTCGAAAATCAGCAGGGTCAGGTTCCCGAACAGTGCGCCCACCAGGATGATCACCAACAGGAAGTATTTGACCCTCCGCCAATGCGGCGAGATGGTTCTGGCGCGAAGGCGCGCTTTCTTGAAGGTGACCCATTCCAACAGGGTACCGAGCGGGCAGATCCAGCCACACCAAACGCGGCCAACAAGAATGGTAAGCCCAACGGTGACCAGCGCCCATCCCAACCGGGGGATCCAGATACGGCTGGCCAGCATGGCTGCCAGAGCCGAAAGCGGGTTCAGGCGGAAGAAGAAATCTGCCAGCGGGAAGACGACCTGACGTTGGAGACCGGCAAACAACAAAAAAATGAACAGCCCAAAGAATAGGATCTGGACGACCTGACGGACGTAGCGCCATTGCCTCCAGCCAAACTGCACTTTCATTTCAAGGCTTCCTTTAGCAGTGCCCGGGCCTGGAGGACATCGACTTTACCGAAAACAGCCCCGAGCAAACTGCCGCCCGCATCCGAAGCGACCAAGTCGGCAACGTTTCCACCTTGCAGTGCTTTCAGCCCATTGGCTGCCAGACCGGAGGCGGGGTATTCCACCAGCATCAAGCGAAAGGTCCCGGCATCTGACTGGTAACGACCCAGCGCGCCGTTCGTCTGCTGGCTGAGGCCCAATATGTTCTCACCACCCAGCCAGACTTCCATCTGGACGGACATCTCCTGGTGAAAGAAAATGGTGCTGCGATCAACCAACCCAGACCGTGGCAGCCGGTTCAAGATAGCGGGACGGGTACCACCGGCTGGCAGCCGGCCAGCAATGGTCCGGGCGAAGGCCTGCAAGGTTTCATCAGGCACTGGCTGGAGCGCATTCAGGCTGATAAAGCAGCGGCCCTGCCAGAATGCCAGCCTCCGCCCGGGATCCGAGTCACCATCATTACCGAAGGTCGCTGGAACCCCGGCGCGCGCGGTGCTGAACAGCCCGTAAGCATCGGCAGGGGTGGCAAGCTTCCAGATTTCCACGTTCAGGAGAACGCCGGTGCTGTCCTGGTAACGCTGGACGGCTACCTGTTCGAAACCATACGCAAAGAAGGAGTCGGCCTGCCCGTCAACCAGGTTAAATAAATTATCATGGGTGTAAGTCTCGATCTTTTGGGAAATATCCCAGCCCGGGACGGCGTTTGCAGCCGGGAAGGCGCTGGCGAGATCGACAGGTTGTTGGATTGGCGCTGGCTGGCGGGTTGAACAGCTGAAGAGGAATATGACCACGACCCCGCAGATGACCGCAGAGCGGGTGAAAGGAAGAACGCGGAGGAAGAATAATTCATCAGACATTGATTTCTTCAACCTTCACAGAAGCCAGATCCAGGGTACCGAGACCCATATCAGCGCCCACCCTGATGTAAGGAATATCTGCGCCGGTCAGGCCAAAGAGCGTGGCGCCAAAGGCATCCGCAGCGATGATGTCGTGGCTGGCGATGATGGTATTGGCCGGCCTGACATCGTTCAGGCTGCCACCGGTCGGACCATGCTCGACCAGGATGCGGTAGGCGTCCACAACCGTCAGTGTCGGGCGGATGAGGCTGACCAGGTCGGCGATACGTTGAGCCAAGGCACTGTGGAGCTGGTTGGGATCCGAAACGACACCCAGAAGGTTCTTGCTGCCCAGGGTAAGGCGTGCCAGATTGTGATTCTTGGCGATCGGCACGTTGATCAGCACGTCAGTCTCCAGGACGTCGCGGTAGATCTCCCAGGAAGTGATGCTTTTGCCCTGGGGGATATTGAATTTGGCAAACTTGATCGGGCTCATCACTTCCATTTCCCCGCCGGCGGCCTTGACAGCGGTCTCGATCCCGCTGGCGGCATAGGCCGAGGTGGGCGAAATACCAGCGAAGGGTGAGTCCATCACCCGCACACGCCTGGCTCCAGCCCCAAGACAAAGGGCCACTAAAGCGGCAACTACAAAAGGATTGGTGGTGGCTGCATATTCGGGCGGATGGTAATCCACACAAATATTGGGCTTGATGATGACATCCTGCCCGGGTTTGACAAAGCGCTGTATGCCACCGAGAGAAGCCAATGCAGCCTTGACCAGGGCGGCTGGATCTGCGCCGCGGGCCACGGCCAGGTAAGCCTGGTCAGCAGTTGGAGCGGGCGCCTTACGCGGACTGGTGGAACCGGTGGATTCTGGCGCCTGCGGAGAACAGCCGGCCTCAAGGAGTGCCAGGCTGGCGGCTGTGATACCAGAAAGTTTCAGAAATTCACGGCGGGTGAGATGAGACATGTGAGAAATTCCAATTCGAATAGAAAAGCAAGGGAGAGAGTCATGCCACTGTCTGTTCGATAGCATCCATGTTGGCGAGATCGTTGGTGCCGAGACCCAATTCCACGGCATACTGGAAGGCGGGTTCAGCCATGCCAACCAGGCTGGCCGGATTACCGCCGACCTTCTCCAACTCACGCGTCAGCAGCTGCAGTCCCAGGGTATCGTGCGCGACCGGGTCAAAGCTCATTAAGATGGAATCGCCAAGCCAATCCTCCTGCCAGTACGGGTAGGAATTGGCATAGCGCAGGTTGGCGGAAAGGGCGTCACCGATGACAAGGCGGGTGCGATCCTTGATCTCAGGCAGGGCATTCAAGGCGGCCACGCCGCGCATCCTGTCGCCATGCAACATATCCGGATAATAAAAAGAGCCGTAATGGTTCTTCATGGCAAAAGTGATCCCAGCCATCATGTGAGATTTCAAGATAGGGATGTTGATCAGGGCATCGCATTCCTTGAGGAGGTTGGCGAGCTTGATAGGAATGTCATTCACATCGGACGGTTCGGCGCTGTAGTTGCTATCCATGCCAGTGCAACGCACGCCTGGACCATCTACATTGACGGTGTAGCCAGCGGTCGACAACTCGGAGGTCCTGTAATCATAGATGGTGATCTGTTCCGCCGGGATGCCAGCCGCCTGCAGGCTGTCAGTAACCGCCAAAACAAGCGGGACGTGCGTCCAGATAAGGCTGTTGCTGAAGGTGTTGACCTTGATGAGAATGCGCTCGCCGGGCTTGAACAGGGCCGCCCAGGCTGTGCGCGCATCCGCCAGACCGGTTAACCTGGTGATGGACGCATCCAGCATTTGGTCAAGGGCGCCAGGAACCAGAGTCTTGTCCGACCAGACACCGGAATGATGGGTCTGGACGACCCGGCTGGGCACAGACGGGAAGAATTTAACGATCTCCGGGAGAGGGCCGGCTGCCAGAGAGGCGGGTGCGGTGGCGGTTACAGGTGCTGCCAGCGTGGCGGCAACCGGCGCAGTGGGGGGAAGGGGAGTCACTGGAGCAACCAGTTGCAGTGGCTGGGTTCTGACCGCAGGCGCTCAAGAGCCGGCCGCCTGCCAGGCTGCCCAGACCAAGAACTGAAAGGCGCAGGAAATCGCGGCGGCTGAGGGGAGAACGATGAGCCTTCATGTGATCATCCTTTCCGTTCAGAACATTGATCCAAGATCAGAGTTGATAAACCAGACACAGCTGACACTCAAGTGCCGGATCCTTCCATAACGACTGCGCCGGGGGATGGATGTTCCCCGGAGATGCGGCCGACATGCCTGTCAATTGGTTGGAAAACACAATATACCACATTACGTAAACATCCTCCCATTGAAACTGTAAGGGTAATGGAGAAGGAATCAGGTAAAAGGTGACCAGGCAACCAGGTGACCAAGGGGAAGATGGTATGAATCTGCAAACATGGGAGGAGCATGCCAGAATAGGTGAATTGAACCTTGAAAACTCTAAGAGTAACAAATCCTGGTGAAGGTGTCCGCTGGAATCGGGGAGCAGGTGACCAGGAATTAAAGTCACTTTAATTGTATTTTTCGCGGAACGAATAGGAGAGAAGAGAGCAGAGGGTAGAGAGCAGGTAACCAGGTAATCAGGCAACCAGGTGATCGGGAAAGAAGGTATGAAAGAAGAGTTGACGGTCATGAGCTTAGATGATTTTGATTGTTGGTTATTGAATATGGTTGTATTCGTTCCGCGGAACGACGGAGGAACGAATACCTGCCCCCCCAATATCTGGGGGTGTCGGCGGCCATTTCGATCATGAAGGGCACATATGGGGGGAAAAGGGGATATTCTCTTTGTAGAAACGAATGGTCAGGCAGGAGAGAGGATAAAAGAATCACGGGAGGTCCTTAAGCCTTCCCGTGCCTGGCAGTATTTTAGAATATTTGTTCGGATTTGTCAAGGTAGGAATTCCAGAAGGTTGGTCAATCCGTCATGGTTGTCATCCTGGGAGGCTTTCTGCAACAGTCAGGATCCGGTCATGGATAAAGGTGGCATCACTGGAAGCCATGATTCTTCCCTGGAGGAACTTCTCGGCTGATCCAGCGTCTTTACCTGTGAAATAAAAAAATCGAAAAAGGACTTACCAAAAATGAATACAACACCTTCCATCATTATTTCTCTCCTGGTTATCGCAGGGCTGATTTTTTCAGCCAGCGCTTCCGAAGGGCTTTCCAACCATTTGAGTGGGAGCTCCTGGAGGCTGGTCTCTTATGGTCCAGTCGGGGAGCAGGCTCCGGCAGCAGCAGGCATCGAAACAAGCCTGGACTTTGGCCTGGATGGACGGATCAGCGGCAGGCTTGGCTGCAACGGCATCTCCGGCAACTACGCAGTGACTGGCGGGGAGATCGTTTTCAGCGCAATGACAACCACCTTGATGGCCTGCCCGGAACCGCAAATGACACAGGAAGGGACGGCTTTGCAGGTGATGAACGGCACGGTCCATTTCGAGGTGGAAGGGAATGTGTTGACAATCCATGATGCCAGCGGGACCAATGTCATTACCTTATCACGTTGAGTAACTCGAAGGCGACCCAACCTGAAGAAAGGCCTGGAGAATCACAGGCCTTTCTTTAATCATTATCCGTTTATTTGGATACAACTCTCACAGATCTGCAATGCAAGCTAATCACCCCTCAGCACCAGCGGCAGGTAAACAGATTGAGCCTGAAAGCCACCGTAGACAACTTCAATGATCTCGGCGGCAAGAGCATAGTCACTGTCACCAGACTGGTTGTAATGGACGTAGCATGTGCCAAAGGCGCCGGTCATTGTGAAAACGCCCAGGGCGTTGGTACATATGCCGCTGGAGCTGTATTCAACCGCCAAGCCGGAACTGGCAACTGCTGCGACGGTGAAGCTGGAAGGGTAAGCCGCACTGGCTGGTGCATGCGTAGTTACGGTTATGGTCTGGGCATAACGCTTGCCGTGTACATCCTCGGTGACAACAGGAGCAGCAGTGAAATTTGCATTTCCAGCCTGGTTGTAATAGACGGTGCACGTGGTGCCAGAACCGCCTGTCATCGTGAAGACGGCGCCACTGTTGGTGCATGCACCACTGGAACTGTAGACAACGGGGTTGCCTGACCCGCCGCCGCTGGCTGCAACGGTAAACAAGGAACCTTTCGCGGCATTGGCCGGAGCAGGCGTAGTGATCGTGATGGTCTGTTTGGCCTTGCCAACTTTAAAGGTCTGTTTCACCTGGGGGGCGGGCAGATAATTAGAGTCACCCGCCTGGTCGGCATTCAATACACATGTCCCGGCTCCAATGAAGGACACCAACCCCGCGTTGATGGAACACACCACGCTGGCGGAAACATCCACGGTGATCGTGACCGCCAGACCCGAAGTTGCCGTAGCAAACGGGGTATAGGTTGGCCCCTCATTGAGCGCATTTGCCGGTGCTGGCGTGACAAAGCTGATTGTCTGGGCGACTTTGGGTTGGAGTTCATAAACGCCGCGATCATCATAGGCACGTGTGCCGGCGCCAGTATTTGCCACCTCCGGGATATCCACCCGGGGTTTTCCATCGAAGTCAACTGTTTGCTCATAAGGAGCAGCCGAGTTGGCGCTGTCAACAGCCGGTGAACCGGTCGTGATATGGTAATTGCCTGGATTAACAGCCATATTGAAGGGCGCAGCAAGCGGGCGTTCTGCAATCGGGGCAGGCGCACTGAAGAGCGGGTCAGCCTGCAGTCCGTGCGCTTCCTGCCCGGTTGCCTGAAAGGCAGCCAGGGATGGGAAGGTAATTCCCCAGGTGATCTGAATGCCTGTATAAACCGGGGCGCTGTAGATCATGTTGTAATCGAGGGTCGTTGCGGCGGGACTGGTTATCGACGTGGTGTCGACGCGGACATTACCTGGATTACTCGTGTTGAACGTTGCGCCTCCAACATAGCGACGATAGCCGTTATCGACGAAGATATTATTCATGAGGACTGCGCCGCCCGAACCAGCCCCGGTTGAATCTGCTTCCAGGTTGATCCCGACCGTCACGTTACCCTGCACGGTGTTGCCAATGAACGTGTTGTATGGGGCGCCGCTGTTATCGATACCATGGTCTCCATTGCCATAGGTGAGGTTATTGATGACATTGTTATAACCTGAACCGGTGTAGAAATTCAACCCCGTATCTTCATTGGCATAGGTGGTATTGCGAAGGATGGTATTGTAGCTGCTATTTTTCAACAGGTCGATCCCGGCGGCCTGGTTGGAAATCTGGGTGGCATTCCCAAAAGAAATATTTTTCTCGATCCAATTGTTGTTCGAGCCATTGTTCAGGCGGATACCATCCGAGGTGTTGTGATCCGTGATATTGCCAGTGAGGATGGAGTTGGTTGTAGCGGTAAGATAGATACCCGGGCGTAAACCCGCTGAGACCGCGGTACCGGAGTAACTCACATGGTTGTTCGAGATCGTTATGAAGGTGGAAGAGGTGGCAATGATGCCGTAATCTGCAGTTCCGGTGATGGTAAATCCGTCAATGACGATGTAGTTCTTGCCATATAGGCGGAAACCACCCCCATTCGCCGCGTTTCCGGCCTCTCCGGTCACAACCACACCCGGGGCAGCAGAGTAGGTAATCGGGCTGCCAGCAACTCCATTGGCATTCGGTTTCACGGTTTCGGCGTAGGTACCGGCCAGAACGCTGACCGTGATCCCGGCGTCCGCAAGGTTTGACGCATGGCCGATCGTGCAGAATGGCGTGGATGACGCAAGGCCATTGTTCAGAGTGTCACTGCATGATGGATTTGTATTATCAACGTAGTAGATCACACCCGCTGCCGCGGCAGCGATCTCACTGCCGGTGGGCTGCGAGGATTCATCAGGATAAGAGCCCATTCCAAGATTGGTCATGGCAAGAGCAACAAGAATATAAAGGATTTTCTTTTTCATGTATATTCCTTATTAACAAGGGAAGATGGTTTGATCTGGATCCCGAAGGCCGTGTTATTTCCTGAAAATTATTATACAAGCCAAGTATTATTTCCGCAAGGAAGGCCCAGTGGGGCCCAGTGGGGTGTTTTCCCGTGCCAAGTGCTTTGGGGACAACTACCAGCGGGTTCCCAAAGGCAAGCTGTCAGGATTATCAAACACGGACCGCGTTATGGGTGGCAGACTATACCATATACCACTTTACGGTTTAATGGAAAAATAAGCCCAGAATAGGCCAAAAAACACATATTCCCACTTGACTTTTTCCTAATACGACATATAATGAATTAATTGTTGTTAGTAACTGCCCAAATGTGGCGATTTTATGGTTATTTTCGCAATACAGCCTGTGTAGTCTCCCCCATTTACCGGTCTCCAATACCATATACCACTTAGCGAAGATTAAGGGATAAGTGCCCTTAAAAAGGAAAGTGGTTAATGTCAGACGAGATCAATAAACCGCTTTTTAGCCGCATCCAGGAATATATTGCTGATCTCATTTTGACCGGCAAGCTGGCCCCCGAGACGAAGATCCAATCGGAGCGGGAGTTCAGTGAGGACCTGGGTGTCAGCCGGATGACGGTGCGCAAAGCGCTTACGGAACTGGTAAACGAGGGGCTGCTGGAACGGAAACATGGTTCGGGGACATATGTGGCCAAGCCAAAGATCACTTATGATGCGATTGAAATGGTTAACTACATTCAAGCCATGCAGCAGCGAAATCTCGCCACTGCCAGCCAGTTGCTTGAATTCAGCGAGATGGTTGCCAGCCTCAGGCTGGCTGAAATCCTGGGCATAGAAATTGGGAATCCGATTTACCGGATTTCGCTTCTGCGCTTTGCCAACCGCGTTCCTGTTGTTTTGGAGCGCGGTTTTTTTCCGTGCGGGCGTTTCCCCAAATTGGAGGACTGGGACCTGGAGAAAAGCTCAACCCTCGACCTGCTAACCAGTGTCTACCACCTAAAGCCCGGTTCGATCTCCCAGACCGTCGAAGCGGTCGCGGCGGTGGAAATTGTTGCACAGCAACTGCGGGTGGAAGAAGGGTTTCCGCTTATCCTGCTTTCCCGGACGATATACGACGAGGGCACAGAACAACCGATCGTTTTCTCCCAAGATTTTCTGCGCAGCGATTATGCGCGGATTCATTTTAATAATCATCTTCAAGACTTTGGCAAACCCATAAATTCCTAGCCAGAAAAGGAGGCTGCCTTCCGAAAAAGCCCACGAACCCCAACCCGTTTTGTCATCAATATTTCACCGAAAACAAACAAGAGGAGAGTGTATTATGGCTGAAATGGCTTCAACTGTGGGAGTCGGCGACAAAAAGCTGTACGCCCGCAAGAGCTCGGGGCTGGTCCGCACGATTGGCATCTTTGGCGCCATGGTCTTCGGCGTTCACTGCATCAGCCTTTCGTCTTCGGGCCTGATCCCCTTCTCGTGGGTGGCAGGCGTTTGGCCAGGCAGCAGTATCATAGGCGTGCTTACCGTCGCCATGTTCTTCTGCCTGTTCCACGCCTACACCTATTCTGTGATCGGGGCGACCATGCCGCGCTCGGCGGCTGATTACACGCTGGCAAGCCGGACATTAAGCGCCCCGCTGGCATTTGCCGCCAGTTGGACCCTGGTCATCTTCAGTGCCATGGTGGCGGGTTCATTGATTGCCTGGATTCCAAAGACAGCCTTCCCGGTGCTGTTCCGGACGATGGGCATCGTTATGAGCAACCAGGGCTTCATTAATTTTGCCACCTGGTCATCAACCCCGGTGGGAATCGCGGTGATCGGCACAATTTGTACCATCATCACTTTTGTATTGATGATCCTGCCGACGCGTACCATCCTGCGAATCCTGGAAGTGGGCTTCTTCCTGGGCCTGCTGGCCTGGGCGATCCTGTACTTCCAGCTTGGTTCGGCAGCCAAGGATGCCTTCCCGGCTGCATGGGATAAATTCATGGGTGCAGGCAGTTATGCGGCCCGCATCCAAGTGGCCAAAGATAATGGCATGGTGACCAATCCGAACGTGGCGATGATGACGCTGGCCGGCTTGATCATGGGCTTCTGGATCTTCTATGGCTATTACATCCCGACCTTTTTTGCAGGCGAGGTTAAGCAGGCTGAGAAAACCCTGCTGGCTGGCTCCTGGGCGTCTCTGTTGGTAACCTGGGCGATCTTCGTGGTGGCAGCCATACTTCTGCAGCGCCTGGTACCGCTGGAATGGGTGGCAGCAGAATCTTATTTGAGCAACGCGGGCATATCCGACGCGAACCCAATGCCATGGATCACCTTCTACGCGGCGATCCTGAAACCGAATATCATCCTGTTATGGATTGTAGCTATTGCCTGGTTCTACACCCTGATCAACCTGGCGCAAACCTACTTCTTCTACTGCAGCCGGATCATCTTTGCCTGGTCGTTTGACCGGCTTATTCCGGAGAAGGTCTGCTACATCCATCCGAAACTGCACAGCCCGATCATCGCCATCCTGATCATCACCCTGATTGCGTTTGTGGGTGTCCTGGATGCATCCGGCCTGTTCTGGAAGGGCAGCGTGATGGGTGCCCAGTTGAACTTTGTCTTCTTTGCCTGCTGTACCCAGCTGATCCCGGTCCTGGCGATCACCCTGTTCCCGTTCACCAAGACGGAAATGTTTGAAAATGCCACCGCCTTTGTCAAGCGCAAATTTGGCAAGTTGCCGGTGATCACCATCGTCGGAGGCATCACCCTGGCCTATCTACTCTGGATGATCATCGCCTCGTTCCTCTACCCGGCGGTCGGCGGCCGGATCGGCGTCGGCACGCTCGGCACGCTGGCGGGATTCGTCATCAGCGGCATCATCGTGTTCTATGTCGCGCGAGCATACCGCCTAAAGAAGGAAGGTATCGACATCGGCTGGACATTCAAGTCGGTCCCGCCAATTTAGAATCTTTACAAGCCTGGTCATTTTTCGTTGTGCCAGGGAATTGCAGACGTGCCGGCGGGTTTATCCCGCCGTCACGTTTGCGAAGGCAATTATTCTTACCATATGGAGTGTCATCCAAATCATGTTTAAGAATATCTTCCAATCAAACAAGATCACCCGCATCCTCTACGGTTCCGATTTTCATGGCTCAGACACAGTTTTTCGCAAGTTCCTTGCATCCGGTCTGCAATACAAGGCGAATGTCCTGATTGTTGGCGGGGATGTGACCGGAAAAGCCATGGTCCCGGTCAAGCATGAAGAGAAAGGTGGTTACGAGGCCAGCTGGTTTGGAAAACAGGTGATGGCAACAACCTCCGAAGAACTGGAGAAAATGAAGAAGGAAATCAGCGGGGTTGGTTTCTATCCGATCGTGCTCGAAAAAGACGAAGCAGAGGAATTGGAGAGCCAGCCAGAGATGATGGCGGCCCGCTTTGAGAAGGAAATGTGCCAACGGGTACGCGAGTGGATGATTCTGGCTGAGGAGAAACTCAAGCCACAGAATATTATCCTGTATTTCATGGCTGGCAACGACGACCTGGCTTCCATCGACGAGGTTGTCGCTGAATTCGAATCAGTCCGCGACCCAGATATGAAGCACTCGGAGATCGAGGGCGGATATGAGGTTGTCGGGCTTTCGAATGCCAATATGACCCCCTGGCGCTGCGCCCGGGACGTGGAAGAGGAAGTCCTGGAGCAAAAGCTGGAAAGCCTGGCCGGCATGATCCAGCATCCCGAGCGGACGATCGCGGTCCTGCATGTTCCACCATACGGCTCAGGCCTGGATACCTGCCCGGACCTTGACAAGAATCTAAAAATTGTCACCCAGGGAGGCCAGGTAGTGATGAAATCCGCCGGTTCGCTGGCGGTCAAAGCCTTTATCGAGAAATACCAGCCGATGTTGTCCCTGCATGGGCATATCCACGAGTCACCCGGGCATGTCCACATCGGGCATACATTGAGTATAAACGCCGGCAGCGAGTATGCCGAGGCCATCTTAAAGGCGGCCATCATAAACCTGGAAGATGGCAAAGTCAAAGGTCATTTGTTAATTTCCGGATAGGGATGACCAGCGGAGACATTATGGGTAAATACGGCGAGATTGTCGAAGATTTTTTCACGGAACGGACGCGCATCCTGGATGCCCTCGCACAGGCAGAGAACAGCCACATCATCATGCGACTGATCGGCGCGCTGGCCTTCCGCACGCATTGCCCGGAATTTGGGTACATCCAGGACAAGCTGGGACGCAAATTCACAGATTTTGATTTCGTCTCCTATCCGCGATTCGTCAAGGATATCGTGCAGGTTTTGACTGAGCTGGGATACATAGAAGACAAACAAGTTACACAGTTGTTTGGTGACCGGCGCATGGTATTTCATGACCCGATTTTTGACCATCACATTGACGTATTTTTTAATATTCTTGAGTTTTGCCACCCGATTTCGTTCGTGAACAGGCTTGAGAAAGAGGAATTGACGGTGCCGCTGGCCGAACTGGTACTCGAGAAGATGCAGATCGTGCAGATCAACGAGAAGGACGTAATTGATACCATCATGCTGCTGCGCGAGCACCCGATCGGCGACCAGGATAATGAAACCATCAACGCCTCCCTGATCGCAAAAACGCTGGGCAACGATTGGGGATTCTGGCGGACTGTCACCGGTAACCTCAAAATCCTGGAAGAGCGTCTCAACCAATACACTGAACTGCCGGTGGAGGACGGGCTGGTGGTGTACGCGCGCATCCACCAGCTGCAGGAGAGAATCGACGCCGAGCCGAAGACCCTCAAATGGAAAGCGCGTGCAAAGATCGGCGAAAGGGTGAGATGGTACAGGCGCGTTGAAGAACTCGAACGCTGAGAGATTCTTACACAAAGGCACACGATGAAAAACGAACTCCACTGAAGAACGCGAGCCAGACGTTCTTTTGGAGTCCAAAAACTCAGAATATTTGGGATCCAGCAAGAGCCAGTTCGATATTTGATAGAGTGTCCGAATGTGAAGACTACGGACACCCGATCAGTAATAAAAATCAAAACCATTATGGAGAATTTCGAATGAGAAATGCTGAAGATTTTATCCTGCCGTGGGTAAAAAACGCGGAGCCTTATAGTGACAAGCACATGGACATCGCCTGGGAAAATCCCAAAACGATCCGAATGATGTCCAATGAGGATTTATTGGGGCCATCCGGGTCCGTCCTGGAGGCCATCATGGAAGCTTCCCGGCTGGGGAACCTGTACCCAGGCTCGGGTCCAAAATTACGCAAGAAGCTGGGAGAAGCCAGCGGGCTTTCCGGTGAAAGCGTGGTGCTGGGCAATGGGTCCACGGATGTGATCAATTTCGTTGTGCACACGTTCGTTGCTCCGGGTGATGAGGTTGTCATTCCGGTGCCATCCTTCCCGATGTATACCGCGCGCGTCAAGGTGGCCGGGGGCGTGGCGGTCGAGATCCCGATGAAACCGGATTTCTATTGGGACATGCCAGCAATCCTGAATGCGGTCACTCCCAAGACAAAGCTGATCTTCATTTGCTCCCCCAACAACCCGACCGGGCTGCAAATTGCGGAAAAAGACCTGCTGCAGATCCTGGAATTGGGGATTCCGACCTTTTTTGATGAGGCCTATTACGAACTGGAAAACGAAGTAAGTACGCGTGCCGGCTTGATCCAAAAGTACCCGCACATGGTGATCAACCGGACCTTCTCGAAAGCTTTCGGGCTGGCGGGATTCCGGATCGGCTACCTGCTGTGCGATCCCAAACTTGCCAGTTATTTCAACCGGGTACGCATTCCCTGGAACGTCAGCCTGCTGGCGCTGGCAGCCGCCCTGGCCGGGTTGGAAGACGAGGAAGATCTGCGGCGTAAACGGAATAATGTCATTGAAGGGCGCAATTTCATCCGGGAGGAAATCAACAAGATCCCCGGCTTGAAAGCATTCCCATCGGAGGGCAATTTTGTTCTGATCGACGCCAGCGTATTGGGGAAGGAATCCCAGGAAATGCGCGATCGGATGGCCGAACGGGGCATCTTCATCCGGCCGATGAGCGGGCATCACATGGCGCGCGGCTTCATCCGGATCACGGTGGGTACGCCGGAGCAGAACCGGTTCTTCATCGAGACGTTCAAGAAATATATCGAGGAAGTGAAAAAGTAAATATCTTAAAACCTTGCGAAGGTTCCTTATCTGGCAACAATTACGGTAAAACCTGGATTTCAGAATGAAGGGTAATCCGGGTATGGCGAAACCTTCGCAAGGAAATATTGGAGAATGAAATTGGCGACCCAGAAATATATCCTGGCACATGATACCGGTACGGGCGGGAACAAGGCAGTCTTATGCGACCTTGGCGGCAGGGTGGTGCATTCCGCCTATCAAGCCTACCCGATTTCCTACCCGCATCCCGAGTGGGTCGAACAGGACCCGGATGAGCTCTGGCAGGCGGTCGCAACGACTTCGCGGCAGGTGATCCAGGAGTCGGGTGTTGACCCCAGGGCGATCATCGGTGTGGGCATCTCCGCCCAGATGTGGAACACGCTGCCAGTGGACGAAGAGGGCCGGCCACTGACCCCGATGTTAAGCTGGCTCGACCTGCGCAGCGTCAGGCAGGCAGACCGGCTCTCCGCCGGAGACATGCCCAAATTCCTTTTCGAGCATACCGGGAACATCCCGACAGCCAAGGATTGTCCTCCCAAGATCTTGTGGCTCAAGGAAGAACGCCCCGAGATCTGGAAGAAGACGGCTTATTTGTTGGACTGCAAGGAATACATCCTTTTCAAACTGACCGGCAGGATCGCCATCGACCGTGTGGGTGCGTCGGTCTATTTCCTGTTCAATCCTCATACCAGGAAGTGGTCCGAGGAGGTCTGCAGCAGGCTGGGCATCCCACTCGAGAAACTGCCGCCCGTTTTCCCCTGCACCGAGGTAATCGGCGAGATCACGCCCGAAGCCGCCAGGCAGACCGGCCTGAACGCGGGCACACCGGTGGTGATCTGCGCCGGGGACGTGGCCGTGGCCCAAACCGGGGCAGGCGCCAACCGGGAGGGCAAGGTGCACCTGTGCATCGGGACAGCCACATGGGTGGGCGTATCCACTTCCACCTTCCGGAACGATCCGGTCAAACCATTCTGGGGGCTCAACCACATCGACCCGGATAAATACATCATTGCCGGTGAGATGGAGACCGGCGGCGGGGCGTTGATGTGGTTCCGGGACGCCCTGTGCCAGGAGGAGAAACGCCTGGCAGCCCAGGCTGGAGAGTCCAGTTATGCATTGCTGAGTGCCATGGCCGAAGCAGTCCCAGCCGGTTCGGACAAGCTGATCTTCCTGCCCTGGCTCTCGGGCGAACGCGCCCCGGTGCTGGACCATTATGCCCGTGGAGGCTTCATCGGTCTGAACATGTCCCACAATAAAAGCCACATGGTGCGGGCGGTCATGGAAGGGGTGGCCTACCACCTGCACTGGATCTGTGAATCGATGGAGAAGGTTGGATTCCGGATCGACGGGTTGAATGCCATCGGCGGCGGCTGTAACAGCGCAGTCTGGTTGCAGATCATCAGCGATATCACCGGGAAACCCCTGGGCAAGGTAAAGAACCACCTGGAGGCCGGAGCAGCCGGAGCAGCCTTGACCGTGGCCGTCGGGCTGGGGATCTATTCCAGCGTGGAAGAGATCGACGATTTGATCCAGATCGAGCGGGTCATCCTGCCGGATACAAGCCGGTCAAAACGCTACGCGGCCCTGTACCGGGAATACCGTGAACTGTATGATATGCTTGTCCCGATCCACCGCAGGTTGTACCAGGTCGAGTGAAAAAATTCTTCGCAGAAGAAATCTTAACACGAATAAGGCGAATGGGACGAACAACACGAATAAGATTTTTATAACATTTGTAAAATTCGGTATATTCGTCCCAATGTTGATAAGAAATGACTGCTCATTTATGGTGACAAAATGAAAGTATATATTGACCGCAAAAAAATCATTAAGCGCGCGGAGCTGTCCAACCTGGCCAGCATCGGCGGTTTAATCCTGCTGCTGGTGAGCGTGCTTCTGCCACTGTTTCTGCCGAAGATGACCAATATCTCGTTCGTGTTGATGGTGGCTGGTTTGGGGACTGCCATGGTGGGCATCTTCTATGCGAATCGCTGGGTACGCAAGCCGCGCCCGGAAGACCTGCTGGACAAGTCGCTGAAGGGATTGGCTGACTCGTATCACCTGTACCACTACCCGGCATTTCCCACTGATCATATTTTGCTGACCCCGAATGGCGTTGTCATCCTGGAAACTGTCAGCCTGGCGGGCAATTTTACATACAAGGATGGTCGTTGGCGGGAAGCCATGACCATCGGCCGGGCACTGCGCTCGATCGTAGAGGAACATGTCGGTGACCCAATCAAGAGTGCAATGCGAACCGAGAAGGTATTGCACGGGCAGCTGGCGAATGTGGTGGAAGGGACGGTCCCGATCAAATCCGTGGTGGTATTCGTCCATCCAAATGCCGAACTGGATATTGAAAAACCATCCATCCCGGTTGTGATGGCTGAAAAGCTTAAAAAGCAGGTTGGGATGGATGCGTCCAGGCTGGAGCCGGAGGTGTATGAGAGGGTGGATGAATATTTGCAGAAGATGACGGTGAAAGAATAAGCCTGGTTTTGCCGGCCGAGGCTGACCCACAGGGGCTTTGCGAAACCGATCCCTGTGGAGATTAATGGACTGTAACTGCTTTTAATATCTCCAACGCTTCAGCCTTACCCCCGCCCCATTCTCCCCACCCGGCCCCACACAAGAGGGACAGCCATCCTGGCACTCGCACACCTGCACCAGCTCCAGCGCCCGTTTCATCAATTCGTCGTGCAATTCAAAGAGTTTCTGGCTGAACCCGATGCCAGCCGGGACATCATCATAAATCACGATGCCGGGCTGACCAAGGGTGGCAGGGGATGGGTCGGTATGGATGCCCAGGTCCCCGGGATCGCACATCAGGAAGAGCGGGGCCAGCTGGCCGAGTACGTTGCCAAGTCCCGCCAACCCGGAGCGCATGCGCACGTTCTGCTCGACTTTGCGATGGTCGGCCGGACAGAGAGTCACCAGGTTTTCCATGGGGAAGAAAAAAACTATTGGGAAAGACGTGATCAATATTTCTTTGTCAACCGGAACGAAGCAGGTCAATCTTTTGCCTGTATTTAATGTCAAAAACTGCGGGGTATAAGGACAAAACCGGTTTTTATGCAGAGTAATAAGAGTGATATAATCCAATTAAGCAATTATTTATATTCACTCTTTCAATGCAAGGAGACAATTCAATGTAAAAGAACCAGTTTGAATATTTCATGATAGTCTCGCCAAAGGATGAAAATGCTTGAAGTCCGCTTGCTAGGTTCGTTTGAGATAACATATCGGAAAGAGGTCGTCGCCATCCCTTCGCGCCCGGCGCAATCTCTTTTTGCTTATTTGATCCTGAGCGCGGGCACCTCCCATCGCCGAGAAAAGCTGGCGGGCTTGCTGTGGCCCGACTCGTTGGAAGAGACAGCCAGGGACAATCTGCGCCATGCTTTGTGGCGAATTCGTAAAGCGTTCCCATCCAATCTGAAAACTGAATACTTGTTTGCAGACAATTTAGCCATAACCTTCAATGGGTCAGCGGAATATTGGCTCGACGTCACCGCATTGGAAGAAGCGGATGAAAATGCCTCCGCCGACGAATTAATGAAGATACTTTTATCATACCGGGGAGAGTTATTGCCCGGCTTCTATGATGAATGGGTGATATTGGAACGTGAACATCTGAATTCCGTTTTTGAACACACGATGGCGCGATTATTATCAGTAATGAAAGAAGAAAAACGCTGGCTCGAAATCCTGGATTGGGGCGAGCGCTGGATCAAATTGGGGCGAAAGCCGGAACCGGCTTTTCGCGCCCTCTTATCTGCGCATGCGGCCATGGGAGACATGTCCAAGGTTGCGGCAACCTATGACCGTTGTGTAAAATCCCTGGGCGAGATTGGCTTTGAGCCATCCGAAGATACCCGGCTTTTGTATAAGGATCTTAAGTCCGGAAAACAGACATCCGGAGCCAGAAATGAAGCATTTTCCATTTCTCCAAAACAGAACTCTTCTTCCATAACTAATATTCCTGTTCCATTGACCAGTTTCATCGGCCGCGAGAAGGAATTAATAGAAATAGAACGGCTGTTGTCTACTTCCCGTCTGCTTACTTTGACAGGCTCAGGTGGGGTGGGTAAGACTCGTCTGGCAATTAAAACAGCCAGTGACTCAATTAAAAATTTCAAAGATGGTGTATTCTGGGTTGATTTGGTCAGTCTGTCCGATGAAAATTTGATTCCACAAGAAATCGCTCAGGCGCTCCATCTTCACGGAATGCCGCAGGAATCTTTGCTGGAAACGCTCAAAGGTTATTTGAAGTTGAAGAACCTTTTAATTGTCCTGGATAACTGCGAGCACCTGATCAGGGCTTGTGCGCAATATGCCGAGCAGTTGTTGGCTGCCTGTCCAAAGTTAAAAATATTGGCTACCAGCATTGAAGCCTTAGGTTTGTTTAATGAAACGATCTGGCATGTTCCTTCATTGGCCTTGCCAGAAATGCAACGATCAATTTCCTTGCAAGAATTCAGGGGGTTTGCCAGTATCGAGTTGTTTGATGAACGCGCCAGCCATGCCAGATCAGATTTTGCCTTGACTGAACAAAACGTAAGATCAGTCGCACAGATTTGCCAACGATTGGATGGAATCCCTTTGGCGATTGAATTGGCTGCTGCCCGGATCAAGGTTTTATCTGTGGATGAAATTGCTTCCCGTTTGGATGACCGTTTTTCCCTGCTTACGGCAGGAAGTCGCACAGCCATCCCGCGTCATCAGACTCTGCGTGCGACGATTGATTGGAGTCATGATCTGCTTTCTGAACAGGAAAGAATTTTGTTCCGCAGGCTGGCGGTCTTTGCGGGTGGGTTCACACTGGAAGCCGCGGAGGCAGTTTGCAGTTTCGGAGAATTGAAGCGGAGCGATATTCTTGAACTGCTCGGGCGCTTGGTGGATAAATCGCTTGTCATTGTGGAACAGGCCTCTAAAACTGGAGAAACGCGATACCGTCTGTTAGAGACCATCCGCCAATACGCACATGAAAAATTAGCAGGGATAGGCGAAGCGCGCGAGATTCGCGATCAACATTTGGATTTCTTTGTAAAGCTGGCTGAGCAGGCTGAATCGTACATTTTTGGTGATCAGTCAGCGGTTCGATTTAAGCGGCTTGACCCGGAACTCGACAACATCAGAGCGGCGATTGAATGGTCGACAAGCAGTGGCAAAGCGGTCGCGGCGTTGCAGATAGTGGGTTCCCTGGCTTATTTCTGGTTTGCACGGGGCCTGCATGCCTCTGAATGGCATGATCATACCCAACAGGCCCTCGCGCGTCCGGAGGGGATGGCACGTACATTAGCGCGCGCCAAGGCTCTTAACGGAATCGGATTTATGTATTGGGCAGATATATACCCTACAGATAAACGATCTGAGCTTGAAGAGGCACTCAGCATTGGAAGGGAGCTGGGAGACCTTTGGAATATTGCTACTGCCCTTCGTAATCTGGGTTTGACTGAAATTATTAAGGAGAATTATCAGCAGGCGCAAACTCTGCTCGAACAAAGTCTGGCGATTTGGCGGGATATGGGTCTTGAAGGAAAGCTGGGAAGAAGTTGGACTCTTATCTTTCTTGGAGATGTCGCATTAAATCAAGGGAAGTCAGAATTGGCGCGGTCGTACTATGAAGAGGCTAAAACATTTTTAGCGGAGATCGGGGATTTAAATTTCCTGGCATATCTGGTTCGGCGTTTGGGACAATTGGCCTCACGGGATGGGGACAATGAAAAAGCAATCGCACTTTGCACTGAGAGTCTAAATCTTAATCTGGAAGTCGGATCCACGCCTGGTATGATTGCCTGTCTGGCTGGTTTTGCAGCCATTGCAATGGCACAAGGCCGGTTTGAACGGGCAGCCAGGCTTATGTCGGCTACGGAAAAACAGCTTTCCTCAATTGGCATACGACTCTTTTACATGGACAAGATAGAGTATGACTGCAATCTGCCTCTCCTGGCAGAGAAACTGGATGAGAAAACACTGACCAGGTTCTGGACACAAGGAAAAGGGATGACCCTTGAGCAGGCGATCGCGTTTGCACTGGAAGAAGCTTAAAGAGTTGTTTATGTCTTCTCCAATCCCGTTGCTGATTTCAGCGGCGGGATTTTTATTTCCATGCCCTGGTTTGGAAACCATGCAAAGTAACACGCTCAAAACACGCCCCCAAACATGCTGTGAGATGGCAGCTAGCTACAATGGTCGCATAGATTGGCAATCCAACCAACCCAAGCCAATCGAGGAGACAAAGATGATTACCAAACGTCCTTCCCAAAACACCGGCACTCTTGTTTTGTTCATTGCCGCCATGCTAGTTATATCCACAGCCGCCATCACATCCCGTGTTATCCCTGCGAATCTGCCAGGCAGTGCCTTCGACCAGAAGCTCTCTCAAGGCCAGACGACCACCAACTTCGACGCCTTTGATTACTACATGACGCATCCCAAAGTACAGACTGCTGCCAACTTCGATGCCTTTGATTACTACATGCGCCACCCTAAAGTACAGACGGCCACCAATTTCGACGCCTTTGATTACTACATGACACATCCCAAAGTACAGACTGCTGCCAACTTCGATGCCTTTGATTACTACATGCGCCACCCTAAAGTACAGACGGCCACCAATTTCGACGCCTTTGATTACTACATGACACATCCTAAATTGAATAATCACTGATACTAGTGAGGCAGTTCCAAGTTAGTTGGAATTTGAATAAAACACAGACATCCACCAAATCTCTCCCACCCCCGTAAAGGCACACCAATCCCGCATCAGCCAACAGCTGATGCGGGATCTTTTTTACGATACTTAATCGCAACCATCTTCCGAGTTCACCAGGAATTCAGAGGTTACATTGCCGGTAATCTCATTGCTTGTATTGCTGATTTTCGACGTGCAATTGCTTCAGGATCTCCAGCGTCTCAGCCTTGCCACCCGCCCCATTCTCGCCGCCGGGGCCGACACAGGAAGGACAGCCATCCTGGCACTCGCATTCCTGCACCAGCTCCAGCGCCCGTTTCATCAATTCGTCGTGCAATTCAAAGAGTTTCTGGCTGAAACCAATGCCAGCCGGGATATCATCATAGATCACGATGCCAGGCTGACCAAGGGTGGCAGGGGATGGGTCGGTATGGATGCCCAGGTCACCGGGATCGCACATCAGGAAGAGCGGGGCCAGCTGGCCGAGTACGTTGCCAAGTCCCGCCAGCCCGGAGCGCATGCGCACGTTCTGCTCAACTTTGCGATGGTCGGCCGGACAGAGGGTCACCAGGTTTTCCATGCGGTTGGCTTCAGCCGGAGAGGTAAACGACCGGAAAGGGACCTTGTGGTGCACGTCGTGCTGGCGGCCGGAAGTCTCGGGGATGCCACAGACCTGGCAACAGTAACCATCACGGCGGCGGACGGCCTCACGCAGTTTGTTCCAGCCAGGGCCGTACTTGTTCGGGTCGTTGGTCCAGACACCGGCTATGCGCAAACTCTCGATGGCTTGCTCCGATAAAGTCAGCCAGTATCCGGTGGTCTGGAATTCGTTAGGCGGCAGATCGAGCGGCTCCAGCCCCAGGTTTTCGCGAGTGAGCCAGCGCAGTTTTTTGAAACCAGCCACATGCATGGTGACCTGCAGCTCACCCCAGCCTTTTTGGCCAGGAGAAGAAGGGTTAAGCGCCTCCCCCTTGTCCCCTTCCCCTCCTGGAATTGAAAGATCAGCCTGCTCCAACACTGACAGGATTTTTACCTCCGTCTGGCGCTGTGGTTCAGTGTAGTAATCCAGCGCGACCGGGATAAGAGTGGCGATCTGCTTTGCAAGGTCCAGTTCCTGTACATAATACTGCTGACCCTCGTGCAGGTAAACCGCGTGCGGGTGCACCATCCAGGGAGCAGAGGCCAGGTCGACTTCTCCCAGGGTCCAGGGTGCGCTGCCATCCTGGACCTGCAGGACCACATTCTCCGGGCTGGCGGAACGCAGGGAAAGGCCGGCGGCCGGATAGGAATCCGCCATCCAGAAATACCTTTCCTGCGAGAAATGCGCCTCCTGGCCGGTGACCAGGAAATCCAGGTATTCCTGCACCGTTTCAGCCGGCAGGGAACCGAAACCCTCCCCTTTTTGGAAGGGCAGCTCGAACATGGCACAGCGCAGGTGGTTGAGCAGGATGATTAGGTGGTCGGGATTGACCAGGGCCTGTTCGGGGGAGCGCCCAAAGAAGTAATCGGGATGGTGGGCCAGGAACTGGTCGAGCGGGCTGGCGGAAGCCACCAGGACTGCCAGAGCCGGATCGTCACCGCGGCCCGCCCGGCCGGCCTGCTGCCAGGTGCTGGCAATGGTGCCCGGGTAGCCAACCAGCAGCGCGGCGCCCAACCCGCCGATATCAATGCCCAATTCCAGGGCGTTCGTGGCAACAACAGCCCGCACCGTTCCATCCCGCAATCCTTTTTCAATGGCACGCCGCTGGGATGGCAGGTAGCCGGAACGGTAGCCGCGGATGGAAGAAAGGTAATCAGGCACCAGGGGATCAGGTAATAAGGTGCCGGGAGATTTTGTCCGCGGATATCCTGGTCCCTGGTTGCCTTGTTCTTGCAGATACTTCAAAAGAATTTCCACCGAACGGCGCGAACGCGCAAAAATGACCTGCTGCACTCCTTGTGCATTCAGTTCCTGTGAAAGACGTACCGACTCCAGCATGACGCTTTTCCGCAAACCAAGGGCTTCATCCAGAACAGGCGGGTTATAGATGAGAAAATGGCGCTCGCCGCGCGACGAACCATCCCGGTCCACCAGCCTGACGGGAGCCTCGATCAACCGTTCGGCCAGTTCCTGCGGGTTTCCTATGGTGGCAGAGGTCAGGATGAACCGCGGCCTGGCTCCATAAAATTGGGCCACCCGCTTTAACCGCCGGATCACATTGGTGAAATGCGAGCCGAACACACCCCGGTAGGTGTGCATCTCGTCAATGACCACGAATTGCAGGCTGCGGAAGAAATCCGCCCAGTTGGTGTGGTGAGGCAGTATCCCGGTGTGCAGCATGTCCGGGTTGCTGAAAACGATATTGGCATTTTTGCGGATGGCCGAGCGGTGGACCTGGGAGGTATCGCCGTCATAGATGGCTGATTTTAGATTTTTGATTTGCGACTGAAAGGGATCGAGCCCAGCCAACTGGTCCTGGGTGAGGGCCTTGGTGGGGAAGAGATAGAGGCCGCGCACTTGTGGATTCTCCAGCCAGGCAGCCAGGACAGGCAGGTTGTAACCAAGCGTCTTGCCGCTGGCAGTTCCAGTAGCCAGGACCACGTTATCGCCGCGGCGGGCGGCCTCCCAAGCTTCGAGCTGGTGACTGTAGAGTGCGGTGATGCCATGCCCGATGAGTGCCTTTGTCAGAGCGGGTGGTAAATCCGCAGGAAACGGGCGCAGGTCGGCCGGACGCGGCGGGAGGATCCGCCAGGTGGACAGGTTGGGGGCAGTCAAAGGGTCGGCGCGCCAGTGCGCCAGGAGGGCGGAAAGAGGCATACGACTATTATACTCACGTACAAACGGTACTCCGTCTATTGACTCCGGCGTGAATTTGAATATAATAGAACCACATAAATAAACCGGCGGTCGGTTTATAATCGAGGCAATCATGGCTCGAATTGTCAAGGAAGAAGAATACGCGGTCAAGCGCAGGGAAATCCTTGTGGCAGCTCAGAAGCTGGTCTACACCCGTGGCTACGAGCGGATGTCCATCCAGGATATCCTGGACGAGATCGGCATCTCCAAGGGTGCTTTCTATCACTACTTTGACTCAAAACTGGCGCTGCTGGATGGGCTGGTGGACCTGATGCTGGACGAGGTCGAGCAGGTCCTTCGACCAATTCTGGAAGCAGATGACCTGCCGGCAATCGAAAAACTGCGAGGCTACTTTGAAACCGGCAGTCGCTGGAAAATTGAACGAAAAAGCTTTATGCTCGACCTTCTACGCGTTTGGTATACCGACTCCAACGCCCTGGTTCGCCAAAAGCAGGAGGCAGCCGCCATCAAAAGGATTGCCCCAATGCTGGCAAAGATCATTCGCCAGGGAATTGCTGAAGGAGTATTTACGGCGGAATATCCTGACCAAATCGGAAGCATGGTCTGGAGCCTGGCACAGGGGATATCGGATAATGTAGCCGAACTGCTACTCACGCAAGAACCACATCCGGATGCCCTGGAACGACTGAAAATGCTCATCAGCGCCTATTCGGATGCCCTGGAACGGATCCTAGGTGCGCCGCCTGGTTCCCTTCCATTGGCGGATGTTGAGATGATCAAAGCATGGGTGATGGTACCAGCCCAGGAAAAAGAGCTTTGAGTTAAGGATATTTTTCATCGATCATAATTCCAAGAAGGAGTGCAAGCATGTTACTTTATTTACGATTGGCATGGCGCAACATTTGGAGACACCGCCGGCGGACGATTATCATCGTTCTTGCCATGTCTTTGACATTGGCGATGATGATGTGGTACGACGGTGTGCTGTATGGCTTTACCGATACGATTTACGGTAACGCGGTAAAAGTATTGGGAGGCAATATTCAGGTGCACGCAGCCGGATATCGCGCCCAGGCAAGTTCGACCCCGCTGCTACCCCTGGCGGATCCGCAGGCCGTGATCAAAGCTGCAGAAGCCAATCCCTCGACACTGGGCGCCACGCAGCGCATCATCACCGGCGGGCTGGTCACCAACCATGAGGGCGCCTTTGCGGTGGGTATTACGGGCGTCGAGCCTGAGAATGAACTGAGTCTGAACATCATCGGGCAGTACGTCAAAGCCGGTCGCAATCTGACCAGTGCCGATACGGACAATATCCTGCTCGGCAAAGGCCTGGCGGAGGCGATGACCGTGCAGGTGGGAGATCGAATCACGCTGGTCGGCCGTTCCCAGCACGAACAAATGCGCCAGCGTACCATGACCGTGGTCGGAATCTTCGACCTGGGCATGGCTGATATCGAAAAGCAGACCGTCTACATATCGCTCGGCGAGGCCCAATCATTGTATGACATGAATGGCCAGTCCACCGAAGTGGCGGTCTTCTTGAAACATATCGGGCAGGAAAACTCGGTCATTAAAAGCATGCAGACCAGCCTGAACGGCTACGAGATCGAATCGTTCCAGGCCAACTACCCCGACCTGGCATCGGCCATCACCACCAAAAGCAGTGTCATGAACATTTTCAGTGTGATTATCATCGCCATCGCCGGGGTCGGCATCCTCAACTTGCTGCTGATGGCGATCTATGAACGGACGCGCGAGATCGGCATGCTCGGCGCAATGGGACTCAAGCCGGGCCAGATATCGCTGCTGTTCATCCTCGAAGGGACGATGATCGGATTGGTCGGGGTTGCAGTAGGAATCGTCCTGGGACTGGCACTTAATGGACTCCTGATGAAAGTCGGAATGGATTTCGGTTCCTTCTCTTCCATCACCAGTTACATGGCGCTGATCAAGGACAAGATCTATCCCACCTGGGGCACGGAAAAACTGCTCATGCGCGCCTCGGTGGTGGCGATCATCTCCGCGCTGGCATCGGTCATTCCTGCCATCGAAGCCGGGCGACGCGAACCAGCCGAAGCCCTGCACTACGTATGAGGTGTGACATGCTGCAAATATTAAAGATGGCTTTTCGTGATCTGGGACGCAACCGCCGGCGTTCATTCTTCTCGGCGCTGGCAGTCGGAGTGGGGCTGGCTATTTTGATATTGCTCGCCTCGGTCATCGAGGGTGAGATGGGCAGTTCCCTGGAAGGCGCCATTCTCCTGGAAACCGGACATATTCAGGTGCGGGCCGCCAGCTACGACCAAAATAAATCCAGTCTGAAATGGGAGGATCTGGTTCTGAATCCAGATCAAATTGCCAGCCAGATTTCGGCGCTGCCCCAGGTGAAAGCCGCCACACCGCGCTTGTTTGCCAGCGGGTTCATCTCTGCCGGGAATCAATCGGCGGGAGCGAGGATCATTGGCATTGACCCGGCCTCAGTGGCGAACGATCCATATCGCCTGGGAATCGTCAGCGGAAGTTTTCTGACCGCCGATGACAGTGGAGGCTTGCTGATCGGCAGACCGATAGCAGACAAGCTGCATTTGAAGGCCGGTGACAACGTCAGTCTTTCAGTCAACACCGCCAACGGAGATGTAGGTGAGCAGACATTCAGCATCCGCGGCGTCTACTCGACCAACACAAATGGTTTTGACAGCGCCACCATCTTCCTGCCGCTGGCAAAAGCCCAGGCCTTCACGCAGACTCAGAATCATGCCAGCACTGTTTTTGTACTGCTCAAGAATACTGCGGACACCGACAAAGTCGCCAGTGCCTTGAAGGTGTCGAATTTGAAGGTGCTGACGTGGAAAGACCTCAACCCATTGATCCTGGACTTCGAGACCCTGGCAAACAGCTACATCTCCATTCTGTACTTGATCATCCTGGCCATCGCCGCCTCGGTCATCGTCAATACGCTGATCATGTCGGTCTATGAGCGGACGCGCGAGATCGGGATCATGTCTGCCATTGGCATGCGGGGCGGCCGGATCATGTGGTTGTTCCTGGTCGAATCCGCCCTGCTGGCGGTTGGCGGCGTGCTCATCGGAGTGGTTCTGGGTGTGTTGGGCACCTCCCTTTTCAATATTAATGGTTTCTATATCGGGAAGATGGGCATGACCGGCTTCATGGTCGCGGACACCATCTTCGCGAAATTGACATTGAACAAAACGATCAGCTTGTCGATCATGACCTTCATCGTAACCATTCTGGCCGGCCTGTATCCGGCCATCATGGCGTCCCGCCTGCAACCGGTTGACGCCCTGCGCGCAGAGAAGTAAGCGCCAATAAAAAGGAGAACAAAATGGAAGTCGTAAAAATTGATAATGCCACCCGCATCTACAAAGTGGGCAAGGTGGAAACGCAGGCCCTGCGCGGCGTCAACCTGAGCATTGACAGCGGCGAGTTTACCGCCCTGGTCGGCCCCTCGGGTTCCGGTAAAACCACCCTGCTGCAGCTGATCGGCTGCCTCGACCAGCCCACCAGCGGGTCAGTATGGGTGGACGGCAAGGATGTCACCCGTCTTAACCGCAATCAGCGTGCGGACATGCGCCGCGGTCACATCGGTTTCATTTTCCAGTTCTTTGCACTGATCCCCACCCTGACAGCGTATGAGAATATTGAAATGCCACTCCTGCTGAATGGTCACAACCCCAAGGAACGGCGTGAGCGCGTGCTGGAGCTGCTCAAAGCAGTTGACCTGACCGAGCGCGCCAAAAACCGCCCTGACCAGCTCTCGGGTGGGCAGCAGCAGCGCGTGGCGATTGCACGCGCCCTTGCACCCAAACCTGCACTCATCCTGGCGGATGAGCCAACCGCCAACCTGGACACCGATAACGGCAGGCAGGTGATGGAGATCATGGAGAAGCTTAACAAGGAGACAGGCGTCACCTTCGTTTTTGCCACGCATGACCCGCGCGTGATCAAATATGCCCATCGGGTTGTGACTCTTCGGGATGGTCTGGTTGTTGATAACAATGGAAACGGGAAAAAATCCTAGGAGGCTCCCATGAAAATCAAGGAGGTCATCCTGCCTGTCATCCTGACCCTGCTGCTGGGGGCCTGCGCAGGCGCGGCAAAAACCCCGGAAACGCTCCCGACCGTCGTGCTGGGCGGCAATGTCACCACACCTGCCGCCAACACCAGCATTAATGCGGGAGTAACGGCCTCGGGGGTCATCGTCGCCGACCAGGAGGCACATATCGCCTTCAAAGTGGCAGGCAATATCAAACAGATCAATGTAGGAGAAGGCGACCAGGTCCAGGCCGGCCAGGCATTGGTACAGCTGGACGATACAACCCAGCAGATCCAATTGGAGCAGGCAGCCCTGGCGCTGCAGGAATTAACCTCCCCGGAAGCCGTCGCAAACGCCAGGCTGGCCATCACCAAAGCGCAGTCAGATGTGATCAATGCTCAATATGCTGTGAACAACCAGCAATATTGGAAAAACGATGCCTTGATCCAGGATTATTATGCCAAGTATGTGATTGCCAAGGACAACCTGGATAAGGCGAAGACGGCTTACGATGATGCAAAAGTGGGGGATTATATTAATAATGCCAACGAGGCAGAAGCCTACCAGGCTCTCTACAATGCCCAGCAAGCATACGACAATGCCCATTATTACTACAGCCTTTATTCACAGAAGCCGACCCAGCGACAGATCGATGAAGCCCAGGCGACCCTGGACCTGGCCAATGCCCAAGTAACCAATGCCCAAAACTACCTGTCGGCACTGACCGGTGGAGATGTCCCCGAAGATGCCAGCGGTTCGGCCCTGGCAAACTTGCGAATGGCCAAACTTGCCGTTCAAAGTGCCCAGAATAGCCTGGATGCCACCCGCCTGGTCGCACCCTTCCCGGGGGAGGTCGCTTCTGTCATGGTGAGCAGCGGGGATTACATCCTCCCGGGCCAGGTTGTCCTGGTCATCAGCGATGTCAACCATCTGCACGTGGAGACCACCGACTTGAGTGAACGGGATGTCCCGCAGGTCAAGCTTGGCCAGGCGGTCACCGTCTCGATCAAAGCCCTGAACCAGGATGCAAGCGGAAAGGTCAGCGCGATTTCGCCTCTGGCAGAGAAACTGGGCGGGGATGTGGTTTACCGGGTGACCATCCTCCTGGATGAACTTCCTGCCAACCTGCGCGCCGGCATGAGTGTGGACGTCCAGTTCAAGTGATTTAGTTTTCCATTAATTGTTCTGCAAGACCGGCTGGCTCGGAACGGCGGATGACCAGTTCAGGTGTACCATGCCATGCAGCCAGACGGTGCAAGGCAGAAGTTAAACCATCGACCAGGTCATCGGAAACTTCCACCCCCGGTTCGAGAACGAGCGCCTTAACTTCGAACAGGCCTTCTGCCCGGTGGGCTTTGGGATCCAAGCGTCCCACCAGGTTGTTGCAATGGAGGATGGGCAGGGTGAAATACCCGAAGCGTCGCCTGGAAGCAGGTGTATAACATTCAATGGTGTAATTGAAGCCAAACAGATCT
Source organism: uncultured Chloroflexia bacterium (assembly GCA_963801385.1). GTDB lineage: Bacteria > Chloroflexota > Anaerolineae > Anaerolineales > Villigracilaceae > UBA877. The sequence continues at coordinate 378,802 of CAWDEV010000010.1, forward strand.
TTGAGGCGCCTCCGGTCCCACACGAGTGGATCAAAGGGAGAAAGCAGGGTGGTGCTGCAAGGCAAATCCATGGAGACAACTGCGGGATCGAGGTAAGCCGGACCAGGCAGGCCCTCGATCGCGACCCTGCGGAGGCTGCCAGCCTCTGCAAGGTCTTCCAGCCGGCGCAGGTTACCCGTCTTTGGCAGGCGAAAGTAATCCGGCACCCAGTCTGCCAGCGCAATTCCCAGGGCTTGAACGGCCTGGAGCGTGAAAGCCTGCAGGACCTCTGCCTGGCCGGGGACATTGGCCTCGTCCGTGCCATCCTCCCAACCAGGCAGAACGCGTGAGCGCAGATCGTAGACGCGCTGGAAGCCCTGGCGGCGGGCAATCATCAGCTCACCCAGGATAAACAGGCACTCCAGGGCAGTCTTTTCCTCTTTCCAGTTCCACCAACCCCCAGCAGGCTTATGGTCATTTTCGAAGTCGACCGAGCGCAGACCGCCCTCCCGGTGAATACGCTCCATCACCCGCTCTATCAACCCGGGGTGCGCCCGCACCCAGGCCGCCGTGTCTCCCCATCCGCGCGTCCCATCCAGCATGGAGCGGCGGTAAAGACGGTAATCTTCGATGGGCAGGAAGCACATGGCGTGCGCCCAATACTCGAAGAGCGCCCCCTCGGCCAGCAGCTCGTCCAGCCAGGTGGAATTGAAATCGCCCAGGCGGCTCCACAGCACCAGGTAAGGACTGCGTGCAATCACATGGATGCTGTCGATCTGGAGGACCCGCATCCGGTGAATGGTGGCGAGTACATCCTTTTTTTCGGCTGGGCGCGCGGGGGATTGCGCCAACCCCTGCGCGGCAAGCATCAGGTTTCTTGCGGTGGAGATGGAGATCGTTTCAGGCAGCATTATTGATCATACCTGGCAGTTTGGACAAAAATAGCACGCTCCGCCCAGGTATTGCATCTTCTGAACCGTTCCGCCGCACCTGGGACAGGCCCTGCCAACCGCCTCGCTGTCCATGACACGGACATAGTTGCCGGGTTTTCCAAACAGGTCGGTCTCGTCATTGCGCCCGCCTGCGGTTATGATTGCGCCCAGCGTATCCGTGATGGCTGCGTACAGATCACGGCGCTGGGTGGGGGTCAACTCCGCCAGGGCATGACGCGGGTGCAGGCAGGCGTTGAACATGATATCCTGGGCGCTGGCGTTCCCCAGGCCGGGGAGCAGCTGGTCCTGGGTCAGCAGGCTTTTGACACTGCGTTTTTCGCCTTGCAGGAGCTCATCGATCAGGGCTGAGAAATACTCAAAGGTAAATTCCGGTTCGATGGGCGTCGTACGCATATCTTTCACATACTTGCGTTCCAATTCCTGGCCGGATTCAAACAATTCCATGGCCCCCCACATTTGCGTCATAACGGTTAAGGCCGAATCGTCTGCAAACCTCAGGCAGAGGTGATATTTTGGGGGAAGTTCCATCCCAGCTCTATGGTACCGGATTTTCCCGCCACACTCCCCGAGCAGCAGGATAAATCCGGTTTCCAGGGGCGTAAATAGCCAACGCCCCCTGACATAGGCCTCCCCGATGGTTTTCCCCCCGGTCAACCGGGTGAATTCCTCCGGCGTCCGGTTATACCACACGAACTTATGCGGGCTGTTCCCCAAGGTTCCTGTCTGGATGGTTTTCTCCCGCAATGTTGCATTGATCTGCGTGGAGAGGGTGAGCAATTCAGGTAATTCGAACATATCTGACCTTCCGGATGATTGGTGAGGTTGGAATTTTTGTACGGATATCCACCGCCGAGCTCGTAGAGACTGCGGAGAAATCTTTTTAGTTATCTCGGCGGTCTCTTGCAAAGGCCCTCGGGATGATGTTAGAACTCCGTGGTGAAAATTCCTCTCGTTATGCCGCCGGTGCTGGTTTTTGCTTGCCGCCCAAAATACGGAAGGCGACTGCGCCCACCCCGAGCGGGAACCAGAAAGTGATGAAACGGTAGGTCAGGGTGATCAACGCCGCCGCCGCCCATTCCACCCGCAGCGTATTCAGCGCAATGGTCATGACACCCTCAACCACGCCCAACCCGGATGGCGTTGGCGAAACGATCAGGAAAAGGTATGCAATGGCAAAGCCGGCCACCAGTGTCCCGATCGAGAAAGGTGTGCCCCAGGCCAGGAAGGTGAATGCCAGAACGCAGATCAACAAGGCGAAGTTATTCAGAGCATACAGGAAAGGCCAGAGCAGTTCCTTGCGTTTGCCCCGCAGCATGGCGATCCCATCAGCCGCTTCCCGGGCAAAAAAATGCGCCCGATCTTCCTTTAAATAATCCCGGTGCATGAATGGTCGTAATATTCGATTGACCAACCGCGCCAGCCAGGCCAGGGCATTGCCCAGCCTCTCGGCAGATTTATAGCCAAGATACAGGAGGAAGGCCAGACTGGCGGCAATCGCCAGCAGGATGGCGGCGGCTGTTAATTCTCCCGCATTCAAATTATTCCGGCGGATCAACACGAGGATGCCAAGGGCCAGGACACAGAAGAAGGCCAGGTAGTCAAATAATATGAATAAAACCCCCACTACCGTCACCCTTCCCGTCGAATGGTTCCTGCGGGCTGCATCATCCATGAAAATGGCCATTCCCCCGATCCCGACACTCGGGGCAACGACATTTATGAAATTCGCGGCCGTGGCGACCAGTATTAGATGCGAAGTTTTCTCTTTCAGTCCCACCAAACGAAATAAAGAGCCGTAATCGGAGGCATTATTGAACAGCCAGATCAATTCAAAGAAAATGGCAAGTATCAGGAAGCGATAGTCGCTGCGATGCAAGGTGGCCAGGATATTTTTTAGTTCAGAGAAACGAAAAATGACGAAAACAACTGCCAGGAATAGAACCAGCGCAATGATTATTTTTCGCATGCTGGAATTATACTGGATTTTCCCTGTTGAAAACTCTTCCCAAAAAACAAGCCTCCTCTTGGACGAGGAGGCTCATAAAAGATATGTCCCGTCAAACAGATATGAAGATTATAGACCGCTAACAAGCAGGCCAAGGACAAGCAGAACAAATCCCACGAGAACAAACCAGAAAGCGAAAGGCCCGATGACAGGGAGAGTCGGTGCCAATTTGCCAATGAAGCCGAGGATAGCCAAAATCAATGCAATCCAAAATGTTATCATTTTCGGTGCTTGAAGTTTCATGATCATTCTCCTCTGAAATTTATCGATAGCATGTTTGACGGGAACACACTTTGCATTATTATTAACACAGAATATTGTAATCCGATACGTTTTCTGGTTTGTCTTCCAACCAGGCTTTCAAAGCGGCAGCATTGACAGGCAGAGCACGACGGGAGAGCAGGAGGACGTAAAGGGGCAGGTTGAATAGGGTCTGCCGGGTAAGGTTATTAAACATTCAGTTGATGATAGATGGCCTCGGATAGGGCTGCCACCAGGGCGGGAGCCTCCTTCTTCTCCGGCAAGCCGCTCGTCATGACCACCAGGACATAAGGGTCGTGCTGCGGTGGGTACACGATGGCCGCATCATGGTAAAGTCTGTCGTTCCAACCGGTTTTATGTGCAACGCCAACACCATCCGGCAGCTTTGCAGGAATGCCTTCATTGAAATGTTGTTGAAGCAGGATCGCGATCATTTCATCCGAGGCAGTTGGACTAACCACGCTGCGCTTTGCCAGACGGAGCAGCACCTGCATGAGACTGCGCGCTGTGGCGGAGTTGTTCAACCCGAGTGCATATGCCCGGTTATCTTCCGGGCCGCGCCGGATGACCAGGTCATTGGTGCCCAATTCCTGCATGAAGCGGGTGACCCGCGCCGCGCCGACCTTCTCGATCAGCAGGCTGGTCGCCAGGTTGCTGCTGTAAATGATCATGCGCCGGTTCAGTTCGCGCAGAGGTAATTGCCCACCGATATGCCTGTAAAGGTCCGTCTCAGAATCATCCTGCGGTGAAAGGCTGAAGGCGCTCAGGTCGGCAAGGCTGGCAAAGGAATTTTTAACCGGCAGCAGTTCATCCAGGGAGAGCTCCCCTTGCGCGGCCTGGTGGAAGACTTCCATCATCACGCCCACCTTGAAAGTGCTGGCGGGATGGAAAGGAACATCCGGATGAACCAGGAGCTGATAGCCGCTGGCCAGGTCACAGAGAGCCAGGCTGATCCGGGCATCTTTGCCAGATTCGAGCAAGCGCTTCAATTCATTTTTACTTTCAGGTGCCACCAAGACCAATCCTACTTGACCAGGGTGATCGCGCCGAATGTCGTTGGATCAGCGTAGGTTCGGGTGGAGGAGGTGGACAACATGGCCTTCTGACCCAGGCTCGGGTCATCCGCGTCGCTCAGGCTGACATTCAACCCGAAGATGGCTTTCTCACCCAGGGTGATCCCCTTGAGCAAATCCTTGGGGATGAAAATCTCCAGGATGTACCCATCGGGAGTCTGGACCTGGGCTTGCTGAATATTGAAGGCTCCCGCGGCCTCCCCACCGTTGAACCAGACGTAGGCAGCCGGGGGGACGGCGGCAAAGTCACCCACCGAAACACCGATCTGGTAATCATCGCTGTTCATGCTTTTTCTATCGCGGTCCTTCTCGAGCTGCGTGTCGAACTGCCATTCCACGTAGTCGCCATGCCACAGGTTGAGATCGGCGTCCTTCTGGACATGGATGTCATCCACAACTTTGACTGCAAAGAACAACCCATCCGGCGACCAGCCGGCCCAAACCTGGCCGGATAAATCCTGGGGACCAGCCCAACTGTTTGTTGATAATTTATAAGCAAGCTGTGCCTTGTCGTTCAGGGTGAAGGTTGGATCGCCGATCCAATCGTCCAGGCTGCCATCCACCTTGATCCCGCTGACAGAATGAATTTGGGCCGAGAAGGGCCGCGGGACGATGACGGCATTCGGGTCACGCGTGGGAACCAGGTGCGGCACCCCACCGGTCTGGAAACCCTTCTGGATCGCCTGCAGCATTTCACTATTCCCCTGACTCAATTCCCAGATCATGACACCGGCCAGGTTCTTGTCTTTGGCGTAACCTGCCTTGGCGGAGATTGATTGGGGATCTTCATAGCTGACAAACACAGCGGTGTTGATGTTATACAGGTATGGTACCTGCGATTCAGCGTTCCAGAAACGTTTATAGGTCGGCAGGTAATCGGTCAGAACTTCTGTGTAAGTGGGAGCCTTTCCCATCTTGGGATACGCACATTCCTGGTAAAGTCCGTCGTTGTTATAGCTGGCACCCGTCCAGGCATAGCCGTAGAACGGGACACCCATGACCAGCTTGTCCGCCGGGATACCGGCCTCCAGATAGTCCTGGACGACCGCGTCCACGTTCAAGGAGGCATCGCCCGGGTCATTGGTATCCTGGTAGAGCGGGGCATTAAAATTGGTTATCTTGTCCCAGGTGCCATGCAGGTCATAGGTCATCAGGTTGATCCAGTCGAGGTATTGGACAATCCCGGGCCGTTCATAGTGCTGGTCCATGCCAGGCCCGCTGGCGGCAGCCATGGTCAGCAGGTAATGTGTTCCATCTGCGGAGCCCAGCTCGTCCAGTCGGCGGCGCAGTTCAGCCAACAGCAGGGTGAAGTTATGCTTGTCTTCCGGGCGCCCATTATCGACCAGGCCGCCGCTGACCGGGTATTCCCAATCGATATCGATGCCATCGAAAACGCCCTTGTATGTCAACATGTACAGGTCAATACAAGATTTGACGAAGGTCTGCCGGCTCGCCTCCGTCATGGCGGCCTTGGAGAAATTGGCTGACCACTCGTAGCCGCCCACGGAAATGAGTATTTTCAGGTAAGGGTACTTGGCTTTCAATTCTTTTAATTGGTAAAAATTACCATGAAATGCAGCTGAGCTGGCCGGATCTGCTTTGCCGTTGACACTCTCTTCAGCAGTATAGACACGCTCCACGTCGGCCTTCGGATCGCCGAGTATACATTCCCCATTCTCCGAGACATTGGAGAAGGCATAATTGATATGGGTGACCTTTTTTGCATCCACATTGGAGACGAAAAAGTTTCGTTCGGGAGCCCATTGCGCGAAGTAGCCCACCACACGTTTATCCTGCGCAAGATCCGGCGGGAGTGTTGAGGCGGGTGCCGGACCGCAGCCACCCAGGATAAACACCAATAGTAATCCAAAAGAGAACAGGGTTCTTCTAAGCATAATCATTCCTTCCTTGGGATGTGCCGATTTCGTCCCGCGGGCTTGAGTAACCAGCCCCAAGTATCTGGAAACCTGAGGGAGGTTCTACTTGAAGTATATCTTGCTAACGGACTTTTTTCAACGCGATTTACACAAATTTGTGAATTGCGCGAATGAAACCTGCCATCCTGGGGAGCGCACATCTCATAGCCGACAAGAGGTCAGCGAGAATTCACGAATATGCAGGAAAAGCAGCCGCCCGATAATACAACACATCGCACAAGAATGTGGGATAATGAAAGAGTACAATTAGCAGGATTGCTCTCCGCGGAAATGTTCCTTTGGTGGCGGGAAATCCAATCATTGAGTGTGGGTTTGACAATTTTCTTATTCGCAGCATAAAAAAAGAGGAGAATAATACATGCAACAAATACCGCAGCCGTCGCCTGTCTATTTCCAGCGCCCACCCAAAAGCCGCAGCACAGCATTGCTCCTGGAGATTCTACCTGGGTTATTTGGGGTATATGGGATCGGATGGATCTATGCCAACAAAGTAGGTCCCGGTGTGGCATTGCTGATCGGTGGTTTGGTATGGGATGGCATCGCTATTATTGTTGGTGCCCTGACAGGGACCATTTCTGCGATCTGCACCCTGCCCGTTAATATCATTGCCGTTGTCACATCCTCTATAATGATAAGCAATTACACCAAAAACCACCCTGAAATATTTGGATGATGCATTCTGGTGGAGTAAGGCGGTTTCGCGTTGAAATCCTTGCCCGGCAAGATCCGCCAAACGCAGGAAGTATCTAATTCCTCGTGGCCTCCATCTTGTCAGGATGGTTACCTGAACAGGCAACTGTTACCTGACTACAAGCGGCAGGAAAAACCAAGAAGGAACGATATGCGGGACAGGGCTGGATATGCTTCCGCTGTAGTTGCCATCGCCTGCATACGTGGCGATCAATGACTTTGCACCAAACGTAGTGGAAGTCAGCGTACACATCCCGGAAGCCACCGTGCCAACACAGGAATCGATCCCATCGCTGACGGTTACATTGCCGGTGGGCGTACCCCCTGTGACAGGAATGACGATAAAAGTGACCAGGTATGCCTGACCGACTGCAGATGGATCGGGTAAATCGCTCGAGATGATCGTGGTTGTCCCTGCAGGGTCAACGACATGGCTCACATTCATGGAAGTACTTGTTATGAAATTGGCATCGCCCACATATGTGGCAGTAAGGGTTTTTATGCCAGCAGTTGTAAAGGTGATGGAACAACTCCCCGCGGCGACGCTGCCAAAACAGCTTTGCGCACCATCCGAGACCACCACGCTGCCACTGGGCGTCCCGTTCCCCGGTGGGGTCACAGCAACCTGGTAATTAAAGGTAACCGGTTGACCGACCGCTGAAGGATCTGGCTGGTCACTTGTTATGGCAGTGGTGGTGGCGGCGCGGACAACATGGCTCTGGCTAGCGGATGTGCTGGCGAGGAAATTATTGTCGCCGGCATAGGTGGCGGTAAGGATTTTTGTACCAGCAGTTGTAAAGATGATAGAACAACTCCCTGCGGCGACGCTGCCGTTACAAATTTGCGTACCGTCTGTGACCGTAACATTACCAGTGGGGGTTCCACTTCCCGGAAGAGTCACTTCAACACTGAAATGGATCGTGACCGCTTGACCAAGAGTGGACGGATCAGACAGGTCAGACAGGATGGCAGTCGTTGTATTGGCTGGATTGACAGTGTGATTGGCTGCCAGGGTGGAGGCGCTGCCATTGAAATTTGTTTCGCCTGCATACGTGGCAGTGAGTGTTTTTACGCCAGGTGTGGTAAAGGTGATGGAACAACCTGCTTCCGCGACGGTACCGGTACAGCTCTGGCTCCCGGCCGAGACAAGCACACTGCCGGTGGGTGTGCCACCTCCCGGAGCAACCGCGGAAACGTTGTAAGAAATCTTGACTGCCTGGCCCACCACGGATGGATCGGGCAAGTCTGATGCCATGACAGTCGTGGTATTGGCCGGATTGACAGTATGAGTTGTCGCCGGATCGGAGCTGCTGCTATTGAAATTCGTATCGCCCGCATAGGTGGCGGTAAGGGTTTTCGTACCACGGGTTGTAAAGGCGATGGCACAACCTGCCTCCGCAACAGTGCCGGTACAACTCTGATTGCCATCCGAGACGATCACATTGCCAGTCGCCATTCCACCTCCCGGGGCAGTCACTACCACGCTGTATTGGACCATGACCGGTTCCCCAACCACGGATGGTGCACTCAGGTTCGAGGTGATGGTGGTCGCGGTGGACTTCCTGACCGGTGCGCTCATCTCATACATTTTGCCGTCGATGATGTTGGGATCGGTGTTATTATCAATTCCTCGATCTACAATATAAAAATGGTATGACCCAGAGCCATCACTGGCAGGAGCATAGGCCAGCCCGGCTGGAGCCACTGCTCCATTGGCAGAAACATTAATCGTCTGGAGCAATTCGCCGGTGATGGCGGTTTCGATTATCACACGATTACCGCTATTACTGAGGACGAACAGCGTGCCGCTGTCGGAGTTGAATACGACACCCTCCGGGTCGACCACGCCATAAGCTGCAACGTCAAAATGGCTTACCAGGCTGCCGGTTGTTGTGTACTGGTAGATTTCCCGATTGTTTCCGTCCGCCACAAATAGCCGGTCATGCCGTTTATCGTATGTAATATCTTCCGTATCGCATATCCCCCCAATCTTGGTGGAAAAATTTGTAAAGGTATCATCCGCGGTGAAAAACTGCTTGTCCGCCCCCGGCTTCAATTCATAGACCTGGCATGCATTATCGTCGGAAAAGAAGTAATGCCCGTTGGCTGAATCCCAGGTCACTCCTGTAGGTTCGTCCGTCATGGGCTTTACGGTAGGTGCTTCATAAGAAATATTGGCGGTGCTGACAACGCTGCCATCCAGGGTCAAATCCCATAGATTGGCCGAGGCAAAGTGGGTGATGCCGTTGACCGTTTCTTCCACCTCCGAGTCGGACATGAGCAGGTTATTACTCAAAGGCAGGTAGACCAAGCCATCCGGGTCTGGGCTGGGCGGTGAGAATACCGCCGTGTCCGTGGTCTTCACCAACGCGGATGTGAATGCGCTGGCTGCGGCAGCCGCGCGCAGCGCAGGCTGGGACAGGGAAAACTCCAGGATCTCACCGTTGACCAGGCTTTTGTCCGCCAGATACAGGCTCATTTCCGCAGGATCGTCCGTTTGGTCACCACTCGGCGCAAAGACCATCCCCTGGGGGTTGCTGATGTGGAATCCAGACAAGTCCCGGTAAGCCACCACCTGGCCGGTCAGGGTCAATTCAACCAGCTCTTGCTCTGCCGGACTGACGAGATGGAGATGGCGCGTGGCGGGATCAAAAGCCAGGCCACGCGCAGCAGCCAGTCTGTTCGCCTTTAAATTAACAGTCGAGATCGTGGCTTCGTCAAAACTGCCATCCAATCCCGGTTCAACCCGCACGATCCGGGGACCGACAGCATCCAGGATGAACAAGCTCCCGCTCTCCGGATCGACTGCCAAGCCCTGTGGATTCTGCAAGCCAAAGCGGCTGGCAGCAAACCGGGCCAATGTTGTTGGGTCCAGGTTACCATCCAGGTTTTCATTCACTTCCAGCAATTGATTGCCTGGGAATTGCAGGATTAGCAGGCGGTGGAACTTATTATCGAAAGCCATGTTGATCGGGTTTTCAACCTGCGCGGCGATCCAGGTCGAACCCGTCCGGCGCCCAAAGGGAGTCAACTTGATGACCTCTGTGACAACCGGCAGAGACTGTCCTGGTTTTTCCAAGACGTGGAAAGCCCTGGCCCTGGATGAAAAAGTCAGACCCGCCGGGTTTTGAAGTCCGGTCTCATCCGCTTGCATCGCCCGTAATTGCCGGATGGTTGCCAGGCTGCCCTGGGCAGAACTTGAAAACATCCAAAGGAGTGAGAGGCTGAGCGCCAGCCCCAAAGATGTTATCGATTGTAATAAGAGAACATGATTGATCGCCCATTTAAAAGGTTTTCGTGGCAACGTCTTATAGCCTGATCCGGGTGGACTGGATTCCCCGGGTGGTGTCTTCTGTGTATTAATATCCATCTCTCTTTCCTTGAACCAGGACCCATGGAAGTATTGGTTCTGTTACTTTGAAATAATCCTTCGGAAAATTACGGAACGGTGCAGCGTCAGAATCCTTTAGACAAGACCTGGCTTCCAGGATGGGTGAAATTCCCTTGTCAATGTTATCACAATTCCATCCAGAACATGGTCTTTTACCAGGCAGGCGCGCCAGGAGACTGCCGGATGCCGTCGCCCGCGGGCAACTGACTGGCGCGGTTTCGTCTTTGACCATCTGAAATCGTTGCGCTTGGGGATTATCACGTCAATTGCATGATTCCTTAAGATAATATTAAGATATAATTAACATGAAGTTCTTCTTTATTTTAAGTTCGTATCGCCGGTTATTCGCATACATTTTCAGGGGTTTTTATGTTCGATCGGTTTTTTAATTTCATCTTCGGTGTTCATGGATCCTTCAATTTAAAAGGGCCGGGTAACTTCCTGCCCTTTTCTCTTTTACCCCGGATCCACCGGCCTGGCTTTCCCGTTATTCTGCGTCCATGCTACGGAAAATAAGCCCTTTATCAGGAAGGAGCCATCCATGTATCGTTCATCTGCATATCATCTGAGACAGGCTTTGTTCACCAGCCTGATATTGCTGGGGGTCGTGGTCTCAGCATTGGGATTGGCACAGCCAGCCCGGGCTGAAGGGAGTGTCAACCTGGAAACCAATGGCGGCAAGCGCGCCCTGACCGAATGGCGCAACAGCCTGTACGGCAACCTTTTGCCCAGGCGCAACCTGTTCAAAGTGTATGCCAATGCCGGCGAAATCATCAACCTGGGCTCCAGTGCAGTCGGGGTTGGCTCAGGCGACATCGTCGTCTGGACCCCGGGTCAAATCACGGCGCCCCTGACGATAGCTCTTCCCACCCCGGCCTTCAACTGCAGCAGCCAGAGCGCAACGAACGGCAGGATGACCACACGGGCGCAGGAGCTGGCTGGCCCGCTGCCCAACAGCGGCGGTTATACCCCCTGCACTTACACGGCAGCCACGACCGGCGTTTACAACGTGGCCTTCTACGGTCCGTCAGGCGCCAACAGCAATACAAACGGCACGGCAGGTACGATCGCTGCGCCCGATATCACGACGGCCCAGAACAGCGGCGTTTCGATGTGGGACATCACCGTCCGCAACAGCTCCAACACCATCTCCTACAGCGGCCGCGTATACACCGACTACCTGACGCAGCGGGCCGGCGGCAACGGTCCGAGCAACCGTATCTTCTCGACTCTCTATGCCGTGACCCGAGACGGCTTTCAGTACCAGGTCGATCTGCGCGGGGTGGATCCAAATGCCTATATCTTCTATGGAAACACTGTTGGTTTTCTTAACCCGGATGGTAGCACACCTCTGTACCACGACCTGTATGACGGCGTCAATGAAACGCTTATCGCCCCACAGGGCGGCGTCAGCCTGGCCCCGCCTACCAGCCTGCTCTTCTTCAGCCCGCCCGATCCCAGCCTGCCAGCTTCCATCGTACCTGCGCCGGTCATGCCCCTCATCAACAGCATCATTTTCCATGGCTCAGCCGGGGACAACCTTTTCGGCGATAATGTGCCCAGCAACCTCATCGGCACCAGCGGCAACTTCGCTTTTTCCGCCAACGTGGAAGGTGTCGCTGAAGTCATCATTGCACCGAATCCGGGACAATGTGCCAATGCCAACTATGACCCCAACCTGGCTACAAACCGGTTGATCCGCGCGGCTGTATCCAGCGGCGCGACGAACCTGACCTGGGACGGCAAGGATAACAGTGGTGCAAATATGCCATTATCATATCCGGGCTTCTCCAGCAGCCTGGGTTATTGCTTCAAAACGAGCTTGCACGCCGGTGAGTATCATTTCCCGTTGCTGGATCCCGAAAACAGCATGCTTGGCGGACCGACCATCACGCTGCTCAATCCGCCCGGCGGCACCTGCCCGCTGGCCACCTGCCGGACAGCCTTCTTCGATGACCGCGGTTACCAGACCACCAATGGCACGATAATTGGCACCGTGGGCAGCGTATTGCCCGGGAATAATCCGCCGCCCGCCCCTTACAATGGCCTGGCCGGCTATGACACCGCCTCAACAACCATCCGGGCCTATGGCAACGACACATTGAACGGCTTTGGCGATAAGAAGGGCATGGACCTTTGGACCTACTACCCAAGCCCGGACGTTTTTGGCCGGTTATACGTGGTTGCTCCCGCGACACCCACTCCAACCCCAACAGCCACACCAACCGAAACAGCCACGCCAACAGAAACGGCCACGCCAACGCCAACTCCTACTCCAACGGAAACCAGTTCTCCAACACCCACACAGACGTCAACTCCGACCAGCACTCACACCCCGACGGCGACGCCGACCTTAACTGCGACCAACACTCCCACCCGCACAGCCTCACCCACGCGAACACCAACCAACTCGCCCACACCAATCCCGCGCTTGAAGCTGACGAAAAGGGTGACAGAGCATACCTTCTCTGCCGCCGGACAGACGCTGCACTACACGCTGGAGGCGCAGAATATAGGCAACGTGACTTTGACCGGCGTGACCATCACGGATGCAAAGCTGCGCACGTTGGACTGCACGCCCATCCAACCAACCACTCTGGCACCCACGCAAAAATTGATCTGCACGGGAACCTACGTGACAACGCAGGCAGATTTGGATATCTGTAAATTGAATAACACAAAACTATCCAACACGGCGTATGCCAACGGCACCTGGAGCACCACACCGGTCATTGCCGATCCAGCCAGTGCGGCGGTACCCTGCAAAAAGGCGATACCACCGACACCCGCTCAACCCAGCCTGCCGAATACTGGTTTTGCTCCCAACCGGGTCACCAAGCTGCCCTTGCAAAGCGTTCGTTATGCCAACCTTGGCGACCTTTGGCTTGAGATCCCGGTTCTGGGCGTAAAGATCCCGATTGTAGGGGTTCCGCAGACAGAGAGCGGGTGGGATGTCTCCTGGTTGGGGAATCAGGCTGGTTGGCTGAACGGAACTGCATTTCCAACCTGGTCCGGCAATTCGATAATGACTGCACATGTCTATGACGCCTTTGGCCAGCCGGGACCATTCGTAAACATATACAGGCTATCCTATGGTGACAGGATTATCATCCACGCATGGGGTGGATCATATGTATACGCGGTTCAACAAGTGACCCAGGTGGCTTCAAATGCAGTCTCGTCGGTAATCAAGCACGAGGAGCTGCCCTGGGTGACTCTGCTCACCTGCCGCGGCTACGATGAGGCGAGCAACTCATACAAGTACCGTGTGGCAGTAAGAGCAGTGCGGGTGGAAGAAGAATAATAACAGGAGTCTGGCTATGGCATTTAAAATCACCTTTGGAACGGATGGTTGGCGTGGTGTGATCGCCGAAGAATACACCTTCGATAATGTGCGTCGCTGTGCGCAAGGCTTCGCCAATTACCTGCTTGAAAAGGGAAGAAAAGGTCAATGGGTGGTGGTCGGGCATGACAAGCGCTTCGACAGCGAGTTCTTTGCCGCGGCCGTGGCCGAAGTATTGGCCGCCAACGGCATGAAAGCCTATCTGACGGATGGAGCCACCCCCACGCCGGTCATCGCTTTCTCCGTGGTGGATAAAAAGGCCTGCGGCGCAGTTAACATCACCGCCTCGCACAACCCGGGCACGGATAACGGCTTTAAGGTGCGCAACGAATTCGGCGGGGCGATCGACCCGGATGGGCTGCTGAAGATCGAAGCGCTCATCCCCGATTCCATCGAGATGGTCAAGCGCAAGCCGTATGGAGAAGCCGTTGAAGCCGGTGAGATCCTGGTATTCGACCCGGTCACGCCCTACGAAGCCCATATTAACAAGCTGATCGACCTGGGACCCATCAAGGCGGCTGGCCTGACCGTCATGGTGGACAGCATGTGGGGCAATGGTGCGGGTTACTTCCCGCGCTTGCTGGCCGGCGGCAGTACCAAGGTGATTGAGATCCACAACCAGCGCAACCCGATCTTCCCCGAAATGAAACGCCCGGAACCCATCCCACCGAATATTAACGTCGGCTTGCAAGCCACCCTGGACAACCACGCAGATGTGCTGCTCATCACGGATGGTGACGCCGACCGGGTGGGTGTGGGCGATGAAAACGGGCAGTTTATCAACCAGCTGCGCGTGTACGGCCTGCTCGCATATTACCTGCTCGAGGTGCGCGGACTGCGCGGCCCCATCGTCAAGACACTTTCCACCACCGGAATGCTCAACAAGCTTGGGAAGATCTATGACGTTCCGGTCTATGAGACCGGGGTGGGTTTCAAGTATGTGGCGCCCAAGATGCTCGAGACGGATGCCTTGATCGGCGGCGAGGAAAGCGGCGGATATGCCTTCCGCGGCAATGTGCCGGAACGGGACGGCATCCTGGCTGGCTTGTACATGCTCGACCTGATGGTGCGTCTTGGGAAAAAGCCAACGGAACTGCTCAAGCTGCTCTTTGCCGCAGTCGGCGGCGAGTACTTCTACGACCGCATCGACCGTCCCTTCACCGGCAGCCATGCCGACCGCAAGAAGATGATCCTTGACGCCAACCCACAGTCCATTGGCGGCCTGAAAGTGGTCGAACTCATCACCGTGGACGGTTTCCAATTCAAGCTTGAGGATGGCGGCTGGATGCTGATCCGCTTCTCCGGCACCGAACCGATCATGCGCGTCTACTGCGAGACCATGCACGCCGATAAAGTGCAGGCCATTCTCGAAGACGGTTTGAAGATCGCCGGACTTCAATAAAAGAGTGTCAGGTGTTCCCGTGTCAAATGTTCCTGTATCAAGTGGCCTCAACCACTGAAGCGCTTGGAATGGTGCCGCGTGACACCAAGTGACACTGGAAAACGTGACACGTGACACTGACAGACACCCACTGCCATTTGGACCTGGATAAATTCGACGCCGACCGGGAAGCCGTGCTGGAGCGGGCTGCCCGGGCCGGTGTCGACCGGATATTGATCCCGGGACTCAACCTCCCCACCAGCCGGGATGTGGTCAAGCTGGCTGGCAGACACCCCATGCTCTACGCTGCAGTTGGCGTCCACCCCACCGAAGCAGGTACCTGGACAACAGAAACCGGCGCTCAGCTTGGGAACCTCATCAAACCCTCAGCATCATCAAGGACCTCAGAAGCCTCAGGTTCTTCAAAGATCGTTGCAATTGGCGAAATCGGCCTGGATTATTACTGGGACTCCGCTCCGCATGACCTGCAAAGGAGTGTTTTGCGCCAACAGCTGACCCTGGCAGCCGAGGCCGGCCTGCCGGTCATCCTGCACATGCGCGAGGCCAGGGATGCAGCCGATGGAAGTTGCGCCGGGGATTTGCTGCAAATGCTGGAAGAGTGGGTGGCAGGGCTGCGCTCAAGGAACGATCCGCTGGCAGAACGGCCGGGAGTGCTGCACAGTTTCTCCGGTACATTGGAGGCCGCACGGGCCGCCATGCGTCTCGGTTTCTGCATCGGTGTGACCGGTCCCGTCACCTTCGAGAATGCCGCCAAACGGCAGGAAATCGTCTCGGCGCTGCCGCTGGATCGTATCCTGACTGAAACGGACGCGCCATTCCAGGCGCCAGTTCCATACCGGGGAAAACGCAATGAACCCGCCTATGTGCGCCTGATTGCTGATAAAATTGCCTTACTGCATGCGTGCAGCCTTGAACAGATCGCCGCGCTCACCAGCGGGAATGCCCGCCGTCTTTTTGATTGGAAAGAGATAGCTTGAACACTGCTCCTTTTTTTACGCCTATACAGGTCAGTCTCCAGGAAGTTGAAGCGCTCCTGCACGTCCAGGCAGAAGATGCCCAGCCGGACCTGTGTACCGCGCTGGAACATTTGCTTGCCTCGGGCGGGAAGCGGATCCGACCGGCGGTTGGCCTGCTGACCGGCCAGATGCTCGGGGCGCCGCATGATAAACTGCTCACCCTGGCAGCTTCCGTTGAGATGCTGCACACCGCCACCCTGGTCCACGATGATTTGATCGACGGGGCACTGCTTCGCCGGGGTATGCCCACTTTGAATGCCCATTGGTCCCCGGCCGCCACCATCCTGACCGGCGACTACATGTTTGCACGCGCCGCCAAACTGGCTGCCGAGTCGGATAACTTGCGCTTGATGAAACTCTTTGCCGATACGCTGGCCACCATCGTCAACGGCGAGGTGACCCAGTTGTTTGCGGCCCGCGGGGTGATCAGCCGCGAGAATTACACCAAGCGGATTTACGCCAAGACTGCTTCGCTCTTTGCCATGACCACGCAAGCCGCGGCGATCATCAGCTCGGTCGATGAGAGCGTGGTGGAAGCCATGCGGCAATACGGTTACCACCTGGGGATGGCTTTCCAGATCGTGGATGATATCCTGGATTTCACTGGCGAGCAGGAAATGGTCGGCAAACCGGTCGGCTCGGATCTGTTGCAGGGGCTGGTGACACTCCCGGCAATATATTATGCAGAAACCCATCCCTATGACCCGGATGTGGTCTGTCTCACAGGGGGATGTTTCACGGAGCAAGAGCGTATGGAACGGTTGGTACTATCCATTCGGGAAAGCGATTCGACCGCAAAATCCATGCTGGAAGCCCGGGCATTCACACAAAAGGCGCTGGAAATCCTCCGGACGGCGCCGTCCGGGGTGGATCGGCAGGCTTTGGAAGACCTGACAGGATACATCGTCAGCCGGAGCATTTGACAGCGATGCCGCCCTACTCCCTGCGCCGGTTGGTGTGGGCTGGTCCTGTCGCAACGTTTGCAGCAATCCTGGTTAGCCTCTTGTATTATGGCTTGACAAAAGCCCTCGGCGAGCAATACCTCTTGCCGCTGGACAGGTACGATTCCCTTCCCGTTCCAATGCCTGCCAGCCTGCTGGTCGTAACCATCCTGATCCCGGGCCTCCTGGCGACTGTCCTCTTTGGGTTACTGGTCCGTTTTGCCCATCAGCCGGCAACCATTTTCCTGTCCGTGTGCGCGGCCGCCCTGGTGCTCTCTTTTGGCGGACCTTTCAACCTGCCGGTGGGCGGCATGCAGATAAAAATACTCCTGGGCGGGATGCATCTCATCGCTGCAGGTATCATTACCGGAGGGATGTTGCTTCTGAGCCGGAAAACAAAAAAAAACAAAAATTGAGAAATGACGAGCAAAGCTCGTCATTTCTCAATTTTTGTTCAAACTTCCATACGTGAGGCGTCGATGGGATTTGAACCCATGATGAGGGTTTTGCAGACCCTTGCCTTAGCCACTTGGCCACGACGCCGTTATGATTGCAGATTTTAGATTGCGGATTGAAGATTGACAATCCGCAGTCATCAATCTGCAATCCGCAATCGTCTGAGCGGGCGATGAGATTCGAACTCACGACCTTCTCCTTGGCAAGGAGACGTACTACCACTGTACTACGCCCGCAGAAGGCCTGGTTGTCAGGCCGAGTGCCGAGAGCCAGGATCGGACTGGCGACACCGCAATTTTCAGTCGTGTGCTCTACCAACTGAGCTATCTCGGCCTGGAAATGAACCATGCTTGAAGCGGAAGCATTTTACACGCAGAGAGGGAGATTGTCAAGCGAAGGTATCAAAAAAATTCTCTTTTTTGCAGTACAATTAAGAACCATCAACTCAACAAGTGGAGGAGAGAGGGTGTGTAGGCGGTTCCGTCACCTGCACGCCCTGTTTTTCCCAATTTCTGACCTTCGCATCCGTACATGCAGCACTGGCGCAGGCAAGCTTGGCCAGGGTAGTTACGAAATTATAAAACGAGGTAATCATGGATAAGAAAGTCATCACGAGTGAAAAAGCCCCCAAAGCCATCGGTCCATACTCAGCAGCCATCCGGGCTGGAAATTTCGTTTTCACCTCCGGTCAGCTAGGATTGGAACCATACAGCGGTAACCTTGTCACCGGCGGGATCGAAGCCGAGACGCGCCAGGCGCTGACCAACCTCAGTCATGTCCTGGAGGATTCCGGCTCAGATATGCAGCTGGTCGTCAAGACCACCGTCTTTCTGAAAGACATCGCCGACTTCTCCAGGATGAATGCAGTTTATGCTGAATTCTTTCCAGAAAACCCTCCCGCCCGCAGCGCTGTCCAGGTGTCAGCCCTGCCCAAGGGCGGCATTGTTGAGATAGAAGCAGTTGCCTGCGTGAAATGAGCCGGGATCAACATGCCTTCTGTTTCCATTATCATCCCTTGTTACAACGAAAAAGACACCATCGGAAAACTGCTCGATGCTATCTATGCGCAAACATTCCCGCGCGCTGACCTGGAAGTGGTGATCGCGGATGGCATGTCCACCGACGGGACGCGCGCCCAGATCACAGCCTTTGCCGATTCTCATCCAGATCTGCATATCGCCGTGGCAGATAACCTGGCGCGCAGTATTCCCGCTTCATTAAACTGCGCCATGCGGGAAGCACAGGGCGAGATCATCCTGCGCCTGGATGCGCACTCCATGCCTTATCCCGATTATATTGAGCGCAGCGTGGCAAACCTGGAGGCGGGCCTTGGTGAAAATGTCGGCGGCATATGGGAGATCCACCCTGGTGCCAGGACGTGGGTGGCACAGTCCATTGCCGTGGCTGCCTCTCATCCCCTGGGGGTGGGCGATGCACTTTACCGCCACACGGATAAGGCTGCCCTGGTGGATACTGTCCCCTTCGGAGCCTTTAAACGCGAGCTGTTGGCATTGATCGGCTTCTTTGACGAGACATTGCTTTCCAACGAGGATTACGAGTTCAACGCCCGCATCCGTAAATCGGGCGGCAGGATCTGGCTTGACCCCTCCATACGTTCCGTTTATTTTGCCCGGCCTACCCTGGCGAAACTGGCCAGGCAATATGCCCGGTATGGGTTCTGGAAATGGCGCATGCTGCGCCGTTATCCTGAGACATTACGCTGGCGGCAGGGTCTCCCGCCCTTGTTCGTATTGAGTCTCCTTGTTGGGGCTGGCCTGGCAGTTTTTCTGCCCGTTTTCCGGATCCTGCTGGCAGCGGAAATAATCATCTACCTGGCCGCGCTGGCTGCTGTTGGAGGCCAGGCTGCGCTAGGCCAGAAAGAAACCCACCTGTTCTTCGGCCTGCCACTCGCGATCGCAACCATGCACATGGCCTGGGGTGCGGGCTTTTTATGGAGTATGATTAAGGGGATTTTCACCGACCGTAACCCGGAGAAAAAGTAATGCAACCATCTGCACGATCCAGGCTGATTGGCTGGCGTGTACGTGCCCGCGAACAACGCACCATCCTGCTGGTAGGCGACGCGATCGCCTCGATATTGGCCCTCTTTGGCGGCCTGTATTTCTGGGGACAGAAGGATGCCTGGCTGAAGTTCTCATTGAATTTTCTCCAGCAGCGCGTTGATTTTTGGTATTACCTCCTGCCACTGGTCTGGATGGTTTTCCTGGTTGAAATCGATGACCCGCATCGCGCCAGGGACTTGCGCCAAACCGTGATGGGGATTTCCCTCGCCGCGCTGGCCGGGCTCCTGTTCTATGCACTGATCTACCTCATTTCGCCCAAAGGTTCTCTACCGCGCCTGGGCATCGGTGTTTTCCTGATTTTCGCCTCCGTCCTGACCCTGATCTGGCGGCTGATCTATATCCGGATTTTCACCGCCCAGGCATCCTTGCGCCGGGTACTGATCATTGGCGCTGGTAAAGCCGGCGAGGAGCTTGCGAAGGTTTACAAAAAACTGCGGCCGCAGCCTTTTTTCCTGGTCGGCTTCATGGATGACGATCCGAAGAAGGTTGGTGGAAAGCTCGAAGAATATCCGATCCTGGCCGGGAATGAACGTTTACTTGAAATCATCGAGGCGCAGGCAATTACGGAGATCGTCATTGCCATCACCGGCGAACTGCGGGGCGATACCTTCCAGGTACTCCTGGATGTCCAGGAAAGCGGCGTAGAAATCATCCCCATGCCGACCCTCTACGAGGAACTGCTGGGACGCGTCCCGATCAACCATCTGGAATCCGAATGGCTGATCCGTTCCTTTGTAAACGAGTCCCGCGTCGGCGGATTATACGAGCTGGCGAAGCGACTGCTGGACATCCTGGTTGGTCTGGCTGGAATGATCATCTTCATCCTGCTTGCCCCCATCACTGCCCTCACCATTTTGTTGGACAGCGGATTACCGATCCTGTACAAGCAGATTCGCTCCGGCAAAGGCAGTAAGTCGTATTTCATTTATAAGTTTCGCACGATGATTCAGGATGCTGAAAAGGACGGCAGGGTGCAGGTCACACACGAAAAAGATGATCGCATCACGTTTGTGGGAGGTATCCTGCGGCGTACTCACATTGATGAGCTGCCCCAATTTTGGAACGTCCTGCACGGTGAGATGAGCATTGTTGGGCCGCGCGCCGAACGCCCCGAACTGATCATTGAATATCAGAAGCAAATACCCTTGTACCGGGCGCGCTTGCTGGTCAAACCAGGCATCACTGGTTGGGCACAAGTCAATTATGGCTATACCACCACGATTCCCCAGACTGTGGTTAAACTGGAATATGACCTGTATTACATCAAACATCGCAACCTGTTGATGGATGTCATCATCATTCTGCGTACCATAACCCAGGTGATTGGGCTTCGAGGTAGGTAGCCGCATGCGCGCCCTTGTCACCGGCGGAGCCGGATTTATCGGCTCTCATATTGTTGAAGAGCTCCTGCAGGAGGGTGCCACCGTCCGCGTTCTGGATAACTTTTCATCCGGGAAACGCGAGAACCTGGAAGCCTTGCATGGCGACCTGGAAATTCTGGAGGGCGACCTGCGGGACGAAGAGGTGCTCAAAGCAGCCACGCGGGAGGTTGAGCTTGTCTTTCACCTGGCGGCTTTCATCTCTGTCCCGCAGTCCATGCTGGAGCCGCAGGAATGTTTTGCAACCAACGTCGCCGGGACGGTTTCATTACTTGAAGCTGCCCGTCGCGCCGGTGTCCACAAAGTTGTGCTGTCTTCCAGCACAGCCGTCTATGGCGATCCAGACAGGTTCCCCACTGACGAAGAAACCCCCCTGCAGCCTTTATCTCCGTATGCCCTATCCAAGCAGGTGAACGAGCAGTATGCACGCCTGTACACCCGCACCTTCAACCTGCCGGTAACCTCCCTGCGCTATTTCAACGTCTATGGGCCGCGCCAGCGTCCAGATTCTGCTTATGCAGCTGCCATTTCCATTTTTTCCCGGCGCCTGGTAAACGGAGAGCCGATCACGCTCTACGGCGATGGCAGACAAAGCCGTGATTTCATTTTCGTCAAGGACGTGGTACGCGCCAACCTGCTGGCCGCCGGGTCGGATTCGGCCGGCGAGGTCTTCAATATCTGTACAGGCAGCGAAACTACTCTGCTGGACCTTGTGGAAACGCTGAGCGAGATCAGTCCCCGCCAGCCCGAAGTGCGCTTTGAAGCGCGGCGTGCAGGCGACATTTATCGTTCGTTGGGCGATCCTGGCAAAGCGGCCGCGATCCTGGGCTTTCGCGCCGGGACCTCCCTGGAAATTGGCCTGGCACAAACCATGGAATGGATGAAAAACAAATGAAAGCAGAAATGCGTTCCCGACTCCCCACTGCCCTGGTCTTGCTGGCAGATATCGTCATCACCATAGCCGCCATCGTGGCTGCTTTTGCACTCCGGCTGGAAGGTGACGTGGTTACCAACTACATTGGCTCCCTTTATTGGATTGTCCTGATCGGTGTCGTGATCAAGCCGGTTGTTTACTACTTGTTCGGTCTTTACCGGCGTTTATGGGCTTACGCCAGCATCAACGAATTAACGCTGATCAGTACTGCAGTGACTATTGCCTCGGCAGCATTTTCAGGAGTTTTGCTGGCACTTTACATCACCCGGATGCTGAATTTCCCGCGCGCAGTCCTGGCGATTGACTGGCTGCTTTCGCTGGTTGGCATCGGCGGCCTGCGTTTTGCCTTCCGCTTGCTGGCGGAAGGCCGTGATGCCAGTAAAAAGCCCCTGCCAAGGAAAGCCCGAAATGTCCTGATCGTCGGCGCTGGCAGCGCGGGTGCGCTGGTGGTGCGGGAAATGCAGAAAAATCCGCAAATGGGCCTGCATCCGGTCGGTTACCTGGACGATAACCCGGGCAAGCAGAAACATCAAATCCATGGGGTATCGGTGGTCGGTAAAATCAGCGACCTGAGCCGCGTCCTGGACCACCGCCGGGTGGACGAGGTCATGTTTGCAATCCCCAGCACGGGTGGATCAGTCGTGCGCCTGGTGACGGAAACCTGCCGGTCGAAAGGCATTCCTTTCCGCACCATGCCCGGTCTGTTCGAGCTGATCGGCGGCAAAGTCAGTGTCAATCGACTGCGTGAAGTGGATATTGCCGACCTCTTGCGGCGTGAACCTGCGCAGATCCAGGACCAACTCGTCGGCGCGGCACTGACCGGAAAGCGGGTGCTGGTCACTGGTGCCGGCGGTTCCATCGGCCGTGAAATCTGCCGGCAAATTGCCCGCTGGGGCCCCCAAATGCTGATCCTTCTCGGTCACGGCGAGAACAGTATATTTGAGGCCATGCTCGAATTGCGGGAGGATTTCCCTGCCCTGCCGATCCAGCTGGTCATTGCCGATATCCGGGATAAGCCCAGGATTCAAAGTGTTTTTTGCGATTTTCATCCACAGGTGATTTTTCATGCTGCCGCTCATAAACATGTCCCTTTGATGGAAAGTAATATTGAGGATGCCATTACCAATAACATCATTGGAACAAAAAACATCGTCCAGGCAGCCGGTGCGATTGCAGCCGAACGCCTGGTGCTGATTTCCTCGGATAAAGCGGTTCGCCCGGCAAATGTGATGGGTGCCACCAAGCGCATCGCTGAAATGGTCGTGCTGGATGCCGCCCGCCGCACCGGGCGGGCTTACTCGGTTGTCCGCTTTGGGAATGTATTGGGCAGCCGGGGCAGCGTGGTCCCGCTGTTTAAACGGCAGATCGCTCATGGAGGCCCGGTGACAATTACCCACCCGGATATGAAACGCTATTTCATGACCATCCCGGAAGCAGTCCACCTGGTGCTGCAGGCTGCCGCGATGGGCCAGGGTGGTGAGGTCTTCATGCTGAACATGGGCCAGCAGGTGCGTATCCTGGACCTGGCCGAGGACCTCATCCGCCTATCGGGCCTGGAACCTGGCAAGGACATTGAGATCGTCTTCACCGGCATCCGTCCGGGCGAAAAACTCAGTGAAGACCTGTGGGAGGACGGGGTGGATTATCAAAAAACCACCCATCCTGAGATCTTCCGTTCTGAAGCTGAGGAATCCATCCTTCCGGATAACCTTGAGAAGCGTGTTGAAGAACTGCATCACCTGGCACGCGACGGTGAGGCCTCCGCAATCCTTCATCTTTTGGATGAAACCATCCCGGATGCAACCTTGCAGGCCACTCCCCCGATGGACCTGACATCGCTGGTCTAAGTCATCGTATGCCTGAAATCAGTTGCTCCGATTGGAATGCATTTCTCAAGGACCTTCCGGATGCCCACATCCTGCAATCGGGGGAATGGGGCGAACTTAAATCCGCCTTTGGCTGGGATGCCGTGCGTGTGCTGGAAGATGGACTGGGAGCGCAAATCCTTTTCCGGCGGTTGCCCCTCGGACTGACCTTCGCCTACATCCCCAAGGGCCCGGTGGGTATTCCCTCGCAAAAGACTGGTAAACGCTTTTGGGCGGACGTGGATGCGCTTTGCCGGAAGAAACATGCCGTCTTTTTGAAATTGGAACGGGATGGGTGGGAAAACGATCCATCCCACAGTGTTCAGCCTGCGCATTACCTCCCCAGTCCCCAGCACATCCAGCCGCGCAGCACGCTGGTTGTTGACCTGCAGGGCAGCGAAGAGGCTGTTTTCAACCGCATGAAACCGAAAACGCGCTACAACATCCGCCTGGCTGGTCGCAAGGAAGTGGTTGTCCAACCATCCCAGGATATCGATGCTTTCTATCGCGTGATGGACATCACCAGCCAGCGGGAAGCCTTCCATGTCCATTCGCTGGATTATTACCGTCGCGCCTATGCGCTTTTTTATCCAAAGGGCATGTGCGAACTCTTTGTGGCCAAATTCCAGGACCAGATCATTGCCACTATGATGGTCTTCGCATTTGGGAAAAGTGCCTACTATTTTTATGGCGCCTCGGCCGACGTGGAACGCAACCGCAAACCGACTTATCCCCTGCAGTGGGAAGCCATCCGCTGGGCGCATGCCAGGGGCTGTTCCGAATACGATATGTGGGGGATTCCCGACGAAGCCCAGGATATTGACGATGACGAGGCCGAAGCACGCGAAGATGGACTCTGGGGGGTGTACCGGTTCAAACGGGGCTTTGGCGGCTCGATCAAAAGAGCCCAGCCGGCCCTGGACCGGGTCTACAATTCCCTGCTTTACAAGCTCTACCTCTGGCGCTTCTCCAGTTCCGGTCCGGACTGACAGCATGATCCCGTTTACTGGCACGCAGCAAACCTGGAACGAGCTCATCGCCAGCCTGCCCCTGGCCCACCTCCTGCAGACCTGGGAATGGTCGCAGGTCAAGGCCAGCTATGGCTGGCAGGCAATGCCTTTTGTTTGGATGGATCAAGCTTCAGCCACCAGCCAACCGGTGGCGGCTGCCATGTTGTTGAAACGCAGGTTCCCGATCGGCGGGTTTGCGCGGAACATCTGCGTGTTATATGTTCCCAAGGGTCCGCTCATGGACTGGAATGACCAGGTCCTGCGGACGCGCGTCCTGGACGACTTGCAGGCTTTCGCCAGGCGCCAGGGGGCGATCTTCGTCAAATTGGATCCGGATGTGGCGCTGGGCAAAGGCATTCCTGGCGCCGAGGCGGCGGTTGAGTACCCTGCCGGGCAGGAGATCAGATCTGAATTGATACAGAAGGGGTGGATGTTTTCGCGGGACCAGATCCAGTTCCGCAATACGGTCCTGATCGACCTGAGCCCCTCCGAAGACGAGTTGCTGGCGCGCATGAAACAGAAGACGCGCTACAACATACGCCTGGCGCAGAAGAAGGGCGTCACGGTGCGGACAGGCAAAGTGGAAGATTTCCCGCTCTTATACCGCATGTATGCGGAGACCTCGCTCCGGGATGGGTTCCTCATCCGCGCGGAAGATTATTATCAGACGGTCTGGCGCACCTTCAACAAGCCGGCAGCCGTTCCGGGTTTCGCCTCAACACCCTTCCATGAAGCCTTGATCGCCGAGGTCGATGGCCAGCCGCTGGCCGCCATATCCCTTTTCTATTTTGCCGGCCAGGCGATCTATCTCTTCGGGATGTCTCTTGACCAGCACCGCGAGAAAATGCCGAACCACCTGCTGCAGTGGGAAGCCATGCGGCGGGCAAAGACTTCCGGCTGCAGGATCTACAACCTTTGGGGTGCACCCAATGAATTCAATGAGAGCGACGGTCTGTGGGGTGTCTTCCGGTTTAAAGAGGGCCTGGGCGGATATGTCGCGCGCACCCTCGGAGCCTGGGATTTTACTCCCAGCCCGTGGTTGTACCGGCTGTACACGCAGACCCTGCCAAGGTTCATGGATGTGATGCGTGCCCGCGGCCAGGCCAAAACCAGGCAGAACCTGGGATCTTAACCGCGAAGAATGGAAGAACGCGAAGAATTCTCTTGGGAGGAAGAGGCAAACAATGAAGATTGAGGAAATTGCAACGGACATTGTTGATTCAGCCGTAAAAGTGCACCGCGCCCTTGGACCAGGATTACTTGAGTTTGCCTATCAAGCTTGTCTGGCTTTTGAACTCCGAAAACGAGGACGGAACATTTTGACGGAGGTAACTTTACCTGTCAATTATGAAGGACACCAAATCGATGCCGGCTATCGGATAGATATGCTTGTGGACGAGCTCGTGATTGTTGAGAACAAGGTGGTTGAAACCTTATTACCACTCCATGAGGCACAATTGTTGACCTATTTGAAATTAAAGGATTGCCACCTTGGTTTTCTGCTCAACTGGAACGTAAGATTAATGCGGAGCGGGATACGCCGTATCGTTTATAATCTGCAGGGCCCAAACCCATATCCAAAGTCATCCATTCCCCTTAAATAACCTTCGCATTCTTCCTTTCTTAGCGGCTAATTGAAATCCTATGACCTCCATCCCTCGTATCCGATTCGTCCATCTACCCAGATCCTTACCCGGGTCCCAAACCTTCCCCTTAAATAACCTTCGCGTTCTTCCTTTCTTCGCGGTTAATTGAGAGATAATTGAGAGATATGAACACAATTCCTCGCCTCCGATTCGCCCATCTTCCCACCCCCATCGAAAACCTCCCTCGCTTATCTGCAGCCCTTAACGGACCGCAGCTGCTCGTCAAGCGCGATGACCAGACCGGGCTCGCTTTTGGCGGCAATAAGACCCGCAAACTGGAATTCCTGCTGGCGGAAGCCCAGGCCATGGGTGCAGATACGCTCATCACTGCTGGCGCCCTGCAGTCCAACCACTGCCGCCAGACAGCCGCAGCCGCGGCCAAATTCGGCCTGGGCTGCAACCTGGTGCTGGTGGGAGAACCGCCTGCCCTGGAGAGCGCCAACCTGTTGCTCGACGACCTGTTCGGCGCGCACTTCGTCTGGACGGACCGCGCTCACCGGGACGCCGTCCTGCAAGCCACTTGTGATTCTGCCCGGGCGCAAGGCTCCAGGCCGTATCTTGTCCCCTATGGCGGATCGAGCCCAACCGGTGCGCTGGGTTACGCTTTCGCCATGCAGGAATTTATCGGCCAGAATATTAACGTCGATTGGATCGTCTTTGCATCCTCCTCCGGCGGGACACAGGCCGGACTGGTCCTGGGAGCGCGGCTCTTCGGCTTTTCCGGCAAAGTCCTCGGCATCAGTGTGGACGAGCCGCAGCGTGACTTGCAGGTGCGGGTGGCAGGCCTGGCTTCCGCAACCTCGGAAAAGCTTGAAAAGTACATCGAGTTTGCCCCGGACGAGCTGCTGGTCAACAGTGATTACGCCACACCCGGGTATGGTGTGCTGACTGGTGCGGAGCGCGATGCCATCCGGCTCTTCGCAAAATACGAAGGCCTGCTGCTTGACCCGGTCTACACCGGGCGGGCTGCCGCCGGCCTGATCGACCTGATCGGCAGGGGCTTCTTCAAAAAGGACGAGACCGTCCTGTTCTGGAACACCGGCGGTCAGCCAGCGCTGTTTGCCGAAAAATATCAAAATGACCTTTAAACGCACCGCCATCGTCACCGGCGCCAATCGCGGCATCGGGCTGGAGGTCTGCCGCCAACTGGCCCGGTTGGGATACCGCATCATCCTCACCAGCCGTGAAGAGGCCAAAGGCCTGGAAGTTGTGGAATCGCTCCTGGCTGGCGGCGGGGAGATCCTCCACCACCAGTTGGACGTTACCGACCAGGGATCCATACTGCGGCTGCGCGATTTTGTCGTCAGCCGCTTTTCGGCCGCGGATGTGCTGGTCAATAACGCCGCCATCCTGCCGGATCCGTTTGGGCGCGTGCTAAAGGTCGACCCGGGTAAATTCCGTTCTGCCCTGGAAACCAACACTTTCGGCCCCTTGATGCTCTGCCAGGCTTTCATCCCGATGATGAGGGCCCGGAACTACGGCCGCGTTGTCAACGTCTCATCCGGGGCAGGGCAGATCCGGAACATGGTCAACGACATGCCCGCCTATCGCCTGTCCAAGATCGCCTTGAACGGGCTGACGCTCATACTGGCACGGAGTGTCAGGAAGACCAACGTGCTGGTGAACGCGGCCTGCCCCGGCTGGGTACGCACTGACATGGGCGGGCCTGAAGCGGACCGCAGCCTGGAGGAAGGCGCGGATGGCATCGTCTGGCTGGCAACCCTGCCGGACGGCGGCCCAAACGGAGGATTCTTCCGTGACCGTAAGCCGCTCCCCTGGTAAATCAGGGGGCATTGCAAGTAACTCCACAGCCCACGGCGCTCTTCATTCTGGAAGAAACTGTCATTGCGAGCGAGCGCACTTCCGTGAGCGAAGCAATCCCATGGCTATTTGGAGATTGCTTCCCTGGCCTGCCTGCGCCAGCCTGCCCTGGCGGCCAGTCCAGGGTACCGCAGGTACAGGTGCAGGCAGGACAGGCAGGCCGGGAAAGCACCGGCCTTCGCAATGACACTAGCATGTTTCTTAGGAATCGTTCTTTAGCAAAGCCTTCCCCATATTCAGTGAAAAGATTAATTTTACCGGCCGCCCCGAAGAATACAGGGCGGCCGATCTCGCAATGACACAAAATAGTTTTATTAAACGGTCTCTGATACACGATTTTTAAAAAGCATCGCAGCCAGTCCCGCTTCATGGCCAAACAACTGGACATCCACCAAGTCCATATCGACCGCATCCAAAACACAGATATTTCTGGCACACAAACGGTTACGCCTGGATGTGTCCATAAGGAACGAGGCTTCAAATACAGCGAACAGCTCCTGCGGGTCGTCATCAGCGGCGATGCGGTTGATGGACAGGGCTTTGCATTCCATGCAGGCATGCACCAGCATCAACTCGCCACGGTTGGGGCCATATTTCTTGCGGGTAAACTTGATCGTCAGCCCAATGGGCTGCATCAAGGCCTTGCAGGCGGAAAGCCGGTCTCCCGCCGCGTAAAGGTCCAGGTGGCGCGACCACAGGCAGTACGGACAATGGTTGCGGTTCTGCACACCGGATAACCCGGTTTCCGTGTATACGAACGCATGACAGTGAGCACATGTAAAGCCGTTTGCGGCTGCATTCCTGTCACTCTGTGCGTATCGGACTCTCGATTTCTCTACCATCAAACTTCCTCTTTCAAACGCAAATAACTCTTGTAGCGTAGGGGGTTGATCTTCCCGGCCATGACCTGCTGGCGAATGGCGCAGCCGGGCTCCTCGTCGTGCAGGCAGCCCAATCCGAATTTGCATTGCCCTACGAACGGGCGCATCTCCGGGAAGAACAGGGCCAGGTCGTATGCATCCATATCATGCAGGCCAAACTCGCGCATCCCGGGCGTATCCACAATATCCGCACCGAAGGCTGTGCTGACCATCTCGACGTGGCTGGTGGTATGTTTGCCTTTGCCCACCTCCCCCTGGCCGACTTCACCGACGCGCAGGCCCAACCCGGGTTCGATGGCATTCAGCAAGGCGGTCTTGCCCACCCCGGATTTGCCTACGAAAGCCGAGACGCGCCCTTTTAATGCCTGGCGAAGAGCCTCAAGACCTTCTCCGCTGACCGCACTGGTCAGCAGGACGGAATACCCGATCCGGCGGTATTCATCCGCCGCCTGGAGGATGGTCTCATCCAATCTCCCCTCAGGATCTCGCACCAGGTCCAGCTTGGTGATGACGGTCAGGGCTGAAAGCTCCAGCGATTCGGCCGAAACCAGGTAACGGTCGAGCATGCCCCATTTTGGGGTCGGGTTGGCCGCGGCAAAGACCGGGACGATGTAGTCCACGTTGGCAACAATGATCTGCTCAAAGGCATGCCCACCCGGGTACGGGTCCCGTCGAGCCAGGCGGTTACGGCGCGGCAGCACTTCGGTGATCAAACCGCTGCCGTCACGCGCGTCCACAAAACGAACCAGGTCGCCCACTGCCACGGGGTCCTCCCTGTCGAGCGTCTTTACCGCGCTGACTTTATGGTGCAGGGCATTTGGATTGTCAGCGGTATAAATCAACTCCTTGCGCAGGCGCGCCGAAATGGCGCAGGGCAGCACATGCCCGTTGGCACGTACATGATATAAACCGATATTCTTCTTAACCACGACACCCTGGTCGTGCATATAGGTGTTATTTGAGTCCATCTTAATTTCCTTGCTTTAAACAAAAAACCGGCCACAGGAGTTTTCCCGTGGCCGGTGTATACCATTACTTCCCTGGTGGTTGCCTGAGCCGCATGAGCACGCGCGTTCCCAGACCGTTGACCAGTTTAAATCAAAAGCCACGGGTTACCGTGCGCCCGTGGCCGAAGTTAATCCAAAAAGAACCTGATTAGACTCGAATCACAGGCGCACACACAGGACAACCACCGATGCCATGCTTAACATAAAACTGTGTGTGCTCCTTTCCTTCAGAATTTTACAACGGGCCAACTTTATCATAAAGTCTGGACAACTGTCAAGTGCATGATTGAGGTTCGATTGGAAAGCATCTCCTATTTGGATCACTTCAGGAATAACCTGCCCCGAACCGCAGGCTTCATGGAATTCCCGCACTGGATGGACTTCCGAAGTTTTATAACCTTCGGAAGTCTGTAAATTCCTCTTTCCCCAAACCCTTGACAAATCAGAACAAATATTCTAAAATAATCCCCAGGCACGGGAAGGCTCACAGTCTTTCCGTGCTTCCTTATACCAGGGACCTTCCTATGCGTTTTTACCCTTCTACTAATAACCGACGAACTTCCTTGATCCTCATAATTGTTCCTCCTTTGCTTCGCGGAACAATTCGGCCATCCTCGATCTTTCTCCCCTCTCTTGGGAAGCACCCTGCTCGCCCGACCCTGTTTTTTGGGGCACCCCGCTTGCCTGGCCTTTGCATTCTTCAAAGGGCAGCACGAAGTGGCGCAGGGGCGTGCGCATGTGGTTTTTCGTTTCGAGACCGTGAAGCGCTGCGTACCGCCTACTTTCGAGTTCTCCGGAATTGGCAGGTTGAGCGATGCATCGAGCCAGTCCAGATGGCGCCG
The DNA here is from genome assembly GCA_963801385.1 of uncultured Chloroflexia bacterium. Classification (GTDB taxonomy): domain Bacteria; phylum Chloroflexota; class Anaerolineae; order Anaerolineales; family Villigracilaceae; genus UBA877. Next base: position 409,718 of record CAWDEV010000010.1, read on the forward strand.
ATGCCCTTACAGTCATCGAGTCCCTGCGGCAGGGACGGACGGGAGTCTCGTCCAAAAAAATTTAAGGGGAAGTATTCGTTCCTCCGTCGTTCCGCGGAACGAATATCACACGGCACATGGTCCATGCTCCACCACCCGCTTCTCTCCGCTCTCCTTCACCCATTCGTTTCCCATTCTTTTTTTCTCCGCGCAACGGATAGCCTTTCCCGTTAGCACCGCGAAGTGGTGTTGGGGATCCCCCACAAATTGGCCAGAATCGCCTCTTGTCCTCGAATTCCCTCCCCCCTCTCCCCGTCTCCGTGTCGCCTTCTCTCCCTGTCTCCGTGTCCCCGTATTCCCCTCCTCAATAGTATAATTCACCCCAATGAAAACCCGTCCCAACTCTTCCTTCCTGCCCTACCTGGTTTCAGCCACCCTCCTGGTCCTGCTCGGCTTTGGCCTGGCCGCCATGGCGATCATCTACCTGCCCCCAGTGGTCTGGGCGCGCTGGTTGCTCTTCTTCGGCGGCACGGTCGGGCTGACCGGGCTGGCGCTGCCGGTCACCTGGTTCCTCAACTTGCGCTTCCCCTCCGAGCCGCCCGCTGGACCGAACGTGATCCTGCGGCAGGCGATCTGGGTGGGTGTCTACGGGGCCGTGCTGGTCTGGCTGCAGCAGGTCCGCCTGGTCACGCCATGGACTGCCTTTGGACTGGGATTGGGATTTGTCGCCATTGAGTACCTGGTGCGCATGCGTGAGAGAGCCCGCTGGCAGCCGAAATCCGTTCCCGACGGACAGGCACCAGTGGAAAATAAACCAGCCCCCAAAGCATGAACCTGCACGGTCTCCCTTCGGTTGAACAACTCCTCCAGACCCGACAGGCGGCTGAACTCATCACGCGGTTCAGCCGCCCTTTGACTCTCCAGGCCATCCGCAGCGTGTTGGAGGATGTGCGCTCAGGCTTCTCAACGAGCAAGGGGATTCTTCTGCCCGGCAGGGAGGAAATCCTCACCAGCGCGGCTGCCCGGCTGGAAGGCTGGACCACCCGAACCCTGCTGCCGGTGATCAACGCCAGCGGCGTGATCCTGCACACGAACCTGGGGCGCGCCCCGCTCTCGCGTGCCGCCCTGCAGGCCGTACAGTCAGTCGGACAGGGATATTCCAATCTGGAACTTGACCTGGAAACCGGCAAGCGCGGTTCCCGCCTGGTGCATGCGGAGACGCTGCTGCAGCAACTGACCGGTGTCGAGGCTGCCGTGGTGGTGAACAACAATGCCGCCGCGGTGCTGCTGGTGCTGGCGGCGCTGGCCAACCGCAGGCAGGTCGTCATCTCCCGTTCCCAATTGGTCGAAATCGGCGGCGGATTCCGCATCCCGGATGTGATGAAACAATCCGGGGCAAAGCTGGTTGAGGTGGGCACAACCAACAAGGTGCGCCTGGCCGATTACGAAGCCGCGCTGGAAAAACCGGCCGCGTTGGTCATGCACGCCCACCGCTCGAATTTCAAGCTGGTCGGCTTCACCGAAGAGCCGGATTTGAAAGACATCGCCAGCCTGGCGCACACCCGCAGCGTCCCATGCGTGGACGACCTGGGCTCCGGTGCCCTGCTCGACACCGCCCGCTTTGGCCTGGCGCATGAACCAACGGTCCAGGAATCGCTGGCTGCCGGGGTGGACCTGGTCTGTTTCTCAGGCGACAAGCTGCTGGGCGGTCCGCAGGCCGGGGTGATCATCGGCAAAGCCGCGCTGATCGGCAAAATCAAGAAACATCCGCTGGCACGCGCCCTGCGCGCCGATAAACTCTGCCTGGCCGCGCTGACTGCCACGTTGCTGCACTATCTCAAGGACGAGGCCGAGCGCGAGATTCCCATCTGGCGCATGCTGGCCCGGACGCCTGAACAGCTTAGCCAGGCTGCCGAAGGCTGGAGACAGGCATTGGGCCAGGGCGAGGTTGTCCCCGGAAGGTCAACCATCGGGGGCGGCAGTTTGCCCGGTGAAGACCTGCCCACCTTCTTGCTGGCACTGGATGTGAAGCGACCGGATCGATTCCTGGAAGACCTGCGCCGGCAGCAGCCTCCCATCCTTGCCCGCACTGAAAACGACCGCATCCTGCTCGACCCGCGCACGGTGCTGCCGGATGAAGAAGGGGCGCTGCTGGCCGGCCTGATAAATTCCCTTAAGGTGAAAGAGAATACCGCTCAGGACAAATAAGGTTGGCATTCTTAACTCATTTGGATTTCCGGACAATATACCCATGGCCCATCAACCAGACCTTCTACGCGTACTCAAAGAAACCAGCCGGACTTTTTTTATCCCGATCGTCCGCCTCCCCGCCATGTTGCAGGAGGCGATCGGGGCCGCATATCTGTGCATGCGCGCCATCGATGAAATCGAAGACCATCCCAGCCTGGATAACCAGGCCAAGGCCGCCATCCTGCACGGACTCAGCCTGGCCTTGCAGGCCCAACTCGCTACTGATGACCCGGCCAATGGCTCCCTGCTGGAGGCAGTCTTCCTGCCTTACCGGAAGATCCTGCCCGAAGTGACCCTGAGGATCAGTGACTGGTTGTTGCATGTGCCTTCCGGTATCGCGCCGCGCGTCTGGGATGCCAGCATTGCCATGGCGGACCGCATGGCCTGCTGGGTGGAGAAGGACTGGCAGATCCTGAGCGAATCCGACCTTAACAGTTACACATTCAGCGTGGCCGGATCAGTCGGCCTGCTCATCTGCGATATCTGGACCTGGTTCGACGGTTCTCAAATCGACAGGTTCGGCGCCATCCATTTCGGTCGTGGGCTGCAGTCCGTGAATATCCTCCGCAACCGGGAGGAGGACATACAGCGCGGGGTGGATTTTTTCCCCGCCGGGTGGAGTGAAACGCAAATGTTTGCCTATGCCCGCAAGAACCTTGCGCAGGCCAGGACAGCGATTGCCCGGATATCCCAAGAATCATTTAGATGCCTGGTGGATATCCCGCTGGCTCTCGCAGAGGCCACCCTGCACGCCCTCGAGAATGGCCAGCCCAAGCTTTCACGCAGCCAGGTGCTGCAGATCATCGGACAGAGTTAGAGGATTCATTCGCGTCATTCGTCCATTCGTGCCATTCGCGTTGAATCTTTATAAGCCTCACTCGTCGAAACTTTTTTAGGAGAAAACGAAAATGAAATCCGAGCTCGACAGCCTCATGCAAGCCAAGAAACTCGATGCCATCCTGGTCATCGGCAACGCCGACCACAACCCTCCCATGTACTACCTGACCGGCGGAGGGCACATCAGCCAGGCAACCCTGATCAAAAAGCGCGGCGGAGAGACAGTGCTATACTGCAATGACATGGAGCGGGATGAAGCCGCCAAAACCGGGCTGAGAATTCTCTCTTACAGCACCTATGACTATGAGGATCTTTTGAAAGAAGCCCAGGGCGATCATCTGCTGGCATCCGCCATTCGCTTCAGTCGCATGTTGTCTGACCATGGTGTACACGGTCGCGTTGGCATCTACGGCAACATCGACCTGGGTTCGGGCTTTGCAGTCTTCACGCACCTTCAAAAACGCATGCCGGAGATCGAGCTGGTCGGTGAGTCGACCAATGACAGCCTCTTCATGAAAGCCATGGAGACCAAGGACGCGGCCGAAATGGAACACATCCGCCGGATGGGTGCAGTTACCACCGAGGTTGTCCGGCGTACCGCGGAATTCCTGACCAGCCGCCTGGTCCGGGAGGATGAAGTCCTGCTGAAAGAAGGCGACACGCCGCTGACCATCGGCGAGGTCAAAGCCATGATCAACCTGTGGATTGCCGAACTGGGTGCGGAAAACCCGGATGGCACCATTTTCGCCATCGGGCGGGACTCGGGAGTGCCTCATTCAGTTGGAAATCCGGATGACCTGCTGCGCCTGGGCCAGACCATCGTCTTCGATATTTTTCCATGCGAGGCCGGCGGTGGATATTTCTATGACTTCACGCGTACCTGGAGCCTTGGCTATGCGACACCGGAAGCCCAGGAAATGTACGACCAGGTCAAGGCGGTCTACGACCGGCTGCGGGAAGAATTTGACCTGAATGCCCCGCTTAAGGATTACCAGCGATTGACATGCGAGCTTTTTGAGGCAAATGGTCACCCCACCCCGCTGCACACCAACGCCCCCATGCAAGGCTACGTCCACTCGCTCGCGCATGGCGTGGGACTGAACATCCACGAACGCCCCTGGTCTGGGCTGACTTCCACGGATGACAACATCCTCAAACCGGGCGTGGTCTTCACCTCCGAGCCCGGGCTGTATTACCCGGAGAAGGGCCTGGGGGTACGCATTGAGGATACTTATTGGGTCAGCCCGGAGGGGAAGATCGATGTTCTGGCTCAATATCCGTATGATTTTGTCTTAAAGATGAAGAAGATGCAAAAATGACCCATTGATCGGGCTGGTGGATATTAATAATACATTTACCATCTCTGCCTGGAAAAGCTGCTAAAGATTCGAACTCCCATAAGGGCTGCATCCTTTGTCCTTAACCTGAAGGTCCTCCTCATGGAGGGCCTATTTCTTAGTTGGCTTTAATATTATGATATTGACAGTCTTAATTGTGGTGATATACTTTCACATTGTTAAACTTGCATATCAGGCACGAGATTGTCAGGTACCCAGAGGTTCAGAATGGCCGGACACAGGAAGATTCTTAATGAAAGGTTCATACACAATTCACAGGCAACCCGCCAGGCAATGAAGGAAAGCCTGAAGCAGGCACTTGCAGAGATGAAAACCTCTATCCATCCGCCGGACTGAGGTTTTTTGATTCCAAAAGGATGAGATGGCGGAATTGAATATATGTCAAATACATTTTTCCCCAAACAATATCAGGAGGAACCCAATGAAAATTACTAGCAGGCTTTTTGTAATCAGCGCATTAATTTTAGTACTAATATCTGCGCCAGTGACCGATTTGGTTCAGCCTGTATATGCGGCTGCGCCGGGCTGTGTGGATAGCAGTCCTGTCTCCGCTACTTATACGGCTACCGTATGTATAACCGCTCCTGCAGGCGGGGCTACATTTACGGGGAATGGAACCATCACCGGAACAGTCAGCGTCATCGGCACCAACCCGGGCGTGCAGCGGATGGTCTTTTACCTGAACAGCACGTATCTTCTGACATCTTTCGCAAGTCCGTATTCTTTCATATTGCCCTCCAACAGGTATGTTGACGGCACCTACACCCTTTTCGCCCAGGCTTTAATGCGCGATGGCTTTACCACTGCACAGGCAAGCATTACGCTCAATCTTAACACCGGGACAATAACTCCGCCGACGAACCCGAATACCTTCACACCCACCTCCGGCAGGCCGGCTGGTGGTCAACCTTTCGTCGTGGCGATCGCAGGTGATGGCGCAAGCGGTGAAGTAAACGCGACCAATGTAACCACTCTGATTAAAAACAACAATCCGAATCTGTTTCTATATCTGGGTGACGTATATGAACAAGGCAGCATTGCTGAATTCTTTAACTGGTATGGGAATTCAGGCAGTTTCTTTGACCAATTCCGTTCGATCACTGACCCGACGATCGGGCATCATGAATATCTGAGCGATCCCAGCGGGTCGGCTTATTTTTACTATTGGGACAATATTCCCAACTATTACGCATTTACCGCCAACGGGTGGCGGATCATCAGCCTGAACTCACACGGCGCGGCGGGCGGAACCAATTCGGCTGAGTACAAGTGGCTTCAAACTGAATTGGCAACGAATCCATCAACTTGTACGATTGCGTATTATCACAACCCGCTTTATTCCATTGGCGTGGAAGCACCGGACCCAAGCATGAGTTCCATTTGGCAATTGTTGGCGCAAAATTCTGTGGATATCGTCCTGAGTGGCAATGACCATGATTATGAACGCTGGGTGCCAATGGACGGAAATGGTGTGCCCGCTCCCAGCGGGATGACCGAATTCGTTGTTGGGACTGGTGGTCATGCCTTGCAGACGATAACCGCAACAGATTCCCGCGTAGCCTATTCGAACTCCACAAACCCGGCAGCGTACGGTGCCCTTTTCCTGACGCTAAACCCAACCGATGCCAATTACAGTTACCGAAGCGCAGTGGATGGATCCGTACTCGATTCCGGCACAATTCAGTGCGTAAATCAAAACGTTCAACGAACCAATATTTATCTGCCTTACATCAGTCGATAGGTCGTTGATTCTGTCGCCTAGCGGGTAGTTGGCAGGAGGGCAATGCATTTCATGTTCGTGAACAACTCCGCCCGGATGTTGACGTCCGGGCGGATAACGCTATAATCATCCAAATGACTGATTTGAAACCTGCCCGTATCCTCGCCATTGAAACGTCCTGCGATGAGACGGCCGCCGCCGTGCTCGAAAATGGGCGTGCCCTGCTGGCTTCCACGGTCGCCTCCCAGATGGATATCCACGCCCGCTTTGGCGGCGTTTATCCGGAAGTCGCCTCGCGCCAGCATGTCCTGTCCATCCTGCCGGTCATCGAAGAGACCCTGGCCAAAGCCCACCTGACACTGGAAAACATCGATGCGATCGCAGCCACGCGCGGCCCAGGCCTGGCCGGATCGCTGGTCGTTGGGCTGAACGCGGCCAAGGGCATGGCTCTCGGCGCGGGCCTGCCATTGGTGGGCGTGAACCACCTGGAAGGCCATATTTACTCGGCCTGGGTATACGACGCCGGAGACATCCCTGCACCCGAGCCGCAGTTCCCGTTAATGGCATTGCTGGTATCCGGGGGACATACGGAATTGAACTTGATGGAAGACCACCTACGTTACAAGCGCCTGGGTGCAACGCTGGACGATGCTGCCGGTGAGGCCTTTGACAAGGTCGCCCGGCTGTTGGGATTGGCCTATCCTGGCGGGCCGTCCATCCAGGCCGCCGCCGAGCAGGGCGACTCATCCGCCTTCAAGTTTCCTCGCGCCTGGCTGGAAGAAACCTGGAACTTCTCATTCAGTGGACTGAAAACCGCTGTCCTTAAAGAGGTCAAGAAATTGGAGAGCAGCCCCCTGCCAGTGGCTGACCTGGCGGCCAGTTTCCAGGCAGCGGTCGTGGAAGTCCTCTTCGAGAAGACCATTCTGGCCGCGCGTGAATTTGGTGTGAAGGAGATTGTCGTAGGCGGGGGCGTATCGGCAAACCAGCCTTTACGCGAGGTTTTCCTGTCACAGAAAGAATTCCCGGTCAACATTCCGCGCCTGAGTCTGTGTACTGACAATGCCGCCATGGTCGCAGCCGCAGGGTATTATCGTTTCGCCCTGGGTCATCAGGATGGATTGGAAATTGACATAATGCCAACCTGGCCGCTTTAACACGAAACCCCGCTGAGGACTGGCCCGAGTCCCGGCGGGGTTCGTATTACGAGGAGAATGCAACTCTCATTATACGCAGCAAGTTTAAAGAAAGATGACAGGATCCTGAAAAAAAGATTAGAACTTTGACCGGCCGAATAACAGATTTTCCGCCCTGAGAATTGCAAACCCCGCTGAGGACCGGCCCAGGTCCCGCGGGGTTTGTCTTGAGGAGGAGAATGCAATGTTTATTATATGCACCAACATGAACATGGCATGACAGGAAATTAAAAACAAGATTAGAGATCCAACCCTAAAACCGCCCAAATTTCCTGCTTCGAAAAAGGTCCTTCACGTAAAACTCGAGGCTCCGCCTCGGAACAATCCACGATGGTTGACGGTACACCTCCCGGCGTCTTACCGCCATCGATGATCAATGCAATCCGTCCTGCGAGTTGTGCAAAGACTTGCTGTGCCGTGGAAGAGCTGGGCTGGCCGGAAAGATTGGCTGAAGTCACTGCCAGCGGACCAGCAGAGCGTAAAAGGGCACGCGCCAGCGGATGGTCTGGTATGCGCACGGCGACAGTCCGTCGATCCGAGACTGCCTTGGGCAGATCCGGATGTTTTGCCACAACCAGGGTCAGTGGTCCAGGCCAAAAGTGGCTTGCCAGCCTGCCTGCCATTGGCGGCACTGCAAGTGTCACTTTTGCCAGGTCAGCCGGATCGGCAATCAGAACGGGGATGGCCTTCTCCACTGGCCGGCCCTTGGCCGCATAAATACGGCGCACCGCAGCAGCATTGAAGGCCATTGCCCCAACGCCGTAAACCGTATCGGTCGGGAAAGCCACCAAACCGCCTCTGTGCAGAACCGCCAGCGCACTCGAGAGTGCCAGCGGATCCTGTTCTGGTAAGATAATGGTCTTCATACCTGTATTTCCAATATCCTGTCGCGGCCGGCCAGGTCCTTGTGCAAATGGATCTCGGCTTTGCCAAAGACATCGCAGGCCAGGGAAAGAGCCGACGGTCCCTGGGAGGCTTCGATCTCCAGCAGGAGCAATCCCCCGGGAACAAGCCGGTCGGGTGCGGCAGTCAGCAGGCGCTGGATGACATCCAGCCCATCTTTTCCGCCGTCCAGCGCGATTGTCGGTTCCCGACCGAAGATGAGCAGTTTGTGCAAGGTCCTGGTAGGAATGTATGGCAGGTTGGCAATGATCAGGTCAAATTCGACCTTGGGGGGGAAAAGATCGCAAAGCCGGAATTCCATGCGCGACCTCACCCGATTTTTTACGGCGTTGCGCCGGGCCATTTTCAGCGCCTGCGAAGAAATGTCACTTGCCAGCACCTGCAAATCGGGCACATTCGCTGCCAGGGCTATGCCAATGCAACCGGAACCGGTGCCTACGTCGGCAGCGTGGCGCTGATCTGGATGCGCCTTGAGCCAGGCAATGGCACGTTCCACCAGCAATTCCGTTTCCGGACGCGGGATAAGCACATCCGGAGTGAGCGTGAACTCCAGACCAAAAAATTCCCAAGAACCAAGGATGTAGGGGAGCGGATCTCCGTACTTCAGGCGTGCGAGCAGGCTTTTAAGCGCAGCAGCCCGCCTTGGGGTCAGAGAAACCTCCGGATGCGCCATTATCCATGCGCGTGGACGATCCATCACGCGTGCCAACGCTGCCTGGGCATCCAGGGCGGGCGTGTCGCCATGCTTCTCAAAACAATGGATCAATTCTTCAAGTGCCGTCCCCACCGTTTTCCCCCCACTCTTATTCGTCATCGTCATCCACTCCGCTGGCAGACAACCGGTCTGATTCGTCACGGGTGGAGAGTTCCTCGATAAAATCATCTATGCTGCCCTGCATGACTGACGGCAGGTTGAAAATGGACATATTGATACGATGGTCAGTGACGCGGTTCTGTGGATAGTTATAGGTGCGAATCTTTTCAGAGCGCTCGCCGGTGCCAACCTGCGAGCGGCGGTCGGCTTGCTCGGCGGAGCGGCGCTTTTCCTGTTCGATCTCATACAAACGCGCCCGCAGGATGGACATGGCTCGCAGCTTGTTCTGCAATTGCGAGCGCTCATCCTGGACAGCCACCACCATGCCGGTCGGCAGGTGCGTGATGCGGATGGCAGTGGCATTTTTCTGGACATTCTGCCCGCCTGCGCCGGAGGAACGGAAGACATCGATCTTCATATCCGATTCAGGGATCTCGACATCCATATCCTCGACCTCAGCCATCACCGCCACCGTGGCAGTGGAAGTGTGAATGCGGCCGGAAGACTCGGTGGCTGGGACACGCTGGACGCGATGCACGCCGGATTCATATTTGAGTTTCGAGTATGCTCCTTTGCCCCTAACCTGGAAGATGACTTCCTTGAACCCGCCGACACCAATGGCATTTGAATCCATCATTTCCACTTTCCAATTTTGGCGTTCGGCATAACGCGTATACATGCGGTACAGGTCCGCCGCGAAAATGGCTGCTTCCTCCCCACCTGTCCCGGCGCGGATTTCAACAAAGACGTTTTTATCATCGCGCGGGTCTTTTGGAACAAGCATCAGCTTGAGTTCCTTTTCGAGGCTGGCCGTACGCGGTTCCAGGTCAGCGATCTCTGACTCAGCCAATTGACGCATTTCCGGGTCCTGCTCAGATTCCATGACAGAATGCGCCTCATCCAGGCGCGCCATATCACGTCGGTACTCCTTTGATCTTTCTACGATGGCTTCCAGATCAATGCGCTCCTTGTTCAGTTCAGCAGCGCGCTGGTAATCATTTCCGACCTCCAGGAGGAGGCGGTTTATCTCTTCATAACGGTTTTCTATTCCAGCAAGCTTGTCAAGCATAGGTTCCTAACTCCGGCCTGTCTGACCTAGACCAAAAAATTCATTAATAAGCGCGGCCAAGCGCCGCGCCCGCTGATTATACCATCCGGTTTAAGGTGCCGTTTTTAGAGTAAGAATACCTAACGCACCAATGACAATACAAACGTCAGGATAATGACAACCGATATCACGACAAAAATGATTCTGCTCGTACGTACTTGACGTTGTGCGCTGGACAATTTCCGTTTTCCTTTTGCCATTCTCTTCTTCCTTTAATCCAAATGTGCCTTTACGCTGGAAGCCAGCGATTGGGTGATTCCCGGCACGGCTGTCAATTCTACCACTGTCGCCTTTCTAATTCCATCCACTGAACCGAAATATTTCAAGAGTGCTTTGCGCCTGACTGGACCGATGCCAGGAATGGAATCCAGTGCGGAGGCCATGCCCTGCTTCGAACGGCGGGCACGGTGGGCTGTGATGGCAAAGCGATGCGCTTCGTCACGGATACGCTGAACCAGGTAGAGACCCTGGCTGTGGCGCGGCAGAAGCAGGCTATCAGGCTTTTCCGGGAAGAATATCTCCTCTTCCTGCTTCGCCAATCCCACCACTGGAACTTTAGTGAACAGCTCAAACTCCTGGAGAACATCCACTGCCCGGGACAACTGTCCCTTGCCGCCGTCCACGATCAGCAAGTCAGGCAGGAAAGCGAAGGATTCATCCGGCCTGGATCCGGGAGCGAGGTTCTGCTCCTGGGAGGCCTGCCAGCGCTTGAAACGGCGTCTCAATACCTGCTCCATGCTGGCAAAATCATCCGGAGCCCCAGCGGCACTTTCAATGTTAAAGCGCCGGTAAAGTTTTTTATCCGGGACGCCGCGCGTAAACACCACCATACTGCCAACCGTTGCCACTCCCTGGGTATGAGATATATCATAGCATTCCACGCGGTTGGGAGGCGCCGGGAGCTGAAAAGCCGATTGGATTTCCGCCAAGGCCTGCTCCTGTTTGTGCGTATCCGCCTGCCACTGCGTCCGCAGTGCCTGCAGGGTCTCAGTGGCATTCTCGGCAGCCATTTGGACCAATTCGTGCGGCTGTCCGCTGCGCGGTACGGAGATTTTTACCTTCTCCCCGCCGCGCCGCGTCCGCAGCCACTCACCGATTACCTGGGCTTCCTCAATCGCTTGCGGGAGCATCACCTGCTGAGGGATGCTGGCCGCCTCGGTATAGAACTGCTTGACGAACTCGGCCATCACCTCCTTGTCGGAAGTACCTTCCGTTCCCTCCAGGACAAAGTATTCGCGTCCAATCAGTTTGCCGCCGCGGATAAAGAAGATCTGGACGCAGGCTTCATTATCAGCGCGCGCCATGGCAATGACATCGGAATCCTTGTAGTCCGCCGCAAAGACCACTTTCTGGCGCTCGACGATGGATTGCATGGCCTTCAGACGGTCGCGCAGGGCTGCCGCACGCTCAAACTTGAGCTCCGCAGAGGCCCTTTCCATATCTTCCTGGACACGCCGCAGGATCGGCTCGGGATGTCCGCTAAGGAATTCCTGCAGGTCAGAAATCATCTGGCGATACTGGACCTGGTTGACTGCACCAATACAGGGTGCCAGGCAGAGTTTGATATCGTAATAGAGGCAGGCACGCTTATCCTGTCCGGTAATTACCCGGTCGCAGGTCAGGTACGGAAAGACCCGCCGCAGCACATCCAGCGTTTGGTAGACGGCCCAGGCGGAGGTGTACGGGCCAAAATAACGGGCGCCGTCATCCTGCATCAGGCGGGTCACAGTGACCTTGGGATAGGGTTCATTCCAGTGGATTTTAATGTATGGGTAGCGCTTGTCATCTTTCAGACGGACGTTGTACTTGGGGCGGTGTTTCTTGATCAGGTTCATTTCGAGGATGAGCGCTTCAAGCTCGGAACCGACCAGAATCCATTCAATATGGGCAATCTCACGCACCATGTGGCGGGTCTTTTGGTCGTGGCCTGTATCCGCATGGAAATACGAGCGGACGCGGTTTTTCAGGCTGATGGCTTTGCCGACGTAGATGATCGATCCTTCGGCATTTTTCATCATGTAACAACCGGGTTTGGCCGGCAGAGTGGCAAGAATGCCCTGGAGATGCTCAGAAATTTCCACGGGGACAATTTTACTGCAATTTACCCAAATTGGAGGGCGGGTAAGTTGATGCTCAGGGAAAATCTCCTGACCAGACTCTTTATAATTTCCAGCAATTATGATATATTAAGATAAATTTTGTCCGCATAATCAATAATCAAAGGAGACACCATGTCTGAACAGCTTCCCCCCGTGCCCGAGCCAGTTCTTGAACCCGTTCCTGAGCCTCCGCCTTCACAGGCATCCATGCCTGTTTCGGCGCCTGTTTCTTCAACCGCATCAGCAGGTGACAAGAAAGGCCTTGCCATTGCTTCTTTAATCCTTGGCATTCTTTCTCTATGTGCGTCGCTTGGATGGTTTTGCGGCGCTCCTATCAGCATTGTCGGTCTTGTGCTGGGTTTCCTTGGTTTGAAGGGTTCAGGGAAGAGTATGGCCATTGCCGGGATTGTTCTATCCGCTTTTGGCCTGCTCCTGACTATCATTTTCGTAATCATCGGAAAAGTCTCCGGACCCATCATCCAGCAGATTCAAAACCAGATCATATCCAATATGGGAGGTTAGCCCCCTTCCGGACCATTTAGAGACCCCTGCAGAACTGCCTGCAGGGGTTTCGCTTTTTTTGCCATGCTATAATACGCCAAGACAGGAGTAAACGATGAAAGAAAACCCTGAAATAACCATTGGCAAGCTGCTCCGCCAACGCGGGCTTAGGCTATCCGTGGCAGAATCCTGCTCAGGCGGCCTCCTGGCTGATCATTTTACCGATGTGCCTGGCTCGTCTGATTACTTCGTCGGCGGGGTGGTGGCGTACGCCTACGAGGCGAAAGTCGCCCTGCTGCACGTTTCATGGGACACCCTGCGCCTGCACGGCGCGGTCAGCCGCGAAACCGTTGTTGAGATGGCCCGCGGTGTCCGCACCGCCCTGGGTGCGGACATCGGTGCCAGTGTAACCGGCATTGCTGGTCCGGCGGGTGGCATGCCGGGAAAACCGGTTGGCACGACCTGGATCGGCCTCTCGGCACGCGATGGCGATTGGGCGCGCAAATTCGTCTGGGATGGTGACCGGCGCGCCAACAAAGAGTCCTCGGCGCAGGCTGCGATGCAATTTGTGCTGGATTACTTGAACGGCAAGCCAACCAATGGCTGAACCTCACGCCGTTGTGCTCATCTCTGCCAATGCAGAATGGCAGGCAGTCAAAGAGATCCTCGCTCCTATTGAAATCCAATCCACACCACTGGGGGAGACCTTCGTCATCCGGCTTATTACCCTAACACGTGATAACAGAACACCTGGCACGGGAACATTTGGAACGGAGGCGCGTTTTTTTCATGGAGGCTGGGGCAAGATCTCAGCGGCGGCAACAACACAATATGCCATTGATCATTTCCAGCCCGATCTGCTGGTCAACCTGGGGACCTGTGGCGGATTTAAAGGCCGCATCCGGCGCGGGACCATTCTTTTAGTCAACAGGACAATCGTCTACGATATTATCGAGCAGATGGACGAGCCAGACGAAGCGATTTCTCATTATTCCACGGAGTTGGATCTTTCCTGGTTATCTGACAATGAACCACCAACCATCGACCATGGTCAATCGTCCATCGTCCGTGGCCTCCTCGTCTCAGCTGACCGCGACATCGTGACCAGTGACATCCCCGGCCTGGTTGAAAAGTATGGAGCGGTGGCTGCCGACTGGGAATCCGGGGCGATCGCCTGGGTGGCGAAAAGGAACAGGGCACGCTGCCTGATCCTGCGGGGCGTCACCGACCTGGTCAGCGCATCGGGAGGCGAGGCGTATGGGAACATTGAGATTTTCCACGAGAACACACGGAAAGTCATGAAAGAACTGATTGAGCAGCTGCCGTATTGGCTGAGGCATGTCCAACTGGAGACTTCCTAGCCAGCGCCACTCTTCAACATTGACATAATTTCCAACCGCCTGATCTGCTCAGCCAATAACTGCCTGCCGCTGGGGGTGGGAACATAAGATTTGCGCAGGTCCTCTTCCTTGACGATCGTGATCAGCTTCTCTTTTTCGAGCGTGGTGAAAGCCCGTAGTACGTACCCGGCCTAATGCTGAAGGAAATAGAACTCTGTATGATTTTTATAAAATATGATATATTAGGGTGTTTTTATCTATAATAATTACGACAACCAAGAAGATAACTTGAATGGATGCCAAAATTACAGCAATTGAAAAACCGCGCGGGCTGGAACAGAAATGGAAAGTCCTGATCTCGTTGATATTTGGCATTTTCATGATCATCCTGGACTCAACGATCGTGAACATTGCTTTTCCAACCCTGCGCCTGGCTTTCAACGCCAGCCTGGCCAACGCACAATGGGTCATCAGCGTTTACGTATTAGCCCTGGGCATTACCACGCCAGTCTCAGGATTTTTAGGGGATCGTTTTGATATCAAACGGGTCTACCTGTTTGGCCTGGCAATCTTCACACTGGGTTCGCTCCTTTGTGGCATCGCCCCCAACCTTGGATTGTTGATTGCTGCCCGTGCTTTACAGGGGATTGGCGGTGGAATCGCCCAGCCGCTTGGCCCTGCACAACTCTACCGGGCATTTCCTCCCAAAGAACAGGGTGCAGCGTTTGGCATATTTGGGATTGCCCTGGTGGTTGCGCCGGCGCTCGGGCCCATACTGGGCGGGTGGCTGGTGGGCATAAACCTTTGGAGAGCGATATTCTTCGTCAATGTGCCGATCGGTATCGTAGGCGTGTTCCTGGGTTCCCGCTTCCTGGTGGATTACAAGACCGGTCATCGTCCGCTTTTTGACCCGCTTGGATTGCTGACCGCAATCATCGGATTTGGTGCAGTGTTATATGCCGCTTCAATTGCAGAAAATTATGGTTGGACCGGCGTGGTGACGATCCTCGTGCTGATCCTGGGCATGGCTGTGCTTGTATTCCATGCAATCTATGAATTAAAAATTGTAAAAGAGCCGATGACCAACCTGCGGATTTTCTATAACCCGACATTCCTGAAGGCCAGCCTGGTGGGGTACGTCGCTACAATGGCCTTGTTTGGTGCGGAATTCCTAATGCCGCTCTACCTGCAAAGTTTTCGCGGCCGAACCGCCCTGGAGGCCGGCATCATTTTGCTGGGAGTGGCAGCCACATCCGCCTTTGCCACTCCCATGGCCGGCCGGCTTTTTGACAAGATCGGCCCGCGTATGATCATGGTTGTCGGGTTCATCATCATGTGTATCAACACGTGGCAGCTTTCCCTGCTCAAAGCAACTACGCCCATCCCGTTTATCGTTTTCCTGCTGGCTTTACGCGGCCTGGCGGTGGGATTGACATTGCAGACATCCTTTGTCACCGCCCTGGGCAGCATCCAACTCGACCTGTTACCACGCGGCTCATCATTACTAAACAGCACCCGCTTCGTTGTCCAGGCGGTATCAGTGGCCGCCCTGGCAACGATCCTGGTGGGATTCCTTTCATCCCCGGTAAAGGCCCAGATGGCCCAGATGCAGGTAGCCCAACCCTCCCTCACCACCCCATTCGGAATCTGTGAAACCCCGGGCGTGAGTGCCCAGGATAATCTCCCACCCGGCACCTCTGCATCACTCGCGGCGCTAACACCCCAGGCAGCCGTCACGGCCAGAGATAAGATTGTGTCGGGATTAAAGCTAACCTGCGACCAGTCAATTCAGGGATTTCAAGCAGCTTACCGGTTGACCTTCTATTCCTCGATCGGGGCGCTGCTACTGGCCTTTTTCCTGCCAGGCTGGCCAGGCAAGTGGGCTGGCAGGGGTTCCACCCAGACTCCAGCGGGTGGACACTAAAAAGAACGAGTGCCGCTATTTCGAAGGTGCACCACTCATCCATTTCAACCCTAATCCCCCAATCTCGCCCGTTCTTCTTCAATCACGCTGTCCTCCAATTTCTTGAATAGCGGACCCGGCTGGTTAAGTTTTGCGCCAGGCTTCAGGTCGCTTGGCTTCCATTGCAACTCATTATTTCCGCGATAACGCAGCACGGTGTGCTCGCCGAGGCTGTCGGCCGCCGTTTCAAGATAGTGTTCTCCAAAGAGCGGGGTCCGATAACCGAAGAATCCGTTCAGTTTCTCGCTGGTGAAGGGCAGGAAGGGGGCGAACAGGATCTTGAGCGAGTTGATTGCCTTGAGAGCTGTGTAGACGCTCTTCGCAGCAGCCTCTTTATTGGTCTTGATCTCAAACCAGGGAGCGGAGGTATCGAGATACTTGTTGACTTCGCCTGCCAGCCGGAAAGCTTCCTGCAAGGCGGCACGTACATGCACAGCGTCCAATTCCTTGCCAACGGAGTTGAAGCCGGCTTCGATGGATGCCAGCAGGTCAAGATCAGCAGGACGCAGGGCAGCGGGATCCACTGCGGGGACATGCCCATCCCAGTGCTTGTAGCAGAAGGCCAGCACCCGGTTGGCCAGGTTGCCCCAAGTGGCTACCAGTTCGCCGTTGTTCCGGGTAACAAACTCCTTCCAATCCCAGTCGGAATCGTGGTTCTCAGGCATGTTGATGGTCAGGTAATAACGCAGGGCGTCCGGGTCGTACCGGGTCAGGGCGTCCAGACCCCAAACAGCCCA
This sequence comes from uncultured Chloroflexia bacterium, assembly GCA_963801385.1. Taxonomy (GTDB): domain Bacteria; phylum Chloroflexota; class Anaerolineae; order Anaerolineales; family Villigracilaceae; genus UBA877. Next base: position 426,520 of record CAWDEV010000010.1, read on the forward strand.
GTTGCGCGAGCCAGAGATCTTTCGGCCCTCCAGGTTCATGAACTGGTTGGCAGGTACGTCGAAGGGCAGATTCAATATGCCCGTTTCTTCGGCAAAGATCTGCAGGAACTGCGCGCCGGCGCCCATCAGTTCCGCCGGCCACATGGCGGTGTGGAAAAAGATGTTGTCTTTGCCGATGAAATAAAAGGAGCGTGCAGCTGGGTTGACCCACCAGTCTTTCCAGGCCTCGGGCCGGCCGCTGAGTCTGGCCCACTCGACTGCTGCCGAGAGGTAACCGATGACCGCCTCAAACCAGACGTACAAGCGCTTATCATCCCAACCCTCGACCGGAACCGGGATGCCCCAATCCAGGTCACGCGTGATCGGGCGGGCTTTCAATCCCTCGGTTTCGATCTTGCGCAGCGATTCGCCCAGAACGGTCTCGCGCATGTACCCGGAGCGCTGGCGTAGAAATTCGACCACATCCGGCTCCTGCTTGGAGAGATCGAGAAAGAAATGCTCGGTCTCGCGCAGTTCGGGCGTGGAACCATCCACCTTCGACTTCGGGTTCAACAGCTTTTCAGGTTCGAGCACGTTCCCGCAACGGTCACACTGATCGGAACGGGCACCTTCAAAGCCGCAAATGTAACAGGTGCCTTCCACGTAGCGGTCTGGGAGAAATTTCTTCGCAGAGGTCGAATACCATTGCATGGTTTTAAGCGTGTAGAGGAATCCGTTCTGCTTAAGCGCCAGGAATATGGACTGGGCAACCTTGAAGTGGTTTTCGGTATGGGTGGTGGTGAAAAGGTCGTAGGTAATCCCCAATTGCTGGAACAGTTTGAGAAAGCCATTGTGATACTGCTTATACACTTCCTCGACAGGCAAGCCGGCCTTGTCAGCTGCGATGGTGACCGGCGTACCATGCGAATCGGTGCCGGAGACCATCAGCACTAAGTCGCCTTTCAAGCGATGGTAGCGAGCTACGATGTCACCTGGTAAGTGCGAACCCGTGATATTGCCGACGTGGATCTCGGAATTGGCGTAAGGCCAGGCGATGGCGATCAAAATGTTTTCAGACATGGGACCTCCAGGAGAAGAGAGCAGGGAGTGGAGAATAAAGAAGAGTTTGCCAAGGGCAGATGACCACAGAAGACATTTTAGGGAAAAAAAGACTGCCGGCTTTCGCCAGCAGCGTTTTTAGCGGCACGAACCGTCCCGCAGTTCATCTGGCAGTGAACTGCAAGTTAAGGCGGGACATCATCATGCCAGTTGTATCCATGGGGTGTAGTTTACTATGTACTGCGTAATGTGGCAAGTAAGATTTGGCGCATGCTTTCATCTGCGTCCTGGTCATCAGGCTGCCTGTTGCTCAATTACCGCGACCTCTCTCGGCCAGGGCACACTGGCGATTTTTTTTACGCCCTTGTTATTACGTGAAAGGATTTGTAGATCCCCACCCAGTAGATTAAAACGCTCTTTGATGCCGATCAGTCCAATGCCATCTGATCTGGTTGTGTCTTCCATCCCGCGGCCATTATCAGAAATGGAAAGCGTAACCTTCTTTCTTCTATATTGGAGCCTGACCTCCACCTGGGTTGCCCTGGCATGTTTCAGGATATTTGTAAACGCTTCCTGAACAAATCGATATAAACTAATGCCTATCTCGTCTGGTAAACCTGGGACTTCTTCACCTTGATAATGAATTGAGAGTCCGGTTCGCTTTGTGAATTCCTCACAATAATCCTTAAGGCTCAAATTAATCCCCAGGATTTCCAACACAGGCGGGCGCAGGCTGTGAGTGAGCATCCGGATTTGTTGCATTACCTGGTCGGAGGTATCCAAGGCATCCACCAGATGTTTTCTGGCAGTAAGGTTGCTGGCAGGGATATCATTTTTAATTGAGGCAAGGCTATATTTCAAAGAGATCAACGCCTGACCGGCCTCGTCATGCAGCTCACGGCTGATCCGGCGGCGCTCGTCTTCCAGGATGGTGACAAGCTGGTCCGTCAGTTTTCTAAGCTGGGCCTGACTGGCAATCAGCTCGGCAGTCCGTTCCTCCACACGCTTCTCAAGTTGATCGCGCGAGCGCAGGATTTCCAACTCCGCATGTTTCCGCTCCGTGATATCCCGCGATACACCCATGACTCCGGAAATATTACCCGAGACATCGCGGAGTGGCACCAGCCAGGTGCCCGTCCAGATTGTCCGATCATTGATTCCTGTCTTTATCTCATTATAGGATGGTTTGCCATTCTTCAAAATCTTCCCGATATTCTTTTTATGACGGGTACTTGTCGAAGGCGAAAAGAAACGATCGCGTGGCTGTCCGATGATTACTTCGGAGGGCAGGTTGAAAAAGGCGGCCGCCTTTGAGTTGACATATAGATAACGGTCGTCTATGCCCAGAATATAAATCATGTCCGGTGAGGCTTCGGCGAGAGTCCGGTAGCGTTCCTCACTTTGAAATAGCGCTTCCTGTACCCGCTTGCGTTCGGTGATATCCTGCACAAAGCCCGAGCGGATGACGCGCCCTTTCAATATCGTTGGGACAACGCTGAAATGAACGTCAATGAGACGCCCATCTTTATGTTTCATTTGGTACTCGCCATCCGCTGGTCTATTTGCGTGGAGATTATCTGCTATCGAAGACAATTTTGAATACCCCGCCTCATCAATGAGTGAAAGAGTGTTTCTTCCCTGCAATTCCTCCTTTTCGTACCCCAACATCTTTGCGAAAGCATTGTTGGCATATAATAATGTGCCCTTACCGTCAGTTGATTGATATACCCCTTCCATGGCCGTTTCAGCAATGATCCGGAACTGTTCCTCGCTTTCGCGCAGCTCTTCTGTACGTTCTGCAAGCATCTTTTCGAGTTGAGTTTGGTACATCCTCAGTTCTCTGGTTGTCTGCAAAAGATCGGCTGCCATCGCGGAGCGGATAGCTTCCTGGTCTTCGAGCACAAGTTCGCGTGCCCGCCTGACAAAACCAACCGACATACCACTGAGCAGGGCCAGCAGACGAGGGTATAACACAGCAGGCGCAGCCGGAAATGCGCCATCGAGCAGATGCCTGGTCCATAGTTGTTCGCTTATCTCACCCGCGAGCGGATCAATGCAGGGCAGGCTGGCCAGGTCCTCACCGATTTTTCTCGCCGCATTCCTGTCTGGATTTTCGGCGCCCAGAAAGGAAATGACCTGATCGGTGAGCTTTGAGAACTTCTCAAGCGCTTCGGTCCTGTCGAGTTGGAAACTGCCAATCGAGGCGAAGGCATAGTACCATTCATGGGCGATCGCATCGCGTCTTTGGAAGATATCCAACTGGGATTCCAGGTTCGCGGTTGTATCCATTTGTTCACTCTCTCCCCGACCTCCATTCATGGCTTGCGTCCCATGCCTGCGACCGCCAGAGTCCTCTCCGGTTGGACAATGAGAATGTCCTCGGGACTTTCCGGACGCCAGAGTTGGATATGCACAACCCCCGGCTCGAGCAACTCGAATCCATCGAACAATCGGGTAGTTTCTGCAAGGGTACGGGATACAGCTGGAGTTTTGGTACTACCATAGAAACGGCTAATTCGGGCAATGGTTTCACTGGAGGCACCCTCCACCGAATAGTGTGAAATAGCCATAAAACTGCCTGAGGCCAGGTTTTCCTTCAATGTTCCCAGGATCCTTTGCAGTTGTCCCTCATCGAGGACAAAATGCAGCACCGACAAGAGCATTACTCCGACCGGCCTGCGCAGATCGATCAATTCTGTGAAGGTCGGGTGTGTCAATATTTCTTTGATGTTATGGATATCTTCCTGGATGATCGAAGCGTTTGGGTTGTCTTTTAGAATGGCCTGGCTGTGGATCACAGCGATCGGGTCAATATCCACATAGACAACGTGCGCCGCAGGGTTGATCTTTTGAGCGACCTCGTGAACATTGCCCGAGGTGGGAATGCCGGAACCGATGTCAAGGAATTGATCCACCCCCTGCTGGCACATAAACTTCACCGCTCTGCGCAGGAATGCTCGATTGGCCAGGGCCCCCAGGCGGATATCAGGAAAGGCATTGATAATCTGATCTCCCAACTTCCGGTCAACCGCAAAGTTATGATAGCCGCCCAGGAGATAATCGTAATAGCGGGCGGCATTGGGTCGTTCCGTCGGCTCTTCGGAAAGCTTCCAATCATCGGTTTCAGGCATGGTTGTCATCTCACTTTAGAGAAAAATGAATTATGCTATTTATACATTGTAAAGCCGGTTGCGTCAACAGCCCAGACAGATTGTGACTGTAAAATCAGGCGATACGTTCAGTGGCCTCACGCGGCTTTTTTCTCCGAGCACTCGATAGCGCAGAGACAACCCATACAAAATCCGTTCTACTGTTTTGGGCAAGAAGCAGTATAATTTTCAGACTATTGAACGAGGAGATGGGAACATGATGAAGATCCAGATCGCCTACTGTACGGTTTGACATTATACTGACCGGGCCGTGAGCCTGGTTGACGATCTGCTCAAGAATTTTGAATCGGAAATTGAAAGCATCACCCTGACACCATCCCAGGGAGGCCGTTACGAAATCAGCGTCAACGGACAGCTAATCTACTCCAAACTCCAGACCGGGCGTCACGCGGCTCCCGGCGAAGTCATCGAGTTGGTGCGAAAAATGTCCTTGACGAGGATGTAAGTTCCGCCAGGGCTGAAGCACCTGCTAAATACATGAATACCCCTCCGGGGTTTGTGTATAAGTAGACTGATAGTAACATGAGGAAATCATGACCAAAAAAGGACGCGTTTTTTCCGGCATCCGTCCCACCGGACGTGCACATCTGGGTAACTACCTGGGGGCATTCAAGAATTATGTTGCCCTACAGGATGATTACGAGTGCGTTTATTGCATCGTTGACCTGCATGCCCTGACAACAGTCGAGGATACAGAAAATCTGAAGCAGAATACGTTTGACCTGGCAATCGACCTTCTGGCGGTTGGAATCCGCCCGGAGGAGAGCATCCTTTTCGTCCAGAGTCATGTTCCCCAGGTAACTGAACTGCATACCATCCTATCAATGGTCACGCCGCTTGGAAAGTTGACCGAGTTACCGACCTTCAAAGACAAGGTACGCCAGAATCCCGACAACGTGAACTATGGGCTAGTAGGCTACCCGGTTTTAATGGCCGCTGATATCGCCCTGTACAAATCTGATGTAGTCCCGGTCGGAATCGACCAGGCTCCGCACATTGAATTCACGCGGGAGGTGGTGCGCTCCTTTAATTACCGATTCAGTTGCAACGTGTTGATTGAACCCGCCATGAAGAACACTGAGATTCCCAAGGTGCTCGGCTTAGACGGCAAGGAGAAGATGAGCAAGAGCCTGAACAATCACATTGAACTGGCTCTCACCCCGGATGAGACGCGCAAGCGGGTGATGATGATGGTCACCGATCCGGCGCGCATCCATCGGGAAGACCCTGGCAATCCGGATGTATGCAACGTCTTCACGATGCACAAGATCTTCTCATCCAGGGAAGAAGTTGAGATGGTCAACATCGAGTGCCGCCGGGCGGGCATCGGCTGCGTGGACTGCAAGAAGCTATATGCCAGGAATCTCAATAATGCCCTCGAACCGTTGCGCGCCAGGCGGCTGGAACTGGCATCCAGACCGGAGCAGGTCCAGGCCGTGCTCGACGAAGGTGCCAGACGCGCCCGTGCAATCGCCGAAAGGACGATGGAAGAGGTCAGGGCTGCAGTACAACTCCCATAGGCGGAAAGCGAAAATCAAGGAAATACTGTTTTTCTCTTTCTGTTTTGTTTACGAACAGCCATGCGCGCACTCATTCAGCGGGTCAAATCCGGAAAGGTAAGCGTGGAAAACCAAACCGTTGCCGAAATTACGCACGGTTTGGTCATTTTACTGGGCATTGGCCAGGGGGATAACGAGGACTCGGCCCGCTTCCTGGCCGAGAAAACCGCCAATTTGCGTATTTTTGAAGATGATCAGGGCAAATTTAACCTGTCCATCCTCGAGACAGGCGGAGCGGCGCTTATCATTTCCCAATTTACTCTTTACGCTGACGCACGCAAGGGCCGTCGGCCTTCCTTTACCGATGCAGCTCCTCCCGGGATCGCCGCACCGCTTGTGCTGAAATTCGCAGATTTCCTGCACGCCCAGGGCGTTTCCACGCAAACCGGCGTTTTCGGTGCGCACATGCTGGTCGAGATTCAAAATGACGGTCCAGTCACGATCTGGCTGGAAAAATAGGCTGTTTATCTGCTAAATCTTTGCTTGACGCTTTAGAAAGGTTGTGCTAGTATCATCCTTAATTCAATTATACGCACTTTCCGAGGAGAAGAGCATGTCCAAAAAGGTTATCTTTATCATTGCAGTTGTCATTGCAGGGGCACTGCTATTCAGTGGTTGCCTGCGTTCCGCGGCACCGTCAATCCTGGCAACGCCAACAGCCAAGGGCGCCAGCACCAAAGCCGCATCCACGCCAAACTCCCAGCCCACACCCACTCCTATGAACCTGTTGCAGGCCTGGGGAACGACAACCGCCGCATATGTTCAGACGGCGGTGGCCAATGGTACGTTTACTGCTGTCCCGCCGACTACCCAAGCCACCCAGGTTGTCCCAACCGCCACACCGATCCTTCCCGCCACAGGAGTTGCCACCAATACAACCGCCCCAGGTGCTGCCACCAATACGCCCATGCCTGGAACCACACCTGTCATTATCGTTCCGACCTCGACACCCGGCCGCCCGGCAAATTATACGCTGCATGAAGGAGAATTTCCTTACTGTCTTGCCCGGCGTTTCAATGTCGATCAGAATGCCATCATGTCCCTGAATGGTTTTGTCGATGGGCAATTGTATAAACCAGGCCAGGTGGTACTCATCCCCCAGACGGGTAATTATGTTGGTACACGTGCCTTGCACACCCACCCAGCCCAATATACGACGCAGGTAAATGACACATTCTACAGCATTGCCTGTTACTTTGGTGATGTTGAGCCAACTGCCATCGCGACGGCCAATGGTCTTGCCATCACCGCCCCCTTGGTAACCGGGAAAATCCTGAATATCCCCTAGACCCTAAAGCAATTTTTTTATTCACCCAGGCGAAAAACTTTCGCCTGGGTGTTATTTTGGAGAGCAGCGATGCCATTTGAACTGCTGAAATCTGAGATCGTCTATCCGGGGCACGCCTTTACAGTACGGCGCGATACCCTGCGCATGCCCGATGGTCACGAAACCAGATTTGATATCATCGAGCACATCGGATCGGTCAGCATCCTCCCGGTGGATGAGCAAGGCAACCTGCTTTTTGTGCGGCAATACCGCCAAGCGGCCGGAATGGATTTGCTGGAACTGCCGGCTGGAACCCTGGACGTAGGCGAGGCACCCGAAGCATGCGCACACCGGGAGGTGCGGGAAGAGACGGGCATGGCAGCCGGGAAATTGGAGCTCCTGGGCGGGTTCTTTCTGGCTCCCGGCTATTCCACTGAATACATGCATGTCTACCTGGCGACCAAGCTATATCACGACCCCTTGGAAGCAGATGCGGACGAGTTTCTTACCGTTGTGGTGATCCCGCCGGACACGGCACTGGCAATGGCCAGGCGGGGTGACATCCCGGATGCCAAAACCCTAGCGGCGATATTATTGGCACAACCATACTTGGGAAAGTGAAAATTACCTCATTCTGTTCCCGTTCCAGACAATCCACAGCTTCATTATATTCATGACATGTCGCAGGGGAATCTGTGCATTAAATTACTATCTAGGTTAGAATCGAAGGAATACACTTATGGGCCGGAAAGTGTGACCCACACAGAGTTTATTCTGTTAATCCAGAAATAAGGAGTAATGATATATGGAACGTAAAATGGTTACGATTGACGGGAACGAAGCCACTGCTTCTGTTGCCCATCGCACAAACGAAATATGCGCCATTTATCCCATCACGCCCTCATCCAATATGGGAGAATTCGCGGATGATTGGTCGGCAATCAAACGTACAAACATCTGGGGAACTGTGCCCCTGGTGATCGAAATGCAGTCCGAAGGCGGTGCCTCCGGTGCAGTGCATGGAGCACTTCAGACCGGTGCGCTGACCACCACCTTCACCGCAAGCCAGGGCTTGCTGTTAATGATCCCCAATATGTTCAAGATCGCTGGCGAACTGACCAGCACGGTATTTCACGTCTCAGCCCGTACGGTGGCGACGCATGCCCTTTCCATCTTCGGTGATCATTCAGATGTGATGGCCGTCCGCCAATGTGGTTGGGCAATGCTGCCATCCGGATCCGTGCAGGAAGCGCATGACATGGCTCTGATCGCACAGGCAGCCACACTGGAAGCACGCGTACCGTTCGTGCATTTCTTTGACGGTTTCCGCACCTCGCATGAAGTCGCCAAGATCGAACAATTATCCGATGATGACCTGCGCGCCATGATCGACGATGAACTTGTGCGAGCCCACCGGGCACGCGGCCTGTCGCCAGAACATCCCGTCCTGCGCGGCTCCGCCCAAAACCCCGATGTGTTCTTCCAGATGCGTGAAACCATCAATCCGTACTACTCCGCTGTACCAGGCATTGTCCAAAAAACCATGGACAAGTTTGCCAAGCTGACAGGCCGTGCCTATCACCTGTTTGATTACATCGGCGCTCCGGATGCCGAGCGCGTCGTGATCATCATGGCCTCCGGCGGCGAGACCGCTGAAGCCACGGTACGCTACCTGTTGGCGAAGGGCGAAAAGATCGGCGTGATCCGTGTCCGCCTGTACCGCCCATTCTCGGCGGAACATTTCCTCAAGGCGCTGCCGGAGACGGTAAAATCCATCGCAGTGATGGACCGCACCAAGGAACCCGGCGCGGCTGGCGATCCGCTCTATCTTGATGTGGTTAATGCCTTGTTTGAAGGCAACCGCAAGGAAATCAAGGTCATTGGCGGGCGGTATGGCCTCTCTTCGAAGGAATTCACCCCGGCCATGGTCAAGACCGTCTTTGATGAACTCCAGAAGCCGGAACCGAAGAAACATTTCGTGGTTGGCATCAATGAAGATGTGACCCATTCCAGCCTGGACTATGACGCCAGCTTCTCGGTCGAACATCCCGAGACCATTCGCTGCCTCTTCTTCGGCCTGGGTTCGGATGGCACTGTGGGCGCCAACAAGAATTCGATCAAGATCATCGGCGAAGACACCAACAACAATGCTCAAGGCTATTTCTACTATGACTCCAAGAAAGCCGGCACTTTAACCGCCTCGCACCTGCGATTTGGTCCCAAGCCAATCCAGGCGCCGTACCTGATCACCCCCAACACAGCCAACTTCGTAGCCTGCCACCAGTTCACGTTCCTTGAGCGCTTTGACTTCACCAAGTACGCGCAACCTGGCGCGGTTTTCCTGGTAAACAGCCTGTACGGTCCGGATGAAATCTGGGACAAGCTGCCGCAGGAAGTGCAAAAGGATATCATTGAGAAGAAACTCAAGTTCTACACCATTAATGCTTACGATGTGGCCGAAAAGACCGGCATGGGCAGCCGCGTCAATACCATCATGCAGACGTGCTTCTTTGCCATCTCCGGCATCCTGCCCCGCGATGAAGCCATTGGCTATATCAAAAAGGCCATTCAGAAGACCTATGGCAAGCGCGGCGAGGCAGTCGTTCAGAAGAATTTTGCCGCCGTGGATCAATCCCTGGCGCACCTCCACGAAGTCAAAGTACCAGATAAAATTTCCAGCTCATTCAGCCGGCGCGCGCCAGTGCCGGCAGAAGCACCGGCCTTTGTACGCGATGTTATCGGTCCAATGATCGCTTTCGAAGGCGATACCGTCCCGGTTTCTGCCATGCCCGTGGATGGCACCTTCCCCACCGGCACGACCAAATGGGAAAAACGCAACATCGCCCTGGAAATCCCGGTGTGGGAATCCAGCCTGTGCATCCAGTGCGGCAAGTGTGTCTTTGTCTGCCCGCATGCGGTCATCCGGCACAAGGTGTACGACAAGAAGTTCCTTGAGAAAGCCCCGGCAACCTTCAAGAGCATGGATTCCAAGTTCAAGGAATTTCCCGGCATGGCTTATACTGTTCAGGTGGCCCCCGAGGACTGCACCGGTTGCAGCTTATGCATTGAAGCCTGCCCGGCGAAAGACAAGACCAACCCGTCCCGTAAAGCCATCAACATGGCCCTGCAGCCACCCCTGCGTGAATCCGAAGCTGTCAACTGGGAGTACTTCCTCAGTTTGCCTGAAGCTGACCGCACCGCTTTCAGTGTAGGCACAATCAAGAATTCACAACTTCTTCAACCCCTGTTCGAGTTCTCAGGAGCCTGCTCAGGCTGCGGCGAGACGCCTTATGTCAAGCTCATGTCGCAGCTTTTCGGCGACCGGGCCATGATTGCCAATGCCACCGGGTGCTCCTCCATTTACGGCGGCAACCTGCCAACCACACCTTATACCGTCAACAAGGAAGGCCGCGGCCCGGCCTGGTCCAACTCGCTGTTCGAGGACAACGCCGAATTTGGTTTGGGCTACCGCCTGACGCTGGATAAGCAGATTGAGTATGCGCGCGACATCCTGCCGCTCTTCGTCAATGAACTTGGCCAGGACCTGATCGACGCCCTGCTGAAAGCTGACCAGAGCACAGATCTTGGCATCAAGGAACAGCGCGAGCGCGTGGATGCCCTAAAAAAGAAGCTTGCCGATTCAAAGATTCCGCAAGCCAGGAACCTGGCTGCTGTGGCTGACGCCCTGGTAAAGAAATCCGTCTGGATTGTTGGCGGTGATGGCTGGGCCTATGACATTGGTTACGGCGGTCTGGATCACGTGCTTTCCACCGGACGGGATGTCAATTTGCTTGTCCTGGACACCGAAGTTTACTCCAACACCGGTGGACAGGCCTCAAAGTCCACGCCACGCGGCGCGGTTGCCCGGTTTGCTGCCCAGGGCAAGGGTCTGTCGAAGAAGGATCTGGGTCTGATGGCCATCGCTTATGGCTATGTCTACGTTGCAAGAGTGGCCATGGGCTTCTCCGACCAGCATACCCTGAAGGCCTTCCTGGAAGCCGAGTCCTATCCCGGCCCGTCCATCATCATCGCCTACAGCCATTGTATTTCCCACGGCATCGACATGGCCAAGGGCCTTGAACAGCAGAAACTGGCCGTCCAGTGCGGCCTGTGGCCGCTTTATCGCTACGATCCACGCCTGGCTACCGAAGGCAAAAACCCGCTTATGGTGGACTATAAGGAACCGACCATTCCTGTGGACCAGTATATGTATAATGAAACCCGCTTCCGCATGTTGGTACAGAGTAATGAGGAGCGCGCCGAAGCCCTGCTCAAGCTGTCCCGCGAAGATGCCAAGGCTCGCTGGAATTTCTACTCCCAGATGGCCGCCATGCATTATGGTGAGAACACCGAGCAGAAATAAGTAGTAGATAAGTAAAAGGAGCAGAGGTATATCCCTTTGCTCCTTTCATAATTATAATATCCATAACAAGGAGAAAATATCATGGTTGACCTGACGACTACTTATCTTGGACTGAAATTAAAGAACCCCCTCGTGGCTTCCGCTGCGCAACCAATTTCTATGAAAGTGGAAACCGTAAAAAGGTTGGAGGAAGCCGGGATTGCTGCAGTCGTGATGTATTCCCTTTTCGAAGAACAAGTTATCCACGAAAGCCTGGAACTGGATCATTATTTATCCACTACTACGGACTTCTCGCGTGAAGTATCCAGCTATTATCCCCAGGAAGGCAATTTCTCTCTTACGCCGGAAACATACATTGAATCCGTAAACAAGACCAAGAAAGCTGTCAATATCCCCGTCATTGGCAGCCTGAACGGCGTCTCCACTGGCGGTTGGATCAAGTACGCCCGTAAAATCCAGGATGCAGGAGCGGATGCGCTCGAGCTCAACCTGTATTACCTGGCAACGGATCCGAATATCACTGCCAGTGAGCTGGAAGAGACTTACGTCACTCTTGTCCAGGATGTCTGTAAGAGCATACAAATTCCGGTTGCAGTTAAACTGAGCCCATTCCTGACCGCCATTCCCAATATCGCCAAACGCCTGGCAAACGCCGGCGCCAAAGGCCTGGTACTCTTCAACCGCTTTTACCAGCCGGATATTGATCTGGAAACTCTCGAAGTAGTTCCGAACCTGGTTCTGAGTAATTCGAATGAAATGCGTCTGCCTCTGCGCTGGATCGCCATCCTGTATGGCCGCATCCAGGCCGACATGGCGCTCACCAGCGGCATCCATACTGCCGAAGACGTGCTAAAAGCCACGATGGCGGGAGCCTGTGTATCAATGATAACATCCGAGCTACTCCAAAAAGGCTTTGGTCGTGTCCCAGCAATCCTGGCGGATATGGAAAAATGGATGGTTGATAATGAATACAGTTCCATCCAGCAGATGAAAGGCAGCCTGAGCCAGAAGACGGTCAAGGAACCGGCGGCTTTTGAACGTGCAAATTATATGAAGATTCTTAATTCCTATAAGTCTCTGCCGTAACCGTTTTCAGCACTGCAAAGGGCGCGCGGAACGCGGAGTTTTATTGGCCTTCTCTTCGTTCTTTGCGATCTAGGCGGTGAAAAAACCACTGGAATCAAAAGCCCCTGCCAAAACCGTAGGGGCTTCTTGTTTTAATGATAAGTGCTGACCAGAACTGGTCACTCTTCAGTGGGAATAGGGTCGGCCTTCCGATGACGGAAGGTAATCCGGCCACGAGTCAGGTCATAAGGGGACATTTCCACCTTAACACGATCTCCCAGCAAAATGCGGATGTAATACTTGCGCATCTTGCCAGCCAGGTAGGCCAGGATCTCGTGCCCGTTATCGAGCCGGACGCGGAATTGCGTCCCGGGCAGAGCCTCAATGACCAAACCTTCAACCTGAATCTTCTCTTCAGCCATAAACAGCCTCCAGTTCCGTCCGCCAGATTACTCAAAATCCTTGTACGAGCGTCGCTTGATCCGGCGGATAGCCTTTTTCTTTTCCATGCGGCGTTGTTCACTCTTGGAAATAAACCAGCGTTTGCGGCGAACCGTGCTCAAGATGCCGCTTTTGACGATCTTCTTACGGAAACGCTTAAGCAGCATATCCTGAGACTCGTTACTACGCAAATTTACGACCGTCAACCTAATCACCTCCTCCCGTGGAGGAATTAAAATAAAAAATCGGCTTGTCCACAGACACAGCCGAGCACGCGCAAAACCCGAAACCACATTGAAGAGCGGATCACGAATTTATGCAACACACTCCTTGATTGCCAGAGATAATGGTAAAACAGCAATCACGCAAGCGCCAGTCTGTGAACTAATAAATTATACCCCAGGAAAGAATAGCTGGGAAGAGAAATAGAAAAAGTCTCTTTGGCAATGACCTACTCTCCCAGGCAGTTACCCACCAAGTACCATCGGCGCTGACGAGCTTAACTTCCGGGTTCGGGATGGGACCGGGTGTACCCTCGTCGCTCAAATCACCAAAGAGACTTATTTCCTCAATTGTACCAAAACAGTTATTGATCATGATGTATGAACAGTACTAAGTTCTCCGCACCACGCAAATAAGCCCTCGACCATTAGTACGGTTTAGCTCAACACATTACTGTGCTTACACATACCGCCTATTAAGCAGATAGTCTATCTGCGGTCTTACTCCATTAAGGATACAGGGATCTAATCTTGAGGCAAGTTTCCCACTTAGATGCTTTCAGCGGTTATCTTTGCCAGACGTAGCTACCCAGCGATGCCGTTGGCACGACAACTGGCACACCAGAGGTCTGTCCACTCCGGTCCTCTCGTACTAGGAGCAGATCCTCGCAAATCCCTTACGCCCACAGTGGATAGAGACCGACCTGTCTCACGACGGTCTGAACCCAGCTCGCGTACCGCTTTAACGGGCGAACAGCCCGACCCTTGGGACCTTATACAGCCCCAGGATGCGATGAGCCGACATCGAGGTGCCGAGCGAAGTCGTCGATATGGACTCTTGGACTTCACCAGCCTGTTATCCCCGGGGTAGCTTTTATCCGGTAGCCACGGCCCTTCCACACAGATCCGTGGGATCACTAAGCCCGGCTTTCGCCTCTGCTCGACGCGTTGGTCTTGCAGTCAAGCTCCCTTATGCCTTTACACTCTATGGGTGGTTTCCATTCACCCTGAGGGAACCTTTGGGCGCCTCCGTTACATTTTAGGAGGCGACCGCCCCAGTCAAACTGCCCACCTGGCACGGTCCCCCGCCCGGATGACGGTGCGGGGTTAGGGTCTAAATATGATCAGGGTGGTATTTCACTAATGGCTCCACCGAAGCTAGCGCTCCAGCTTCAAAGCCTCCCACCTATGCTACACAGATCACACCCAAACTCAATGCCAAGATACAGTAAAGCTCCACGGGGTCTTTTTGTCCTACTGCGGGTAGGCCGCATCTTCACAGCCATTTCAATTTCACCGGGTCCCTCGTTGAGACACTATTCTAGTTGTTACGCGGTTCGTGCGGGTCGGAACTTACCCGACAAGGAATTTCGCTACCTTAGGACCGTTATAGTTACGGCCGCCGTTCACTGGGGCTTCAGTTCAAAGCTTCGACTTGCGTCTAACCTCTCCCTTTAACCTTCCAGCACTGGGCACACGTCAGCCCCTATACATCGCCTTACGGCTTTGCAGAGACCTGTGGTTTTGTTAACCAGTCACTAGAACCATTTCACTGCGACCCTCCAGCGCATACACGCCAAAGGGCACCCCTTATCCCGAAGTTACGGGGTTAAATTGCCTAGTTCCTTAACGAAGGTTCTCCCGTTCGCCTTGGTATACTCTACCCATCTACCGGTGTCGGATTGCGGTACGGGCATCTGAAACTCAACGCTTAGAGGCTTTTCTCGGCAACAAGGCTCAACCACTTATACCTCAAGGGCACGCTATCGCCTCAGCTCAGTCTGCGGATTTTCCTACAGACCTCAACGCCTAAGCGGATCGCACCAGCACAACCAATCGCTGGCTGGCCTACCTCGTTGCGTCCCCTCATCGCTCCTTCCAGACGGTTCCGGAATGTTGACCGGATGTCCATCACCTACGCCTCTCGGCCTCGGCTAAGGACCCGACTAACCCGACGCGGAATGACCTGGCGTCGGAAACCTTAGATTTACGGCGAACACGGTTCTCACGTGTTTGTACGCTACTCATGCCTGCATTCTCACTTCCGCCCGCTCCAGCCGTCCTTACGGTCGACCTTCGCCGCTGGCGGAACGCTCCCCTACCGATCTGCTTGCGCAGATCCCATAGCTTCGGTACCAAGCTTAGCCCCGTTAAGTTTTCCGCGCAAGGTCACTGGACCAGTGAGCTATTACGCACTCTTTAAAGGGTGGCTGCTTCTAAGCCAACCTCCTGGTTGTTCAAGTAACCTCACCTCGTTTCCCACTTAGCTTGGATTTAGGGACCTTAGCTGATGATCTGGGCTGTTTCCCTTTCGACCCCGAAACTCATCTCCCGGAGTCCGACTGCCATGCTATGGAGTATCGGCATTCGGAGTTTGGTTGAGTTCGATAAGCAGTAAGCCCTCTAGCTCATCCAGTGCTCTACCTCCGATACTAAATACATGACGCTAGCCCTAAAGCTATTTCGGGGAGAACCAGCTATATCCGAGTTCGTTTGGCATATCACCTCTACCCACAGCTCATCCCCTAATTTTGCAACATTAGTAGGTTCAGGCCTCCACGAGCGTTTAGACTCGCTTCACCTTGGCCATGGGTAGCTCACCCGGTTTCGGGTCTAATCCCAACGACTATGCGCCTTATTCAGACTCGCTTTCGCTACGGCTACGGGTGTCACTCCCTTAACCTTGCCGCTGAGATTAACTCGCAGGCTCATTCTCCAAGAGGCACGCCGTCAGGCATAGCGCCGCGCACCCGGGTTTCCCCGGGGCACCGACACGCCATTAGCCCTTCGACTGCTTGTAAGCTTACGGTTTCAGGTTCTATTTCACTCCCCTAACAGGGGGACTTTTCACCTTTCCCTCACGGTACTTGTTCACTATCGGTCGCCAAGTGTATTTAGCCTTGGAGAGTGGACTCCCCAGATTCCTGCCGGATTAGCGTGCCCGGCAGTACTCAGGTATCCAGCGGAAGTCAATCCATTTTCGCATACGGGACTATTACCCTCTTTGGTTGGCTTTCCCATACCATTCTGCTAACAGATCGATTTGTAACTTCCATGTGCCGGACCCTACAACCCCGTACGTGCAAGCACGTACGGTTTAGGCTGATTCCCGTTCGCTCGCCACTACTAGGGAAATGGTCTCTTTTCCTCTGGGTACTTAGATGTTTCAGTTCCCCAGGTTGCCTTCATTCGGTCTATGTATTCAACCGAGGATACTGCAGGTTCGCTGCAGTGGGTTTCCCCATTCGGAAATCTCCGGGTCAAGCGCCTGTTCACGGCTAACCGGAGCTTATCGCAGTGTCCCACGTCCTTCATCGGCACTTGGCGCCAAGGCATCCACCGTAAGCTCTTAGTAGCTTCTCCACGTGATGCGGAGAATTTAATACTGTTCGGCCTACATCAAAAAGATCAATAACTATTCGGTTGTCAAGGTTCTATTTCGCCGTTGACCGGCGATCGGCATGCTCCACAATTGTCGAGCATACGGATCGGCTTTCAACCAACATATTTTTTTCGACAAAACGACCCGGCTCACCGCCGGGCCGCGAAATACACCCAAGCGTACTGAGCTCAACTAGCTAATGCACTTGCCGGACTGCCAACTTCAAACTTTTCGACATCCTTTCCAACACAGCTCAGTGGAGATGGCGGGATTTGAACCCGCGACCTTCGCCTTGCAAAGGCGCTGCTCTCCCGCTGAGCTACATCCCCGAGCACTGCCTGAATAATTCAGGTGGGCCTGACTGGACTCGAACCAGTGACCCCAGTCTTATCAGGACTGTGCTCTAACCAGCTGAGCTACAGGCCCGCTCAGGCCAGGCCTTGACAACTGAGAAGTGATAGGAAGCTTACTTATCGACTTTCACCCACCGCGGATGAAAGATTTGGGTAGAGCGCAGGTCTGCACGAATGCTGGACCTTGGCTCGTTAATCTAGAAAGGAGGTGATCCAGGCGCACCTTCCGGTACACCTACCTTGTTACGACTTCGTCCCAGTCACCGACCCCACCCTCGACAGTGCCCTCCTTGCGGTTAGGCTACTGGCTTCAGGTGTTGCCAGCTCCCATGACGTGACGGGCGGTGTGTACAATCCCCGGGAACGTATTCAACGCACTATAGCTGACGCGCGTTTACTAGCAACTCCGACTTCACACAGGCGGGTTGCAGCCTGTGATCTGAACTGAGGACGACTTTAGGGATTGGCTCTACCTCGCGGCTTAGCGACCCATTGTATCGTCCATTGTAGCGTGTGTGTAGCCCCAGATATAAAGGCCATGCTGACTTGACGTCATCCCCACCTTCCTCCGGCTTGATACCGGCGGTCCCGTATGACACTTGTAACATACGGCGAGGGTTGCGCTCGTTGGCGGACTTAACCGAACATCTCACGACACGAGCTGACGACAGCCATGCAACACCTGTGAAGGCTCCCTTGCGGGTCGGTCTGCTTTCGCTTCCCTACCACCAACATGTCAAACCTGGGTAAGGTTCTTCGTGTAACATCGAATTAAACCACACGCTCCGCTGCTTGTGCGGGGACCCGTCAATTCCTTTGAGTTTTAACCTTGCGGCCGTAGTCCCCAGGTGGTGAACTTATCGCGTTAGCTTCGGCACCGACGGCTTTGAACCCGCCGACGCCAAGTTCACATCGTTTACAGCTAGGACTACCGGGGTCTCTAATCCCGTTTGCTACCCTAGCTTTCGCGTCTGAGTGTCAGAAACAGTCCAGGAGGCCGCTTTCGCCACTGGTGTTCCTCCCGATATCTACGCATTTCACCACTACACCGGGAATTCCACCTCCCTCTACTGCTCTCAAGTCCGGTAGTTTTGAACGACCTCTCCCAGTTGAGCCAGGAGATTTCACATCCAACTTACCGAACCACCTGCACGCGCTTTACACCCAGTAAATCCGGATAACGCTTGCCTCCTACGTGTTACCGCGGCTGCTGGCACGTAGTTAGCCGAGACTTATTCCTGAGATACTGTCCTTTCTCATCTCTCAGAAAAGCACTTTACGATCCGAAGACCTTCATCGTGCACGCGGCGTTGCTGGGTCAGGCTTTCGCCCATTGC
This sequence comes from uncultured Chloroflexia bacterium, assembly GCA_963801385.1. GTDB lineage: Bacteria > Chloroflexota > Anaerolineae > Anaerolineales > Villigracilaceae > UBA877. Next base: position 444,716 of record CAWDEV010000010.1, read on the forward strand.
CCAATATTCCCTACTGCTGCCACCCGTAGGTGTCTGGCCCGTGTTTCAGTGCCAGTGTGGGGAGCCACCCTCTCAGGTTCCCTACCCGTCGTAGCCTTGGTGGGCCATTACCTCACCAACTAGCTGATGGGACGCAGGTCCCTCCCAAAGCGCATTACTGCTTTAATCATCGGATTCTAAAACCGAAGATCACATGCGGTATTAGCAGTCCTTTCGAACTGTTATCCCACACTTTGGGGCAGGTCACCAACGCGTTACGCACCCGTTCGCCACTAAGAAGCCTCTGTATTGCTACAAAAGCTCTTCGTTCGACTTGCATGTATTAAGCACGCCGCCAGCGTTCATCCTGAGCCAGGATCAAACTCTCCGCAAAAAATCACCTCTTGCGAGGTGTAAAGTTACGGATAGAACGACAGGCTTACTTCCTATCACTTTTCAGCTGTTAAGGTCCTGATAACAAAGCGGGCTGAATTTTACCCGCGAGCTCGATCCCCGTCAAGCCCCAGAGAGACAAAACCGCCGATGTTTTTTCGTTCAACATCGGCTCGTCAGAGTGCAACTTTAGCTGCTGTGTTATTCTGACGTGAGACGTCGCTCTGTTGTAAATGATCCGTCCATTCGGACGTGATCATGGTGGGGACTGAAGTGCTTGCCTATTATACGCATACGGCTGAACTTGTCAAGCAATTTACGGACCAATTTCAGGTTTTTTAAGGTTGGCGAAAGACCTTGTCGCTATTCCATTGTCTGTCTGCCAGACAGCGCCCGCAGGAGGGTATTTTGGTCGGCATACTCCAGGTCGCCGCCAACCGGCAGGCCGCGCGCCAGGCGCGTCACACGCACGCCCAGCGCTTGCAGGCGCGGATGCAAATATTGCGCCGTAGCCTCCCCTTCCATGGACGGATTGGTCGCCAGGATGACTTCCTGCACGCCGCCGCGCTGAATCCGTTCCAGCAGGGGCCTGATCTTTAGATCATCCGGGCCGATGCCATCAATGGGAGAAAGGACTCCCTGTAAAATGTGGTATTTCCCTTTATACGCGCCAATGCGTTCCAGTGCCAGTACATCCAGCGGTTCTTCCACCACGCAAATGATGGCCCCATCGCGCTGGCCGCTCGCGCAAATCTCACAGCGCTCCCGCCCGGCAGAGGTGATGTTGAAACACTCCTGGCAAAAAGCAATGCGGGTCTTGAGGTCTGTCAGGGCCTCCGCCAGTTGACCGGAGACTTCCTCGGGGGCGCGCAACAGATAGAATGCCAACCGGGAGGCCGTCTTGGGGCCGATACCTGGGAGGCGTTCCAGAGCCAGGATCAGGTTTTGGATCGGGTCGGGTAACATGGAGAACGCCTAAAACGGCAGTCCTCCCGCCAGCGGCCCCATAACCTGCTGCTGCAGGTCACGGGATTTTTCCAGCGCCAGGTTGACGGCCGTCAATATCAGGTCCTGGAGCATTTCCGCGTCGACATCTTTGAGCAGTTCGGGGGCAATCTCAACTGACTGGCATTTTTGGTCCCCGGTCACGGTTACTTTAACTGCGCCGCCGCCTGCTGTCGCACTGACGGTTTCCACGGCCAGCCTCTCCTGCGCCTCGGCCATTTGCTGCTGAAGCCGCTGGATCTGCTGCATCATTCCAGCTTGTCCGCCGATTGGGCGATTGAAACCTTTGGCCATAATCACTCCTGCGTGTCAACTATCTCGCCGCCGACTTTAAGTGCCGCGGCCACCATCCCATCCGCTTTAACATCCGGCGGAGTGGCTTGTTTGGCATTGGTCACCACACATTTTATCAAAAGTTCGCCGCCACATACTTGCGAGATCGCCTTGCGGGTAATCTCCAGCTGCACCGGCAAATCCATTTTCTTTCTTAGCACTTCGCTCTGAAATCCGATCACCAGGACACCCTGCTTGACTTCGAGCAGCCTACAAGAGTTGAGCAAGCCATCCAGCGACTGACTCTGGGGTTTGATCAGTGCCCGAATTTCTCTCCAGGCTATCCTCACCTGCTCCAGCGAAATGCCCTCTTCGCCCGCCGCGGCATGTTCCACTTCCGTTTTAGCGGGGGGCTTTGCTGGCGCCTCCTCACGCGGATCAGCGGTCTGATAAAGCACTCGCGTCTCTTTTTCTCCTGAGGAGGAACCTTTGGGGCAGCGGTTCCCTGCGAGGAGGATGGTACTGCCGGTGCCGAAGCGGACTGGGCCGTGGAAGACATTTCCAGGCATTCGGCCAACGCCAACTCCAGCGGCAGGGATGGCTGCCAGCCCCCACGCAGGTCTGTGGCAGCCGCATTGAAGGTTTTGATCATACGCAGCACATCAGGCGGAGGTAAAGCCCTGGCATGCTTCTCTGCCTGTTTGCGGATATCTGCCGCCAGGTCCACCTGAGAAAGGTTGCCCATCTGGATAAGCAACAGCGCCCGCAGATAATCCACCACCTGGCGGGCCAACAGGCGCGGGTCGGTACCGGCATCCAGGGCAGCATGGATGGCATCCATGCCGGCTGAAGGCTTCCGGTCAAGCAGCGCATTGACCAGTGCAATCACCGTCTGGCTGGTGGCTGTCCCCAGGACGATCTGGGTCAAGCCAAGCGTGATTTCCTTTCCGGTGGAAGCCATCTGGTCGAGCAGGGAAATGGCATCCCGCAAGCCGCCGGCGGACTGGCGGGCGATGAGTGTCAGCGCTTCCGGTTCGGCGGTCAGTTTTTCAGACTTGACTATTTTATTAAGCTGGCTAACGATATCGTCCACCGGGACACGCCGGAACTCATGCCGCTGACAGCGTGAAAGGACGGTAGCGGGGATTTTATGCATCTCGGTTGTGGCCAGGATAAAAATGGCGTGGGGAGGCGGCTCCTCGAGCGTTTTCAACAAGGCATTAAAGGCTGCTGTGGAGAGCATATGGACTTCGTCAATGATATAGACTTTATACTGCCCCTGGTTGGGAGTGAAGTTGATCTTGTCGCGCAGATCGCGCACGTCTTCAACGGATGTATTGGAGGCGGCGTCAATCTCAATCAGGTCGAGGAAACGGCCTTCGTTGACAGCCATACAGTGCGCGCACTGGTTGCACGGTCGCGCCGCCGGATCCGGGTCCAGGCAATTGATGGCCTTCGCCAGCAGGCGGGCGGCAGTGGTCTTGCCGGTACCGCGCGGACCCGCAAACAGGTAAGCATGGATCACGTGCCCACCGGTGACGGCATTGCGCAATGTCTGGATGACATGCTGCTGACCGACGACTTCGTCCCATTTTTGAGGGCGCCATTTATTATAGAGAGCTTGGGTCATATTCACTTTCAACCAGAATAATCAAGGAACGCGATAGAAAGCCCGTGCGATGTTATGCGCGTCGTACAGGGCAACCAGTTCTCCGGATGTCCAGGCCGGGGCAGAACGGCCCCAGTAGAGGTCAGTGGGGATATCCTTGCCTGAAGCCGTGTGGACCTGCACCATGGCACCCGGATGCAGCGATAACCGCGGAAAGGCGTAGACCAGGCCCTTGTTATCGGATAGGTACCAACCAGTCAATACCGATTCTTTTGAACCGTCGTTCTGGATGATCATTCGTTCTTCTGCGAGCGTACCCACGCCAATCACGCCAACAATATTCACGGTTTCGCTTGCAAGGCTGGACGAACCGATGGCGATGGTTGGCAGGGTTGTAATACATTCTGCATGGTGAGCACGGTCATAGAAAAAGATGACCGTCCCCGCTACCAGCGCGGAGACAATTACATTGATCAGGAGGGTAAAAAGGAGCCGCGGCCGTGGTTTCATGCTGACTGAATGATAGCACAAAAAACGTTATACGTTCTACGTCTTACTTCTATCGTTAAATATCTTAACATTTGCATGTTGATACGTTATGGCAACCCAGTCCCCCATTTGACGCTTCTCGACGAATATCAATCCATGCTCTTCTGCGGCAGACTGGACCGAACCGGCTTGTTCTGCCAGGATGCCGGAAAGGATGAGAAATCCGCCCGGGGCAACCAGTTCGGCCAGCCCAGAGCCAAACAGGCGAATGATGACCGGGGCGAGGATATTCGCCAATACAAGCGGTGCCCGCCGGACCGGAAACCTGCCATCCAATACCTCGGTTACAGAACCCAGGCCAATCGCAAAATGCTCCGGGGCTATACCGTTGGCATCTGCATTTTCGCGGCTGGCCTTGACCGAAGCTTCGTCAATATCGACGCCCAAGGCGAAGTCTGTGCCCAGTTTGAGCGCGCCGATGGAGAGGATGCCAGAGCCACAACCGATATCGATGATGGAAGATGGACTATAGACGATGGACGATGGCCCATGGTCGATTGTCTGTCGTCCGTCGTCAAAGAACTGCTCCATCAGTTCAAGACAAAGCTGCGTGGTCGGGTGGGTTCCGGTTCCAAAGGCCATGCCGGGATCTATCTTGATGGAAATACGCGCAGCATCCGGCGACTCCAACCAGGCCGGGACGATGATGAGCTTCTTTCCGATCGGGATCGGTTTATACCGTTCCTTCCAGGCTTCCATCCAGTTCTGGTCGGCCAACGGAACGAAGACCGGGGGCGGCAAAGGTTGGATCATGCCCAGGTAGAAGAGTGCTTCTTCCAATTTCTGGCGCTGCTCTTCCAGTCCTTCATTAGCAGGCAGAAAGGCACGTACGGTGATCGGTCCGACGGGTGTGCCTTCATCTTCGTCGTTCACAAAATCCACGGCCTGCTCGGTAGTAACACCATTGGGGGCAAAGCGCGCCAGCACATCCGCGACCGCCTCCGCCAGTTCACCGTTCACCGTCAGGGAAACTTCAAGCCAGTTCATTAACTCTTTTACCTTCCGTGTTCAGGATTGCCAGCGCTTTCTCGATGGTCGCCTGCTGTTCCTTGGGGAAAGCCGGCAGCGCGCTGATATCGAAATACTGGATCATGGATACTTCATCGTTGGGGATGAATATACCGCTGACGCCAGCGCAAAGATAGGTGAGGCCAACCTTGCGGATCTCTTTGGAGCTCTCGATCAGCAGAAGCCTGGTTGCCTGTACCGACAAGCCGGTCTCCTCCCACAGTTCCCGCCGGATGGCATCGGCAGGTTGTTCGCCGAATTTGATGTCACCTCCCGGGATACCCCATGGATGCAGGCGGCGATAGGTGTGCCTGCATAGCAGGAGCTGACCCTGCCCGTTCAGGATGATCGCCCCAACGATCACATGGAATCTCGGACGCACGATCGCCGAGGCGATGCGCTCCATCCAGGATGGCAGGATGCGCCAGACCCGCAGAAGAATTTTTTTCATGGTTAAGCGTTCCAATGCACGGCCTCCAGCCATTCCAGGAACAATTCATCGTTGAAATACCGGCAGGCCTGACCGCCCAATGCCCGGAACAAGGCTGGTTGGGTTTCACCATCTTCAATCAACAGACTGTTGGCATATCCAATCCCGCCTCCCAGACGTTCGAAGGCTATCGGCCAGAGAAACTCCTTGCGGATTTCGTGATAATCGGAAGAATTCAGAACGACATCAAAAAGCTGGTCCAGGCCGTGTGCCGGCACGACCACCTTGGTAAATACGTCCAGGTTTACAGTCACCAGGGCAGTTTTCCGCCCGGCAGCTTTCTGTGCAGCTGCAAAATCCCAGACTGCCCGGTTAATATTCAGGTGCTGGCAGCCAATTTCCATGGTCTTAGCGATCGTTGGAATATCCAGGGGGAAATGTTTTGAAAGAACACCGGCGATATCCAGGGTGGTTGACTCGCCTCTCATCCAGGGATCTACAATGGAAGGATCCCCAAAGATCTCCCTTTGAATGATATCAAACCACTGAGGAATGCCTTGCGGGATGACATTAAAATAATAATCCGATGAAAGCGTAAAGCCGAAATCGAACACGATACATTTGATTTTTCCAGGATCCAGCATCATCAATTTACTCAACGACAATTACCGGACTCAGAGGTCAGGAGACTCCGAGGTCCGACTCTGAAGTCTGACTCCGAAGTCTGGAGACTTCGGAGTCCTGATTATGCCTCTCAGCCTCCCAGTGCCTCGTTCAGCCAGTCGAGGAAACCCTTCTCCTTCGGACTGACCGTGGTGCCCAACGTGGCAGCCAGTTTCTCAAAGATCTCTTTTTGTTCCTTGGTCAGCTTGGAGGGGATATCCACATTAACGATCACCAATTCGTCGCCGCGGCCGGACTTGCGGACGTGAGGCACGCCGCGCGCCTTGAGAGTGAAAATCTTTCCAGGCTGCGTCCCGGCAGGGATTCTCAACGTTTCCTTGCCGCTTACCGTGGGGACTTCGATTTCAGCGCCGAGTACGGCCTGGGCAATGTTGATATCCAGGTTAAGCAGGATATCATCTTCGCGTCGCTTGAAGAACTTGTGCGGCTGAACATTGACCAGCAGGTACAGGTTGCCTTGCGGCCCGCCGTTGATTCCGGGTTCCCCCTCCCCTGCCAGGCGGATCTGGTTGCCATTATCCACGCCAGCGGGGATGGGTACGACCTTCTTGACTGTTTTACGCTCCTGTCCCTGCCCGCGGCAGGTATGACAGGGGGTCGAGATGACTTCACCGCGCCCGCCACAGGTGGGGCAAGGTCCGGATTGCATCATGGACCCAAAAATGGTCTGGCGCACCTGGCGGACCTCGCCGCGCCCCCCACAAGTACTGCAGCGCTGCGGGCTGGTGCCGGGTTCCGCCCCGGATCCACGGCAGGTTCCACAGGTCTCATTGCGGGTCACTTCGATCGGCTTCTCGATCCCAAAGACGGCTTCTTCGAAAGTCAGATCCACGCGCACCTGCAGGTCGCGTCCGCGGTGCGGCCGGCGAGAACGTGCGCCACCTCCGCCGTAGCCAAAACCGAAGCCTCCCAGGATTTCTTCGAAAATGTCGTTGAAATCCATGGTGGCATAATCGGGCATGCCGCCCATTTCGCCCAGGCCGGCCCGACCATACTGATCATAGCGGGCGCGTTTCTGGGGGTCGGAAAGGACACCGTAAGCTTCGTTGATTTCTTTAAATCTTTCCTCGGCATCCGATTCCTTGCTTACGTCGGGATGATACTGGCGCGCAAGCTTGCGGAAGGCAGACTTGATATCTTCCGAAGAGGCGTTCTTCGGGACGCCAAGGATTTCATAAAAGTCGCGGTTAGAGGCCATATTATTCCAGTCTAATAGTCTTCAGTCTTATAGCCTAATAGTCAGATCGTCGAGTGGACTATATGACTATCAGTCTCCAGACAATCAGACTAATCTTCTGCTTCCGGTCCTTTTTGCTCAGACTCGGGCGTCGGCTCGGGCTCCGGCTCTGGCTGCTGGGGAGCCTCCTGGTAGGCGGCTGCCCCGGCTTTCTGGACAACCTGGCTGAGGGTATCGACCGCATTCCGAATGGCCGGTTCATCCTCGCTTTCCTTCAGCTTCTTGACTTCATCAACGGCGGCCTGGATCTGCGCCTTGAGCTCAGCGGGAACCTTGTCACCAAGTTCGCTGAGGACTTTTTCAGCGCCATAAACGGAACCATCCGCAGTATTCCTGGCCTCGATCAAATCACGTCGTTTCTTGTCCTCGGCGGCGTGCGCTTCAGCTTCCTGGCGCATTTTTTCCACCTCTTCTTTCGCCAGGCCGGACGAAGCCGTAATGGTGATATGCTGGGAACGGCCGGAAGCCTTGTCTGCTGCTGTGACTTTGAGGATGCCGTTGGCGTCAATATCGAAGGTTACTTCGATCTGCGGGATGCCGCGCGGAGCCGGGGGAATACCATCCAGGAGGAATTTGCCCAGCGACTTATTATCCATGGCCATCGGGCGTTCACCCTGCAGAATGTGGATTTCCACCTGGGTCTGGTTATCAGAGGCAGTCGAGAAGACCTGGCTTTTGCGGGTCGGGATGGTGGTGTTGCGCTCAATCTGCGGTGTGGCCACACTGCCCAGGGTTTCGATGGAAAGGGTCAACGGGGTGACGTCCAGCAGGAGGATATCCTTCACCTCCCCGCCCAACACACCCGCCTGGATGGCCGCGCCGACCGCCACTACTTCGTCGGGATTGACACCCTTGTGGGGCTCCTTGCCGAAGAAACTACGGACAGCTTCCTGCACAGCCGGCATACGGGTCATGCCACCCACCATGACAACTTCGTTGATATCCGCCGGTTTCAAGCCCGCATCCGCCAGGGCCTGTTTGAGCGGGGCCAGCGTGCCCTCCACCAGGTCAGCCGTCAACTGTTCCAATTTTGAGCGCGTCATGGTCATGACCAGATGTTTGGGGCCAGAGGCATCCGCAGTGAGGTACGGCAGGTTGACTTCAGTCTGAAGCATGGTCGAGAGCTCGATCTTGGCTTTCTCGGCGGCTTCGCGCAGGCGCTGGAGAGCCTGGCGGTCCTGGCGCAGGTCAATGCCATTTTCTCTTTTAAACTCCTGGATGAAGAAATCCATAATGCGCTGGTCGAAGTCATCACCACCCAGGAAGGTATTCCCGTTGGTGGAGCGCACCTGGAAGAGACCTTCGCCCACATCCAGGATGGAAATGTCGAATGTGCCGCCACCCAGATCGTAAACGGCAATGATCTCGTTGGTTTTCTTATCCAGGCCGTAAGCCAGCGAGGATGCCGTTGGCTCATTGATGATACGCAGTACGTCCAGGCCGGCAATTTTCCCGGCATCCTTGGTGGCGTTGCGCTGGGCATCGTTGAAATAGGCCGGGACGGTGATGACCGCCTGGGTGACCGTTTCGCCCAGGTAGGCCTCGGCATCCCGCTTGATCTTGGCCAGGATCATGGCCGAAACCTCCGGCGGGGCATATTCCTTTTCATCCATGATTACGCGCAAGTCACCATTCTCGGCCGGCAGGACAGTATAGGGGATACGCGGCAGGGTGCGCTGCACTTCCTGGTCCTCATACTTGCGCCCCATGAAGCGCTTGATGGAATAAATGGTGTTCTGGGAATTAACAATCCCCTGGTTGCGCGCCACCCGTCCCACCAGGCGCTCGTGGTTCTTGTTGATCGCCACCACCGACGGCACCAGCCGCTCGCCTTCCGAGGACGGGATGACAACCGGTTCAGCCCCCTGCATCACCGCGCCGACCGAGTTGGTGGTGCCAAGGTCAATTCCAATTATTTTTGACATTTAATAAATGCTCCTAAATAGATGACCATAGACCATAGACGATGGACGATTGACGATTGACCATGGTCCGCCGTCAATAGTCAATGGTCTATTGTGCTACGCGCACCATGGCCGGGCGAACAACTTTATCGCCAAGCATGTATCCATTTCGAATAACGCCAATGATCGTTCCAGACTCCACGCCCTCAACAGGCTCCTGCGCGATGGCTTCGTGGAAATTCGGGTCAAACTTCTGCCCCATGGCATTGATCCGCTTGAGACCTTCCGCTTCCAGGATGGCTTGCAATTTTCGGTAGATCAAATCAATTCCATCCGCCCAGGGCAGATCCGCCGGACGAGATTCGATGGCGCGCTCCATATCATCCAGGACCGGCAGGTAGCGCTTAATGACACTGCCGACCGCCATCTGGTAGGTCTCAGCCTTCTCTGCATCAACCCGCCGCCTGTAGTTCTGGAAATCAGCCACAGAGCGCTGCCAACCGTCCTTGTATTCAGCGGCCTGGGATTGGGCTTCGGTCAATTGGTTTTGGAGTTCAGCCAGGGTGGCGGCCGCCTCCATTTCATCTTCGGAGGCGGCAGCTGCTGCCTGACCGGAGAACTCTTCGGGCGTTTTTTCCGCCCCGGGCTGGTTATGATGTAGTTTTTTACTGCTCATTTTCTTCTCCTACCATTGTTTCAGATACCAGGCCGCTTAACAAATCGGCCATAAAACGGACAGTCGGGATGGTTCGGCCATATGGCATGCGCATCGGGCCAAAGACACCCAGCGTGCCGGTGATCAGGCCGGGAATGCCGTAGCGCGCCAGGACGACTGAGCATTGCTTGAGATCCTCCCATTTGCCCTCACCGCCGATCAGCACCTGGACGCCTCCCACCGTGGCATTATTGGTGGTGCGCGCAAGCAGGTCCTGCAGGAGCGAACGCTCCTCGAAAAGGCGTACTGCCCGGCGGGCGTCACCGGATTCGAGGAACTCCGGTTCCGATAGTACATTCGTCAGGCCATCCAGATAGATCTCGCCTGACACACGCTGTTCACCGCGATTCATATCCTGGAGGACGAGCGTCAGGATGTCCCTCTCGAGGCTGTCAGAACGCGGCGGCAGGGCCGCAATTTCCTCGGTTGTCTTGCCCAGGCAGACCTGGTTCAAACGGTCCGCCGCGGCAGAAAGAAGGACCTGCCTGACCGGCTCGGCAAGAGTCAAAATCTGCTGGCTGACTTCGCCGCCGGTGGTGACCAGTACCATCAGCACCTGCCTGCCCTGGGTGGCGATCAGCTCGACATGCTTGTAATACGAACGCTCGGAATGCGGCGCGGTGACGATGGAGGCTGCCCGGCTGTGGTGCGCCAGGATGGAAGCCGCCAGGGGCATCCACTGCTCCACATCCTGGCGGGCCTGGTAGAACTGATGCGAGATGGTATCGCGCGCCGATCCGGGCAGGTCAGCCTGGTAGACCACGTGGGTGACGAAATATCGGTAGCCTTCCTCGGTGGGAACCCGCCCCGCAGAAGGGTGCGGCTGGCGCAGGTAGCCCATCTCGGTCAGCGCAGCCATCTCGTTGCGGATGGTGGCTGAGGAAAGTTCGAGTTTAAAATGCCCCACCAGGCGCATGGAGCCGACCGGTTCGGCAGTCTCGATATAGTCACGCACCACCAGGGCAAGGATCAGGCGTTGGCGTTCGGTGAGGTCAGTCATAAGAGAAAAGATTCAAAGATTCAACACAAAGGACACGAAGAACACGAAGGATCACGAAGGATCACGAAGGAGTACGAAAGAGTACAAAGGAAGAACTGTTCATATTCTTTTAGCACTCTCAAGGCGAGAGTGCTAATCGGACGGAGATAATGATACCATGCCCTTGAGAAGAGCGTCAATAAGAAGGATATTAGAAAACCCGATAGTCGTTCCTCGGAACGACGGAGGAACGACTAGGGCGTGGCAGGTTTTTGGGAGGGGAATACCCGACGGGTACGATGTTGAATTCGCGGAACAAAGGAGGAACAATACACCTCCCTCTTCTTTGCCGCGTACCGGGGTACAAAAAACATTCTTTGCATCAATGCCGCTGCTTCCAATATCCTTACCTGCGCCAGCCTGCCCTGGCGGCCAGTCCAGGGTACCGCAGGTACAGGTGCGAAGGGCAAATATTTTTTCAATAAGATCGATATAAAGAAGACTTTTATTCCCATGGATTGGCCGGTACAGAAAACCTTCGCAAGGATGATTAATACGGAATAAACATAAAACATTTGTTCTGGTTTGTCAAGAGCTTTTAAATTGATCAGTATCGGTCTCAGGCCCCATTTCAGACCCTAAGAGACTGTTTAATAAGTCGAAATTCACCACAGATGAACACAGATAAAAGGGATTTAAGAATCTACTTTGTGAGTTTTATCCAGGAATCAATGTTCATCCGCGTTTATCTGTGGCTAGAAAATAGTTTTCAAACAGTCTCTAAAGGTTTTCCTGGCAGACCCGAGTTGAGATTTGCAGGATACTCTTGCCTGAAATGGGGCTGGTTTGCAGGAGAAACCTTTAGGGTCTTTACCAACCCCCATGCTGGAGACAGGCGGTTTTTATGGTAAACCATACTTCTGGAAACAAGGATAATTCCGGTAGGCCAAACGCAGAGGTTATTAACGAAACCTTCAGGGTCTGACCTGAAGATCGTCCCGAAAGTTTGTCGAACAGTCATCACCATTCCAACCAACCTTCGGGACGTTTTCCTTCAGTTCTTCAGGGCTCCCTTCGGTCGCAGAAAACAGCATTTAAGTACTAAGGAAGTGAGCGGGAGCAACGAAAACCGAAGTAGTTGTTGGTGTACGAGGGATCGACCCTGCTGCGAAGGGCTGAACGGAGGAAGTCCTCAACGAAGTACCAAGAGCCGCCACGCAGCACTCGACCACTTCCGCTGGAAGGGCCTTGCGGATTGCCCTGGGGAGAACCTTTATAATACGTTTCGCCGTACCAATCGTTCACCCACTCCCAGACATTCCCGGCCATGTCCAGCGCCCCGTACAGGCTGGCGCCGGAGGGATAGCTTCCCACCTTGTCCGTGTCGCCTTTGCAGCCGGATGTACCTCCAAAATTAGCCAGGCTGCAGGTCGGACTTTCATTCCCCCAGGGATAGATACGCTCATCCGTCCCACGCGCGGCCTTCTCCCACTCGGCCTCGGTGGGCAGGCGCGCTCCGGTCCATTGGCAATACGTTTGGGTCATGTTCCAATCCACATATATGACCGGGTAGTCTGCATATTTCGAATCGCCGTAGTAACTACTGCGGGTAGATGATCCCGAAGAAGAAGGGGGCTGGCAATCGCCAGCAATGACACACTTTTCATACATGGCGTTGGTCACTTCGGTCTGGTCGATCCAGAAGGCATCCAGACTCACCATGTGGGGAGGTTCTTCGTCTATGAACCAATCCCGTTTGCAATCATTTCCGAACTTCTGGCACTCCGCCAACGCCTGGTCGGCTGTGCCGCCCATGCTGAATTCACCTTCCGGCACATAGACCATCAGCATGCCATCCGCCGGGCGGGTCCAGGTGGAGTCATCAAGCGTGGGAGCCGGCGTTTCGGTCGGCAGGGGCACCTGGGTAGGCACGGGACTTACGTAGGGTTTGAGCGGCCCCAGCAGCCCGGAAGATCGCATGACCAGCAGGGCAATGATCACAAGATAGGCCAGCACAACCACACCCAGCAGGGCGATGATCCAGGCCGGGGGCAGCTTTGGCTTTCCGTTTTTCGGCGGCAACGCAGGCGGGGTTCTGGGGGTGGCCGGGAGGGTCTGCTCTCCTGCGTCTGGGGGGGAAACAGGCTCAATGGGTGCCTCGGGTGCGGGCTTCGGGGCCGGGCGGGTTGCCTTTTCATCCACCGGTTTGACCGGTTCCGTTGCAGGCGCAACCGGCTCTTTGGCCAGCGAAGTCCCGGGTTCCTTGCGCTTCCACCAAACCGGAGAGGCCGGTTTCCCGCCTGCCTGCGCGCTCAATTGGGCTTCCAGCGCGAGGCTGAACTCCTGCATGCCGGTATAGCGGTCATCGGGTTTCTTCGCCAACGCCCGGAGCAGCACCTTCTCCACCCCCTCCGGCAGGTCCGGGACGAACTGGCGGGGCGAGGGCAGCGGGTCATTGAGCTGCTTGAGCATCAGGGCGGCGGGCGTATCTGCGGTGTAGGGCTTGCGCCCGGTCAGCAGCTCGTAGAATACCACCCCCAGCGAGTACAGATCGGACTGCGGGCAGGTCTTGCCGGTCCACTGCTCGGGCGCCATGTATTCGGGCGTGCCCACCCCGGTACCGCTGGCGGTCAGTCCCTGGGTCTGCTCCTCTTCCAGGATCTTGGCAATGCCGAAATCCGAGAGCATGGGCTGGCCGCGCCCGGTCAGCAGGATGTTGGAGGGCTTGACATCCCGGTGGATGACGTTCTGGCTGTGGGCGTAATCCAGCGCCTCGGCGATCGGCAGCAGCAGCCTGGCGGCCTCCTGCCAGCCCAAGGCTTGAAGCGCCAGCTCCCGTCTTCAGCACCCCGCCGGGCAGCTATTCCATCACCAGGTAGGGCGCGCCGCGGAACTTGCCGTAGTCATGCACGTGGACAATGTTAGGATGCGAGAGCCTGGCCAGTGCCTTGGCCTCGCGCTCAAAGCGCTTCAGCACGCACTCCAACACCAGCGGGCTGAACACTTCCCGCCGGATGATCTTGACGGCGACCTCGCGCTCCAGGCGCGTATCCTGGGCCTTGTAAACCACCGCCATCCCTCCTTCGCCCAGCTTTTCCAGGATGCGGTAGCGTCCGATGCTTTGTCCGCTCAAATCTGGCATACCCTGTCTCACCCGTCCCAAAGAATATGCTAATTATGCTTCGTTTCTGTGAAAAGGGCAATGGAGGAACAACCTGACGTTAGGGCTTCTCAAAGTAGGTGGGAAATTTCAATTCAGATCATTTCAGAAGAAAATAATTTAACACGAATGGTACGAATGAGTCCACTGAAAAAACAGAACTTTAACAAGTGAAGCATGACAATGGTTTCTCAAAAAGCCGGATGAAGACTTCCATGCGAAGCCAACACAAACGCAAAAAAGAGACTAAAGGTTGTTCCGAGGAGCCTATTTCAGGCTCTTTAGGAGCGATTTGCAACTGATCCTTCTTGAATTTGGCTTTTTCATAACGCAAGATACTGCGCACATTGCTCATCAAAGCCGATCCGACGATCAAACTGGTGACCCGGAACAAGCCGCGGACCGGCAATTTACCTGCCGGGAACGAATGCTTGATTGTGCGCATGGTGGCTTCCACCGCAGCCCGCAAGTTTTTGCCGCTGTGTTTTTGCTGATCTTTTGCCCGGCGGCGCCTGGCTACTTGAACCTCATGCAGGTTGAAATCCAGGTGATAGTGTTTGTCGCGTTTGCCTGGCTTGACGCGGCATTGACCACTTTTATGAAAAGGACAGGTTTCGCAATGAAGCGGTTCAAAATCAGCAACCAGGGCGCCTTTCTTGTTTCCCCAGTGAATGCGAGCAACCTGTTCCTGTGGACAAGTCATCTGGAGGGGCACTCCTTGTTCATCAACCTGGAAGGTATAGGCTGCCAAACCGAATTTACCTTGATCTGGGTGACGGCCTTTGATGGCGGTTGGGACTAATTCCACATGGTTTTTCTGTAAGACCGGATCGGCTTCCGGACTGCTGTACGCGCCGTCCGTATGCAGGGTTTCCAGGTCCGTGCGCTGCTTCAAATCCGGTACAGCGATAATCATCAGATCAGAATCCTCCACATGATTGGGTGCCACCTGAACCTTGGTGATCAGCTGGCAAGGATTGCTTGGTTCGCAGGTCTCAGCCAGGTTGGCCACGTAGCCTTTGTACTCCTGCTCCTGCTTGCGCCGAAAGGTAGCTTCCAGGTCATCGCAGGACTGCAAACACTCGGCACTGATCTCTTCGTTTTTCTTGGCCCGCACCTGTTGGCCTTCCAGGTGAAAATTATCACTGAAAAAGCGCTCGAAAACTTGAAAGACGGGTTCTGACCCGTAACGCTCTTTCAACTCACTCCGGACCCGATACATGCTCTCGCCTACCTGCTGAATGTTCCGATGGGTTTCTTCTTTCCCTTTGATGCTATACGTATACTGCCCAGAACTGACTTTCAAGTAGGGTGCAAACATCTCTTTGTAGCTTTGTCGATCAGCTTCGGATAAAATGCGGTAAAGACGCTGAATGGCTTCTACCAACAACTGCAAGCGACTCATATCCATGATGTTACTGGCAATTTGCGTGCTATCCATTCGTTGAATGTGCGTCTGAATTTTCAAGTCGCTAATCTGCTGATCTGTGATCTCTTCAAATGCCTTTACCAGGAGATTGACCCCTTGGGCTTGATTGTACCGGCTCAAACGCTGTCGAAAATTGTACAGCGTGCGTATATCAAATTCGCCTTCTTTCAAATCTCGGTAGCCCAAGGCATAGCGTACTTGCATATCAAAAACAGAATGATCGTACAATTCTTCGTCACTCCAGCCAAATCCAGCCTTGAGCGTTTCCAGGCCCACCAATACATTCACCGGTATGTTTGGCCGGGAGGGTTGATCATCATATAAAACTGCAAAAGCTTCTTCTTTCAAACGACAGAAGGTCTCTCGATAGAATACGCCTGCCCAGGATCGATCCAGACGTTGCTGGTGTTTCTCGGGAAGATCGCTCACATTGCTGATCAGCAAGGGTTGTAGATGACGTTTATTCGCTTTGAACATGCTTCACTTTTTCCGCAGGAAGGATGTCTCTATTATATTAAACTCTTACCTTTTTCGTCCAATCGTTTTTTCAGTGGACTCACGAATGCAACGAATGGCACGAATAGTCCATCAATAATTCGTGTTATTCGGTTCATTCGTGGTATTCGTGTTAAAAATCTTCGACTTTGAGAAAGACATCATGATCTATAGTCACATCTAAGGATGAAAATCAGGTTACCGGAGTCCAACGTCTCATGACGTTGGTGACTCCGAAGTCTGGAGACTTCGGAGTCCGATGATCCGATGGGTTTTTTCATAACAGCTCTGGCAACTTATTACTTGCAGAAGTGGCAAACTTCTTGCACAATGAGCCCACAAATGATATAATGCAACCACAATAGGAGAGTTTCATGGACGAAATGAGAGTAGGAACGCGCGAATTGAAGAGCCGATTAAGCGCTTACTTACGCAAAGTAAAGTCAGGCCAAACGATCACCGTTACCGAGCATGGCGTGGCAATCGGGCAGATCATCCCCTTGAAATCCTCCCTGGAGGAACGCTTGCATGCTTTGGTTCAATCCGGGATTGGCGAATGGGATGGCGGAAGAATCCCATCTTATCGCCCGAAGGCAGTTAACCGGGGCAAGGGGCAGATCTCAGACCTGGTTGTGGAAGAGCGGGAATGATCGTCTACGCCGACACCAGTGCACTGGTAAAGCGTTATGTGCGCGAGCCATTTTCGGATGCGTTTTTTGACCTGCTCGAAACGGCCGAGGCCACGGGGACGGCTGCGATTGCACAAGTTGAAATGGCCTCCGCCCTTGCAAAAGCAGCACGCCTGAATTGGGTGGAAAAGGAAGCTGCAATGCAATCCTGGCAGGATTTTCTAAACCATTGGCAATCGTTCACGCGCATCAGCATCGGGACTGGGATTATTGAAAGAGCCTCCAGGCTGGCATGGGAACACGAACTACGCGGCTATGATGCGGTCCACCTGGCTGCCGCATTAACCTGGCAGGAATCGCTTAACCTACCGATCCTACTTGCAACCTTTGACAGAGAATTGTGGAAAGCCGGGAAAAAAGAACGTCTAAAAATATGGCCTGAAGAATTGTCGTCCAAGCCATAAAGCACTACGCACATATCTCCGAGTTCTGTGAGAACTCGGAGATATGGTGTTTTCTACGTATACAATCCCCAATCCAGCGCGCCGGGGTCTTCCATGCACGAAAAGTCCCACATGCCCTCGCCCAGTTCGAGGGTGACCGGCAGATTTAACCCCTCCGTGGCTTTTTGCTTGATGGTCTCCAGCATGGCCGGGCCGTACGGGCAGAAGGGCGTAGTCAGCAGGACGGTCATTTTGGCTTCCTTGTCCAGGATGCTGACCTGGCGGATCAGGCCCAACTGGATGACGTTCAGGGCGATCTCCGGGTCAACCACTTCGGCCAGTTTGGCCCGCAGCGGCTCCACCAGCTCCGGATGCGTGTCGTGGATATCCCAATGGATGGGATTGGCAGGAGCTTCAGCGCTCATTTTGACATGCCCTCCGCCTGTACGACGTAGGTGCACTGCGCGTCACCCTGCAAAACACACTGGACTTTTTCGGCCGGGAGGGCCAGCATCCTCGAGATAAGCGTCTGGTCAACTGTGCAGACTTCGGGATGGCTCTGGCCGATCTGCAGGTAGGGACAGGTGATCTCGTGGATGCGGTACTGTGCGCCGGATTTCTCCCATTGGATCTCAAAGCCTTCCTCAGTCAGCAGGGATTTGGCCAGGTCAAGGCGGTCTTCCATGTCCAGACCCTTCATCTGGCTGGCATAATCTTCAGCCAGACCATCCGCCATCTCGGCGAACAGCTGGCTGACCACTGGCGCGGGCATGCTTTCCTTCATTTGCGCCAGCAGGCGGGTGGTCAGGCGCAGGTAACGGGTGGGGAAACGTTCCATGCCGGCCTCGGTCAGGAAGTAGACCAGACGCGGCCGCCCCACACCATGGCGTTCTTCCTCGTTCCCCACCAGACCCTCGACCTGTAAGTTGGTCAGATGGTGGCGAACCGAGATGGGATTGATCCCAACAGCAACGGCCAGCTCGTTGATTGTGGTGCGCGGCTTGCGCAGCAGGGTTTGCAGGATGCGATCACGTGTGCTTTTCATAAATTGGAGTATAACAGTCTACTTCAACTTTGTCAATAATATAGATAAATATCATAAATATTGAAATTCCATCATTATTTTATGGGGGGAAATTGGATTTGGTACCAGCCTCGAATCGTGTATAATTTCACAACAATTCCTGTGAGGTTATTAATCAGAATTAAACAATGTTTCTCCTAAAACCATTTTCCGCTTGAAGAACGCCGAGGTAACCCTTTGCCTGCAACGGTCGCCAATGACTGAAAAAGATCCCTGGATCAACCAGGCCAGGCGGTATATTCCACAAGACCGGCGTGTGGCAATGGCGCACGGCAAAGACCTGCCTGGGAATGTGGAGGGGGCCGCCTTATTCGCGGATATATCCGGTTTCACTCCCCTGACCGAAGCTTTGACCGAGGCTTTGGGGCTGCGGCGTGGTGCGGAAGAGCTTCCCCTGTACCTGAACACAATTTATGATGCCCTGATCGGAGAAGTTGACCGGTTTGGCGGCAGTGTGATCGGTTTTGCCGGGGATGCCATCACTTGCTGGTTCGACGGATCGCTTTCTCCAGAAAGGGGGACTTCCATGGAGGGTATGGCAGCCGCGGAGGCTGTAACGCAAGCCGTCCTGAAGGCTGTCACCTGCGCCGTGGCGATGCAAGCCGGAATGCAGACCTTCGCGGCAGTACCAGTGCCCGGAAGGGAGCCGGTTGCCCTGGCGGTGAAAGTTGCCGTGGCTTGCGGACCAGCCCGCCGCTTCCTGGTGGGCGATCCGGCCATCCTGCTGTACGACGTGCTGGCTGGTGAAACACTCTACCGCATGGCCGAGGGCGAACATCACGCCAGGCGCGGCGAAGTGCTCCTGGATGAGTTCGCGGTGGAAAGGCTGGGTGACGCGCTGGTTATCGATGAATGGCGGCGGGAGGAGAATCAGACTGGCCCAGGCCGGCGTTTCGCAGTGCTGAAGGAGCTGAAAACACCTGTTCCTCCAACTTCCTGGCAGGAATTACAACCCGGTCAGCTTACGGAAGCACAGGTCCGTCCGTGGGTGCACCCGGCTGTGGTGGAACGCCTGCAGGCCGGAATGGGTGAGTTCCTGACGGAATTGCGCCCGACAGTTGCAATCTTCTTACGCTTTGGCGGCATCGATTACGACAGTGACCCGCTCGCGGAGAACCGCCTGAACGAATATATCCGCGCCGTACAGAACCTTCTATTACCCTCTGGGGGGAATCTGCTGGAGATCACCGTTGGCGACAAGGGCAGTTATTTGTATATTTCCTTTGGGGCGTGCGTCAGCCATGAAGATGATGTGCACCGCGCAGTCCTTGCCGCCCTCCAGTTGAGCAAACTGCACACCGGCCTGGAAGATGGCGCCGAGGTGCAGATCGGTGTCACGCGCGGGACCATGCGCACAGGCGAATACGGCGGCAAGTACCCGCCGATCCTACGGCGCGCTGGGGGACGATGTGAACCTGGCGGCCCGCCTGATGAGCCGGGCCGTACCCGGGGAAGTGCTTGTCAGCCGCAGGGTGCACAAAGAGCTGAATAAATCTTCGGCTGCCGGTGCAGGCTTCCTTTCCATCGGGTTCACCTTTGAACCGCGGCCGCCCATTCCCCTGAAGGGCAAGGCGGAACCCGTCCCCGTCTTCGCAGTCACGGGCATCCAGCAGCACCGGGCGATACGCCTGCAGGAACCAAACTACCCGCTCCCGATGATCGGGCGGGAGGCTGAGCTGGCAGCCATTGGCGACAAGATTGACCTAGTCCTGCACAACCAGGGCCAGGTGGTTGGGATTACGGCTGAACCCGGGATGGGAAAAAGCCGCCTGGTGGCGGAAGCCATCCGTCTGGCTCGCACGAGGGGCCTGGAAGGCTATGGCGGCGCCTGCCAGTCGGACGGCACGCGGACCCCCTACCTGGTCTGGAAACCAATCTGGTCGGGGTTCTTCGACCTGGATCCCGAAGCGCCGCTGCGCCGCCAGGTACGCAACCTGGAGGGCGAAGTCGAGGACCTGGTTCCTGACCGGCTTGAAGCGCTGCCCCTGCTTGGAGAGTTGCTTGGTCTGCCCATCCCCGAGAATGATTTCACCCAGACACTTGAGCCCAGGCACCGCTGTACCGCCCTCGAAGCCCTTCTGCTCGATTGCCTGCGGGCCAGGGCGCGTGAAGCCGGCGAGGCAGGCAAGGGGCTCCTGCTGGTGCTGGAAGACCTGCATTGGATCGATGCCGTTTCGCGCGACCTGTTGGAACGCGTCACGCGGGCCATATCCGGGCTGCCGGTGCTCATCGTTCTGGCCTATCGCCCCCAGGAGTTTGCCCAACTCCGGGCAGCGGGTTCACCGGCAGTGCAGCCGAACATGGAACCGGCAGGATTTGAAACCCTGCCCTATTTCACCTGCCTGTCTTTAAATGATCTTTTACCTGCTCAAATCGAACAAGCCCTGCGCGCCAAGCTGTCGCAGTTGTACCCGGAATGGCGGGGAGCCGCGCCAAAAGCTTTGATCGACCGGGTGATCGCCCGCGCCCAGGGCAATCCTTTTTATGCTGAAGAGTTGATCAATTACCTGCATGATCGCGACCTGGACCTGCGCGACCAGGCGATACTCGAAAAATTGGAGCTGCCCGCCAGCTTGAACAGTCTCGTGATAAGCCGGATTGACCAGCTGGCCGCCAGCCAGCAGTTGACCATCAAGGTCTCCAGCGTGCTGGGACGCGTTTTCCGCTTCGACCACCTGCTGGGCTACTACCCTGAGTTGGGCGAGCAAGCCAGGGTAAAATCTGACCTCGACAACCTGTCTGTCCTCGATCTGACCCCTCTGGATACCCCCGAGCCTGAGCTTGCATACCTTTTCAAGCACCTGATCACCCACGATGTCGCTTATGAACTACTGACCCACGCCACGCGTGCGCGCCTGCACGAGCTGGTTGCCGCTTACCTGGAAGCCAGAGCTGGCGGAGGAGTCGATTTGATCCTGGACCAGCTGGCCTACCATTATGGACGCAGCGAAAACCTGCCCAAGAAACGTGAATACCTGCTGAGGGCTGGCATCGCCGCCCAGCGGCGTTATGCCAACGAGGCTGCCCTGGATTATTACCAGCGCACTCTGTCCCTGCTGGAACCCGAAGAGCAGCCGGATGTGCTGCTCAAGCTCGGACAGGTGCTGGAGCTGGTGGGACGCTGGGAAGAGGCAGGGGCGGCTTACGGGCAGGCGCTCGAAGGATCAGAGCGCAGCGGAGGGCTGGCGGAACAGGCCCACTGCCTGGCGGTTCTGGCGGAGTTGGATCGCAAACGCGGCCGGTATGCGGACGCTGCGCAAAAGTTGGACAGGGCCGGGGAGATCTTCACTGCCCTTGGAGACCGGGATGGCATGGCCCAGGTGCTGCACTTCCGGGGTACCACTGCAACCCACCAGCGTGAATTCCAGGCGGCCGAGGAGCTTTACCGCAGGGCCCTGGACATCAGCCGGGAGCTGGGGGACCACGCCCGGACAGCCAGCCTGCTCAGCAACCTGGGCATCCTGGCGCGCATGCAGGGTCGGTATGACGAAGCCCGCAAACTTAATGAGGAGGCACTCACCCTTCGGCGCACATCCGGCGACAAGTGGGCGATTGCCGTATCGCTTAACAACCTGGGGAATGTCGCCATCGACCAGGGATGCTACGACGAAGCCCGGCGGCTGCATGAGGAAGGACTGGCCCAGCGGCGGGAAGTGGGCGACATGTGGGTGGTGGCCAACTCGCTGAACAATCTCGGCAACCTGGCGCGCGGGCAGGGGAACTTCCCGCAGGCGGACGCCCGTTACCGGGAGAGCCTAAAAATCATCCGGGAATACAACGACCGCCTGGCCATGGCGTACCTGTTGGAAGATATGGGCTGCCTGGCCGCCCTGCAGGACCAGGCGGAGCGGGCCATGCGCCTGGCCGGGGCAGCCTTGACGCTGAGCCAGGCCATCGGTGCACGCCGTTCGGCGGCCGAACAGGAGAAGCTGGACAGCGGGTTGGAGACCGCGCGCCTGAAACTGGGCGAAGCGGCGGCCGCCGAAAGTCTGGAAGTTGGCCGCAAAATGAGTTTTGAACAGGCGGCTGGATATGCAGCCAGCGACAAATGAATTATCATTGCTGGGTAATCAACGCTGTACACAACTGATCTTCAATCAGGTTACGGGGCTATCCCGGGAGGAAACCAATGAAACAAAAGTTATTATCCCTTGTGTTAATTCTGGCGGTGCTCATCGGGCAGTTCGCCGGCAGCAGTAATGTACAGCATGTCAAGGCTTCCAGCCCGGAATGCTATGTGCGGCAGTCGGCAGTTGGCGCAAATAATGGCTCGGACTGGGCCAATGCCTTCACCGATCTCCAATCAGCACTGTCTCCCGATGCCGGCTGCACAATCATTCGGGTGGCCGCCGGAGATTACAATCCGGATCCCGGCAACAACTACTTTGCATCCTTCACCCTGCGCAGCGGCATGCAGGTGCTGGGCGGCTATCCGCCTGGTGGAGGGGATGATTCAAGCCGCGAACCTGCTATTTACCAGACTATTTTGAATGGCTCTCTAGCCGGCCACGAGAATTATGTTGAAGATTCCATGCACGTGGTCAGCGCGGATGGGACGGATTCCACTACCATACTGGATGGTTTCACCATCACCAATGGATATGCTCTTGGAGATGCTGCTCAATACGGCGGTGGGATCACCATCACAGAAGGCAGCCCAATCCTTCGCAACCTGGTGATCATGAACAACTCAACGAACGGCGGCGGTGCCGGCATCTATCTACTCGGCAGCAGCCCGACCATTACCAATGTCCAGTTTACCGGCAATGGCGGACCGGCCGGCAGCAACCTTAAAGGCGGGGGATTATATAATGCCGGTGACTGGTTCTATGATCCCGGCAGTCCAATCTTAACGCACGTGACATTCAGCTCCAATACTGTCGATAACGGCGGCGGGATGTACAGCGATGGCGGGAATCCCCAGTTGATCGATGTAATCTTTCAAAGCAACCAGGCCGTCTCTGATGGCGGCGGGCTTTATATAGACGGAGGCAACCTCAGCCTGTCAGATTCTCATTTTGACGGCAATAATGCTTCCAATGGTGCCGGTATTTTCGTCAATGGCGGAAACCTGGACATGCGCAATACCCAGGTGACGAATGGCCTGGTCGGGGGCAGCGGCGGCGGCATCTTCATTGCCTCCTCAGGCTCCATCTCCATAAAGGGCGGGAGCATTAATACCAACCACGCATACGCACAGGGTGGCGGCATTTATTCTGAAGGCAGTATTTCCATGATTGGTACGACCCTTAATGGAAATAATGGAGAGGCTGGAGGTGGGGGCATCGAGCTGGTAAACACTACTACCGCAGACTTTGTCAACCTGACCATTGACAGTAATCAGACCATAACCGGTGGCTTTGGCGGGGGCATCCGGACGGATAACGCGACCGCCACATTCACCAACCTCCTGCTCACCCACAACTCTGCCTGGCAGGGCGGCGGCATGAGCCTGGAAAATTCGGATATCAGCCTTGAGAATGCTACTATTGTCCAAAACGACTCAACCCACCCAGGTACTGCCATCCACAACGACAACCTACTAACAATTGCCAATACGATTGTCTATGCCCATTTTGGAACTTCGATCGACGCGGCCACCACGGTCTCAGACAGCTTCCTACAGGACGACTGCCCGGCTGGCGCAATCTGCACGGGTGTGAGCACGGTTGACCC
The DNA here is from genome assembly GCA_963801385.1 of uncultured Chloroflexia bacterium. Taxonomy (GTDB): domain Bacteria; phylum Chloroflexota; class Anaerolineae; order Anaerolineales; family Villigracilaceae; genus UBA877. Next base: position 468,397 of record CAWDEV010000010.1, read on the forward strand.
CAAATTTGCCGATCCGCAGATGATCTCTTTTCGTCTCTCCCCCACCTCCCCGGCAGTGGACGCGGGTGATCTCTTGGTACTGCCGCCAGATACATACGACCTGGATGGAGATGGGAATCAGACCGAAAGCCTCCCGATTGACCTGGATGGCAAGACGCGGGTTGTCCTGGGCCGGGTGGATGCCGGGGCGTATGAAGCCCAGGTCTGGAATTCCAACTGGACCCAGGCAGTTGAACTTCCACTGATCTATGATGGCCCCGATCAAGTTTCCGGGAGTATTGACCGCTATCTGGACCTGCCGGGCCAATCGCGTTGGTTTAAGTTCGCCATCCAACCCAGCAGCAAGGTAATCGTCACCCTGACTGGCCTGCCGGCCAATTACGACCTGGCCCTGTATAAGAACATTTCCGAGGCATATTCCGAGCTGTACAACAGCCAGGACCTGTTGAAGCTCAGCGCCGAGTTCGCCCCGGACACCTTCAGCCCGGATACTTTCAGTCCGGATACTTTCTCGCCGGACACGTTCTCACCGGATACCTTCTCCCCGGACACCTTCTCGCCCGATACCTTCTCGCCGGACACCTTCTCGCCGGACACGTTCTCGCCGGACACGTTCTCGCCGGACACGTTCTCGCCGGATACCTTCTCCCCGGACACCTTCTCGCCGGATACCTTCTCGCCGGATACCTTCTCCCCGGACACCTTCTCCCCAGATACTTTCTCCCCGGACACCTTCTCCCCGGATACCTTCTCCCCGGATACCTTCTCGAGCGTCCAGACCCGCAGCCTGATCGCGGTCTCGGCGCATGATGGCCTGCAGGGCGAGGGGATAATTGTCAACACCTGGACCAAGACCGGCTATTTCTACGTCCGTGTGCGCGGCCGCAACGGTGCTTACAACTACGATAACCCCTTCCATCTGACGGTTATCATGCTGAGCGGGACCTGCTCCGGGGTCAGCCCGGTTCTGCCAGGCTCCGATACCACACTGACAGCGGATGGTTCCCATACCTTGCTCATGACCAACATGGACAAGATCGAAGGCACGCAGGGCGAAAAAGATCTGGTGCAGTCAAACCTGGACGCCCTGGCTGCCCGCACAAACGGGCAGGTGGTGGAGGTGGGTGGAGATACCCGGGTCAACGCAGCTTCCCAACAGGCACAGTCCTACCCGGCTTGCGTGTATGCCATGAACTTGCAGGCGGAGGCAATCAAGGGCATCATGGACAGATTCCGGGAACTCAATCCGGATCTCGAGTATATTGTCCTGGTGGGGAACGACCATGCCTTCCCATTCTTCCGCTACTCGGATTCCGCCCTGCTGGCCAGCGAAATCGATTATTCGCCGCCAGTGCTGGACAACACAACCTCCCAGGCCAGCCTGAAGGCCGGCTACATCCTCAGCCAGGATACCTACGGGTCAGCCGGGACAGTCTCCTATAAAGCCGGGGAGTTCCCCATCCCCGACCTGGCGGTGGGGCGGCTGGTGGAGACGGCTGCGGATATGAACAAACAGTTGGATGCCTACCTGGGAACCACAGATGGGATTGTCACTGCCAGCAATGCCCTGGTGACCGGCTATGATTTCCTGGCCGATGATGCCGATGCAGTGGCAGCCGAGCTGCGCAAGGGCATGGATCCGTCCGGCGCGGTTCAATCGAACGTGGATACGCTCATCTCTCCAAAAACACTCGCCCCGGTAAATTCCTGGACCGCCGACCAGTTACGCCAGAGCTTCCTCGGCAGCCGCCATGACATCAACTTCCTGGCCGGGCATTTCTCGGCCACCAGCGCCCTGGCAGCTGATTACCAGACCCGCATGACATCTGAAGAAGTTCTCAATTCCAGCACCGACCTGACCAACAGCCTGGTGTACAGCGCCGGCTGCCATTCGGGCTACAACATTGTCAACGCTGATGATGTACCCGGAGTAACGGAAGAGCCGGACTGGCCCCAGGTGTTTGCCGCCAAGGGAGCCACCTTTATCGGCGGCACCGGCTACCAGTATGGAGATACCGATTTCATCGAATATTCAGAACGGCTTTACCTGGAATTCACCAGGCAACTGCGCTATGGCAGCGGACCGGTCGCAGTGGGGAAGGCGCTTGTGCAGGCCAAGCAGGCTTACCTGGCAGCCACCCCGGTGATGCGCGGCATCCATGAGAAATCCCTGCTGGAGGCCACGTTGTTCGGCCTGCCGATGCTGCAGGTGAATATCACCGAAGGACGGGGAGACCTGCCCCCGGCAGATGAGTCGGTCGTCACAGCCACCACACTTGTTCCGCCAATATCTGGCATCCATGTTCCAGGCAACGAGTTGGGCCTCAGGTATTATGACCTGAGCGAAGATACACCGACCACTCTGAAATCAAAGAAACTGGACCAGACCAACCCGGATGGCAGCCTCATTGAGGTGGATGCATATTACCTGGAAGGAAAGAGCGGCATCGTCGTCAACCCGGCCGAGCCGGTGCTGCCGCTGGACATGATCAACGTCACCTCCCCGGATGCCGGATACGTGCTGCGCGGCGTGGCCTGGAGGGGCGGCACATTCAGCGACCGGACCAACATCCTGCCGCTTACCGGCGCGGCCACCGAGGACCTGCGCGCCCCGCATGTGCCTTTCTACTCGGATGTGTTCTACCCGATCCGCCCATGGAACGTCAATTACTATGATGCCCTCGGCTCATCGGATGGAGCCACCCGCCTGGCCTTGATGCCTGCCCAGTACCGTTCTTCCACCCCGGGTTCGACCACCGGCAACCTGCGCGCCTTCAGCCACATGGATTTCCGCTTGTTTTACAGCAATAACATCGATAGCTACACCAATCTTGACCCGGCGAATAATGGATGGACCAACACCCCGGCCCTGGCCGCCCCACCGGATATCTCGCACATTGCCTCTTTCATCCCTACCGGCACAATGGCTCTGACAGGTAATATCGTCAACTTTGAAATCCAGGTCACCGGCGACCCATCAGCCGGCATCCAGGCAGTCTGGATCGTCTATAGCCTGGATTGCGGCAATTCCAGCGGCACCTGGCAGTCGCTCGACTTGCAACAGGATTCCCTGGATTCGCGCCTTTGGAAAGGCAGCCTCGACCTGGGTTCTGCCTCAACCGAGGACCTGTGCTTCGTGGTGCAGGCGGTGAACGGTGTGGGCCTTGGGACGTTGATGACCAACCAGGGCGCCGGATACCTGTTCGGGCAGGACCCGGGTGCCCTGCCGCAGGGCCAATCTCCGCTTACATTGGAATTTGACTCACCTGCCAGCGATGCCCCCTACGGCAGCCAGCAGTCATTCACAGTCATAGCCAAAAATAAAGACGGCAACACCGTTGACGGCCTTACGATTACCTTCAACCTGGGTGGAATGGGCCGCCTGGCGGCCACCGGCAATGGCGGCAAGGCGGAGGCCAATTTCTACCTGGCGATGGAACCGGGGAATTACACCCTGGAGGCAGCCTTTGCCGGGAATGACACCTATGCCCCGGCTGTCGCCAGCACCGAGTTCAGGATCCTCCCTGGCACGAGTGCATTGGTGCTGGATCCAAAGACAAAGACCGCCTCACCGGGCTCCCTGGTGCAATTTACCGCAACCCTGAAGAGCGGTAATGTTCCGCTGAGCGGCAAGAATGTGGCCCTCACCTACGCTGATGGAAGTGGTACGCAAATTGCTGACCTGGCCGTGACCGATTATGCCGGCAGGGCAACCTGGTCGGTAAAAACGCCCACCACGGGCAGCCTGAACCTGAGCGCCCTGTTCGGCCAGAGGGTTTCCGATATGCTAAATCTGAGCAACCCATATTATGCGGAGTCATCCGATACCGCCAAGTTAACTGCCGGCAGCGGCTGGATCAGCATCAACAACATCCCTGCCGGCGCAAATTACGGTGGGAGCTTCAAGGCGGCTTTCACGGGCAGTTACGGTGGGAATCCCTGGGTCACATCTTCAACAAATGCAATCTGTACGGTGGGGACAGATAAACTAACCGTCAACTTTGTCGGCGTGGGCACCTGCACCTTGAGAGCGCATGCGCCGGGAGACGGCAGCGCTTCTGCCGCCGAGGGGAGCGATCAGGGCTTCAGCATCGCCAAAGCCGCGCTGACAGTGACTGCTGATGACAAATCGGCCCAATACAGCGACGCCAATCCGCCGCTCACTTTCCATTACTCGGGTCTTCAATGGTCAGATCCATCATCAGTCATTGACACACCACCCACCTGCTCCACCACGCGCAAAGTTGGCGACCTAGCGGGGGTATACAACGACGCCGTCACCTGCTCGGGTGGCGCGGATGGCAATTACTTCCTTAGCTTACGTCAATGGCAGTTTCACGGTGACACAGGAAGACGCCTACCTGGAATATCGGGCGACAGATGGCCCAGGTCAATACGAACCTGAACCTGCGTGCAACCGTCTGGGATAGTGCCGCATCGGTTCATCCTGGTTGCAAAAGACCCGAACCCAAGTGCCACCCTTGGCGATATCACCAGGATAAAGGTCTATTTCAGCATTTACCCGGAAGCCAATACTTGTGGAAGTGGCAGCCCGTTACGACTTGGAAGTATATGTCCTTGATAGCGATACCACAGGTGATGGCATTGGTACAGCCAGCACGATCTATAAATCCACCAGCGAAGCCTCCTACTGCGTGATTGCGAAGGTTACTGCGCCTAATGATACTGGCGATGAACAAATACTATACTGCTGCCAATGCCCAGTCGGCAGGCCTTGACTTCTACCAGAATTCCGGCAAGTTTGCGACCGGCGGCGGCGGGATCAAAGACCCGAATGGTGCCAGAGGCAATTTCGGTTTCAATGCACGCTATAGTAAAAGCGGCAAGCCACAAGGCCAGATGGTGTACATCTACCGCGGCATGTACAATGGAGTTACGGCAGACTTCATCATCAAAAGCAATGCCTTATCTGACGGCACTGCAATTCGTTGGAACGAACCTATCCGATCAGCTCCACGTTGCAGGGCAAATGCACCATCCAGATCTATGATGCCAACACTGGTGCAAGCCTTTTCAGCGATGGCGCGGCCACCTTCAAGGCCGTTGTCGATCGACACCAACAAGAGCTCCGGTATCGGCTTTGATTCATTTTCCTTGACCGTTTGGAACAAAAATGGCGTTGTATACAAATTGGTTCCCACCACCCTTTTGAGCAGTGGAAATGTGGTCATCCACCTGAAGTAAGGATCGTGACGGGTGAAGATCTCGGTTTTACTTTGTTATCCTTTCAGTGGTCCTGATTGTTTCCAGCATGGTTATGGCTGGAGGCTGGCGAGCCATTCCTCGATCAGGTCCAGGTACCCTGGCGCGTAGGGCCAGGCGCTCAGGGGGTGTTTGCTGCCCCGTGGATTTGCCGTAGCCGGGCTTGTCCCAGGAGAAGACCGCGTAGCCGGCCTGCAGCATGTGCTCCATGACCGGCAGATACAGGCCGAACATGGTGCGGTCAGCATCCCCGGAGCCATGCACGAACAGGACGACCGGGAAAGGCTCCCTTCGCGCCGGCAGCCGCAGGTCGCCCACCAACGTGAAGAACCCTGACCGGAAGGTGATCTCCTCGATCCTGGCGGGCTGGGGTTGCCTTGCGCAAGCTTAGAGGAGCAGCACAGCCAACACGATCCCGCACACCAAGGGACGTGGTACGTTTTGCTTCATTGGTAACATCCTACACACAGCTCCGCTGCGCTGACCAGACGCCGGCTCTGATCGGAACTTCCTCCGCAGGCGTGCCCATCCCCGAAGATCTCGTTCGAGATGGCCGCCCAGACCGACAACTGGTTCAAATCTGCTTAATTCATCAGGACGATAAGGGTGATCTGATCCTGCGGATAGCGGATGATGAGCGCAGCAAACCCCTCAATGTTCCCTCCGTGACCCACCACCGCCCGCCCCTGATCCTTCCCGACATACCAACCATACCCATAGGCGAAGCCGGCGATATTCGTTTCCTGAATGATTGATGAAAACATGCGATCCAGTTCGGCCCGGGGAAGCAGCCGCTCCGTATTAGAGCGCCTGATCCCACCGGAAGAGATCCTCGACGGTGGAGTACACCAGGCCGGAACCGTCGGAGATCGACATGCTTGCGAACGGCAGCTGCGGCGCCGTAGAGTGCACGTCGGCATACCCGACCGCCAATTCACTCGAACGGTGCTCGTATCCTGTGTTGCGCATGCCCAACGGGGTGAAGATGGCCTGCTGGAGAAAGGCTTCGTAGGATTGGCCGGATACCTGCTCGAGGATATAGGCCAGTAGAATGTAGCCAGCATTGTTGTAGACGAACTGCTCACCCGGCTGGGAATCCAGCGGCAGATCCTGGAACAACGCAAGCGTCTGTACGGGACGAGATGATGTCGCCGTGATCCTATCGGCGCGTACCAATGCGGGCCACAGCCGGATTGACAGGCCTGAGGTATGCGTCAGCAGCTGGTGGATGGTGATGTCCTGCCAGGCCGCATAACAGCCGGGGATGTAGACGCAGATGGAGGCCTGGACGGTCAGCCTGCCCTTCGATTGCAGAATCAGGATCGCCATCGCGGTGAATTGCTTGGTGATGGAGCCAAGGCGAAACCGGGTCTGGGGCGTATTGGGGGTCCCCTGCACACGATCCGCCAAACCGTACCCCTGGCTGAGAAGCACGTCACCGCCTTGGGCAATCAGGACAGAGCCGGTGAAGGTGCCTTCCTGGGCCTTCTGGGTCAGCATCGCATCCACCCGGGCGATGGCTTCTGGCTCAATGGCGGCTGTAGAGGCGGCCAACGTCGTTGCAGGTGGGAGGGACTCTGCGGACGGTGAGGTGCAGGCCGTCAACATCAGAGCCAGAATGGCTCCGCAAACCAGGAGCCGCGCCAGCGAGGCGCCCCCGCCAGGGAAGTACCGGGTGACGCCCGGTACTTGGCGAAGTCTGAGCAAGTTGGTTCGCGCGTTCATGTTCGGTCCTTTCTGCAAGCTACGGCTGCAGTCCCAGGAGCCAGTTTTCCATCAAATCCAGGTATCCTCGGGCAAATGGGACGGAGGCCAGCAGGCCGGGCTTGTAGGGATCCCTGGATATCGCAGCCTTGAACTTCTCCGCCGACGTAAAGCCGTGAGTGATCGCAAACCACATGGCCCAGCGGTTGATTGCCTTTTGGTCGTCTTCCGGACAACCGGTTTTGGAAGCGAGAATGGCGTGATTGGCATTCGGGAACATCTCCACCCGGTTCTTGGGATTGCCCGCCTCGCTCAGGGCTTTCCGGTGGGCAAAGGCAGCCTGCAGGGGATCGAGTTGGCGGTCCTTGTCTCCATAGATCGCCAATACGGGGATCTTTACCTGCATCATCACGGCAACCGGATTCCACACACCTTCATTTTCGATCGGGTTGGCCTGCCAGTCCGCTTCCGGGGTGACCGGCCAGGGGTCCAGAGATACAGGAACCAGTGCCGCCAGGCCAGCCATGTTCTTGCGATAAGCCAGGTACCCGGCATAAGTTTCATACGAGCGATTCTGGTCCAGTTCCTTCAGCAGCTGCTCCCTCTCAGTCCATTTTTCCTTCGGCATATCCTTGCAGAGCCCAAAGGCCATGGCCTGGTAGCCGGTCTGGTCAATGCCCGATTCGCCCGGGCAGGAGACACAGATCACGAAGGCGATATCATTGGTCTGTGTCAGGGCGATCGGGATCACATAGCCTGCCTGGCTGGCTCCCCATACGCCGATCCTGGTTGGATCAATATCCGGGCGAGCTTTCATTAACTTGATTGCGTCCAGCAGGATCCGGGCGCGCTGGTGCCGCAGATTTGGCTCACTGAGCGTGCCGGTGGATTCGTCCGTGCCAGGCTTGTCCCAGGCGAAGGTGGCAAAGCCGGCCTTCAACATCCTTTCCATGATCGGCAGGTACACCATGGATCCGGTCCGGTCGGCCGGGCCGGAACCGTGTACGAACAGCACCACCGGGAATGGCTCGTTTCCGTCCGGCAGGCGCAGGTCGCCAACCACCTTGAATGGCCCGGACTGGAATGTTATCTCCTCGACAGTTCCCAGCCGGGGTTGTCGCGCACAGGCAGGCAGGAGCAGCACGATGACCAGGAAGAGAAAGGCCAGCTTGCGAGCCCCGAAGGCTTTGACTTTGTGTCCTACAGGTTGAGTGTTCATTTTTCTTATCCTTTCTAGAATTCTTCCCGCCGGATGCGCCAGAGGGCAACGCCGACGAACAGCACACACCACAGCACCGTGGCGATGATCGGCACCACTGTGGGCAAATGTGCTCCCAGTGCCAGGTATCCAGCCAGAGGTGGTTCACCAAAACTCGATATCAGCCTCCAGGGGAGGATATTCTTCAGCCAGGGTACGTATCTCTCCATTGGACCGGCAAGGATCTGCAGCGGGCCCAACCAGGCGATCAAAATCGGGATGCCCAGCACCGGAGCCCTGCTATTGAACAGGGTAGCCAGCATCAATGCCAGCGTCATATAGAAGAGCAGGTTGAGGAAACTCAAGCCGGTCAACCCGATAAATCCGGGGATGGACAACCCTGCCCTGCCGGCAGCGACGAGCTGGAAATAGCAGATGCTGTTCGGGATCAGCACCCAGGTCACGAGAAAACCCAGCCCATAGGCGATCAGCTTGGAGAGGATGAAGGCTGGCCTTTGAAGGGGTTTCGAAAATACCCAGGCGGTTGTTCCAGAGTGCCGCTCGCTGAGGATCGAATCCTGCGTCAAAATCGCGATAAGAATCGGAACAAAGAGAGCGGACGTATTCAGGAAGTTGATCGCCTGTAGGTCAATCGATGTGTGTTGAGGGTCCCTGAGATTCAGAGCCAGCGCGCCGTTCAAGATCAACACTGCAACCAGGATCTGGATCCACCAGCGGCGTGTTCGCCACCAGGCAAAATTTTCCTTTGCCAGCATGTTGGCCAGGCCCATACTCCAGCCGCGCCCGCGGCGCGGGGTCAGTGAAACGATATTAGTAGTCATGGTTGCTCTCCTTTACAATGTTCATGAAAACGTCCTCGAGGTTTTGGGCCTTGCGCCCAAACTCGCAGACCGTGACCCCGCCGCCGGCCAGCGCCAGGGGCACCAGCCCGGCCTCCGCCTCGTCCGGATCGCTGACCTGGATCTGCCAGCTGACCCTGCCGTTCTTCGAGATGACCGTGATCCCGGTCACCCAGGGCTGGCGGCGCAGGCGGCTTTCCACCGCAGTGCTGTCGCCCTTGATGGTCAGGGTGAAGACGGCTGCCTGACCCTGTGCCAGCAGCGCCTCGATCGGGCCCTGGGCCACCAGTGCCCCTTTGTTCAGGATGATGACCGTGTCGCTGACGCGTTGGACATCATCCAGGATGTGGGTCGAGTAGAAGATGGTGGTGTGCTTGCGCAGCCTTTCCATCACCTCCAGCACGTCTTTGCGCCCGATCGGGTCGAGCGCAGCAGCCGGCTCATCCAGGATGAGTAGGTCTGGATAGTTCACCTGGGCTTGGGCAATGCCCAGGCGCTGCCGCTCGCCGCCCGAGAAGCCCTTGACCGGTCGGTCAGCTTTGTCGGTCAACCCCACCAGGTCCAGGGTCTCGGCCACCCGCTGCTCGATCTCCGCCCGGGGTCCGTTGTAGAAAAAGCCGGCAGTGAAGCGCAGGGTCTGGCGGGCGGTCATATACTCGTAGAAGCGCGGATCCTGGGCCAGGTAGCCAACCCGGCGGCGGATCTCATCATTCTGCTTTTCGATGTCGAGGCCAAACACCTGGCCGCTTCCACCGGTGGGACGTGAAAGCCCAAGCAGCAGCTTGATCGTGGTGGTTTTCCCGGCGCCATTGGGTCCCAGGAAACCGCAGATCGAGTGCTCCCGCACCTGCAAATCCAGGGGCTGGAGGGCCTGGACGCCCTTGTAGGTTTTAAATAGACCAGTCGTCTGAATGACACAGGGATTGGAGTTGTTCATTTTGAATCTCCTTTCTATTGGTTCATGACCTGGCGAGACTGCCTTCCTCGCCGATAGTGGAGTGCGATGCGTAAGAGCAACCAGCCCTGCAACAGGACCAGGCCGATGACGACGATCTTGAACAAGAGTGGGTTGGCACCCATCAGAACTGCGCCGTCGAGGGCGTCGGCCGGGTTCCCAAAAGTGTATAGGATCTGGTCAAAGATCATGGAATACAGGCAGAAGAATCCTGTGAACCAGGGAAAACGCGGGAGATCCTTGCGGAGGTTCAACGCAGTCAAGGCGATCAGAGAGATCAACGTAGGAATGCCGCTGCCCATGAGATTCCCGAACCCGATTTCCCATTCTGCGAGCGTGACGTGATCGCGCGGGATGGCACTGACCACTTTCCCCCCGATCCGAAATGGCACCAGCTCCATGCTCAACCTGCCATCCTGCAGGTTGACTTCCAACCACTGGATAATCACCTCGAATCTTGCGAGGGTCGTTCCGTGACTTGCAAATACAAGCTCATCCGAAAAGATATGGCCCATCCATTCATGAGCTGCCACGTAGCAAAAGAATGCCAGGTAAGCCAGGAGCACGACCAGGGTTACCTTAGCCAGAATTGCGAGCATCTTGGAAACGGTCTTTTTCATCTTTTTATCTCCATCTACTCAATCACTCTTTCATGGTTCATTGGTGCATCCCGGGCGCTCCAATAGTACGGAATGCCCGGCATTTTATTTATGGAATTCAAGCCTTGATCTTGGGCGCGTGTTGACCTGCGGCTACTGCCTTTCTGGTAAGCACTGCAAGCAGCAACGTCCCTCCGAAGACGAGCAGCATCGTCGCCAGCCAGTATTCTTGGAAGTGCGCGCCTTCGATGATAAACAGCACTGCGATGGCAAGGAAACCTGCGGCCGGGTAAATGGCCCAGCTGGTGGGCAGGGTCTTGCGGAGAAGCCAGAGGATCCCGAAGGTGGCAGCCAAGCCCAGGAACAGCACCCAGGTGTAATAGCCCCAGTTAAGCATGCCAGGGAGCGATGGAAAATCTGCATGCGGAACAAGGATATCCAGCGCAGCCACCAGGCCAACGCTGGCAAAAATGCCGCCCGGGATAATCGCCCACCAATTCTTATTTGACAAGGTGGCAAAGACGAGGAAGGTCGCTGCTAACAGGAACATAAAGACCGGCCCCATCACTTCGCTTTGCGGGATCAGGATTTCCAGCCCGGCCACCAGTCCCATGGTGGCAAAAAGGCCAGCCGGGAGCATCGCCCACTGGTTCTTCCTAGACCAGGCGGCAATGGCGCTGAAGCACAGCGCGAAACTCGAACATAATGGTCGGCCCCACAATGTCACTGCCGAAGCGGTTCCCTGCCAGCATTCCCCCGCCTGCCAGGATGAAGAACATACCCAGGAAAATGATTGTGCTCTTGGTTTTTCGGTTGTTATCAATTTGCGTATTCATTTTGATCTCCTTCTTATTCACTGATTGGGGTTTGAGGGTGGTATTCATTGCATTTTTCCTTACCGGGCACTCCAATTGAATAGAGCGCCCGGTGTTTTTTATTTAAGGAATTCAAGCCTTGATCTTTAGGGTCTGTTCACCTTCGGTCAGTTTCTTTCTCGTAAGTATTGTCAGCAGGAACATCACCCCGGCGACCAGCGTCACGGTGATCAGCCAATATTTCGCAAAGGTTGCCCCTTCCATGAAGGACAGCACAGCGACGACGAACAGCCCCACGGCCGGGTATTTTGCCCAATCCGTCGCCTCAGTCTTCCGATGCAGCCAGACCGCGCCAAACGTGGCAGCCAGGCCTAGAAACAGCACCCAGATAAAAACGCCAAATTCAAGCGTGTCGGGCAGTGGAGCAAAATCTGTGTGCGGGATCAGTATCTCCGCCATCACCACCAGCCCAAAGCTGGCAGATATTCCGGCCGGGATGAGCGCCCACCAGGAGCGTTTCGTCAAGAAATAGGTGATAGTGAACGTCAATGCAAGCAGCAGGAAGAAGCTTACCCCGGACCATACATCCTGTACGCTGGCGGGCATCGCTATGAATACGGTAAAAGCGGAGAGGAATGTCCCCGGGATGAGCAGCCACCTTTGCTTTCTATCTGCAGCGAAGGCTGCAAAGAAAGGCAAAGCCATGCTGGCAAAAAGTGGCGCGTCAGCGATGGAATCGTCCACTCCTTTGGATTCCAGCCAGAGAATCACGGCCATGCCAACACACACGAATGCCGGGAAGAGCCAGCCCCATTTCCGCACACCGTGCAGGAAGTAGATCAGAAAGAACACTGCACCGCCTGCCGCAAAGACGATGGCCTTGTAATCCTGCGTGAGAGCCTGCCAGCCATTTCCCAGGAAGAAGGCAACGATAGCCAGGACAAGCAGGCCTGCAGCAGGATACTTGGCCCAACTGGTAGGGTGTATCCCGCGGCGCAGCCAAAGGGCTCCCATGGTAGCAGCAAAGCCCAGGAGCATGGTTCCAATGTAGATTCCTGTCATCGTATTATGGTCATTTTTGACAAAGATCAAAAGGACATCGACCAGACTGAGGCTGGTGAGAAAGCCAGCCAGGATGAGTGCCCACCAATTCTTTTTAGACCAGAAATAGACGACGAAGAATGGCAGGGCAAGCAGGACCAGCGGCATGACTCCAGTGAGCAGCACCATCGGGATGACACGCTCAACACTTGACGACCGGATAGTGTTGCTGACCATTTCATTGCCGAAATTGATCAATGCGGTCGCGCTCAGCAAATATGCCGGGATTAGCAGCCCCTGGCTCTTGCGGTTCACAATGAAGCCTATGTAAAATGGGATGGAAAGAGCTGCCAGCATTGGCCAATCCAGGTTGAACAGGTCCATAGCATGGCCTGATCGCAGACTGGTCCAACCATGACTGCACATATCAAAGCGGAAGAGCCAGCCACTTCTTTATGCCGCTAAGGAAGTAGGTAAGGAAGAATGCGGCACTGGCGACAAAAGATTGTCGCTCTGCTCCGCTGCGATAGAGAGCAAAATTTATAAAACCAAGCATCTCTGCCAGCAGGAGTCTGCTCAAGACAATGAGCATAATCCCCAGAAAATAGTGATGATCTTGCTTTTCATATTTCTCCTTCTTCTTATTTAAGACCAGAGTTTTTATTTTCTCGGAATTTTGTCAGCGATATTGCTTATGTCAGACTATTGTTGCATACAGGAAATTAAAAAGCGGCGGTTGCAGTGAAAAAAAGCCGGGACGTAACACGACGTTGGTTCGCGGCGGACGATCCCCGCCTGCCAGGCATAGGCTGCCGCCTGGGTGCGGTCGACCAGGTGCAGTTTGCTGAGAATGTTGCTGACATGCCCCTTGACCGTGCCTACACTGATGACCAGTTGTTCGGCGATCTTGTCGTTTGGATAACCTTTGGCGATCAGCTTGAGCACTTCCATCTCGCGTTCGGTCAGGGTGGTGAAGGGAGTTGCCTCTTCAGTCTCCAGGCTGCGGAATGTTTTGATGACGCGGGCGGCGATCCTCGGATGCAGGGTGGCCTCCCCCCGGGCGGCGCGGCGGATGGCTTCGAGAAGCTCGTGGCTTTCACATCTTTGAGCAGATACGAGATCGCGCCGGCTTGCAGGGCCGGAAAGATATATTCGTCCTGATGGAAAGAGGTCAGGATCACGATCTGGGTGCGCGGGCTGACGTTCTTTACCTTGCGGGTGGCTTCAACACCGTCCATGCCGGGCATCACCAGGTCCATCAAAACCACATCCGGGATGAATTCCTGGGCCAACCGGACGGCCTCTTCGCCTGAGCCGGCCTGGGCAACGACAGAAATATCAGGCTGGGCCTCCAGGTAACTGCATGCCCCCGACGGACCATTTCATGGTCGTCAACGATCATTACCGTGATCGGATCCATTGGATCAGCCATGACGGCTCCTTCATTTTCTGCCTTCGGCAGAGTTACTGCGATCTGGGTGCCCTGGCCTGGGGCGCTTTCAACGGTAAAACTGCCGCCCAATGCTTCGGCGCGCTCGCGCATCGAGTGAAAGGCCCATCCCACCATGCTGGGCGTGCGGGTCAAAACCGCAGCCATTATCTTTAATGACCAATCTAACGACGTTGATCCCATATTCCAGGAAGACATCTGGCATGACTGGCAGAACTGTGGCGAGCGACGTTTGCCAGGGCCTCCTGGGCGATACGAAACAGGGTTTCCCTGGTCTCCGGCGATAACTCATCATTTCCCGCGACATTCAAATTCAGCTCGATCCCACTCCGGTGGGACCATTCAAGGGCGTACTCTTTCAGGATCTCGGAAAAATCCTGCCCGTCCATGGACTGGGGGCGCAGCTCGTCGACCAGGTTGGTGAGCTCTTTACGGACCGAATCAACCAGCGCTATCGGCCTCCACCAGGTGCTTTTTTGCGCCTTGCGGATCGCGGTTCGTATAAGGTGAGGGCTGTACCCAACTGAAAGGAAGCCGCCAGGGCCTGCTGCTTGGCGCTGTCGTGCAGGTCACGCGCCAGCCGGTTGCGCTCTTCAGAGACTGCCATCTCCTGCCGCCGGCGAAGCAGGCTCTGTAACTGCTTGGCCATATTGTTCAAGCGCTGGGCAAATTGGGAAATCTCATCTCCGGTCGGGTCATCGATAAACTTTGAGAAATCGCCTTCACTCCAGGCATCGGTGGCATTCGAGATAAGCGCTTGAAGCGGATGTCCAGCCCATGGGCAAAAATAGGAGCCGAAAATGGCTCCCATAATCCCGGCACTTAATAAACTAGAAAAATATGATAAATATTGACATTTTCCAGTTTTCTTGCTATAATCGCAATCCGGCAAGAATAAGGAGTATTTATGTCCGAGTTGGTCATCCAGAATCTACACGTCAGCATTGAAGGCAAGGAAATCCTGAAAGGCGTTAACCTGGCGGTGAAACAGGGTGAAACCCACGCCATCATGGGCCCCAATGGCACTGGCAAATCCACGCTGGCATACACCTTGATGGGTCACCCTTCCTACACCGTGACGGCTGGAGAAGTCCTGTTCCATGGATTGAATATCCTCAACCTGCCGGCAGATGAACGTTCCCGGATGGGCCTGTTCCTGGCGTTCCAATACCCGGTGTCCATCCCGGGGGTGACCGTGGCCAATTTCCTGCGCAGCGCGGTGAATGCCCGCCGGCATGCCCAAAACCCGGAAGACAAGGGCATCCCGATCCTGGAGTTCCGCAATATGCTCAAGGAAAAAATGGGATTGCTCAAGATGGATCCAGCTTTCGCCGGGCGCTACCTGAACGATGGTTTCTCGGGTGGCGAGAAGAAGCGCGCCGAGATCCTGCAGATGGCAGCACTAAAACCAGAGATCGCCATATTGGATGAGACGGACTCGGGTCTTGACATCGACGCGCTGCGGATTGTAGCCGACGGCGTGAATGCGCTGAGTGGTCCAAACCTGGGCACGTTGGTGATCACACATTACCAGCGCCTGCTGAATTACATCAAGCCACAGTTCGTCCACATCATGCTGGACGGGCGCGTGGTCGAATCCGGGGGGCCGGACCTGGCCCTGCATCTCGAGGAGCAGGGCTACGATTGGGTGCGCGAAAAGTACGAAGAGGAAAAAGCGTAGGGACGTTGCAACGTTCACACGTTCACAGGTTTGCATGCTAACGTTCCAACGTGCAAACGTGATAACGTGCAAACGTTTCTTATTATTGGTGAACCCATGAGCGAAGACGCGAAGATTTTACAGGATATCGGTCAGTATAAGTACGGTTTCCACGACGAAGAACACTACTTCTTCAAATCCCAAAAGGGCTTGAGCCGGGAAGTGGTGGAAAACATCTCCCGCATGAAAGGTGAGCCGCAGTGGATGCTGGACTTCCGTCTGAAGGCGCTGGAGCATTTCCTGGCGCGTCCAATGCCGACCTGGGGACCGGATCTTTCCGGGCTGCATCTGGACGATATTTACTACTATGTCAAGCCTACTGAGGGATCGAAAGGTTCCTGGGAGGATGTGCCGGATACCATCAAGAACACCTTCGATAAACTTGGCATCCCGGAAGCCGAGAGGAAGTTCCTGGCGGGCGTGGGCGCCCAGTATGAGTCCGAGATGGTCTATCACTCCATCCTGGAGCACCTCGAAAAGCAGGGTGTCATTTTCCTGTCGATCGAGGATGGCCTGCGCCAGCACCCGGACCTGTTCCGCGAGTATTTCGCCACAGTCATCCCGATCGAAGATAACAAGTTTGCTGCACTGAACTCGGCGGTCTGGTCGGGCGGCTCGTTCGTCTACGTGCCCAAGGGCGTGAAAGTGGACCTGCCTTTGCAGGCCTACTTCCGCTTGAATACCGCCAATGTGGGCCAGTTCGAGCGCTCGCTGATCATCGTGGATGAAGGCGCCTCCGTGCACTATGTTGAGGGGTGCACCGCACCTCAGTACACTTCCAACTCGTTCCACTCCGGCGTGATCGAGATCATCGTCAAGCAGGGGCGCGTTCACGCTATTCGACCATCCAGAACTGGTCAACCAACGTCTATAACCTGGTGACCCAGCGGGCCAAGGTTTTCGGCAACGCCACGCATGAGTGGGTGGATGCCAACCTGGGCTCAAAGGTCACCATGAAATATCCCTCCTGCTACCTGATGGAGCCGGGTGCGCATGGCGAGATGCTTTCGATGGCTTTTGCCGGGCCGGGCCAGATCCAGGATGCCGGGTCAAAGATGCTGCATTTTGCCCCGAACACCACCAGCAAGGTCACCTCCAAGTCGATCAGCAAGGGCGGCGGACAGGCCTCCTTCCGCGGTCTGTTGAAAGTTCATAAGGGCGCCAAAGGGGCCAGGTCCAACGTGGTCTGTGATGCGCTCCTGCTTGACCCGCAGTCCCGCACGGATACGTACCCGACTATTGAGATCGATGAGGACGACGTGAGCATCGGCCACGAAGCCTCGGTTTCCAAGGTTGGCGAGGAACAGTTGTTCTACCTGATGAGCCGCGGCTTGACGCAGGAGGCCGCCACTACGATGGTTGTCTCCGGTTTCATTGAGCCGCTCGTCAAGGAACTACCCATGGAGTATGCCGTCGAAATGAACCGGCTGATACAGTTACAGATGGAAGGATCGATAGGGTAATGATGGAAGAGAAACCTAAAATCGTCATCACCCGCACCCGCCAGCCGGAAGCTGCGGAGAGGAAGTTCGCCTTCAGCGCCGACATGCTGGCAACCGAAGGTGCTCTGAAGACCTATCGCAAGCAGGCCTGGGATACCTATACGCGCCTGTCGATGCCGAGGGTGAGCGAGGAGGCATGGCGCAGGACTGATTTGCGTCTCATGCCGGCTGAGTCCTTTCGCCTGCCAGCCCAGGGAGCCTTCCGGGAGCTTGCGCCTGTCCCTGTAGACCTGCTCCGTCCGCTGGCGGCCGAGCATCACGGCGGGCAGGTGATCCTGCTGCCCGGTGGAGCACGCAGCTTGCTGGATCCTGAACTGGTCCGGAAGAATGTGTTTTTTACCAGCCTGCGCAGCGCCGAAATGGAAAATCCCAGCCTGGTCGCCCGCCTGGCGGGTGAGCTGGTCCGGCCGGAAGAAGGCAAGTTTGCCGCCCTGGCCGGCGCGTTTGCCCAGAACGGGGTTGTACTATACGTGCCTAAAGGTGTGACGGTCGAACAGCCGTTGAACAGCCTGTTGTGGGGACCGGGCGGGGGCCTGGCGCACATCTCGCACCTCCTGGTTTGGGTGGACGAAGGTGCTTCAGTGACCTATGTTCATGAGGCAGCCAGCCCGGATGAAAGCCAGGCATCCATGCACGCCGGGATCGTTGAGATCAAAGTCAGCGCCGGGGCCAGCCTGAAGTTTGTGGAACTGCAGTCTTGGGGCCGGCACGTCTGGAATTTCAGTCATGAACGGATCAGCGTGGGAGCCAACGCCAGCCTGGATTGGATCTTCGGGGCAGTCGGCTCGCATTTGACAAAAAACTTCTCGGAGTTGGACCTGGTGGGGGATGGTGCAACCGGCCGCATGTCAGGATTTTATTTCGCGGACGGCGACCAGCACCTCGACCACGATACACAGCAAAACCACCTGGCCCGGCATACCACCAGCGACCTGCTCTTCAAAGGCGCACTCAAAGGGCGCAGCCGGTCAGTCTGGCAGGGCATGATCTACGTGGCCAAGGATGCCCAGAAGACGGATGGCTACCAAGCCAACCGGAACCTCATCCTCAGCCCGGAGGCACGTGCCAACTCCATCCCGGGCCTGGAAATATTGGCCGATGACGTCCGCTGCACACACGGCGCAACAGTCGGCAAACTCGAACAGGAGCCTCTGTTCTATCTCAAGTCGCGCGGTATTCCAGAGAAGGAAGCCGAGCGACTGATCGTGGAAGGATTTTTCGATCCCATTATGCAACGCATTCCTTTTGAAGGTGTACGTGCCCGCTTCCAGCAGGCGATCCATGAAAAGACGGCGGCAGTATGAAAGTCAAACCGCTTGCCAATACTGCCAGTACTCGCTACAATAGACCCAAGAAAAGTACCCAGGGAGGCTCAATGCCACAATTTGCTTTCATGCGCTCACCTGGTGTCGAGCATGAATTTGAAGTAGGCGACACCGTTGAAGTCTATTGTGACCACGAAAAAAACAGCGAACGTGTGCGCGGCTGGTTAAAGGGCATCGTTGTCCAGGTGGACAGCAAGATGGTGGCCGTCCAGTTCCGCACCAATGTCTACCTGACGGATGGCTGGATGGTGCCGGACCGCATTCTGTGGTACCCGGTCAATTCGGAACACATCCGGCCATTGGGTACCCAGAAGAAATTGGGCAACAAGGAAATATTGGAGTACTAGGCAACCAGGTATCTGGCATCCATGTCTCTCGACGTCATTTCCCTCCGTAAAGATTTTCCCATCCTGGCGCGGAAAATTCACCCCGGGATCCCGCTGGTCTATCTCAATTCAACGGCCACTTCGCAGAAACCACGCCAGGTGCTCGAAGCGATGGAGGCTTTTTATCGCACAAATAATGCCAACATCAATCGTGGCGTGCATACGCTGGCGGAAGAAGCCACGGCAATGTACGAGCAGGCGCGTGAAAAGGTGGCCCGCTTCATCCATGCGCCTTCCGCCGGGCAGGTCATCTTCACCCGCAATGCCACTGAATCAATCAACCTGGTGGCATATACCTGGGCACGCGCCACCCTGAAAGCCGGCGACCTGGTGATCCTGACCGAGATGGAACATCACTCCAACCTGGTGCCCTGGTACATGCTGATGTCCGAGCGCGGTGTGGAGCTGGATTTCATCCCGGTGACGGGTGAAGGCCTGCTTGACCTGGATGTTTATCGCTCCCTGCTGACCCGCAGCCCCAAACTGGTGGCATTCAGCGGAATGTCGAACGTGCTGGGTACAATCAATCCCGTGGCGGAAATGGCTCGCCTGGCGCATGCAGCCGGGGCCATTGTCCTGGTGGATGGGGCTCAATCTGTGCCGCACCTCCCGGTGGATGTGCAGGCATTGGCTGTGGACTTCCTGGCTTTCTCGGCACACAAGATGCTCGGTCCGACCGGCATCGGGGCACTGTATGGCAGGAAGGACCTGCTGGAAAGCATGCCGCCTTTCCTGGGCGGCGGCGACATGATCAAGACCGTCCACCTGCGCTCGTTCATTCCCAACGATATCCCGCACAAGTTTGAAGCCGGCACCATGGCGATCGCCGAGGCGGTTGGGTTTGGTGCAGCAGTGGATTACCTGGCCGGACTCGGGATGGAAGCCGTGGCTGCCCATGAGCAGGAGATGGTTGCCTATGCCCTGGAACGGCTGGAGGAGATCCCAGGTGTGAGGGTATTCGGCCCCCCGGCTGACAAGAAGGGCGGGGTGGCAGCCTTCACGCTGGAGGGCGTCCACCCGCATGATATCGCCCAGATCCTAAATCGCAGCGGCGTGGCCGTGCGCGCCGGTCATCACTGCGCCCAGCCCCTGCACGAGAAATTTGGCATCACCGCCACCGCCCGCGCCAGCTTCTATGTCTATAGTCTCAAGGATGAAGTGGACAAGCTGGTGGAGGGGATTTACGAGGTAAAGAAGATCTTTGGGTAAGAACGTGTCAAGTGCACCTGTGTCACGTGTCACGGAATGCCGCTTTTTGTAGGCGCACCTGAAACTGAAGCACTCGACACTGGAAAACTTGACATAGAAACACTTGAAACTGGAACACTGATTATGGACGACCTCTACCGCGACCTTATTATTGACCACTATAAAAACCCGCAATACCGCGGCCACCTTGACCCGAACGATATCCATTTCGAGGACGACAACCCGCTGTGTGGTGACCACATCGAGATCACCCTGCGCGTGGATGCGAGCGGCAAGGTAGCGGATGGGCGCTTCGACGGCAAAGGCTGCGCCATCTCGCAAGCCTCGGCCGACCTGCTGATTGAGTCCATCCTTGGCAAGCCGGTGGAAGAGGTGAAGAATCTCTCCAAGCAGGATGTGCTTGACCTGCTGGGGATCGAGCTGGGACCGGTGCGCTTGAAGTGTGCACTGCTTTCATTGAAGGTGCTCAAGGCGGGGGTGTATGGATTGGGAGAAGCGAGTGACTCCCTGGTCGAATAGACTAATAGTCAAGAGTCCAATAGACTAATAGTTTGCGTTCTTTCAGATTATCCAACTATGAGAACTCTTTACTATAAGACTATATGACCAACGACTATAAGACTATGTATAACTACGCCATCCTAGACCCCGATCAGGTTGAATATATCGAAATCACCCCGGCAGAGGATGTCCCGGAAGGCGAACGCATCTTTATCGAGGTGGCAGGCAGGTCGATCGTGATCTTCAACCTGGCCGGAAAATTGTTCGCCATCGGGGATGTGTGTTCGCATGATAATGGTCCGGTGGGGGATGGGGAAATCGAAGGTACCGAAATCATCTGCCCACGGCATGGAGGACGCTTCGATATCCGCACTGGCAAAGTCACCTCCCTGCCGCCGGTGGTGGATATCCCGGCTTACCCGGTTCGCTTGGTGGAGGGGATGATCGAGATCGGGCTGCCGAAAGAGTGACTTTAGCTATACCGCTGCGCGTGCGTCAATAAATGCCCGTACTGACCTATCCACATCCACCGAGGTGGTTGCCCAGGAACAAACACTGATCCGGATGGCAGGCTTTCCCTGCCAGGTTGTGCCTCCACACCAGCACTCTCCAGATGCTTGAATACCGGCCAGCACTGCGTTCGTTTCATCCGGAGTATCACAGGCGACCAGCACCTGATTGAATACAACCTCATTTAGAACTTGAAATCCATTCTGCGCCAATTGATCCGCGAATTGGGTTGCCTGTTGGCACAAACCATCCACCAGCTCGGCAATGCCTGATCGTCCCAGAAACCGGAGGGTGGCCCACAGTTCCACGGCTCTCGACCGGCGGGACATATCCGGTGTATATAGCATATTATCCCTTGAATCACTATACTGGAAGTATGCACCGGTCGCTTGCATGGAGGCCGTCAGTATATCCCGATCTTTGCACATGACAATTCCGCAATCATAGGAGCTGTTGAGGGTCTTATGCCCATCAACTGACCATGAATTGGCTTTTTCAATCCCCTTGGTGAGACCTCTTTTTTGGGGAGAGGCTGCCGCCCACAACCCAAAGGCTCCGTCTATATGGACCCAGGCACCGGCGGCGTGCGCCAAATTACACACCTGCTCAAAGTCATCAAACGCACCAGAATTGACGTTTCCAGCCTGTAAAATAATCAGGGTCTTTAAATCCAGAGGTGGCAGGCAGGCTGAATCGATCCGGCCTTCCGGATCGGCGGGGATCAGCTCAAGGCTCTTATTTCCGAGCCCCAATAACGCCAATGCCTTAAAGACGCTGGCATGCGCCTGCTGACTGACCACAATACGGATGGGAGGCGCTCCAAACAGTCCATCTGCATTCACGTCCCAGCCGAGGTTTTTAAGCAGGGCATAGCGCCCTGCAGCCAACCCGCACAGGGTGGCAATGCTTGTTCCACTTACAAAACCAGCCACTGTCTCTGATGGGAGTCTGAAGAGCTCCCGCAGCCACCCTTCGCAGACCTGCTCCAACCTGGCAACGGTGGGAGACATTACATACAACGCTGAATTTTGGTTCCAAACATCAGAGAGCCAGCGCACAGCCAGGGCTATTGGGACTGCGCTGCCATTTACAAAACCGAAATATCGCCCGCCTGTTTGGGCAACTGTCGCAGGCGAGCCAATTTCATCGAGCAGCTTCAGGATGTCGGTCGCCGATTGTGGATGTTCAGGGATTGGCCCGTCAAAAACAGCCAGTTTTTCGACCGTCTCAGGGTTGGGAAATACCGGCCGGCGGTTTATATCATCCATATAATTAAAGGCGTATGGTCTGGCCTGTTCAAAGAGTTTTTTGTCTGCAACCTGTGCAAACATTGTTTCACGAATCGATTGATGTTGTTTTTTCATTTTTCCTCAGATAAATTTCTACGGTACCAACACCTCTTCTGCCGGCAGGCGCCCTTTTTCGGCCAGCAGAAAGGCAGTCAGCGCCTGAAAGTCATCGTCCGCCATGAAACCGGGTTTTGGGTTTCATGCTGATCAATCCAGCAAACGCTGGACTTCCTTCTCGATCAGTGCAGCGGCTTCCGGCAGGGCTGCCTGGACAGCCGGGCTGAGTCCCGCGCCCATCACAAAGCCTCTCCCGGCGACACCAATCAGGGTGATGCGGCACTGTGCCAACCAGGGATAGAGCGAACGCCCAAGCGCCAGGGTTTCGGCAACGCCCCAGCCGTGGGCTGATTGCGAGTCCAGCGTGAAAGCGGCCAGCTCTTCCGAATCCAGGCGGTGGAGCGCGCCGGGAACTGTGTCCGTTTGCAGCGCGTCAACCAGGATGGCCGCTTGCATACCCTCCAGCCGGTCAAGCAGGGCAAGACCGGGCAGTTCGAAGAGTTCCACCTGGACTCTTTGCGCCGTCTGCGGGTACGTTTGTTGCCAAAGCCGAACAGCTTCCAGCCCGGCGGCATCGTCGCCGCGCATGGATTGGCCAATGCCAAGGATGAGGATGTTCATGGGATAATTGTACCGCTCTTCCAGCACTGGCAGTTTATAAATGTTATTTTGAACTCATGCTAATCCCATGGCTTTCTCAGAGTAGAAAAGAGGTCCTTCATCCGGGATATTCACTGCTACCCCACTGGGACACGCGGGGCAGGCGGCGGATAAGCGAATGGGGCTTCGCAAATTCGAGTACTTGCCCCGGTTCTTTCGGGATTCTTGGTCCATTCGTGGATGGTTGCTGGCAGCCAGGCAATGATGGACGGCCATTTTGGCGAACGCTGAATACTGTCCATAACTCGCCCCTTTTCTGACATACACCCGTAATCCTGATTGACTTGAAAAGGCATCTTTGCTAGAATAGAAGTGGATTGAAACTGGGGTGCCATGGCCGCGACATATTTCCCATCAAGCGTGGAGGAGGAAAGATGAATGCAACTTTGGTTTTCCATCTGGCGAAAAAAATCTTCAGCATCCTCATGCTATGCGGCCTGGTGGCAGGCACTTTCTACGGGAGCAGCCTGCCACCAGTCCACGCGAAAGTCCCTCCGGAAGATACCGGCGAAGTCACTGCAGAAGCCACTCCCTGGTTCGTTGTATGGCTGAACCAGGATGGTTCCATAAGTGATATCACCGGCTATGGATGGCCGATGGACGCAACAGTCACCATGACCCTGGACGACCCGTCAACTCCGGTATCCCCCGATTTCACCCGGGTTGCCAATACAAAAGACCCATGGGATTTTGACGAGTCCGGAATTTCAGTGAAGCCCGGGGACGTGGTAACCATGTCGGATGGCACGACGAATTTGACGCACACCATTACATCATTGCACGTCACGGAGGTGAATCCCGATACCGATATTGTTGGAGGAACAGCCGTCCCGTTCAGTGAAGTCCGGGTAAGTGGTGACCCGGGAGAGAGCTGGCCAGGCAGTCGAAATGTAGTAGCCGCCGCGAATGGCTCGTGGATGGCAGATTTCAGTAAAACGGGTCCCAACCCCGGAGAAGCGAAAGCTGATATCTACCCGGGGCTGACTGTAATCTCAACACAGGGAAATGGCGGTGGTGCTACTGTGATCGTCTGGATCGTGCCGAATGACCAGGGCATCATCACAGGGATTGTGCATGATCTGAGCGATACGCCCATCACGGGTGTGGCGATCGACGTTACCGCAACCTATACGAATGGCACTCTGTCCACTTGTACCAATCCGGCGACAGGGACCTATCAAATCGAAGGGCTGCCGCTGAATGACCCCATCACGGTATCCGCAAATGCGAATGGCGGCTGCGACAACAACAACTTTGGCTGGGAATTCTGGCAGCATGTTACTGTGCAGGCTCCCACACCCATCACCCTGACCGACAGCACTAGGGTGGCCAGCGGGATCAATTTCACCCTGGGTTCCATTCCCTGGGGAATTGAATATTTCTTTTTCAACCTTAACACACCTGCACTGAGTGATAAGGCTGTTCGCACGGCCATTGCTTATGGGACCGATCGGCAAAGGATGCTGGACCAGGCCTGGCGTCCTGCCGGCATAACCGGCACGGTTCAAAATTCCTATCTTCCGGATGATCAATGGGGGCATGCTCCCGATTCAGCCCTGACCCTCTACCATTATGATCCCGACCTAGCAAGGAGCACCCTTGCAACAGCCGGCTGGATCGATTCTGACCAGGACGGGGTACGCGAGAAAAACGGCCAGGAATTAAGCTTCAGCTTCAAGACTACTTGGCTCCAGGCACGCCAGGAGAACGGCGCCTTGTTTGTGGCGGATATGCAGGCCATCGGTATCCAAATCAACCCATCCTACCTGGAACCAAATCTTCTCCTGGGACACCCAAACGGAGCATTATGGAAAGGCGATTTTGAAATCGCCGAGGCCGGATTTTTTCAATGCGGCAGCCGGGAGGATACCACCTGCGTCCCATATTCCATGTTTGTGACGGGTGACTCGGGGAACGCGATGAGCTACAGCAGCATGGTGGCTGACAGCTTGTATGCGAATGCACAGGCAGCCAGCACTTTGGACCTTAAACTTTTTTATGTCATTCAACACCAGGCGATCATCTCACAGGATCTGCCAGTCCTGCCGCTCTTCAAGAAAATTCCCGGTTACTTGACCTGTCTGCCCCTGGTGATACGCTGAATCGCCTGGCCGTCCAGCCTGCCTGTCCTGTGTACTTTCAAGGCATCCGGAAAAGGAAAGAAAAAGTAATCCCTTGGTGTTCCTTTGTGTCCAATTTGGTAAAATATCTTTGCCAGACATCGTCGAGGCAACCTCCTTTCAGCCTCAAAAGTGATAAAAAGTCGTCACGACCGTGAAGGCGGATGCAATAACGATCACGACGGTGCAGCCGATGGCAAAGACCTTCTGAAAGGCATTATTGGTAAATTCCTTCATAATGGACCTGGAATCGGTCAGCTTGATCAGGTAATAAAAGATGAATGGCAGCGCCACCGCGTTGACCACCTGGGTTGCCACTACCAATTGGAAGAAGGATACTTCCGGGAATAGAACCACGGCCAGGGCAACACCCAACTGCAGGATGAACAAAATATAGAACGTCTTGCTCTTGCTGAAGGGATCATTCAGGCTTCCCGACAGGCCGAAGAATTCCGAGAAGGCATAGGCAGTGGAGAGGGAAACCACCACCAGACCCATGAAACCGGCATTGATAATGCCGACCGCGAAGAGCTCGCCGGCCAGGTTGCCGGCAAAAGGCTCGATCGCCAGGGCAGCCTGCTCCCCGGAGATCAATGGGATGGCATGCGCGTACAGGGTCGCAGCCGTTGCAACAATCATGAAGAACGAGAAGAAGTTGGTCAGGAACGCGCCCCAGTAGGTCTCCAATCTGGGAATAAATGATTTTGTCCCTGTCAATATTTTTATCGGAGGCAAAACTGCTGATAAAGAACTGACCCCAGGGGGTAATGGTTGTCCCAAGCACACCCATCCCGATGATCAGGTAATTCTGCAGGTAATGAGGCGTGGCCTGAATACCATGCGGGAAAAGCAGGTTGCTGAATGCCAGGCCCCAATCGGGGCTGCGCCTTCACCGCTGAGAAAATATAAGCCAGGAAAAATAAGGACGATATCAGCATGAGCCGCTGGGTGGACCTGTAATTACCGCGGGTGATGAGCAGGAAGGCGATCACCAGGATGACCATGACAGCCGGGATGGCTGGAAGCTTGAGCATACCGCTGGTCGCCTTGACCGCTGCCAGGTCGGCAATGATGGTGCCCATATTGGCGATCAGCAAAGCGGCAAACATGAACACAGCCGCGTGCACCCCAAATTTCTCGCGGATCAGGTCCGCCAGGCCGCGCCGGGTAACCAGGGTGAGGCGCATGCCCATTTCCTGCGTGATCCCCAGCAGGACCGTGATGATCAGCAGCAGGAACAGGATTGGGTAGCCCAACTGCGCCCCGGAAATGGAATAGGTGGCCACGCCTGTAGCATCATTATCTGCCATGGCAGTGATGGTGGCCGGCCCAAAGACCGTCAGGAAAAGCAGCAGTTTTTTCCACACCCGCCCCCACAGGAGGCGGAATTCTTTTCTTGTGATCATTGTGTTGTTCATAAGCGCCTTCGTTCGTTCAAGAGCATAATCCGGGTTCATCTTCGCGAAGGCAAAATAAAAAGCAGCCTTCGCTGCGAAGGCTGGCCTTTTGGATGGCAATACGTATCGAATCGCCGTCAACCTGACATGGATTCTACAGAGCAACCAGGCAGGCTGAGCGCGGGACAGGATCGCCATCCTGACGACAAGCCCTTCGCCAGGACAGGTTTATGACTATTACTATCATCGCCCATGCGCTCACCTCCTTTCACGCCATGCAATGCTCTGGGACGGGATTCGGTTCTTCCCAGCATGGCGCTAAAAAAACGCCTCCTGACAAACCAGGAGGCGCACGACTCAAACCGCCCCAACCATACCATGGGGCTGCCTCTCTGGTTGAGCTTTGGCACTGCGGGTCGTAAGGATACTGCTTCCCAGCCACCTTAAGCAGGGCCTTGAGCCGGCCCGGCCTGGTCAACCCCTTGGCGTCTCTCGACGTTTCGGGGCAATGGCCTGTTTTCCACGCAGACGCCTCGCCTAACGAGGTTATATTTTTACTGTGTGGCTTATACCCCTCCAACAAGGGGAAGTCAATAGATTATTTACACGGACTTACTTTATTCTAAGGTTTTGTGTACTACGAATCCATCCGAAAATAAAGAGGCGCATTTTGAGTGTGTGCGGCCCTGCCGCACACACTCAAAATGCGAACTCCTCTACAATTTTCGGGTAGGTACTAATGACGAAGCCCTGCAAGCACCATTTTTCTTGTTTCGCTACCAGACCACGTCCCAGTCGTGCGCCAAACCGAGCTTGACCCAGTACCCATAGTCAGGCGCCAGTTCGGTCAGGTCATTCAGGATCACCGGTGTCACCGCCAGGTCAAATTTCTTCCACGTGTCGGCAGTGTCACTGGCATGATAGGCATACACCAGGCTGAAATCATTGCCCACACCGTGCTGACTGAACACATCAGGCAGGGTCAGGCTCGCCCTCGAGGGATAGCCCACCAGGTTCCAGCCGGCTTCGAGCGAATTATTGGTGACACCGGGCGCGCTGCCGCTCACGGTCAAAGTCAGCCCGCTGTTCATTTTGATCCAAAAGCCCATGCCTTCATCCAGGTTCTGCAGGGAATTAAGGGAAAGAGGCAGCATGGCCGGGTCATATTTCAACCATGTCCCTGTACCCGCGGCATCCCAGGCATATACCAGGCTGTAGTTCCCGGCGACGGTATTCAGTACCTCCGCGATGGCACTACTGGCAGGCTGTATATTAAAAGAAACCAGGTTCCAGCCGGCAACCAGCGGGATTTCATGGGTGAGGATGGGCGTGGAGGTCACAGTGGGTGTACTGGTCCTGGTTGACGTGCTGCTGGGGGTGAATGTCGCCGTTGGGCTACTTGTCCTGGTCGAAGTGAATGTTGGTGTATTACTGGGCGTGAATGTAGCCGTGGATGTGCGAGTTTGCGTGATACTGGGGGTGAATGTTACTGTGGGTGTATTGGTTCGGGTTGGCGTGATGCTCGGCGTGAACGTGGCCGTCGGCGTGGGCGTCGCCGTGGCCGCGACGGGTGCGCTGTTGATGTATACCAGCTCGATACCGTCGCCGCTGCCCAGGTTGCGGGTGTACTGTTTCTGGGTGGCGTTGTTCCAGTGTTCGTGGACCCCCAGGCTAGCCATTGGTATGCCATCGCGCTCCGGATCATAGATGCTGCCTGAAGGCGGATCATCCGCCTGGGCAGCCTCGTGCAGGTAGTCCTGAACGCCCTCATAAACCAGCACCTGGTCCGCCCACTGCTGGCTGAGAAAGTCAAAGCCGACCGAGTCGATGGCCACCGGGTCCATGGAGAGGAATATGCTGGAAGGCCAGTCGTTATTGAACGGGGAGAGTGCCCATTTGGAGGGCGCACCGCTCCAGTCCTTGCCGGCGAAGATGGCATCCACCAAGTACAGGATTGTCTTTCCACCGATCCCCTCGGCACCCATCAGGTCCACCAGCGGCCGGTAATGGCCCATTCCTGTCATGGCAATGTCGTTGCGGTAGGTGTCCCCGGGCAGCCAGTAGTGCAGGTTGAAATAATTGTAGGATGTGCCGCGCAGTGCACCGGTGGGTATCCGGATCAGGGTTCCGTAATGGTTCTTGGCTGTCACCGTGATCCCGGCCCCGGCATGGGACTTGAGTATCGGTGCGTTGATCACGTAGGTTGCTTCGGCCAGGGCAACCGGCAGGTAGTCCTGGGTTGCGCTGTTGGCAGCCGTATTGCTCCAGTACATGGGAACCGTGCTGAATTCGGCCCTGGTGCGCCCCAATGTACCCCGGTTATCATAATAATGGACGCTGGCAAAGTCGTTATGAAGCGGGGTGTACAGGATATTGTAGAACAGCCCGGTGGGGTCGCCGATGCTGATATCGGCCTGAGCCACACCAACCACGTTGACAAGCTGATCCAGCAAGGCATGCATCAACTGGGGAGAGTTGCCGATGGAATCCTGGGTGACCCCTCCGCACATGATCCAGTTGTAATTGGCATCGGCGCAGTTGCTGCCAGAACCGGCGTTTGAAGTGGTCAGGTTGATCTTGATGAATACCTTCTGGCCCGTGCTGTAGGCGGCCCCGCCGTTGAAATTGCGGAAGATGGCATCCCAGGCAGCGGCGGGTGTGGTGGTGTTGGTGTAGCTTTCCAGCGCCCATTCCAGCATATTGTCTACTTCGGACTGGTCGGTGTGTTCATACCACCTCTGGCCCGAGTTGGGACCGGCCCAGTCTGTGACGGCGGGATCATGCACCCAGGTCACCCGGCCAGGTGCCAGGCCGCGTGCCGTGCCGATCGGCGCGTTGGCAGGGTGCGGGGTATAGGCGGCATATGCTGGCTGATGCAAGCTCAGCGCACCCCAGGCGAGCCCTGCCAGCGCGCCGGTCAATGCCAGCGTGGCGGTCAGGTAGCGGGCCTGGCGCAGGCGCAGGCGCGCCTGGTGGAAGAGCAGCCTGGCGCCGGTGACACCGGCCAGCCACACCAGGAAGCTTCCAGCCATGGGTGCCGCCACGCGCTGGCAGGGATAGGCCGCCCGGCTGGGCTTGGGCAGCACGCGCAGAAGGAACCATGCCAGTGCCAGGAAGCCGGCGATGGGAAACAGTAGCCGCGGAACGTCACGAGGATCACGCACGCCCACGATGCGGTGGGTCTTGGGGCATACCTTGAATAGTTTCATCCTGAACTGCCCTCCCGATGAAAAAATGACTGTGAAGGATCGGCACGAGCCGGACCCTGCTTCTGATTCTAGCACAAACAAAGCACTGCATTCCACGAAAGCAACTCTCAAAATCAATCTGTAATTACGACTTTATAGATTTTGTTGTGGCGACTTCCCTGCATGGAACGCAGGATTGTGTAGTCGCTTTTTCGGCGCAGAAGACTATTCAGTTTTCATGATGAGAATTTGTCTCTTCAGCCGGAACGATTTGCATTATCTAAATTAAAAGGGTATGATTCCGAATAAGCTCTTCCGTAAATATGGCATACGCACCTGCCTGGAGGCTATGTGGCCATAGCGCTCGATATCCATATTTCCAAAACGATCTTTATTCTTTACATGACGGCTGAGACCAGTTCCAGGCGGTGGGTCTTTGGTCGCTTTTTGTTTCCTGGTGAAACCAGGAGGATGGAGGAGGAATGAATGGACACTCAAACCCAGGATGAAGATCGTCTCTCCCCGTGGTGGCGGAATGCGGTCATCCTGATCTTGATCGTCGGTTTCTCGATATTGATCGGAGTCACAGTCGGCGCTTACCGGGATGCTCCACCCATTCCAGACCGGGTGGTGGGACCTTCCGGCCAGTTGGTCTTCAGCGGTGAAGATGTCCGTTCCGGGCAGCAGGTATTCCTGAAATACGGCTTGATGGAAAACGGTTCGATCTGGGGGCATGGCGCATACCTGGGTCCCGATTTCTCGGCAGCCTACCTGCATGACCTGGGAAAAGCAACTGCCGACAGCATTGCGGTGGCGCGCTATGGCCAGGATTACGCTGCGCTCGACGCTGCCGGTCAGGCGGCCGTGGAAGCGGAAGTTTCCATCCTGCTCAAGGAAAACCGCTATGATGGCGGAACAGACACACTGACATTTACACAGCCGGAAGCTGACACTTTCCTGGCCCAGCAAACCGTCTGGGCGAATTATTTCGCCAGGCCGGGCGGAGACGCGGGGCTGAAAGCAAATTTGATTCAAGACCCCCGGGAGGTCCACCAGTTGACGGCCTTCTTCGCCTGGGCGGCCTGGTCATCCGTCACTGACAGGCCGGGACGGTCTTATTCATATACGAACAACTTTCCCTACGATCCATTGGTGGGCAACCAGCCAACCACCGACGCGATCCTGTGGAGCGCGCTGAGCTTCATCGCCCTGCTGGGCGGTACGGCGGTGGTGCTCTTTGCCTTCGGGCGTTTCAACTACCTGGGATGGAAGGGCGCAAAGGAGCATATTCATCCGCAGATGCTTCCTGGCGGGGGGACTACTGCCAGCCAGAAAGGAACGATAAAGTATTTCCTGATCGTCGCGCTTTTACTGCTGGCACAGGGGTTGGCAGGCGCGCTGATCGCACATTACCGCGCCGATCCAGGCTCCTTCTATGGACTGGATCTGTCAGGCCTTCTACCGAGCAATATCACCCGCACATGGCATCTGCAGACTGCCCTCTTCTGGATCTCCACCGCCTACGTCGCCGGGGCTTTGTTCCTCGCTCCCGCGATTGGGGGGAAGGAACCGCACAAGCAGGCATTGTGGGTGAACATCCTGTTCAGCGCCCTGCTCCTGGTGGTGGGCGGCAGCCTGCTGGGTGAATTCCTTGGGATTAACAATTGGACCGGCAAATTCTGGTTCTGGGTGGGCAACCAGGGTTGGGAGTTCCTGGACCTGGGACGTTTCTGGCAGGTGCTGCTGGCGCTCGGCCTGGTGCTCTGGGTAATCCTGATTTTCCGGGCGATCATGCCGGCGCGCAAAGATGAAGGACGGAAGGAAATCGCCGCCCTGTTCCTGTATGCAGCCGTTGCCATCCCGTTGTTCTACCTGCCAGCCTTGTTCTTTACCAGCACCACCAATTTTACCGTCGTGGATGCCTGGCGTTTCTGGATCATCCACCTGTGGGTGGAAGGGTTCTTCGAACTCTTCGCAACCGTGATGGTGGCGATCATCTTTTTTCTGCTGGGCATGGTGTCGCGCAAAACGGCCACCCGGGTGGTCTACCTGGATGCCATCTTATTCCTGGCCAGCGGAATCGTCGGCACCGGTCACCACTGGTACTGGACGGGGCAATCCAATATCACCATGGCACTGGCCGCGCTCTTCTCCGCCCTGGAGGTCGTGCCATTGACGCTGCTCACCCTGGATGCATGGGATTTCATAAAATTGTCGCGCGGAAAATGCGATGTCTGCGGCGAGGAAGTCTCCATCCCGCATAAGTGGACCTTTTACTTCCTGATGGCAGTTGGCTTCTGGAACTTCCTTGGGGCAGGAGTGTTCGGTTTCCTGATCAACACGCCGATTGTCAGTTATTACGAGGTCGGTACGATGCTGACGCCGAATCACGGCCACGCTGCGTTGATGGGTGTCTTTGGAATGCTTGGACTGGCTTTGATGATGTTTGCCATCCGGCAGGTGCTTCCGCGGGAGCAATGGAAACGCGTCGAGAAATACATCCGCATTTCCTTCTGGGGGTTGAATATCGGCCTGGCCATGATGGTCATCCTGTCGCTCTTCCCGGGAGGCGTGCTGCAGTTCAGGGATGTGCTGATCAATGGCTACTGGCACGCCCGCAGTCCGGCCTATTTGAATACCAGCCTGGCCAAGCTGATCGAATGGATCCGACTGCCCGGCGACCTGGTCTTTGGGATCGTGGGAGTCCTTCCTGCGGTGATCGCAATTGGTTTGACCTATTTTTATACGAAGAAGAAGGCTGCCCAATCCTGATCCAGGGAAGGGGACGATCACATGCCTCTTCTGACCCGCTGGGTTATAAAAACATCCTTTGTATACCTGGGGATTGCTTTAGCCATTGGGATTCTCCTGGCTGGGCAGTCCCTCTGGCACCTGCCGGTGGTCATTGCCGCCCTGTTCCCGGATTATATTCACCTGCTGGTTGTCGGTTGGCTGACCCTGCTGATCTTCGGCGTGGCCTATTGGATGTTTCCGAAGTATTCTCTGGAACACCCGCATGGCAGCGAGGCGCAAAATTGGTCGGCCTATCTTTTGCTGAATATGGGATTGGTCATCAGGATCGTGAGTGAACCGATCCTGCCCCAATCACAGGGGACTCTCCTGGGTTGGCTGTTGGTGGTTTCTGCCCTCTTGCAGTGGCTGGGCGGGATGGCTTTACTCATTACCCTGTGGAAGCGGGTGAAGGGAAGGTAAATGCCTCGCCCAAGTGTCTGGTTCATCCGCTTCTCTCTGGTCTACCTGGCTCTTGGTTTCACCTTCGGCGCCTTAATGCTGGCCAATAAAGGGGTGGCTTTTGGTCCCAATCCATCAGCCCTTCTACCTGCCCATATTGAATTCCTTCTGATGGGTTGGTTGGTACAACTTGCTCTGGGAGTGGCTTACTGGATCCTGCCGCGTTTCACCAGCGGATTGCCGCGCGGAAACCAGGCAATGGCCTGGTCGGTTCTGACCGGCCTCAATGCCGGAATCATGCTGGCGGCGCTCGGAGGAATTGGCCATAATGCCGGGTTGGTCCTCCCGGGCAGAATACTTGAGGCGGTCAGTGTCATGGCATTTCTGTTGGTGGTATGGAGGCGTGTAAGACCATCTGGATGATTGGGGTTCCTCATCCGGAAAAATCGTCACCTTACGCTGATTTCCTTTGGGTTATCTTCGCAACCAACTGCTTGAATTCTGCCATTCTTGTGAACGCTGCCACGAAGAGAAATTCCAGGACCAGGCTCAGATATCCAATTGCCGGCCCCCAGGGCTCAACTCCCGAAATGGGAAGGCCAACGGTGCGGCTGAGGATATATCCAGCCATTGAGCCCAGCGCGACCAGCAACCCTGTTCCCCAGCCCCAAAGAGGCTTATTGAAGGAAATGCCAACGGCGGAGATGATCGAGCAGAAGGAAAGCGCCGACAAACATGATCCCCAGGTAGGGCGCATCTTTAAATTCATCCGGAGATGTGTAGATATGGATGATCCCAATGATTAGGATCAATGCAATCCCGATCCATTCATACACTTTCAGGCTGCGCATATTTTTCCTACTTTATCCTTTCAATATAGCCAGGATATATTCGGACAGAATCAACAATATTGTAGCATGAATCAGATCGGGCGCTGTGACGCCGGAGTGTTTGGTTCCCCCGCGGCTCTCCGGTGTTACGGCAATCATCCTGGGATTATTGGAATCATGTAAGATCGTCTGGATAAATATTGACGCATTTCGCAACACGATATATAATATTTATGATAATTATCATGTAAATTGGTGCATTGCCGAAAGGAGGCAATTCCCATGGATATTTCAATCAATGCCAGAGTAACCTGTTTGGACGGATCGTGGGGGTGGGTTACGCGGCTGATCCTCAAACCAACAACAGAAGAAATAACCCACCTGGTGGTCGGCAACGAGTCGTTCTCGGAAACCGAATACCTGGTATCGATTGATCACGTAGTGGAAAGCACTCCCGGCGAGATCCGGTTGAATTGCAGCCGCGCTGAGCTGTCGGAAATGCCGATCTTTGATCGAGTGGAATTCGTTCCATCCGTTTTGGCGGATTTTCATGGAAGCCCGTATATGATGTGGCCGTATTATCCTCCGATGATCCCGGATATTATCCTGCAAAAGGATCATATCCCCGCCGATGAGCTGGTCATCCGGCGCGGCGCAGCAGTCAATGCTGCCGATGGGCATGTCGGCCGCGTGGATGAATTCCTGATCATCCCGGAGAATGACCATATCACCCACCTGGTGATGCGGGAAGGCCATTTGTGGGGGCAGAAAGACGTGACCATTCCCGTGGGAGCGATCGATCACTACGAAAATAATACCGTCTACTTGAAACTGAATAAAAAGGATATCGAAAAATTGCCCAGCCTGCCGGTCCGGCGCACCTGGACGAAAACGCACCCGGGAGATCAAAAAGACAGGCAGGGTGGAAGGAAATAGTTTACCATGATCAAGGTCAAACGCATTTACGCTCCTGCTGCGCCAGACGATGGTGCCCGTTTCCTGGTTGACCGTTTATGGCCGCGCGGTCTGAATAAAGCCGCGGTCAGATTGGACGCCTGGCTGAAGGATTTCGCCCCCAGCGATGCATTGCGCCATTGGTTTGGACATGACCCAGCCAAGTGGAATGAGTTCCAGCACCGCTACTTTGCCGAGCTGGATGAATTACCAATGGTTAAGGAAACCATCCTGCCTGCCAGCCGACATGGAAATGTTACGTTATTGTTTTCCGCCCGGGATCAGGAGCACAACAATGCCATCGCATTGAAAGCTTACCTGGAAGATCAGCATGCGGTGAAGGAGCAATAGCCGTGCCAGGCCGCTCCAAAATTATCATCGTTGGTGCCGGTTTTGCCGGCCTGCGGGCTGCCCGGGCTTTGGGACGCTCCCAGGCGGATGTGCTTGTTTTGGATCGCAACAACTATCACACTTTTTTCCCCCTGCTTTATCAGGTGGCAGCCGCGGAACTTGAACCAGAGGATATTGTTTTTCCCGTCCGGAGCACCTTGAGAGGAAAAAAGCATCTCCGCTTACTTGTTGATGAAGTCACAGGTATGGATTCGGAAAACAAGCTGATCAAAACGACAAGCCGTGTATTTCCTTATGATTATCTGGTGCTGGCGCCAGGCAGCAGCACGCATTATTTCGGCGTGGAGGGTGCATCAAAATACACTTTTCAATTAAAGACCCTCGAGGATGCCATTACCGTGCGCAATCATATCCTTTTCCGGTTTGAACGCGCCCTGTACGAAACTGACCAGGAAAAAAGGAAGCAGATGTTGACCTTTGCCGTCATCGGCGGTGGACCGACCGGAGTGGAGTTTAGTGGCGCCCTGGCAGAATTGGTCCGGGGGCCGCTCTCAAAAGATTACCCAGACCTTGATCCCAAAGAAGTGCGCATCATGATCCTTGAAGCAGCCGGCCATTTGCTCCCCGGCCTCCCCGGGCGATTACAGGTTTATGCGTTGAGGCGCTTGCAGGAGATGGGCGTGGAGGTCCGCCTTGGAGCAATGGTCACCAGGATCACATCTGATGGCCTGACATTGATGGATGGGAGTGTCATCCGGTTGGAAACGGTCATCTGGACTGCCGGAGTACACGGCGCTCCGCCGGCCGGTGCCGCCGCGTCTCTACCCATCCTGGCGAATGGGCAGGTGAAGGTGCTGCCAACACTCCAGGTGCCAGGATATCCAGATATTTACGTGGTTGGCGACCTGGCGCACTTTGAAGAAAATGGAAAGCCCATGGGGATGGTGGCCACGGCGGCCATCCAGGAAGGTGAAACGGCTGCCAGGAACATCCTGCGGCAAATGGAAGGTCAGGCGCCTGAAGCGTTCCATTACCGGGATCTCGGTACCCTGGCCGTGATCGGGCGCAACGCGGCCGCGGTGCATTTGCTCGGACGAAATTTTACAGGCTTTTTTGCCTGGCTGCTCTGGTTGAGCGTGCATATCTACAGGTTGATCGGCTTCCGCAACCGCCTGTTGGTATTAATCAATTGGGCCTGGGATTACCTGTTCTTCGAGCGTGGTGTACGACTTATTGTTCCTATACCGGAGGAATGATGACACAAGTAGAGCAGATTGCAGAGTTTGTTACGCATGCCTCTTATGACGACCTGTCCAAACCGGCCTGCCAACAAATAAAAATCAGGGTATTGGATGCCCTGGGTTGTGCAATCGGTGCGCTGGACAACGAACCGATCAGGATGATCAGGGCGCAGGTTGATGATTTTGGGGGCAAGGGAACCTGCGCATTGATCGGCGGCGGGCGGACAGCACCGGACAGGGCAGCTTTCTACAACAGTGCCCTGGTGCGTTACCTGGATTTCAATGACTCCTACCTGGCCAAAGGGGAAACCTGCCATCCCAGCGACAACCTGGGCTCGGTGCTGGCGGCCTGTGAATATGCCAATCGCACAGGCAAGGACCTGATGACCGCCCTGGCAGTCGCCTATCAGGTCCAATGCCGGCTGAGCGATGTCGCGCCGGTGCGGGCCAGGGGGTTTGACCACACCACCCAGGGATCTTTCGCAATCGCCGCCGGCGTGTCCAAGGCCCTCGGGTTGGACCCGGCAAAAACCGCCAATGCGCTAGCGATTGCCGGGACTGCTTATAACGCCCTACGGGTGACCCGCACAGGGGCGCTTTCAAACTGGAAGGGCCTGGCTTACCCAAACACGGCTTTGGGAGTGACCCATGCGGCTTTCCTGGCAATGCGCGGCATCACTGGACCAGGCAAGGTCTTTGAAGGAAATAAAGGTTTCATGGAGACGATCTCCGGGCATTTCAAGCTGAACTGGTCGAAGGAAGACCTGGAGCGGGTTACAAAGACCATCGTTAAGAAATACAACGCAGAAATCCATTCGCAATCCGCGATTGAAGGTATTCTGGAATTGAATGACATTATTAACAGCAGCGAAATTCAAAGTATCGAAATTGAAATTTTCG
Source organism: uncultured Chloroflexia bacterium (assembly GCA_963801385.1). Lineage (GTDB taxonomy): Bacteria > Chloroflexota > Anaerolineae > Anaerolineales > Villigracilaceae > UBA877. The sequence continues at coordinate 505,574 of CAWDEV010000010.1, forward strand.
ATGTAGCTTATAACATTATCGGCGGCGGCGAAGAAGGCGAGAAATTCACAGTACGATCCAAAGAGGAAGCCGACCACAGCCTGCCTTATATCATTGCGGCTGCCATCCTGGACGGTCAGGTGACGCCCGCCCAGTATCTGCCGGAGCGCATCAAGCGCAGGGATATACAGGCACTGCTTCGGAAAATACACGTGCACCCGCTCGATGAATTCAGCAACCGGTTTCCGGCCGAGATGCCCGTCCGCATCCAGGTCAGGTTCAACAGCGGATTTGAACTGACCACTGAAAAGAGGGATTACGAGGGATTCCATACGCACCCGATGCAATGGGGAACTGTTGTGAAAAAGTTTGAGCAGCTCAGCCACGACCATCTCAAAGGATCACTCCAGATCGAGATCGAAGACGCCGTTCTTCATCTGGAGAACACGCCAGTGCGCGAGCTTGCAGCGCTTCTGGAAAAGGCAAGAAACCAGCCAAGGAGGCATTTGCAATGAGTCCATCACAAAATCAAGCTGACGAAAGAGCTTTCGCATTCTTGAAAATCAATGACCGCCAGGGGAAACCACGCAAACAGGGGGTCACCGAAATTCGCGGACCCTATTACACCCCCATGGGCAGGCGTTACCTGGAAGATATCCTGGAGACCATGGGCAGCTATGTGGATGTGCTTAAATTTGCAGGTGGGTCTTTCAGCCTGATGCCGCGCAAAACGGTCAAAGAACTGCTGGATACCTGTCACAGCTACAACGTCATGGTTTCCACAGGCGGGTTTATTGAGCATGTCCTTACGCAAGGAAGTGAGGCAGTTGACCAGTACATCCGGGAATGTAAAGAGCTTGGATTCGATATCATCGAAATCTCCAGCGGATTTATCACCATACCGACCGATGATTGGTTGCGCCTGGTTGAGAAAGTTCAAAAAGCTGGATTGAAAGCCAAACCGGAGGTCGGCATCCAGTTCGGCGCTGGAGGCGCCACGGCTGCCTCCGAACTGGCAGCGGAAGGTACGCGTGACCCTGAATGGGCGATCACGCAGGCCAAACGTTTCGTCGATGCCGGTGCCTATATGATAATGATCGAATCGGAGGGGATCACTGAAAACGTTACCACGTGGCGGACGGATGTCGTAGCCAAAATCATTAATGCCCTGGGCCTGGAAAAACCGATGTTTGAAGCCGCTGATCCGGAGGTATTCGCCTGGTACATCAAGAATTATGGCGCTGAAGTTAACCTGTTTGTTGACCACAGCCAGATTGTGCAATTGGAGTGCCTGCGTTCAGGGTTGTGGGGAACAAAGAGCCTGTGGGGAAGGGTTCTGACCTACAAAGGATAACCATGATCAATAAATTAGTCGACCTGCATTGCAGTCCAGTGACAGCGAACACTCCTCGACTGACCGCCCGGGAAATAAGCCGGCTGGGTGCAGAACTGCCAGGCTGGGAGACGCATCGAAAAAAGGGCGTACTGCATCTGGAGAAATCCTTTCCATTCAAGGATTTTAACCAGGCACTGGCTTTCAGCAACCGGGTTGCGCAGCTGGCCATCGCAGAAGACCACCATCCCGCCATTTTGACCGAATGGGCGAGGGTTACCGTGACCTGGTGGACTCATAAGATTAATGGGCTGTCCATGAACGACTTCATCATGGCCGCAAAAACGGAAACACTTTTGTGATGCCAGAGAGGCTGCCCATGCCGGATACGATCTACACCATTGGTCACTCCACCCACCCCATTGACGAGTTCATAAGAATTCTGCATGCGTACACGATCCAATTGGTCGTCGATGTGCGCACCATTCCCAGGTCCCGCCACAACCCTCAATTCAACCAGGCAGAATTGGAACAGGAATTACACAACCAGGCGATCGAATATTTGCATTTGAAGGAACTTGGTGGACTGCGCCATACCAGCCAGACCTCCATCAATACCGGCTGGAAAAATGCTTCTTTTCGCGGCTTTGCCGACTACATGCAAACAGTTGAATTTCAAGCCGGTCTTGAACAGCTCATCGAACTCGGCTCTCAAAAGCGAACGGTTATCATGTGCGCGGAGGCAGTTCCCTGGCGCTGCCACCGTTCGCTGATCGGGGATGCCCTTCTGGTGCGAGGCATTTTAGTCGAAGATATCCTCAGTGAAAAGAACAGCAAACCGCATGAGATTAACCCCTTGGCCAAAGTGGAAGGAAAAGGCATCACCTACCCTGGAAATAGCCTGCCCGCTCAAGAGGCTGCAATGGCCGATGATCTACTTGAATCGCATTCACCTGGATAAAATAGAAAAAGTTTGCATTTTACTTTGGGTACATGGTTGCCAGTGCCAGCCTTCCGTCCCAACCAAGAGATAAAGAGGAGAAAATGGACAACCCATACGACGTAGTAGAAACTGATTTCATCGAAGCGATGGAACTGCAGAAACGGCCGGTCACGGCCGACCAGTTTCGCAAATTTGAAGGCTACGCAGCCGAGATCTTTTCCGCCTTTGGCCTGGATTGTAATACGCCCGCAACAAAAGACACGCCGCGGCGTTTCATCAGGGCTTTATATGATGTCACCGATGGCTATGACGGTGACCCTAAACTACTGAAGGTTTTCGCCACCGAGTGCCGGGGCGAACCCGACTGCCACCTCGGCCAGGTCATTGAGGGACCGATCCGTTTCTTCGCCCTGTGCGAACATCATGCCCTGCCATTCTTTGGCTCAGCCTATGTCGGTTACATTTCCCACGAGAACATCATTGGCATCTCCAAGCTTACCCGCATGGTACGGCTCTTCTCCAGGCGCTTTTCCGTGCAGGAACGGATCGGCCAGCAAATTGCCGATGCTTTGGATGGCATGCTCCACCCGCATGGGGTGGCTGTGTTCCTGGAGGCCCATCACCTTTGCGTGGAGATGCGCGGGGTGCGCGAAATAGCACCCACCACCCGGACCACGGTCTGGCGCGGCCATTACGCCGAGGACCCGGCCCTGCGCTCTGAATTTTTTACAGCGTGCAGGCTGCAGCAGCTTGACAGGTGATAGGTGACTTATGAACAACTATAGATATCTGATCATCGGTGGAGGCATGACAGCGGATTCAGCCGTCAAGGGGGTCCGGGAAATTGATCCGGAAGGCACGATTGGCTTGATCAGCCGGGAGCCAGACCCTCCCTACAACCGCCCGCCCCTCACCAAGGGATTATGGAAGGGCAAACCTTTCGACAGCATCTGGCGCAAAAACGCCAGCCAGAACGCCACGCTCCATCTTGGGCGGAACATTGTTGCCCTGGATGCAGATAAACAGGTCGTCCGGGATGACCAGGGGATTGAATATCATGGCGACAAGCTGCTTTGGGCCACCGGAGGCACGCCCCGCCGTCTTCCATTTGGGGGGGAGGACATCATCTACTATCGCACGGTGCAGGATTACCGGCGCCTGTCCGGGATGAGCGCGGTCAGCCAGGACTTTGCCATGATTGGGGGCGGCTTTATTGGTGCAGAGATCGCGGCTGCCCTGGCGATGAATGGCAGAAAGGTGACCATGCTATTCCCCGAAGATGGGATCGGGGCACGCATCTATCCACACGACCTCTCCCAGTTCCTCAATGACTTTTTCCGGAAAAAGGGTGTTACGGTCCTGGCGGGTGAAAAGGTCACCGGTCTATCTTCCCCTGGCAGCCGCCAAGTCCTGGGCACCCTGAGTGGAAAAGAGTTGGTGACCGATGGCGTCATCGCCGGGATCGGGATTGAATTGAACACCGGGCTGGCGAAAGCGGCCGGCCTGCAAGCGGGGGAGGGGATAATAGTGGACGAATACCTGGTCACCAGTCATCCCAACATATATGCGGCTGGCGATGTGGCCGAATTCTTCAATCCCGCCCTTGGCAAGCGTTTGCATCTCGAGCATGAAAATAATGCCAACAGCATGGGTCGCCAGGCAGGTCGTAATATGGCTGGCGCATCCGAGCCATTCCATTATTTGCCGTATTTCTTCTCGGACCTGTTCGAGCTTGGCTATGAAGCCGTGGGCGAGTTGGATTCCCGGCTGGAGACCAGGGCCGATTGGGCCGAGCCTTTCCAAAAAGGGATCATCTATTACTTCAGGGATGACAGGATTTGTGGAGTGTTGCTCTGGAACGTCTGGGATAAGGTCCCCGAGGCGCGCAACCTGATTGCCCAAACCGGACCCTTCCGGCCAGAAGACCTTGGTGCAAAAGAGGCCCCCGCCTGGAAGATTGCCTATTAAGGACAAGGCATCAACCCATGGACCAAACCTGGATGCTCAGCCAACGGATGGCCGAAACAATGATCAACAGGCTGCCTGATTCGGAAAAGGTAACCCAACTTTTCCCTGAAAAGAGGCAGGTGCCGCTCGATGACCTTTATCTTCGCCAGGGATTAGCCGACCTCTCTGCGAAAATCGGGAAAACCCTGGTGATAACCGATTTCTTGACCGACAGGAACGGGGTCATTGCCGTGGCAGACGAACGGCGAAATTTCCGCGTCCCGTTGGAATTGAGAAACGCTTCCGATTGGCGCCTTTTCCAGGAGCTGTTGGCCCAGGCAGATGTGATTATCAGCGGAGAGGCATATCTAAAGCGCCTTTCAGTTCCCGGCAGTCAGGTTGAAGATGCCCTTTCTCAATTTGAACCGGGAAAAGGATTTGAAGACCTGGGCGAATGGAGGCTGGCTACTGGCTACAAAAAAAGGAGTCCAGATCTGGCAATTGTCACCCGCAGCCTGGATTTTAAGCTCCCCAAAGTGGTGATGGAAAGCGGTCGAAGGATAACAATCTTTACCACGGATAAGCTGGCTGGTTCAAAGCAAGCCAGGGCCCTCACATCGTCTCAGGTGAGCGTGGTCGGGAGCGGTGAAGCCGGGGTCGAAGGAGGACGGATGATTGCTCACCTCGATCTTGAAATGGGCTATCGCCTCATCATGATGGCAACCGGGCCAAGGGTGCTTCAGCTTTTGCTCAAGGCAAAGCGCCTGGATCTTATTTATGTTACCGAGGCTTACCTGGAAATCCCGGTGGATGATCCGTCATCTGTACAGACCATCCTACCGGAAGGAAAGAAAATCAATGAGCTAAAAGAGTTCAGCCTTAATCACCAGTACTTGCAGGAAAATGTGGCGACCAAAAATGGTTCCAAGATATCGCAGTCCTTTCTCAGGTACGATCGAAAGGGCCTGTTGTCCGTCCGCGAAAGGTGAACAGATGGTCGGTGGCAGGCGCATGATCTCATAAGGAATGTCATGGACAAAATCATTATCTCGGACTTGGTGGCACGCGGTATTCTCGGGGTAAACGACTGGGAGCGCGAAAAGCCAAAGGAGATCCGGATCAACCTCGTGCTGTATGGCGACATCAGCAAGATCGCAATGAGTGATGATATTGGCGATGGCATTAATTACAGCACGGTCGCCAGGAAAGTAGTGGCGCATGCTGAAAGTGCCCGCCGGTTTACGGTCGAAGCCCTGGCGACCGACCTGGCACGGTTATGCCTGCAGGAACCCGGTGTGGAGAAAGTCAGGGTGCGGGTTGAAAAACCTGGAGCGGTACGATTTTCCAGGTCCGTTGGGGTTGAGATCGAACGGGAGAAAGGATCGCTGAAATGAGGCCGGCTTTGCACCAAGCCTGCCTGCTGCTGGGATCGAATATCCAACCCGGGAAGAATTTGTCGCTGGGCGTGGACCTGCTCTGGCAGAAGGTAAAAATTGTGCAGATCTCGTCGGTATGGGAAACGCCCGCCGTTGGTTCCGCAGGCGCGGATTTTCTTAATTTGGCCGTGTTGATCACAACCTCCCTGGAGGCGGGTGAGCTCAAAGAAAAAGTCTTGCGCCCGCTGGAGGCACAGCTGGGCCGGGTGCGCAGTGCGGAAAAGAACGCCCCGCGCCCCATCGATATCGATATCATTCTCTTCGATGGTCAGCTGCTGGACCCAAACCTGTTCCGCTATGCACACAGGGCTGTCCCCGTTGCAGAGATCCTGCCAGACTATCGATCCCAGCACGGTGAATTCCTCAGGGAGGTAGCATTCCAATTGGTCGAAAGCTCCCCAATCCGCTTAAAACCGGATGTGCCCATCGATCGCCATTCGAAGGCAGCCTGAATTAATCTCCAGGCGGTACTGCCCCCATGGAACTGCCCGGCTTAAAAAGAGAATTTCAATTGGTCGAAAGGAATATCGCAATGAATAAGAATCATCTCATGGTATTGGAAAGTTACGGTCAGAGTATCTGGCTCGATTATCTTCACCGCAAATCCCTCGAGAATGGGGAATTAAAACGGTGGATCGAAGAGGATGGGGTGGGTGGCTTGACCTCGAATCCATCCATCTTCGAGAAAGCCATCGCGGGCAGCCACGACTATGACAATGCCATCCGCACCCTGGCTCTGGAGGGCAGGAGTGTCGAAGGAATATACCAGACGCTCACCATCGAGGATATCCAGCACGCGGCCGATCTCTTCCGTCCCACGTATGACCGGCTGGATGGTGCCGATGGGTTTGTCAGCCTGGAAGTCTCTGCCAGGCTGGCGCATGATACAGCCGGCACGATCGCCGAGGCTCGTCAGTTGTGGGGGCTGGTAAACCGGCCGAACTTGTTTATTAAAGTCCCGGCGACGAAGGCAGGCCTACCTGCCATCCGGCAGTTGATCGGGGAAGGGATCAATGTCAATATAACCCTCCTGTTCGGCCTGCCGCGTTACCGGGAGGTGGCAGAAGCCTACCTGTCCGGGCTGGAAATGCTGGCGGCGGGTGGCAGGTCCCTCAACCGGGTGGCTTCGGTGGCGAGCTTCTTCCTGAGCCGGATTGACGTCATGATTGACCCGCAGCTTGAAAAGATAAAGCTGCAGGGCGGATCGCCTGCCGAAAAAGCAGCCGGCCTGCGGGGACAGGCGGCGATCGCCAGCGCGAAAGTCGCAGGCCAAATATACGCAGAAATCTTTGCCGGAGAACGCTATCGAAAATTGGCCCTTAAAGGGGCCCGCACCCAGCGCCTGTTGTGGGCAAGCACCGGGACCAAGAATCCGGAATATAGTGATGTCAAGTATGTTGAACCATTGATCGGGCCGGATACGATCAATACCCTCCCGGTGGAAACCTTGAACGCCTACCGCGATCATGGCGACCCTGCCCTGCGCCTTGGGGAAGGCGCGGAAGCTGCCTGCCAGGTGCTGGAAGGCTTGCAGCAGGTCGGGATCGACCTGGATGCAGTAACGCAGCAGCTCGAAGACGAGGGGGTTGCCAAATTCGTAAACGCCACCGACCAATTGACGGCCGCCCTGAGCCAAAAAAGCGCCGCTGCTTTTCAAGAATCACAGGACCGGTAAACTTTGTATCAGGGTAAAAAGGTGAAACCATGAAAGTGCATTCCCCCATTTCAACGCTGTTCCTGGACATAGGGGGCGTTTTGCTCACAAATGGCTGGGGCCGCGCCGAAAGGAGCCGCGCCGCAGCAAAATTTAACCTGGACTTCGATGAGATGAATGAGCGGCATCACTTGACTTTTGACACGTACGAAGAGGGCAAGATCAGTCTCGACCAGTATCTGAACCGGGTGGTCTTTTACCAGGAACGTCCGTTCTCACGCGAACAATTCAAGAAGTTCATGTTCGCCCAGTCCAAATCTTTTCCGGATATGCTCGAGCTGATGGGCGCTCTCAAGGCTCGCTACAACCTGCAGGTCGCGGCCGTCAGCAACGAGGGCCGGGAGCTGACCGAGTATCGCGTTCAGCACTTCAAGTTGGGGACATTCATCGATTTCTTCATTTCTTCCTGCTTTCTCCACTACCGAAAACCAGATGAAGATCTTTACCGGATTGCATTGGATGTTGCCCAGGTGAGTCCCGAAGAGGTGGTATATATCGACGACAGGGCCATGTTTGTCGAGGTCGCCCAGGGCCTGGGACTGAAAGGTATCCTCCATTCTGGATATGAGTCAACCCGGACTGCACTGGAAGGACTGGGCCTTTCGTTCATGAAAGCGTGACGGAGATGACACTTCTGAAAGAATCAACCGTCCTGGTGATCTTCGGGGGCATGGGTGACCTGGCCTGGCGCAAGCTGGCCCCTGCCTTGTACAACCTGGCCCTCAACCAGTTTTTACCGGAAAAGTTTGCCGTCATCGGGGTGGATCTCAAAGCTGAAAACCTGGACGACTTCCGCCTGCGCATGAAAAGCGGGACCACGACCTTCTGTGAATGTGGCCAGGTTGACGAAGGAAAATGGGAAGAATTCGCCCGGCACTTGTTTTATATCCAGGGTGATTTTTCCACCCGGGCAACATACGAGAATTTGAGTCAGCAGATAAAGGCCTGCGAGGAAAATTTTGGCGCTCCAGCCAACACCATTTTTTACCTGGCTGCACCTCCGGGTGTGATGGAAGCCATTGTTAAGGGGCTTGCTGCGACTCAATTGGCGCAGAACAGGCTGCGGGCACGAATAATTGTCGAAAAGCCTTTCGGCCATGACCTGGCTTCGGCCATAGCCCTGAACCGCTCCCTTACAGCCGTCTTCAACGAATCGCAAATTTACCGCATCGATCATTACCTGGGCAAGGAAACGGTCCAGAATATCCTGGCCTTTCGCTTTGCCAACGCAATGTTCGAACCAATCTGGAACCGCCGCTACATTGACCACATACAAATTACGGTTGCCGAAGAAGTGGGAGTTGAGCATCGAGGCGCATATTACGACCACGCCGGGGCTTTGCGCGACATGATCCAGAACCACCTGATGCAGATCCTGTGCCTGATCGCCATGGAGCCAATGGTCTCCTTCAGCGCAGATGAGATCCGTAACAAAAAAGTGGATGTGCTGCGCGCTATCCGTCCGATCAAGAATAATGAGGTCCCGCTGTATGCCGTCCGGGGCCAATATGGCCCGGGAAGGATACAAGGTAAAAAAGTGCCTGCGTACAGAACGGAACCCGGTGTATCCCCCGGATCAAGCACGGAGACCTTTGCTGCCCTAAAGTTATTTGTAGACAACTGGCGCTGGCAGGATGTCCCCTTCTATCTGCGCACCGGGAAAAGGCTGGCGGCGAAGGTTTCAGAAATTGTGATCCATTTCCGACCTGTGCCTCATCAATCTTTTCCAAGAACGGCTCTCCAGGACTGGGAATCCAACCGTCTGATCATTCACATTCAGCCGCACGAAGGGATTGTGTTGGGTTTTCAGGCCAAACAGCCCGGACCAGACCTGCAATTGAGCCCGGTATATATGCATTTTTCCTACCTGGAAACATTTAACTCGAGGCCGCCGGAGGCGTATGAAACCCTGCTGGCTGATGTCATGGAAGGCGATGCAACGCTCTTCATGCGCGCTGACCAGGTCGAGGCCTCCTGGGCAGTTTTATCTCCCATTTTGAAGGTCTGGGAAAATTCCACTCCAACGGACTTTCCCAATTATCAGTCAGGTTCCTGGGGACCTGAGACTGCTGAGGCGTTGATCGCCCGGGATGGCCGCACCTGGCTTGAACCAACTCTCAAGCAGCAGCATGATGAAGATCCATCCCAGGGTCAAACCGGGTCAGCCCCCACACAAGATTGAGGTTGACGAGGAATGTATTGATCAAGAAATGAGGTTAAACCCATGTCCATTGTAAATATCCTTGGTGGTACCGTTTTACTTGCCTTCGGGCGCAAGATTTTTTGGCTCTTCGTTGCAGCCATAGGGTTCTTTGCAGGACTGGACCTGGCTAGCCGGTACCTGCATGTCAAGCCGGATTGGCTGACATTTGTGATTGCCCTGGCGGTCGGCCTGCTGGGCGCCCTGCTGGCTTATTTCTTCCAAAAGCTGGCCATCGCGGTGGCCGGGTTCCTGGCAGGCGCGTATATCATTGCGCGCTTTGCATCCCAGCTGGCAGTCCAGTTGAAAATCCCGGAATGGCTGATCATCCTGATCGGTGGATTTATCGGGATCTTCCTGATATCCATCATCTTCGAGTGGGCATTGACCATCCTGTCATCCCTGGCAGGGGCGATCCTGATCGTCGATGGATTCAAGCTGGCAGGGTTGATCGCCATAATTATCGGACTGCTCTTATTCGTGGTGGGGCTGGTCTTCCAGACCAGCCTCAACCGGAGGAGTCGCTCCAGGCGGGAAGTGGCACGTTGAACCTCGGCTTGGGCTGGTTCTGGTATAAATAGGATTGGCTGCAGATCGAACTCGATTCCCCAATCCAGATTCGTGGACGACTCAGGTTTGGGCGACTCCTTCCGCGGGCAGGTAGTGGAGCACGACGACGCCTGACTTAAAGGATTGCGAGTCGATTAGTCGTAGATCAAGCCTGTCAGCGGTACCATCGAAGAGTCGTCTGCCCTTTCCCCAAATTACCGGTTGAACCAGGAGCCAGTATTCATCGATGAGCTTCAGCCTCATGCATGTCTGGATGAGGCTGATCCCGCCGATTGAAAGGCTGACTCCAGTTCCCTGTTTCAACTTTAGAACTTCTTCCACCATATCTCCCTTGAATAACCGTGTATTGTTCCAGGTGGCCTTCTCAAGGGTTTTTGAAAACACGATCTTCGGTATGGCATTGATCCGGTCGGCAAATTCGATCATGCTCCTTGTGACATTGGGATCCGCGTGTGCAACCGGCCAGTAGCTTTCGAAGAGCTGGTAGGTCACCCGCCCGAACAGGATCATGTCCACCGTGCTCATCAGGTCAGTGGAGAAATCATGCAGTTCATCGTCGGCAATGGCCACGTTGTGATCCGCAACGCCGTCGAGGCTTACATTCATCGTAAATATCAATTTCCTCATTGGCTGCTTCCCTCGAGCTGATAACACAGCAGAACGTTTCCATTGGCGAAGATGCGCGTCTTTGCCAACCTCAGCGGCAGCTTCTTTTTTATCCCGTCGAACATGCTCCTGCCATCCCCGAGGACGACCGGAATGACCACGATCTGGTATTCATCGATCAAATCCTCTTCAGCCAGCTGCGCAATAATCCTGCCGCTGCCGAAGATCAGCATGTCATCCCCCGCTTCCTTTTTCAGTCTGCGGATTTCACCCGGAAGGTCTTCCTTCACCAGCCTCGTGTTGGTCCACGCGGCCTTGTCCAGTGTGCGCGAAAACACAACCTTGGGGCGGGCATTCATAGTCCGGGCTACCACCGGCATGCTCTCTGCCGCCAGCGGGGTGGGCCAGAAGGAAGCCATCATTTCATAGGTGATCCTGCCGAATACAAATATGCCTCCCCCGCTGGCATCACTGGCATTACCTGCCACAAATGCATCCCACTCTGCATCTGGTTTTAAATTCCTTGCAAAGTCCATCTCACCATTTGCATCGGTAAAATAACCATCCAGGGACACATTATTGAACACAATCAATCTTCGCATAATGCCTCTTCGACAAGATTATATTACTATTAATATTCAATTTGTCATATTATAACACCTGGGTCTGCCTTGCGCCAAGAATTGTAAATAAGACCTGATATTCCAATTGCTTGACCTTGCCCCCAAAAAACTGTATAGTATATCTGCGTGGGGTTCCTGGTTCTCCCATGGCACTTCTACAAATTGTCCTTCCGCAAATTCTGCTTAACCCATTGGCTATATGTCAGTAAAGAATTCGTTCCCGATCGTGGACCTCAGCAACAAGTGGTTTCATCGCTGGATCTATTACCTGGCCGCAGGTTTTATTTTTGTCGCCACGCTCCTGCGGTCAATGCTAGTCTTCCAGGATTCCCCTGGTCTCCGCCTGGTCATGCTGGTTCTGGGGGCCGGGTTGGTGCTGTTTATCAGTGCCAGTTTCCTTTATCCGCACCTGCCGAAATTCACTCCCTTCCTGATCGTCGGCCAGGCCGCCCTGATACTCCTGCTCCTGGTGCGGACGGGAACTGACTACTTCGTCATCCTGTTCGTCATCCTGGGCATGCAGGCAATGCAACAGCTCCCGACGCGTACCGGCTGGGCTTTCATTGTCCTGGGCACCGTGTTGGCATTCATAACCCTGCTGGCTCCCTCCGGGGCATTGGAGGCTCTCGCCCTGGCTGTGGGAGTCTCGGCAATCAGCGTCTTTGCCGGAGCCTTCCAGTTGGCGTCCAGGCGCGCCCAAAAGGCCCGGGAAGAGAATCAATCCCTGGCTGGAAAACTCCACGAAGCCAACCATCTGCTGCAGGTCTCCGTCCAACAGCAGGAACAATTGGCCGGGGTGCACGCACGCCAGGCGCTGGCGCGCGAGCTGCACGATTCGATCACCCAGACCACCTTCAGCATGAACCTTACCACCCAGTCTGCCCTTCTGCTGCTTGAGCGCAACCCTGCGGGGGTGGCGGAACAACTGGGCCGGCTGGACCAGCTGTCGCGTAGCGCTCTGGCCGAAATACAGGTCCTGATCTCCCGGCTGGCGCCGGAGCAGGCCACCCCTGGGGGTCTTGCGGCAATCCTGCGCAAACACCTGGCTGACCGGCTGCGGCTGGAGAACCTGGCTGTTGACCTGATCGTGCAGGGGGATGGGCGGCTGGAACCCGGCGAGGAGCAGGGCCTCTTCCGCATCGCCCAGGAGGCGCTCAATAACATCGTCAAGCACGCCGGGGTGGCCGAGGCTGTCATCCGGCTGCATCTCGACGGTCAGCCCTGGCTGGAAATCGAGGACCGGGGAACCGGGTTTGACCCGCAGCAGGCCGGTGGTGGCGGGAGGCTCGGCCTGGCCGGGATGCGTGAGCGCGCCGCTGAAATCGGCTGGACGCTGCGCGTCGAGTCTGGCGCCGGGCAGGGGACCCGCATCCGGGTCTCAAAGGAATCGGAAGGAGCAGGACAGGCATGAGCACAATTTCAGAACGGATCAAAGTCTTGATCGTGGACGATCACCAGGTCGTCCGCCAGGGTTTGCGTACTTTCCTCGACCTGCTCGAGGACATCCAGGTGATCGGCGAGGCAGGCGACGGAACGGAAGCGGTTGAAATGACCCGGCAGCTCGTTCCGGATGTGATCCTGATGGACCTGGTCATGCCCGTCCTGGATGGGATCGCTGCCACGGAACAGATTATGGCGCTTGGTTCCGGCGCAAAGGTGATCGCCCTGACCAGCTTTGCCGAGGATGACAAGCTTTACCCGGCCATCCAGGCTGGCGCCTGCTGTTACCTGCTCAAGGACGTCACGCCGGATGTCCTGGCAGAAGCGATCCGCGCCGCCCGGCGCGGGGAAGCCCGGCTGCACCCGGAAATCCAGCAAAAATTGATGCAGCATGCCTCCCACCCGGCCCTGGCGGTCGGGAAAGCCCTGCCCTCCGGCCTGACGGAACGCGAGGGTGAGGTGATCCGGCTGGTAGCGCTTGGACACAACAACCGGGAGATCGCCCGGGCCCTGGTCATCAGTGAAAAGACGGTCAAGAGTCATGTCAGCAACATCCTCGCCAAACTGGCCCTCGAGGACCGCACTCAACTGGCAATCTATGCCCTCAAGAACGGCCTCGCAGACCAGGGGAAAGCATAGAAGCAGGGGCTGCATGTCTGGTCAGACTTCTGCCTCAACCTATGCAAACCGTCCCGGATGGCTGGCTGCTGGCGCGGTTTACTTATTCTATACAGCAGTGGTATTGCGTACCCTTGCAAATGGAGCCATCCGGCCACGCCTGCCCATCTACCTGGCGTTGGAGCTGCTCTATCTGGTGCTTTTGTCTCTCATGCTCTGGCAGCCAGCCCGAAAGCCAACCCCGCGCTGGCTGTATTTTCTGCTGCAGGCGCTGGTCGTGTTCGGGCTGCAGGCGCTGCGGTTAAGGTTCGATTTCCTGATCCTCCTGTATGTCCCTCTGTGCTACCAGGCCGCCCTGCTCCTGCGCAGCCCGGTACGCTGGGTCTGGGTTGGAATCTATCTACTGCTGAGCTGCATACCGCTGATGGTCGCCCTGGGTGCGCTCCAGGGCCTGGCAGTTGCCTTGATACCCATGACGGCCAGTCTGATCTTCCCGGGTTACGTAGTTGTCAACCAGGAGTTGGAAACGGCCAACCAGGCCAGCCAGGCCATGCTGGCTAAGCTCCAGGAAACCAACCGCCAGCTCCAATCTTATGCCGGGCAGGTGGAACAGCTTTCCGCTCTGCAGGAACGCAGCCGCCTGGCACGCGAACTGCATGACTCAGTCTCTCAGACGCTATTCAGTATCACCCTGCATACGCGTGCCGCCCAGATCCTGCTGGAGCGCGATCCCCGGCATCTGCGCCCCCAGCTTGAACGGCTCCAGGCGTTGACCCGGAGCGCCCTCGAGGAACTGCGCAGCCTGATCGCTAACCTGCGGCTCCAGGAAAGCCAGTCTGACCGGCGCCCTAAGTCTTAAGACCCAAACTCCCCCACCCTGGGAACGAGTGGAAAAATACATCCCCGGCCTGCGGCCAAATCGGTCGCAGGCCGGCTGTATTAACAAATCAGAAGTGTCATCATGGGGAAGTAGGAAAACCAGGAAACCAATATGAAAACACCCCTTCCCCCGACTGCCCATTCAGAACGCGCGCGCGTGAGGGTGCTGATCGTGGACGATACGCCCAAGGTGTTGCGCGACCTGCACCAGTTGCTCGAGTTGACTGGCGAAATTGAAATAATTGGCGAAGCCGGGAATGGCCTGGAAGCGCTGCGACTGGCGGGCAAGCTCTCCCCGGATGCGGTTGTCATGGACCTCGGGATGCCTGTCCTGGACGGATACGCAGCCACCCGCCGTCTCAAAGCCCTCCGGCCCGCTCCGCGCGTGATCATCCTGAGCGTCCACGCCGGTCCCGAGGAAATGGCTCACGCCCGGAAAGCCGGTGCAGATGGCTTTGTCATAAAAGGCGAACCTTACGAGATCCTGGTTAATGCCATCCTGGGAAAGATTGGTAATTCCATTTCATTTGATCCAGAGAAAGGAAACAGCATATGAATAATAAATTTCCATCCACACTGTTGGGGCTGGCACTGATTTGCATCCTGGCGGCCTGTAACCTGACGATCAATGGCAATACTGGCACTGAATTGGTGGTTGGTTCAGGCACATCCGGTGCTGAAAACCGAAACGTGGTCAACATACGCGGGGTTGAACTGGGCACACCCGGCACGCTGGATATCACGATTGGCAGCAGTGAGTCGCTCAGCATCGAAGCGGATGAAAATCTGCTGCAATATATCCAGACCGACGTCAGCGGGGGCAACCTTGTGATTAAAGCCCGCCCGGGGATCACCATGCAGCCTGTCCGGCCGATCAAATACCACCTGAGCGTCGTCCAGTTGGATTCAGTGGGCATTTCCTCAAGCGGAGATATTTCGATTCCGGACTTGAAATCGGACGCCTTCTCAATCAAGATCAGCAGTTCCGGGAATCTATTAATGAAAAAACTGGATTGCAGCTTGCTGCGGGTGGATATTTCCAGTTCCGGAGATGCAAGCATTCCTGCGCTCAATGCAAAAACCCTCTCCGTGAATATTTCCAGTTCTGGGAACCTGGATATCGCGGGTGGTTCTGTATCCAGGCAAACAATCCGGATCAGCAGCTCGGGTGAATACCGCGCCAGGGACCTGTCCAGTGAGAATGCGGATGTCAGCCTCTCCAGCAGCGGCGATGCAACCCTGCGCGTCAGTGCCGTCCTGAGCGGCAGGCTGAGCAGCAGCGGGAATATTAACTATATTGGGAATCCCAAAGTGAGCGTAAATACATCCTCTTCGGGCAGAGCCAGACAGATTAAGTGATGCCTTCATATTTTCCTTGCGTAGGTTATGCGAAACCAGCCTTCATAAGGATTGGCCGATAGAAAAGGAGCAAACACATGAATACCAGGAATTTATGGATTGCCAGTTTGAGTGGAGCCGCAGTGAGCCTGCTGGCTTCCAACCTGCCTTTCATTGGATTTGTAAACTGCGTGCTGTGCGGCGCCTTCTGGGGCAGCGCCATCTTTGCCGTCTGGCTCTACCGGCGGCTGAGCGGGGCGGTGACCATCCGCCAGGGCGTGAATATCGGCCTGCTGACCGGGTTACTGGCCGGGCTGATCGGGTTTGCGCTGAGCTTCGCCGGGCTGGCCGGGGCGCAGGGCTTCTTGAAGGGCGCACAGCAGTTCCTGCCGGCGGACGCCACCCAGGGCATGGACGCCATCCCGGCTTGGGGCGCCTGGATCTTCAATTTCCTGGGCGTGCTGTTCAACGTGGGATTCGGCGCGCTGGGCGGCTGGATCGGTGGGATGATTTTCAATCCCGACCGCAGGAATAAAAAGGCATAGCCAGCTTTTTAGACAACCTTGCGAAGGTTTCGGACCTTCGCAAGGTTTATGGGAAGAAAGGAACGCATCAATGAAAACAACCCGTAAAATCAAAACCTGGTGGTGGGCCGGCGCGGCAGTCCTGCTGGTATTAATAGGGGCTCTGGCCTATATTTTCCAGCTCGGGCGCGGCGGCCTGCCGACGCTCCCGGCACCGGATCATTGGCCGACGAATGGCTGGCAGACGACCACGCCTGAAGAACAGGGCTTCGACTCGCTCAAGCTGGCTCAAGGTCTGTCTGCCATCCAGAAGGCCAGCCTCCCGATCCACAGCCTGCTGATCGTCCGCAACAGCCGGATCATGCTGGAGGCTTATTTCTACCCGTACGACGGCAAGGCTCCGCACAATACCAGCTCGGTTACCAAGAGTATCACCACCACTCTGATCGGCATCGCCGCCGACCAGGGCACACTGAGCCTGGATGATCGCATGGTCTCCTTTTTTCCGGAATACACCATCGCCAACCTGGACGACCGCAAGAAAGCAATCGCCATCCGGCACCTGGCCAGCATGTCGGGAGGCATGGAGTGCAGCGGGCTGCCGGATGAGCTCAGCGTCAAGGATATGGAAGCCAGCCCGGACTGGGTGCAGTTCGCCCTGGACCGCCCGATGGCGGATGAGCCCGGAAAAACATGGAATTACTGCGGCCTGTGGATGCACCTGCTCTCGGCCATCCTGGAAAAAGCGACCGGGATGCCGGCACAGGAATTTGCCCGCCTCAACCTGTTCGAACCGCTGGGGATCCAGCCAGGCACCTGGCCGGCGGATCCGCAGGGGGTCAACATGGGAGCCGGCAACCTGCGCCTCTTCCCCACCGACATGGCCAAATTCGGACTGCTCTGGCTGCAGCAGGGCAAGTGGGATGGGAGACAGGTCGTCTCGTCCCGGTGGGTGCGGCAGTCGCTCGTGGAGCGCTTCAAGGCCGGAGGTGACAGGTATGGCTACGGCTGGTGGATCAGCGATGGCCTGGCCGGGCCATCCTACAACGCCGTGGGAAGCGGCGGGCAGCAGATTGCGGTCAATCCGTCCCTGAACCTGGTCCTGGTGACCACCGGCGGTGGATTCGAGGTCGACGAGGTGGTGGCCCACCTGGTCCCCGCTTTTATGGATTTTAAAAAGCCCCTGCCGGCAAATCCCGACGGCGACGCGCGCCTGGCTGAGTTGGTGGCAGCCCTGCCCAATCCGCCTGACCCGCAGCCGGTGCCGCCCCTGCCGGCCATAGCCGGGGAGATCTCGGGCAAGGTCTTCCACTTTGATCCCAACCCATTCCTGCTGGAAAGCCTGCGCCTGGATTTCAATACCTCCGCCGAGGCGACTGTTCAATTTATCTTCACCGATGGGCAGCAAACCCCGCCTGCCCCGGTTGGTCTGGACGGTCTCTACCGGATGACGCCCGGCTTGAACCTGGACCGGGCCTTCCATGTGTTCGCCGATTTCAAGAACCTGACGGTTGGACTGCGAGGCGCCTGGGTGGACGGGAAAACCTTCAGGCTCGAATATGACACCCTGTTCAACCGCTATTTCTACCTGCTGGAGATGAAATTCAACGGTGAACAGGTCAGTGTGACAGGGTCGGAACGCGGTACCAATTCCAAGGGGACCTTTGAAGGCAGGCTCCAAAATCCATAGGAGCCAGACCTGACAGGTCTCCGGAAAGGAAAATAAAAATGAACAAAACGCTCAAGTTTGTCCTTCGGATCGTCCTGTGGGGAATCGTGTCTGTGGCTGGTCTGCTGTTGGCCGCCGTGGTCTATTTTTCAAGCGTCTATTCGCCCGAATATGTCCGGCGCAGCTTCTTTGTTGGCGAAGCAACGGTGTACGATTATCTAAAGCTGCCAGGTCACCTCCTGGCGGCCAGCCCGAACGTTTTTCATTTTACCGCCCAGCCGGATGAGGCTCTCGTGCGAAAGGCTTTCGAATCCGATCCCAGGGTCGGCAATCTGGAAGACTTCCTGGCCGGAACCGGCACGCAGGCTTTCATCGTCATCCGGAATGACGCCATTTTGTATGAAAAGTACTTCAATGGTGCCAAACGGGACTCGACGGTTGTCTCTTTTTCGACGGCAAAATCCTTCACGTCTGCCCTGGTTGGCATCGCCATCCACGAGGGCCTGATAAAAAGCGTCAACGACCCGATTACCAACTACCTGCCGGAGCTGGCCGTCCGGGATGCGCGCTTCCAAAAGATCACCATCCATGACTTGTTGGGGATGGCCTCCGGCATCCGTTTTGATGAAAAACGCTTCATGTGGCATGATGAAGGCAACCTGACCTACCGCTTTAACGACCTCCGTTCCCTGGCGCTCAACAAGACCGTCATCATTGAACCGCCGGGGCAGACCTTTGTGTACAACGACTACAACCCGATCTTGCTGGGGATGATCCTGGAACGGGCCACCGGGAAACCGGTTACGGACTATTTGCAGGAAAAGCTGTGGACGCCATTGGGCATGGAATTCGGCGGTTCCTGGACGTTGGATGGCAATTCCACCGCCTTCGAAACGATGTCCTGCTGCATCAATGCCCATGCGCTCGACTTTGCCAAATTCGGCCGCCTGTATCTCAATAATGGCAACTGGGATGGTAACCAGATCGTCCCGGCCGAATGGGTGGCCGAATCCACCCGGATGGACAAGGGCCGCAAGCTGGATGAATCGCTCTCCTACGGCCACCTGTGGTGGGAAATGCCGGATCCGCTGGGAGCCAATGACTTCTTCGCCTGGGGCAACCTTGGACAATTCATCTATATTTCGCCCACCAGGAACCTGGTCATCGTCCGCAACGGTGAAAGGTACGGTCTGGAGGGTGAAGGCTACGAATGGGCTAGCATCTTTCATCAATTTGCCCGCGCCCTGCCCTGAGATGGACAGGCCACTCCAGGTTCATGTCCTGCCTGCACTGTGCCGCAGGCACACGTGAGCAGGGGATTTATCCCGGCAGATTTTGAGAAAACCCGGACCGTGAAGGAGATACAAAAAATGAAAACCAACCTATCCCCCATTCTTCGCCTCATCCTTGCGGCAGTCTTGATCCTGCTGGCGGGTCTCTCGGCCCTGCAGATGATCCCACCCCGGGCTGTGCCTGCCAGCGCACCTGCCGACCACTTCTCGGCGGGTCGGGCGATGGCCGACCTGCAGGTGGTGGCGCGTGCGCCGCATGCAGCCGGATCGGAGGCCCAGGCACGCGTCCGGGCTTACATTGTCCAGGAGGTCGAAGCCCTGGGCTTGAAAGCCGAAGTCGAGACCAGTGACCAGCTGTCCAACATCCTGGTGCGCCTGCCTGGCGGAAATTCCAGCCGGACAGTGCTGGTCAGCGGGCACTACGACTCGCATCCCCCGGCTCCCGGCGCTGGAGATGACGGCGTCTCGGTGGTTGCCATGCTGGAAAGCCTGCGCGTCCTGAGCGCCGGTCCGGCCCTGCGCAATGATCTCCTGTTCCTGTTCACCGACGGCGAGGAACTGGGCTGGAAAGGCGCCCAGGCCTTCATCCAGGCCCACCCGGAAGCGAAGCAGGAGACCGGCATGCTGCTGGTCTTTGACGCCCTGCCCGGCAATGCGCCCCTGAGCCTGATCAAGACCTCCCCCGGGGACGGCTGGCTGCTCCGGAAGATGACCGGCTTGCCGTTGTACCTGTGGGCGGGCTCCTGGAAGAACCTGCAGGAACGCAATGAGGTGGATACCGATTTTGACGTCTTCCAGCCGGCTGGATACACGGGTGCGATCTTCGAGAATGAGGCCACCGGGACCCGTTACCATACCGGGCTTGACACTGCTGACGCCATCTCGCCGGACCTGGTGCAGGCCTACGGGCAGAGCATGCTGGTACTGGCACGACGTTTCGGCGGCATTGACCTGGCGGCACGCACGCCAGCTCCGGACCTGACTTTCTTTACCCTATCCCTGGTCGGACTGGTGGCCTATCCCTACTGGGTGATGCTGGCATTGAGCTGTTCGGGCATCGCAGCCTGGCTGGTGTTGGGCATCATCGCCTGGCACAGAAAGAGCCTGTCCATCAAGCCTTTCCTGCTGAGTCTGGCCGGCCTGCTGGTGGGAATCCTGGTCTGCATCCTGCTGGCGCAACTCGCCTGGATTGCCATCAAGGCGGGGCATGCGGCTGAAGTGCGGGCCTTTGAGGGTTTTGAGGACAGCGCCTTATGGCAGGCGGGCCTGATGACCGCAGCTGGCTTGTTGATGATCCTGTTCATGGTTTCCCTCTCCCGCCGCCTGGGAGGCTTTCCCGTGGCAGCCGCCGCAAGCTTGCTGTTTCTCATCGCCGGATTCGCATTCAACACCCTGACGAAATATGAGAACCCGCTCACGACGCCCTGGTTGGCCTGGCCGTTCCTGGGGAGCGTGATCGGCATGGGAGTGCTGCTTTTTACCAAAAAGCCAATCTGGATAGTCGTGCTGCTGTCCCTGTCGGCCCTGCTGGTATTTGCCGTGGCCATCCCAAGATTATGGATGGGAACCTTCACCCGGGAGGATGCCTGGCTGACGGTATTGGTTGTTGGCGTGTGGGTGATCCTACTGGCGCCGCAGGTGGAGGCGATATTTCAGACTTCCGAAGTTTTGAAAACTTCGAAAGTCTGAAAATCCGACTTACAGACTCGCGCAACAGGCGCGAGACACATGACCTTCGGGACGTTGAAGAACTGACGTCTGGCAGGCCTGCTACAGAGCCGGACGGGCGCAGCCAAAGCCCTGCAGGTTGCTCGAGTTATTCAATCCATCATCGACGCGGTTGGCGGAGCGGATCCACTCCGATCTGGCGAGCCATGAACCCCCCCGCAGCACCCGTGTGTTATCTTCGACCGATTGGCTTTGAACCTCCACCCCCGTTGGGTTATCCCGCGGAGAAGAGGCGTAATAATCTCGATCATACTTATCGGCCACCCACTGCCAGACATTGCCGGCCATGTCGAGCAGGCCATATGGGCTGGCGCCGTCAGGGTGGCTGTCGACTGGCGTGGTATCGCCTGCGCAGCCGGTCTTCCCCCCAAAATTGGCGAGCGAACAGGTGGGAGAGTCATTGCCCCAGGGATATACCCTGCCATCCGTACCGCGCGCCGCCTTCTCCCACTGCGCCTCGCTGGGTTGGCTTGCCCCGGCCCATTGGCAGTAGGCAGCCGCCTGCACCCAACTGACAAAGACAACCGGGTAATCATCGAATTGAGGGTTGCCGTAGTAAGAATCGCGTGTTTCGGATCCAACCTCGAAGGGCGGCTGGCAGGCCCCGGCCTGCACGCAGATGGCGTACATCGCGTTGGTCACATCCGTTTTGTCGATCCAAAAAGCATCCAGGTAAACCACGTGCTGCGGGTATTCATCCGTATCATCACTGCTGGGAATGGTGCCCTCGGCAGAGCCCATGGTAAACTCTCCGGCCGGGACGTAGAGCATCAGCATGCCGTCCGCCGGGCGCCTCCAGCTGGATCCAATGTCCAGTGTGGGAGTGGAGCTGGGAGATGGCGTCGCAGTGGGGCTTGGGGTTGGTTTGGGGCTGGAGAGGCCGCAGCTGCAAAGCAGGCATAAAAGCAGGCAAAGGGCGGCTGGACGTTTCATCTTATGCTCCTGGGGAAATTTCATGCTTGTACTCGGCGGCGTCCCCGTGGCCGCGCATCTTGTCCGCGGCCGCCCATAATTGGGCTTCGAAATCGAGCGTTGCCCAATTGGTCTGGCTTGTTTGGGCATGTTCCCTCCACCAGCTTGGCTGGCTCTATTGTACAACGAATATGAGCACTTTCGTGTTCAGCATTTTCTACTTGCTCTCCACGAAATAAAAAACTTCCGAAGTCTACAAAACTTCGGAAGTTGGGAACCCGTGAAATACTTAGTTTCTGCGCCGCCCCATCCCGCCAACCAGCGAGACGTAGTAGAGCAGCTGCAGCACCGCGCTCACCAGGGCGGCCACGTAGGTCAGGGCCGC
This sequence comes from uncultured Chloroflexia bacterium, assembly GCA_963801385.1. Classification (GTDB taxonomy): domain Bacteria; phylum Chloroflexota; class Anaerolineae; order Anaerolineales; family Villigracilaceae; genus UBA877. The sequence continues at coordinate 527,710 of CAWDEV010000010.1, forward strand.
CGCGTTGAGCACGGTGGCCACACCATGCTGCTCATCCGCTCCCTGGACAATGCCGGTCTCGGCCAGCAGGGCACGTGCCCGGGCGGAAGCGTTCAACTCCACCGGTAAAGTTGCCAGGGCAAAGACCGCCCCTCCGGCAAAGAAGATCACGCCCAGCCAGGCAATGCTCCCGCCAATGGCCCAGCCGATGGAATTCAGCAGCAGGCCGCCGATGATCAGGATCCAACCCAGGTTCGAGCCGATGCTGACCATGGGCACGATGGCGGAGCGGAAGCGCAGCGGCAGGTAGCCCTGGGCGTCCTGCTGGGCGTGGCCCAGCTCATGCGCTGCCACCGCCACCGAGGCGATCGAAGCCGTCTCGGCGACGCCCTGTGACAGGTGCAGGATCTTGGTCCGCGGATCGTAATTGTCGGTCAGAGATCCACCAATCTCCTGGATCTGCACCCCGGTCAGCCCGGCACGGGCGATCAACCGCTGGGCGGCATCCGTCCCAGTCAGTCCACTGCTGGTGCGCACCCGGCTCCATTTATTGTACGCCGATTTCACGTATATGCTGGCGATGGTCATCAGCAGGAAGGCTGGGATCATGCAGAGAAAATAGTTCGAATTAAAGTACATGCTTCACCTCTTTTTCCTGCGCTCTCCGGCAGCAGGACGACCTCATCGGAATATTTACCCGTATTATACGCCTTCGGAAGCTCTATTATGACTGCTCCCTTCGCCGGCTGCAGGAAGATGTTTCAACGCGAACGGCGCAAATATCCGAACCACACAAATTTATTATGGTTTATTCGTGTCACGTGTGCCCGGTAAGGTATTCGTCCTATTCGTGAAATTCGTGATCAAGTCTTTTCATTATGAATTTGTCAGTTGCTTCACGGCCGCATCCAACTGCGGGTCAAGCTTGGCCTTGATATCATCGGCAGTCATTTTGACAACCACGTCAGGAGTCAGACCCTTCTTATCGATGGTGTTGCCCTTGGGGGTCAGCCACCTGGCAATCGTCACAGCAACTGCGCCCTGGTTGTTCTTCAACGGCACCCAGTTCTGGACGGTACCTTTTCCGTAGGTGGTTTCACCAAGCAATAAGGCCCGCCCGGTATCCTGCAGGGCGCCTGCCACGATCTCGGAAGCTGAAGCCGAAAAACCGTTGACCAGGACGATCATCGGCAGGCTTTTGTCGGTCGCCAGCCCGCCTGGAATGGCTTCATCGGGTGTCACGCTGCCATCGCCGGCTTTCTCGGATACGATCACGCCGCTGGAGATGAACTCGGAAGCCACGGAAATGCCCGCATCCAGGTAGCCGCCACCGTTATTTCGTAGGTCCAGGATCAGGCCCTTCGGTTTCTGCTTTAACAGCGCGGCCAATTGAGTGTGCACGTCCTTGGCAGTCGTGTCACCAAAGGTATTGATCTGGATGTAGGCGATGCCTTTGTCGAGCATCTTGCTGGTAACACTTGGGACGACAATGACTGCACGCGTGATCTCCACGTCAAAGGATGCACTCTGCCCGGGGCGCAGGATGGTTAATTTTACAGTCGTCCCTGCGGTTCCAAGTACCTTCTGACGGACCGCTTCAGGCAGCGTGCTGCTCATATCCTTGCCATCCACGGCGATGATCTGGTCACCCGACTGCAGGCCAGCCTTTTCCGCCGGGGAATCGGGGAATGGCTTGGTAATGGTCAACCATTGCCCGCTGGCGTCCACCAGGGAGCCAATTCCGGCATAGTTGCCAGCCAATTCAGAGGTTGCATCCTTATAATTCTGGGGAGTCAGGTACGTGGTATGGGCATCGCCGAGCGACGACACCATCCCGCTGATGGCGCCCTGCATCAATGTCAAATCGTTCACCGGCTGATCCACGTAGTCCTGGTGGATGATATTCCATGCCTCCCAGAACGGGGCAAACAATGTTGTCAGGTCTGCCGATGTGCCGCCCTGGTTGCCGCTGGTGGAGACGACCTGGGTTGGGCTGGCGCCTAGGGGCAGGAAGTGACCGGCGGCGAATCCGCCGCCAAATGAACACACCACCAGCACGATCGCCACAAACGCGACCAGGAAAGCACGTAAGACTTTATTTTGCATACCAACCTCCTGACGCATTGCGTCAGAACTACTGCTGCTTACTTAAATAGCCGCTGCACATTGCGCAGTACACAGTGAACTCAACTTATTTTAAGTAAGAACAGAACAAAGATTCGAGTTCAAATATCTACGTAATCCTTTGTATCACTGACGGATTAATATTGAATGAATTTCCAGCTTGATGACGTAAGAAAAATGTTAATTCCGCCCATCAAACATGTCAGGCAAACCATTCAGGTGCATCAGGGCCGCATCCGCATCTTCACCCGGGTCGGGTTTGCCCACCAGGATGGTGTACATGCCCAGCAGGCGGGCGGCATGCGTGATGCGCGGCTGGTCATCCAGCAGGACACAGGCATGCGGATCGGGGCTGCCGGCCGCCTTCAGTGCCAGTGCAAATGATTCCGGCATTGGCTTGCAAAAGGGACTGATGACGTGCACATCAATGATCCCGGTAAAAAGCCCCTGCAGGCCAACCGCCTCCAGCACCCGGTTGGCATGCCTGGCATCCGCGTTGGTAAAGATATATTTTCGGGCCGGGATGGCCTGGATGGCGAGGCGCAGTTCCGGGTCCGGATGCAGGTACTGGTGCAGGGGAACATCATGGACAAAAGCCAGGTATTCGTCCGTATCCACCTGGTGGTGCGCCTGCAGGCCGCGCAGGGTGGTGCCGTACTCCCGGAAGTAACCATCGCGCAGGCTCTCGATCTGGTCAGATGGAAAGCCCATACGCTCGTGCAGGTAGGCGTTGATGCGGGCGCGGATCTCAGCCCACAAGCCATTGTTGTGTGGATAGAGGGTCTCGTCGAGGTCGAAAAAGAAGGTGGAATAACGCATGGGGGTATTATAAGCGGTATATAATAAAGGTATGCCGATCCGAATCCTGCCTTCTGAAGTTGCCTCGCAAATCGCCGCCGGGGAAGTGGTGGAACGTCCCGCCTCCGTGGTGAAGGAATTGGTGGAAAATGCACTGGACGCCGGGGCAAAGTCCGTGAACGTTTCCGTGGCCAATGCAGGCCGGACCCTGGTGCAGGTGGCGGACGACGGGGCCGGCATCCCGGCGGATGAGCTGACCCTGGCGATCGAACGGCATGCCACCTCCAAGCTGGCGAGCGCCGAGGACCTTTTCCGGATTGTCACGCTGGGTTTCCGGGGCGAAGCGCTGGCCTCGATCGGCTCCGTTTCCCGGATGACGATCACCTCGCGCCGGGCGGAGGCAGCCGCGGGGGCACGCCTGCGCGTGGAAGGGGGCATGATCGGCAAGCTCGAAAAGATTGGTGCGCCGGTTGGGACGGTGGTCAGCGTGGAAGATCTGTTCTACAACGTGCCGGCCCGGCTCAAGTTCCTCAAGCAGGATGCCACCGAACGCCGGGCGATCGATGCCCTGCTGACACGCTATGCCCTGGCCTACCCGGAGGTGCGCTTTAAACTGTCCGAGGGAAACAGCGCCGCGCTGCATACCAGCGGAGATGGCGACCGGCGGGCCATCCTGGCATCGCTCTACGGCGTGGAGGTGGCCCGGCAGATGCTGGAAGTGCTGGCGGAAGAAGATGGTTTCAAGCTGGGCGGGTTTATCAGCCCGACCGCACTGACGCGTTCCAACCGCAGGGAGATCACATTCTTTGTCAACGGGCGCTGGGTGCAGGATACCCCGCTGACCACGGCCGTGCTGCAGGCTTATCATACCCTGCTGATGGTCGGGCGCTATCCGCTGGCAGCCCTTTTCATTGAAGTCCCGCCTGATGAGGTGGATGTGAACGTCCACCCGGCCAAAGCCGAGGTGCGCTTCCGCAGCCCGGACAAGGCCTTCAGCTTTGTCCAGCGCTCCACGCGCCGGGCGCTGCTGGCCTACGCGCCGGTCCCGCAGGTGGCGCCGCAGAATTTATGGGGCGCAGCCTCCCAATCGCAGCAAATTGACCCGGCCTGGAAGATTGCCCATGAAAATGATCAATCACTGCCAGGCAGCGCACAGTCACAGGGGGAGAGCCGGCAGGAGACGCCAGGCGATCCGCAATCTACCATCAGCAACAGCGTCCCCTTTGGGGATCTACCATCACAAATCTCAGGCGTTCCTCTGCTGCGCCTGATCGGTCAGATCGGCGCCACCTACCTGGTCGCCGAAGGCCCGGATGGACTCTACCTGATCGACCAGCACGCCGCCCATGAACGGGTATTATTCGAAAAACTGATGGCCCAGCACGCGAAAAGGAACATCCCAGCGCAAACCCTGCTGACGCCGGTGATGGTTGACCTGCCCCGGGCCTCCGCCGAGCTGCTCTCCACCCAGATCCCGGTGCTCCAGCACCTGGGGTTCGACGTGGAACCCTTTGGCACGCATGCCTACCAGGTGCGCGCGCTGCCCAGCCTGTTCGCCAAAAGCGACCCGGCGGCAGCCCTGCGCGCCCTGGTGGAGGATTTCGAGGAAGATGAAGCCCCACTGCAGAATGAGATCGAGGCCAAAATTGCCGGGCGGGTCTGCAAGCGGCTGGCGGTCAAGGCCGGGCAGGTGTTGAGCGCCGATGAACAGCGCGCCCTGCTGGCAGACCTGGAAACCTGTGCCTCGCCGCGCACCTGCCCGCACGGCCGGCCGACGATGATCCATCTCCCGGTGGACATGCTGGAGCGGCAGTTTGGGAGGAAAGGGGCGCGGTAAGAACCTGGGAGAAGATTAACCACGAAGGGCACGAAGGGCACAAAGGTTCACGAAGAAGAAACTACTGAGAAAAACCGGGGGGATTCCAGGAATTACTGCAGCTTGAACAATTGCAATAATTTCAACGCCAGGCCCATGTCACCGGCGATCCGGATTTTGCCCTGCATGAAGGCCTGCATCCCGTCGAGCTGGCCGGTGAAGAGCTTGATGAAGTCAGCCGAATCGGTGGTGACGGTCATCCTGGCGGCATTCGCCAGCCCCGGCGTGATGATGCATTGAGCATCTTTAATGGTGATGAACCATTCACCCGGCTGGGGACCTGTCAGCTTGAGTTGAATGGTGGCATCCACGCCGGCGGCTTTTTCAGGGACAAAGGCTGCCTGCATGCGGGCGATGAATTCCGAGATGGTGGGGTCTGGCATGATGATTCTCCTTTGCCCGATTGTAAAGCCAATCAGGCTTCGCGCGGAAGGGATTCGGAATCCACTAACAGGGTTTTAAGATTATCGGAGAGTGTCGTTTCGGATGGAATGGCGCCGTGCGCTGTGGATTTACCCGCAATGACACCGCTGCTTTGTCAAGCTACCATGTTAAAGCCCTGAATGCGAAAACCAAAGGACTTCGCTGGCACAGTTTGACCATGGGGATATGCTCACTTATGGGTAGGAAGAAATGGTCAATAAGTCAATTGTGTCTTTCCCTTGAGAAAGATATGATTTGCTATGGACTGAAGCATGCCATCAAATCTACAGATTGCCCAAAACGCACTCAAGAAGGCTTTGCATGAACTGCAGCGCGGGAAAAAGGAAGCGGCGCAGGCGTGGGCACAGCGCGCCAGTGAGCTGGCCCCTGAGTTGGAAGAGACCCGGCTGCTCCTGGCGGCCCTATCTGAACCACACGCCAGCCTGGAACATCTCAATGAAGCCTTGAAGATCAATGCAGGCAACCAGGGCCCCAGCCAGGGTTTGGATGAGGTCCGGCAACAACCCGAAGAGACCAACAAGCTACAGCCAGAACATGCCAAACAACCCTTCCATCCAGGACACTGGGAAAAACACATCCCGGCCCTGCTCAGGTGGTTGAGGCTGGTGCTTGTCTACGCACTGGCAATCACCGCCATCATGCTCCTGGCCTTCCTGTTTACCCAAAGCAAAATCGTGGACGCGCAGGGCGTGGCTACCGAAGACCCGAACCTGATCATCCTGCAGTCCATTGCCACTTCAACAGGCTCACAGGTCCATCCCGCCACGCTGGCTGTCCCAGGCATGCCTGCGCCCACTGATCCAGCCGCACCCACCCCGGCGGAAGCTGCCGACCAGGTCTTCGTGATGACGGAGACGCCCATTCCTACGCAAGCAAATACACCCAATCCGGCGGGCCCTGCCCTTCCGGCCGACCCGGCGGGTGCGGGCACAGCGCCAATGCCCTCCGCAACACCCAGCCTCAGCCCGGCAGACACAGCAGAGGGAATTTATTCAGCAGCGCTTCCACCCACTGCGGAGCCTGCCGGCGAAAAACGGATCCTTGTGAATGTCGGCGAACAACACCTGTATGCCTACCAGGGGGATACGCTCGTGTATGGTTTCGTCATTTCAACCGGCGCAGATCAATCCACCAAAATCGGCACGTTTCCCATCGTTGATAAAATCCCGCAGGCATTCAGCGAACCATGGGGATTCTGGATGCCGGATTGGCTGGGAATCTACCCGGTCGGCGAGATGGAAAATGGGCTGCATGCACTGCCAGTCCTGCCGGATGGAACCGAGCTCTGGGGAGATGCGATCGGTACCCCGATCAGCCACGGATGCGTGGTGCTCAAGCCGGAAGATGCGCGCAGGCTGTATGAATGGGCGGAGATTGGCACCGTGGTGGAAATTTTGCCGTGAAAAGAATTCAACACAAAGGTCACAAAGGATCTCCAAGTATTCATGAACGAAGTTCACCCCGAAGGATGAAAATCTTGTTACCGGAGTCCAACGTCTCCTGACGTTGGTGACTCCGAAGTCTGGAGACTCCGAAGTCTGGAGACTTCGGAGTCCGGTAGTCCGGTGGTCGCATGGACTAAAAGCGCAGCAGCAGGCTGACCAGGACCTGGGCAAACAGGATCTTGAAGATCAGCGCGGCAGGATAGACGCTGGCATAGGCCAGGGTGGCCTGGTCGGTGACGGTACGGGTATTGGCAGCCGAGAGGCCGGGGGGATTGGTCATGGCAGCAGTCAGGGCGCCCAACGATCCAAGCGTGTCCATTTTGAAAAGGCTGAGGGTCAGGAACAGGCCGACGGTCACAGAGAGGAGGGTGATCAGCACACCCGCCAATAAAAGCGACCAGCCCTGCTGCTGGATGACCTGGACCAATTTCGCACCGGCAGTGGTACCAGCCCCAGCCAGGAAGAGCATCAAGCCGAGCTCGCGCGTCAGGTTGCGGGCCGCGGCCGGGACAAACAAGCGCAGAGAGCCGATGCGGCCAAAATGCCCAAGCAGCAGGCTGACCAGGAAGGCGCCCCCGGCAATCCCCAGCTTGACCACCACCCCGCTGGCCAGGTGGAAGGGAATGAGCCCCAGCCCGATCCCCAGGACCAGGCCCAACAGGTAGGGGAGCATGTTGGTCTCTTCGGCCCGGCGGGTATCCCCGCCGGCTTTCTTGATGAAATCCTGCACTTCCTGGCGGTCGCCAATCACGTGCAGGCCATCGCCGACCTCGAGCATGACGCTGCCGACCGGGGTGATCTCCAGTCCCTGGCGGCGGATGCGGGTGATGATGACCCCGTAGTTGTCCCAGACCTGCAGCTCGGCCAGGGTCTTGCCAATGAAAGCGGAGGAAGTCAATTCCAGGTCCTGGGTGGCGATGCTGGCGCTCATATCCATGGGGACCTCGGTCTCTTCGCCGAGGACCAGCTTGATCTTCTGCATCTCGGACTGCGGGCCGACCACGTTGAGGACATCGCCCAGGCGCAGGATGAAATCGGGGGTGACCAGCGAGACCACGTCGTCACGGCGGACACGGGTGAGGTTGACGTGGGCGAGGCGGTGCGGATCCAGCTCGCGCAGAGACTTGCCGTCCAGGTTGGGATTGGTGATGCGCAGCTGCTTGACCAGCAGGGAAGGCACTTCCTTCTGGCGCTCGGCCAGCCAGTCCTGCTCTTCCCTGCGGACATCGCGCCTGAGCCATTTCGGCAGGAACTGGACCAGCAGGACCACGCCGATCATGCTGAAGGGGTAGGCCACGCCGTAGCCAACGGAGACGGCGGTGTTCAAGCCGGGAGTGCTGCGGGCAAAAACGTCCAGCGCGGCCGCCAGCGCGGGGGTGCAGGTGAGGGCGCCGGAATAGAGGCCCGCGGCCAGGTCGTCGGGGAGCTTCAAGAGCAGGGCGAGGGCGAGCGTGACCAACGCCCCGGTGAGGGCCACGGCCACGCCGATGGCGATATAGCGCAGGCCCTGCTTGCGGAACATGCGGAAGAAGCGCGGACCGGCCTGGAGGCCCACGGCGTAGACAAAGAGCAGCAGGCCCAGGTCCATGATGACTTTGGGGACGGAGAAGCCGAAGTGGCCGAAGACGAGGGCAATGAAAAGCACCCCGGCGGTGCCCAGGGAGATGCCGCGCCAGGAAAGCCGGCCCAGCAGGGCGCCGAGGGCGAGGATGACGAAGAGGACAAGCATTTGGTCGGAGATGAGATCGGGCATGGGTTATCAGGATATTATAATTGTAGATTGAGGATTGTAGATTGAGGATTGGAAGGATTTAAACACAAAGGTCACGAAGGTACACGACGGGTAAAACCAGAAGGACAAAGGAAGAGGGGAAAGGGGATGGGAGAGGGGGATATGTGGAGACTGGGGATTGGGAAAGGCGAGCATGTCGGGAGACGGGGAGAGGGAAATTAAAGTCACTTTTTTTGAATGTAACGTGGAACGAATGGGCATGCACCCAGGGGTACCATCCGCGGAGCTAGTCTGGCACAATCGCGGCGATCGTGAAGCTCGGGAGCAAGAACCATATTCGTTCCGCGGAACGACGGAGGAACGACTGCACTGCCCCCCATGTCTGGGGGCAAGACCCCCATGTCTGGGGGCAAGACCCCCATGTCTGGGGGCAAGACCCCCATGTCGGGGGCAAGGCCAGAAGGAAAAAGGGAGGGGAGAAAGGGGTTGGGGGAATAAAAGTCACCTTTTTTGAATTTTCCGCGGAACGAATGGTATGCGGTGCGCTGCTGCGGCGGTGCAGGCCGCAGGCCGCTACCGTTCCCGGGGTGGATGTGCCGGGCAGACAGGTCGGGCTTGCGTGCGGTGGTGTTTCCTTTTTTGGCGACCATGCTCTGCTCCAATGAATAAAAAAAGACACGAATAGGTTTGGGCCTTCCCGTGTCCAGGGACAATGATAGAACATTTTTTCTGGTTTGTCAAGGAGGAAAATCGAAATGTCGGCCTCAAGTGACGCTGACACAGCCGCTAGTGGCTGGAGTCCGCATCAGGGGGCAAGGGGAAATCATGATTGAATTAAATCTGAAATTCATTATAATGATTAATGGAAATGAATAAATACATATGATTCCATTTGGGGTGATCATCATCGATCTGAACATTATTCCCTGCTGAATGCATCCAGCATTCTGATCACTGCTTATTATTATACTGGCAGATTGCCGGTATGATCCAGTACCAGGAATATGGAGGATTGATATGACCACGAAATCCATGCTTAAGCCCATGATCCATGTTCTTTTGACCGGCGCGCTCATTTTTTCCCTTTTTACCCCCCTCGCATCCGTTTCTGCAGCCCCACCAAAGAGTGGAACGAATGATTTCATCATCTCTGTCAAAACGGATAACCCGGGGACATCCACCAGTACGGAATTTACGATTCCCACCACGGGCAGCGGATACAACTACAACGTGGATTGCGATAACGATGGGACGAATGAAGCCACGGGACAAACCGGCAATACCACCTGCACGTATGCAACCGCAGGGACCTATACGATCCGCATCTCAGACAACAGCGGCGCGGGTACCGGTTTCCCCCGGATCTTTTTTAACAATACCGGTGACAGTCAAAAAATCCTGACCGTCGACCAGTGGGGCAGTGGACTTTGGACATCCATGAGAGTCGCCTTTTATGGCTGTACGAACCTGGCCGTGACCGCCAGCGATTCGCCGGATCTCTCCAACGTGACGGATATGTACTTTATGTTTTATGGAGCCAGTGCTTTGAACCAGGACATCGGGAACTGGAACACCTCCCATGTGACGGATATGGGCTACCTGTTTGCCTTTGCCAGCGCCTTCAACCAGGACATAGGGGGTTGGGACACCTCCAATGTTACGAATATGGTCTCCATGTTCTATAAAGCCACGTCCTTCAACCAGAACATCGGAAATTGGAATACCTCCAAGGTAACGAACATGGCGGATATGTTTGCCGATGCCAGTGCCTTTAACCAGGATATCGGAAATTGGGATACCTCCAAGGTGACGAATATGGGCGCCATGTTCTTTCGAGCCCCGTCCTTCAACCAGCCTATTGGAGCATGGGACACCTCCCTGGTAACAAGTATGCTGGCTATGTTCTTCGGCGCCAGCGCCTTCAACCAGGACATTGGGAGCTGGAATACCTCCAACGTGACGAACATGTTCGAAATGTTCAGAAATGCCGATGCCTTCAACCAGGATATCGGGGATTGGGACACCTCCCATGTGACGGATATGGGCGAGTTGTTCCTTCTGGCCTACACATTTAACCAGGATATCGGAAAATGGAATACATCCAATGTAACGAATATGCTCGGAATGTTCGACTCCGCCTTTGCCTTCAACCAGGACATCGGGGCTTGGGATACATCCCATGTCACGAATATGGCCTATATGTTTTCCTATGACTATGCCTTCGACCAGGACATTGGGACCTGGAATGTGTCTGCAGTTACCGATGCCAATGCCATGTTCACAGGCAAGAAGCTCTCAACTGTCAATTATGATACCCTCCTGAAGGGGTGGGATCTGCAATCCTTGCAACACAGTGTACCGTTCTCCGGCGGGAACAGCACCTATTGCACTGGCGAGGCTGCCCGTGCCGATATGATCAATATGGTTGGTTGGATTATCACGGACGGCGGGAAGGATTGTAACTTCTACATATACTTACCGCTGATCATGAAATAGGCGTGCGATCCCCCAATTCAAACCTCCGGATCTGCCATGAACCCGGAGATCTGCCTGTTTTTTCGTAATTACCCCTACGGAGCGCAAACTGGCCGGGTTGCGGCGGCATAGGCTGCAGGCGGCTACCGTTCCGCGGGTGGATGTGCCGGGCAGACAGGCCGGGCTTGCGTCTGTTGGTGTTTCCTTTTTTGCGCTCATGCGCTGCTCCAGATATAAAAAAAGACACGAATAGGTTGGAATCTTCCCGTGTCCAGGGACAATGATAGAACATATTTTCTGGTTTGTCAAGGAGGAATTTGGAATTAGAGATTATTCGGCGGCATATTGCGCCAGACATTGAATCTAGCTATACTGTATTTATTAAAAGGCGGACAATACACTCATGCCGTCGAACAGACTAAATTGAACAGGTTTTTACCCCCTGACGGGGACACCCAACAAAACCGGGTGCAGGCAGGTACGGATCGGCTACAAGCAGTTATACGATCTGCTTAGCGCGAGTTGTCCAGTCTTTAATCCTGGTTTCAAGTTTCTGACAAAAGGATTTGAAGTGAAAAAACATCGATTGAGAATAATCTTGTTTTTTTTCTTGTGCATGATTTCTTCGGCTTGCACAAATAGTCCAGAAGTCAGTACATTTGTGTCACAATCAGAGGTAGATTTTCCACCCAGTGGGACAGCTTTCCTTTCCATCCCTTCGTTAAATGGTAAGCAAATAGCGATTCGGATCACGAAGCCAGATGGAGATGGCCCATTTCCTGTTCTGATTGGCGTGGCTGGTGGAGACGATACTTTTGCCTTTAAATCGAAACTATCAACTGACCTTCATGAGATGGGAATCGTGACGGTTGATTTTGCTCCCCAGGGCAGAGGAGACAGTGAAGGACAAGACAATTTTAATGGAACAGTACATCAAGACGACTTAAAAGCCATTGTGGATTTTGTCAGCCAACTTTCATTTGTTCAGCAAGACAATATTGGAATCCTCACTTTTTCCTATGGGGTAGTTTTAGCAACTGGTGCTTTATCCCGATATCCAGAAATGCCAATTATTTTTTTGATCGATTTTGAGGGGCCTTCTTCTCCCGGCAGAGATTTCCAGCGTGGTTTAGCAAACAAAGAACCCTGGGCGCAAGAGACTGTGCTGCGTTTAGGCGGTAATCTTGAGAGGAGCCAGGAATTTGTTATTCATGGAGGATCGATCTCTGATGAAGCGTACTGGTTAGAAAGAGATGCTTCCCGTTTTGCTGAGAATCTTCCCTGTCCCTATCTTCGGGTCCAGTTTACCATTGATCATGTTCAAGGGACATATAAATACCATATGATGAATATTGTTAATGCTGCCACGACGAAAAGTGGGCAATGGACGCGCGTCAATGATAATCCGGTAAACATCATTTATTCTGAAGAGGACCTTTCAAAATATCATTTTCATGAGTATGATGATGATGAAATTCCGGGAATTTATCCTTCAGAATCTGCAGATAAAATTCTCCTGGCCTATATTGAGGAAATGTTTTTCTCAAAACCATATAAGAAGAATAATGGGATTGGCCAATAAATGGGATCATTATCGGAGGAGTCATACTTCTCAGCATATGGCTTGCTGCCCCAAAACAAGTATGTCCCAACCGTGGTTATCAATTCTCCAAGGTGGGACAAATATGCCCTAAATGTAAAACAAAAATACAATAGATGCGATTTATTCAAAAGCTGTCCAAGAATACTGGTATCAACGCAGAACGAATGGCATGCGATGACGTTACCAAGCGGGAGCGTTGCCGTGACATAAGCATTCCTTCACCCGAAATGGCGGTGAGAATATTAGCAATTGTAGTCCGCTGGAGTTAACCCACAGGGTGCTTCGCGGAACCCCTGCTCACCTGTGGCTACCCTAAAAAATCACACCTGACATTTCATCCGTCCAAAAGTGGACATTTTAAACCGGTGTTTTGATGACATTTAACACCGTTACTGACACCAATTGCGACTGCGTCAAAAATGGGGCGAGAGGAAGCTGCGGCGGGAGACCTCCGGTCAGGAAAACGGCAGGGTCAGAGACCACTGCCGAACAAGGTGCCCCGAAGTCAATGCCAGACATCCTTTAAAACGCTTGTAATGATCGGGGTTCCAGGTCGACTTTCGATTACCTACTCAAATAGTTGTTTAATCTTATTTTCAGATCAGGGAATTTTTGATTTTACGCAACATTTCAACTACCCAAGAGCCCATCTTCTTTATCTTCGGGCAAATTGATCGAAAATGGTTGGCAAATATATTACTCTGGTGTAGAATTACTGAAACGTTTCAGTAATTACCAGGATATATCATGCCCATCACCATCCGCGATATCGCCAAGAAGTTGAACCTGTCCATTGCCGCCGTCTCACGCGCTCTGGGTGGGTATTCAGATATCTCGGAAGAGACCCGGCAGCGCGTGGTTGAAACTGCCCGCAAGATGGGATATGTCCCCAACCGGGCGGCACGCCAGCTGCGCCGGCAAAAAGCAGACGCGATTGGTTATATCCTGCCCTCCGAAACGCCCCGTTTTGCCGGTCCGTTCTTCTCGGAATTCCTTTCAGGCCTGGGCGATGAGACCGCCCTGCACCCGTTCGACCTGCTTGTCTCAATCGCGCCACCAGGCGCAGAGGCGGAACAGACCATCTATCGCAACTGGATCCAATCCCGCAAGGTGGATGGCTTCATTTTGAACCGCATCCACATGCGTGATTGGCGGGTGCGTTTCCTCGCCAAACAGTCTGTCCCCTTCGTTGGTTTAGGACATTCCCTGGACGGCATCGATTACCCGCGCGTGCAAGTGGACAACGCCGCCAGTATGGCTGGTCTGGTGGCCCATCTGGTCGAGCGCGGCTTCCGGCGGATCGCATTCATCGGTGGATCGGATCAGCTTGTCATTCAGAATGAACGCCTGGCAGGCTACCGCCAGGGATTGGCGGAGAAAGCCCTGGTGGCTGATCCAGGTTTGATAGAAACCAGTGACCTGACCGGCACGAGCGGTTACCAAGCTACCAAGCGTTTGTGCTGGCTGCCCGACCCGCCAGACGCGATCATGTGCATCGACGATGAGACGGCTTTTGGGGCACTGCATGCTTTGCGCGACCTGGGTGTACATATAGGAAAAGACGTGGCTGTGACCGGCTTCGATGGCGTAGCAGCCTCCGCCCACAGTGACCCTCCGCTGACCACATTGGATATCCCCGTTTATGAAATTGCCCGTAAACTTGTGGATTTGCTGGCTGCCGAACTGAAACATGAACCTGCACTGGAACGCCGTGTCGTCTTTACCCCTAGTCTCTTGAAACGCCTCTCAACAGGTGACAGCTCGTCCTGACATCCTCTTTTCTCCTTGGGACGGCTGGCACTGTAAGTTAATGCCGGCCGTCCACTTTAATAAATCGGCAACGCTAAAAAACAAGCACAGAGCGCGCAATTGGAGGCAATATGCGAATTAAAGAATACATGAAGAAGAATGTAATATCCATTCCAAAAACGACCACGATCGGCGAAGCGGCAAAAGTGATCGTCGATAAGCACGTTGGGATCCTGCCGGTAGTGGATGAACAGGACAGACCAGTTGGCGTTGTCCGGTTAAAAGATCTGCTGGCGCTGGAAATGCCTGATTTCATCCATTTAGTTGCAGACTTTGATTTCGTGCACGATTTCGGGGCGGTCGAGACCACCCGGCCGACCCACAAGCAGCTTGCCAGATCAGTCGTCACCATCATGCAACCAGTACTGACCATCGAAGAAGATTGCGGCTTGCTACGCGCGTATGCCAGCATGCTTCAAAACGATCTATATGATCTGCCAGTGACAACCACCAACGGAGAATTGGTTGGGATCGTCTCGCGCGTCGATATCGGCTCAGCCATTCTTTCATTGTGGTCAACGGAGTAATTGATGATCCTTGCCGCGGTTCTATCCAGTTTGATCTTCCTTATCAGCCTGGGATTGATCTTCTCTGAAAAGATCCACCGCATGATCATTGGCATGGCCGGTGCGGTTCTCATGGTAGTTTTGGGAAAAATCCTCGGCTTCTATTCGGAATCCCAGGCCCTGGCCGCGGTGGATTTCAATACGCTCGGACTGCTGCTGGGGATGATGATCCTGGTGGCCCTGCTGGAGCCGACCGGGTTTTTTGAAAGCCTGGCAGTCTGGGCAGGTAAGTTTTCCAAAGGACATCCTGTACGCCTGCTGGTCCTGCTGGGCACCGTCACGACCGTGGTTTCGATGTTTCTCAATAATGTGACCACGATCATCCTGATCGCACCGGTGACCATCCTGATCAGCGAGATCCTTGGCATCAGCCCGACGCCCTTCCTGATGGCAGAAGCACTGCTTTCCGACACCGGCGGGGTGGCCACCCTGATCGGCGACCCGCCCAATATCATCATTGGTTCTGCAGCCGGGCTAACATTCATCGATTTTCTCATTTTCTCTCTCCCGATCGTTATCGTCGTATTACTGGTAACCTTATTGCTCTTGCGTTTTCTTTTCCGGCGCGAGCTGGCTGTGCGGCCGCGCAAGATGAAAACCTTGATGCGCCTGGATCCAGCCGAGGCGCTGCATGATCGAAAAACTGCTCGAAAAGTGCTGATCGTATTGGCTGCGGCCATCCTGTTATTCTCCATTTCCCACTTATTTAATATCAGTCCAGCCTTTATTGCACTGAGCGCGGCGGGAGTGGCGCTGGTCTGGGTGCGACCGGAAGTTAAAAAAACCCTGGAGCAGATCGAGTGGAGCGTCCTGTTATTCTTCGCGGCCTTGTTTGTGATGGTAGGCGGCGTGGATGCGGCGGGTGTGTTTGGATCATTGGTGCGGTTAATGGGAGGGCTGAATGCCATTCCACCCGTCTGGTTTGGCGTGATCGTCATATGGGTGGTGGCGGGACTTTCGGCGGTGGTGGACAATATTCCGATCACGATCGCCATGATCCCGGTCATCCAGGGATTGGGCGCAGCCGGCATGGATATTGGCCCCTTGTGGTGGGCGCTGGCGTTTGGGGCCGGCTTTGGCGGCAACGGCACCATCATTGGCTCCACGGCCAATATCGTGGTGGCCTCTCTTTCCGAGAAGACCCGCACACCCCTCACGGCGAAGCTGTGGAATCAGCGCGGTTTGCCGGTCATGCTGGCAACCTGCGCGGTGGCGACCATTCTGTATGTCCTGGTATTTCCGCTGTTCCCACGCTGACAAAATACGAATAGGGAAATCGAATGAACTTTCTTTGTGGTCAACGGAGCAGTGGATGATCCTGGCGGCGATTTTGTCGAGCCTGATCTTCCTGGTCAGCCTGGGATTGATCTTCTCTGAAAAGATCAACCGCATGATCGTCGGGATGGCCGGAGCGGCCCTGATGGTGGGGCTGGGGAAATTGCTCGGTTTCTATTCGGAATCCCAGGCCGTCGCCTCCGTGGATTTCAATACCCTCGGATTGCTCTTGGGGATGATGATCCTGGTTGCCTTGCTGGAGCCGACCGGGTTCTTTCAGTATCTGGCAGTTTGGGCAGGGAAAGTCTCCAAAGGAAATCCAGTCCGCTTGCTGATCCTGCTGGGGACTGTCACGACCGTGGTTTCAATGTTTCTGGACAACGTTACCACGATTGTCCTGATCGCACCGGTGACCATCCTGATCTGCGAGATCCTTGGCATCAGCGCTACGCCTTTCCTGATGGCCGAAGCCCTGCTTTCCGATACCGGTGGGGTGGCCACCCTGGTAGGCGACCCGCCCAATATCATCATCGGTTCCGCGGCTGGGTTGACGTTCAATGATTTTCTCCTTTATTCTTTGCCGATCGTACTTGTCGTCTGGTTTACGGCCTTATTGCTCTTGCGCTTCCTTTTCCAGCGTGAATTGGCTATCAAGCCGCGCAAGATGAAAGCTGTGATGAAGTTGAATCCTGCCGAAGCTCTAAATGATCGAAAAACCGCTCAAAAAGTGCTGATCGTACTGGCTGGTGCCATATTGTTATTCTTTGTTTCCCATTTTCTGCATATCAGCCCATCCTTCGTTGCTTTGAGCGCGGCGGGAGTGGCGCTGGTCTGGGTGCGGCCGGACGTTAAGAAAACCTTCAAGCATATTGAGTGGAGCGTACTGATCTTCTTCGCGGCATTATTTGTAATGGTGGGCGGGCTTGAAGCTGCTGGGGTGTTGGGGAGCCTGGTAAGCCTGCTCGAAGGGGCCAGTTCCATCCCACCCGTATTATTTGGCGTGATCGTCATCTGGGTGGTGGCCGGGCTTTCGGCGGTGGTGGACAATATACCGATCACAATTGCCATGATCCCGGTCATCCAGGGGCTGGGCGCGGCCGGCATGGAAATTGGTCCCTTGTGGTGGGCGCTGGCGTTTGGAGCCGGTTTTGGCGGCAACGGCACCATTATTGGCTCCACCGCCAATATTGTGGTCGCCACCCTTTCCGAGAAGACGCGCACGCCCATCACGGCGAAACTATGGAATAAGCGCGGTTTGCCGGTCATGCTGGCAACCTGCGCGGTGGCAACTATTCTGTATATCCTGGTCTTCCCGCTGTTCCCGCGCTGAAGAAAGGAAGTGGATTACATGATCAGGAAGTGGTTGCTACCCATCGGAGGCGAACGCAAGCAGGATGTTCTGGAAGAACTGAGCCAGGCATCTTCTCCCGGTTTCGATTACTTCCTGTTGGTGCTACTTTCCTGCAGCATTGCCACCTTCGGTCTGATCACTGATTCGGCGGCAGTCATTATCGGAGCCATGCTGGTCGCTCCGCTGATGAGCCCGATCCTGGGATTGTCATTGGCGTCTGTGGCGGGTGAACAACGCATGTTTCGAAATGCGATCATTGCCCTGGTGGAAGGAAGTTTTCTGGCAGTTGCACTCTCTGCATTATTGGGACTGATCGCAGGTCCTGGCTTCCCCTGGATATCTTCAGAGTATTGCCCGGCGAGATCCTTGCCCGCACGCATCCGTCACCGTTCGACCTGGGGATCGGCCTGGCAGGAGGCGCAGCTGCCGCGTATGCCCTGGCGCAGCCGCGTCTATCCGCTGCCCTGCCGGGGGTGGCAATTGCCACGGCGCTCATGCCGCCGCTCTGTACCGCCGGAATTGGGATCGCATTGGGGAACGCGGGTGTTGCTCTGGGTGCCTTACTGCTCTTCATAACCAACCTGGCAGCCATCTCTTTTGCCGGGATCTTGGTGTTCGTCGCAATGGGTTTTCGCCCCCGGCATTTGGAAAATACCTGGCATCATATCCCCAGAAGCCTGTTTATCTCTGCAACCCTGACATTACTTGTTACCGTACCCCTGATTGTGCTTACACTCCAGGTGGTGAAACAGGCACGACTGGATCAGGAAGTTCGAAAGGCAATCACTGCCGAACTTGCCAGCCTGCCGGATGCCCAGCTTGTTAATGTGAATATCGATACTACTGATTCCACGATGCAATTGCTCGTCACCATCCGGACCTCGCGCCAGCCCGACTATGATCAAGTAGTGACCTTGCAGAGCGCCATCGCCGCCCGGCTGCAACGAACGCTGGCACTCCAATTGATCGTAGTTCCCACAACCAAACTCGACCCGCTCGTGCCTCCCACACCAACACCTACCGGGGTTCTCACGCCCACTCCAACGAACACAGTCACCGTAGCGAAAACACCGACCGCAACGAGAACGAACACGCCTACGCAGACATTCACACCCACGCCGACTTTCACGGCAACACCGGTCCTGGCTTTTATCGCCAACACGGGCGGCCTGGGAGTATACCTGTTCGATGCACCAGCTGGAGCAATTATCGGCTCCCTCTCTGAAGGTTCGCCGATCCATATCCTTTACCGGCGCGAGATTATCAACGGGCAGGCATGGCTGGAGATCCGCGGCGCGGATGATCGGGTGGGTTGGGTGCCGGCAAAATACGTGATCATTCTTCCCTGAATCTCCCGGGCGGCTGACTGCATGACAGTTCTTAAATAATTATAAGAAACAAGGTGGCTGAAATGAATGAAATCAACTGGTCTCTACCCTTCCTGGTCTTCTTTGCCCGCATCCTGGATGTCTCGCTTGGTACCCTGCGGATTAACTTCATTGGCAAAGGCAAACGCCTGTTGCCGCCCCTGCTGGGTTTTGTGGAAGTGTTCATCTGGATCGTGGTCGTCAGCCATCTGGTCCAGAATGTCTCGAACCTGGTGGGGTATCTGGCCTACGCGGCCGGGTTCGCAACTGGCACCTTTGTTGGCATGCTGATCGAGAAGCGCCTGGCGATAGGCACGCTGATCGTCCGGGCAATTGTTTCCGGAGAGACAGACGACCTTGTTGGGTGCCTGAAAGAAGCCGGATACGGAGTCACGTTTTTCGACGCTCAAGGAGCCACCGGTGCGGTTAAAGTCATTTACACGGTGATCAAACGCAAGGAATTGAGCGATATCGCCCGACTTCTGCAGGCCAATCACCCACACGTTTTCTACACGGTTGAGGAAGCCCGCACGGCCAGTGAAGGCATATTCCATCCTCGACAGTCCATGCAATTGCTCCAAGCTATCGGTCTCAAAGGAAAGAGATAACTGTACTCACTCATGCGCAAAAAAAAGGTAATTCCATGAATCATGACCCCGCTGACCTGCCTGTGATACTGCTCTACAACCTGGACCGTGCCTGGCCTCCTGCTGATAAACAAGAGGTACAGAACCTGACGCAAACCCTGGCCACGGCTTTGACGGCAGTTGGCCACCCCACGCAGACGATCTGCCTGGAAGATAATAATCTCGAGCGGGTTATGGCTGGCTGCGATCCCACCCGCCAGATCGTCTTCAACTGGTGCGAAGAAATTCCCGGCATCCCCCGAAGCGGTTACCAGGTAGCTCGCAAGCTGGAAGAACTCACCTTTACTTATACAGGTGCGGACTCGCGCGCCCTGCTCTTCAGCCATGACAAGCCGGCAGTCAAGGAATGCTTCAGCAAGCGTGCGATTCCGACCCCCAATTGGCGGGTTTACGAATCGATCGATTCCCTGGATTGGGAGGTTTTTCCAGCCATTGTCAAGCCAGCCCATGAGCACTGCAGCTTCGGGATCACGCATGAAGCGGTCGTCCATACCCGCCAGGAATTATCGAACCGGGTTGTGAAAGTGATCGAAGATTTCAACCAGCCAGTACTGGTGGAAGACTTCATCGACGGTCGTGAATTCCACGTGAGCGTGGTCGGCAATGGCAGGTTAAAGGTGTTGCCCATTGCTGAAATGGACTTCTCGGCGATCCGGGAGGACCAAGGCAGGCTGTGTACCTATGACTCAAAATTTACCCCGGCCTCTCCCGATTACCAGATGATCCAACTGCGCCTGCCGGCCGCTCTTTCGGCGGAGGAAAAGCTTAAGTTGGAAGAAATCGCCATCGCAGCATATCGGGCGATCGATTGCCGGGATTACGCCCGTATGGATATTCGCCAGCGGAATGGCACTTTTTATGTGCTGGATGTAAACCCGAATGCTGATATCAGCCCGGACACAAGCATGACGCTGGCTGCCGGACTGGCCGGTTATTCATTCGGGCAGTTCGGCAGTATGCTGATCAACCTGGCTGCAAGTCGGCATCCGGCCTTTGCCTCCAGGAAAAAAGAGCATGCCCAGCCAGTTCCGGTCATGGTGCTGGCTGAATAAATATGGAAAACGATACCAGGAGATAACATGTCTGGAATTGCTGGAATCGCCAAATCTAATCAATTGGAATTGGTAAACCGGATGCTGGACAAGATAGCTCATCGCGGTCCGGCTGGGAGAAGCGTGCTCGCGGACAAGACGTGCACGCTGGGGGTGGTGTGGCCGGGCTCCCAGCCTGACACCAGAAAATTGCTCGAACGCTCGAAGATCGCCCTCGATGAAGTGGACAACGGCCATTTTGCCAGGGCCAGCGCAGACGGTTTTCTGCTCAAACGCGATCTCGTTGGAATCGCCCCCCTGTATTATGGACATACCGCAGATGGATCGCTGTGTTTTGCATCCGAGGTGAAAGCGCTCCTGGAGGCAACCTCGGACATAAATGAATTGCCCCCCGGTCACATTCTGGATGGGGCTCAACTGCATCCCTATGATTGGATTACTTACAAGCCCCTGCTGAAGCTCTCGCCCGAGCAGATCGCGCAGGATCTTTGCCGCCAGCTGGAAAGCGCGATTAAAAAGCGCCTCAGCGGCGGCGCAGCCGGGATCTGGCTGTCCGGCGGGCTGGATTCCAGCCTGTTGGCCGCCCTGGCAAGGCCGCATGTTCAGTGCCTGCATACTTTTTCAGGAGGGATGCCCGAGGCGCCTGATCTGGAATATGCCCGCCAGGTTGCAACGCAGCTCCAATCTGAACACCATGAAGTCCTGATACACTTTGAAGATTGCCTGGCCATTCTGCCGGAAGTGATCTATTCCCTGGAGTCCTTTGACGCCCTGCTGGTGCGTGCGAGTCTGATTAACTATTTTGTTGCCAGACTGGCCTCGCAGTTTATGCCGGCGGTGTACTCGGGCGAAGGCGCGGATGAGCTCTTTGCAGGCTATGAATATCTGAAAAGATTTTCTGTGGGCTTATTGTCTCCATTACTCATTGAGATCACCAAGGAACTTCACAACACGGCTCTCCAGCGGGTGGACCGCTGCGCTTCAGCGCACGGCCTGGTCGCCCATCTCAGCTACCTGGATCCAGACGTGCTGGATTACGCCTTGCGGATCCCGGCCAGGTACAAGATCCTGGATGGGGTGGATATGTGGATCCTGCGCCAGGCGGCTTCCGGTAAACTACCCGAGGTGATACGTAATCGGCAAAAAAACCGGGCCTGGCGGGGAACCGGGCTGGGCGAGCTCCTGGCCGATTATGCCGAGCAGCACATCTCCACGCTTGATTTTTACCATGAAAAGAACCTTCCCAATGGCTGGGTGCTGAACAGCAAGGAGGAGTTGCTGTACTACCGCATCTTCCGGGAACACTTCGGCGAATTCAAGAGCCTGGCCTGGATGGGCAGAACGAAGCCAACCCAGTGAACAGATTATTTGAATATATTTCTTGTTGAGGTGGTTTCGGTGGTATCAAACCAGGCGCGACCTCGTGATCATCGACTGTGTGAATCAGCACTGGTGAGGATTCCTGGCGTCGTGGCCGAAACCAGTAGAATGTAGCTACGAGGCATGACTCCTCGGGCAGGTTCTCCGACCCTGCACACCCGGGCTAAATATCGGGACCCATTCGAAGAGATATCCAGAAAGGAGATGCAAATATGAAAATCACTCCTCCGAAGGTGATCACCTGGTGGATCGCTTTAATCCTGGGCGTGCTTGGGCTGCTCGGTCACTGGAGCGTTATTGCCGCCCTTAGCCCGTAAGCATTCTGGTTCATGACTGTCGGGCTTGCCTTACTGCTGCTGGCGACTCTGATCAAGGATCTCTAGCGGCCCGAGTGCGTGGGCCCCGGGTTGAGAATAAGCCCGGGATGATCTGAGCAAGTATTGATTATGATAAACTACGATTGGCAAATTATTTATCTGCAATATCCTACGGTTGGAAAAGATTATTATGGATCCCATAAAACATGAAATGGCATATCCCAAGCTGGATTATTCTAAAAAGTAGATTCCGCAAGAAACCAGCCCCTGCTTCTGAAGATGAAAACCTGGCTGAACGGTCTGAAATCCAGGAATACCTGGATATCAGGCAGCTTCGCCGCAGGGTCTTTCCACGGGCGGCCCTGGTTGGAATTAGTACGGGCATAGTGGTCCTGCTTTTCCGGGCGGTATTGACCGGCGCGGATGCATTGCGGAACGGCTTGATCGCCTGGGCGCAGCGCATGCCGCTGTGGGGCTGGATCTTCCCGATCCTGTTCGGCGCCCTGGGTGCGTGGATCTCGGTTTTGCTTACACGGCGATACGCGCCCGAAGCCGCTGGAAGTGGCATCCCGCATCTGGAAGCTGTTCTGCACCGTTTCCGCAACCTTGAATGGAAACGAGTCCTGCCCGTCAAATTCTTCGGGGGTATCCTATCCATTGGGAGCGGCATGGCGCTGGGACGGGAGGGACCCACCGTCCAGATGGGAGGCGCGGTAGGTGCTGCTATATCCGACTGGTTGAAAGTATCCCCACGCGAACGCCTGACCTTGATTTCAGCCGGGGCAGGGGCCGGGCTGGCGGCTGCTTTTAATGCTCCACTATCGGGCCTGATCTTTGTTCTTGAGGAAGTACGACGGGACTTCCAGCCGATCGTGTTCGGGGCAGTCTTTGTAGCCGCGGCGATCGCAGATATTGTCGTGCGAATTGGCGCCGGCCAGTTCCCGATCTTTACCGTTCCGAGTTACCCGATGCCCCCATTGACCTCCCTGCCGATATTTGCTGTACTGGGAGTGTTGGCTGGGTTATTGGGGGTGCTTTTCAATCGTGGTTTGCTGACCGCCATTCGTTTATATGCACGCCTGCCTGGGCGGTTTGTTCTCCCGGCGGCTGCGATCACGGGCGGAGTCGTCGGCCTGGTTGGCTGGTTCTCGCCTCAAATGATCGGCAGCGGGAACGCCCTGGTAGAGACTACTTTGAAGGGAAATCTGCTTCTGGCTGTCATTCCGCTCTTCTTTGTAATTCGTTTTTTACTGACCACCACCAATTATGGCAGCGGCGCTCCAGGCGGCATTTTTGCACCACTGCTCGTCCTGGGCGCATTGCTCGGTCTGGCAATCGGGCAGATCGCCCACAGCCTCGCTCCAGCGATCGTACCGAACGCGGCAGTTTTCGCGGTGGTGGGGATGGCGGCCTATTTTGCGGCGATCGTGCGAGCTCCGCTTACCGGGATTATGCTAATCGTGGAAATGACAGGCAATTATTCCCAAATGCTCCCATTGCTGGTAGCCTGTTTCTGCGCTTACGCAGTGGCTGAATTCCTGAAAGAGCTGCCGATTTACGAGGCTCTGCTGGAGCGTGATCTACAACGGGGGGGGGATAAGTATCTCCTGGAAAAACCCGTTGTGGTGGACTTCACCATCCAAACGGATGCGCCGTTTGCAGGCCGCGAAGTGCGTTCCCTGGGGCTTCCCGCCGGATGTATCCTGGTACGCTGTTCAGACGGAAAACGCGAGTGGGTCCCAAAAGCCAATACCCGGCTGGAGGCACATATGCGATTTACTGCTGTGATTGCGCCAGAGGCTTCGAACGCTCTTGAAGTTCTGCGCAAAGGTTGCGAGGCGAAAAGAAAAGGAAAGCAAGCGCGTTCACATTAAGTCGGCTCTACGGACCGAGCTATATTGCGCTGAACAAACGCCTGCCTGTCCAAGGGCAAACCGCATTGGTGAACCGCCACAGGCGCAGGAGATCCAGGCGCAGCGGCTTGTCCCACGCCCCTACGGGGTGCAGGCGCCCCTACGGGGTGCAGGCGCCCCTACGGGGTGCAGGCGCCCCTACGGGGTGCAGGCGCCCCTACGGGGTGCAGGCGCCCCTACGGGGTGCAGGCGCCCCTACGGGGTGCAGGCGCCCCTACGGGGTGCAGGCGCACGGGGAGGCAGGGATGCTCCGCGGCGGCGGCCTGATCTGCAGAAGCGTACCTGCGGGCGGGGGGGGTGAAGCACCGCAAGAGGCGGGCTACACAATAGTAGATTATGTTTATTTACTACAACGATGATATGAAATAAATATCCGAAGTCCGAAGTCTCCGACTTCGGCCAACGTCTGGAGACGTTGGACTCCGGCGCCATCATTTTCATCCTTTGGGGTGAGGGTTTTTACCATCCTGCCTATCGAAGGCACATTGTCGTCTACTCATTTATGAAACATCCCGTTTCGTATCGAGTCTATCTCTTCCTGTCCTTTGCGGTGGGCTTCCTGATCGCCGTGCGTTTCGGGCGCTCCTGCTGCGAGACGGCCGCGGCCGGGGTCTCGCCCCTGCAGCGGACGGTCGTAGGGTTGGCCACGGACAGACTTCCGAGTTCTCGGAGAACTCGGAAGTCTATGTTGGGGAGGGGCGGGTTGCCAACCCTAACAGAATGTAACGGTCACCTTGAAGACCTCCGAGTTCTTAAAGAACTCGGAGGTCTATGTTGGGGAGGAGAAAATGCTCCCGCGGCTGTTCAAATTCCGCCGGTGCAGGCCATCAAATGCCAATGTTTCGGATAATTCTTACCTTGTTCTAACAGTTTACGCTGGTGTTTGTGCTATAATATTTGACCATGAGCGAAGAACTGAGGGAACTCCCCGCCCCGGAAGTGGATCCTGCCGAGAAGGCCAGGCTACGCAAGCAGCGCTGGATCGTGGCTGGAATTATCGCGGCAACCGTCATCCTGCTGGCGGGGATCGTGGTGGCGGTTATCCTGCTGGCAGGAAACCCGGCCGCGGCCGCCAACGTGCGGGATATCTTTATCATTTTTATGGCGCTCGAGAGCCTGCTGATCGGCGCAGCGCTGGTGGTGCTGATGATCCAGCTTGCCAGCCTGATCAACCTGCTGCAGAACGAGGTCAAACCGATCCTCAAGTCCACCAGCGACACAGTCAACACCCTGCGCGGCACGACCCAGTTCCTGAGCGAGAACATGGTGGAACCGGTCATCAAGCTCAATTCCTACCTGGCCGGGTTAAAGAAATTCTTCGATCTGTTCAAAATCATCCGCAAGTAATCCATTCGCCAAAAAAGGAGATAAAAAATGGCTGACAACGATAGTTTTGGAGCATTCCTGATGGGGTTTGTCATCGGCGGCGTGGCTGGAGCGGTGGCTGCCCTTTTGCTTGCCCCCCAATCCGGTGAAGAGACACGCACCCTGATCAAAGACAAGAGCATTGAACTGCGCGATAAAGCCTCCGAACAGGCGGACATGATCGCCAAGAAGACCGCGGAGCAATATGACATGCTTTCGAAGAAGGCTTCCGAGCAAGCTGACCTGATCTCCAAGAAGGCCGGGCAGGTTGCCAGCGACGCCAAGAGCCGCGGCAAGGACCTGATCGACTCGGCGAAAAAGGTCGTAACCAAGAAACGCCCATCCGAAGCGGCTGAGTAATTACACTGCCTTTCATCACAAGGGTTTGACCGGACCAGGTCAAACCCTTGTTTAATTTGTGGGAGGGGAGGGACAAGGTTGGAAGCCCTTGTTTTTTTATGGGCTGTGGCGTATAAATAGACATTCCTCCCGAGACTGGCCTAAGCCACAGGGTGGGGAGGAGAAATTCACGATCAATTTTCCGAGGAGAAAATATCATGCAGCTTAATCTACCGAAAAAGTCCACCTTCTGGGCAGCTGTGGTTATCGCGGCTGTTGGCGTCATTCTTGAACTTGTGCATCTGGTTGTAATCCCGGGCAATGCCCTTTATCTAGGGGGAGTTGCCATCGCGCTGGTGGTTGTGGCCTTTGTCCTGCTTTGCCTGGGCCTGACCATGAAAGGGTTGTAGGTTCGTACCCATTCTCCTAGAGGCTGTCTCCTGGTGGTCCGCCCTGCCCAGGAGACAGATTTGTTTTAATGGGGGCTGGTCTGAATCAGGTTGACAAATATTCACAATAAGACTATATTTATCATATTATCTTTGTGTTTGAGACAACAGAACGGTTTGCGCGAGCTTTACGGACGTTGTGGTCACGCGCAGATGCAGACACGCAGGTTGAGAGGTAGACCATGAACGAGAGCCAAAGGCCGTATCTGCTGGCACAGGCGCCCAACGAAGTCGAAAGATTGAGCGCGTTGGCCAATGCCTGGGAGCCAGCCACTGAAGCGCTATTTGAGCAGATACCCGTCCAGGCAGGCTGGCATTGCCTTGACATGGGTTGCGGAGCGCGCGGGGCGCTGGCTGCGCTTGCCCGTCGTGTTGGTCCGGCCGGCCGTGTGGTCGGGGTTGATCTGAGCCAAGCCAACCTTGCTGCTGCGGCTGAATTCATGCGCAATTCCGGGTTCACCGATGTTGAGCTTGCCCAGGGGGATGTGTTTCACACCAACCTGCCGCGGGAATCCTTCGACCTGGTACACGAACGCTTCATGTTTGCACCGCTAGGGCACGAAAGCGAGCTTCTACGCGAAATGCTGGAGCTTGTGCGCCCGGGCGGGGTCGTGGTGGTACAGGAAAGCTGTGAGGCGGGATATGAAACCCATCCTGCGCAACCCGCATGGCAGCGGCTGAAAGAAGTCACGGTCGCAGCCTTCTCCCTGAAGGGCGGCGATTACAATGCCGGCCGGCGCACCTATGGCTTGCTACGCCAGGCGGGCTGCCAGAGGGTGAATGCCAGAGCCGCGGTGCTGGCTTTGCCTGCCGGGCATCCTTACCGGCACTGGCCGCTGGAATCGGCCATGGCACTGCGACATCAAATCCTAGAATCGGGCTTAATGACAGAAGGGGAATTCCAATCCACGCTGGCAGCCTGCCAACTGATCGCGGACGATCCCGATATCTGGATGACATCCTTCATGGTAACGCAAGTGTGGGGTTTCAAGCCAAGAGTTGACTGAACAAATACCCACAGGTTCGAACGACGGAGCCTGCCATCAAGCAGATCAGCACTGAATGGGTCATTTCACTAAAAAAAGCCTGTACTTTTTTCCGAATTTTGTGTCATAATATCAGGGAGGATTACACATCCCGCGGTTCGTGGCAGTAGTGCCCGGGAATTGCCAGATGGCCCTGTGCACTTCACGAAACAACTTTTTTTCCTTGTCCCGTGCCTGAACGATGCTGAAGGAGGCCCGTACCATGAGACACCAAAGCCCAACATTGCAATCAAAATCCCATTTCCGTTGCGCGGCGTTGATCATTTCAGCCCTGCTCCTGGCAAGCTGCACCCGCCCGCTGCTAAGTATTTTATCCACACCCATTCCCCCCGTTTATACACCCCAGGTGGTCCTTCCCACGGCGACATCCGTGCCTGCCAGCCCAACACCGCAAGCGGCGGTGATCCCGGCAACGCCCAAGCCCGCCAGCCCGACGCCCCAAGCGCTGCTCGCCACGGCAACGGCGATCCCTGCCAGCCCAACGCCCCAGGCGCTGCTTGCCACGGCAACGGCGATCCCTGCCAGCCCAACGCCCCAAGCGCTGCTCGCCACGGCAACGGCCATGCCCGCCAGCCCAACGCCCCTGCCGGCCACGGCAACGGCGATACCTTCCACTCCAACCCCCCAAACACCTCCCGCGAGCGCAGCAGTTGGTGGAAAAGTCAGCTTTACACCCGGGACAACGGCTGCGGTCGTGCAGGGCAGCCTCCAACCCGGACAAATCGTATCCTACACGCTAGAGGCGTCAAAATCCCAGCCCATCACCCTGATCATGAAATCCCCAAACAATGATGTGACCCTGGGTTTGTTCGCACCAGATTCCACAATCCTGCTCAGTACGGCCAATAAGGCGACGTCCTGGCAAGGGGTGCTGCCCGTGGACGGACTGTACACGATCCGGGTAACCGGGGGAGCGACAACAGAGACTTTCGCCCTGACCGTCAAAGCTGCCATGGTCATTAATTTCGCCTCCGGCGCCACCTCCGCCAACCTGTCCGGCACGACCATAAATGGATATCTCTTCTCCTACGCGCTGCACTGCAATGCCGGCCAAACCATGATCGCCAGCCTCAACGTGCCCGCCAGCACGGCGTATCTCGACATATATGGGGTCAGCAGCGGCACGCTTTTGAGCGATACGGTAAAAGCCAACAGCTGGAGCGGAGTCCTGCCGCAAACAGAGGATTATGTAATCGAGGTCATCCCAAATAACAACCAGGTGGTGACATATAACCTGGCGGTTTCTGTCACCGGCACGACTGTCAACACGCCAACCAGTACGCCAGCCAGTACACCGGCAAGCACACCAGCAAGCACACCGGTGAGCACGCCCGCTTTGGGAGGAAACATCGTCTTTGGGCCACACAGCACCGCGGCGGTCACCCAGGGCATTATCCTCCCCGGACAGGTGGTCACCTATACCGTACAGGCAAACCAGTTCCAGCCAATGATCCTGCTGGTGGAATCACCCAAACATGATGTCACCCTGGGAGTGCTTTATCCGGATGGCAGCACGTTCCTCAGCCCGGCAAACAAGTGGTCGTACTGGCAGGCGCAGTTACCTAAGACCGGACTGTACACGATCCAGGTGATCGGAGGAGCAACGTCAGAGAACTACATCCTGACCACCAAGATCGCCCAACTGATCTCCTTCCCCGCTGGTAAAACCTCCGTCACACTGTACAACAATCCATATAAAGGTTACGTCGTTTCTTATGCCTTCCGATTAAGCGGCGGCCAGGTCCTGACCGCGAGCCTCAATGTCGACTCGAGCAAAGCCTATATTGATATCTTTGGATTGCGCACCGGCGCGGTCCTGAGCCCATTGGCAAGAGCCTCCAGCTGGACAGGTGTCCTCCCGGAGACGCAGGAATATGTGATCGAGGTCATTGTGAGAGGCGACTATTGGGGAAGTTATGCCCTGACGGTTTCAGTGCCATAAGTCCATGTTCTCCGAGTAAGATCGAGGGGGCTGTCCGAAAAGCAACCATGGACAGCCCCTGTTCTTTTTCCAACAGGCATCAATAAAAAGAAATCATGCAAGAGATTACCGGACCCCCTGCCGGCTGTATCGGACAGGCTTCCAGGAGGAGGGATCAATATTCCATGCGCCAAAAACCATCCCAGCGAAAAATACACCAGCTTAGGCATTTGATTCAGCCAGCAACACGTAGATTTTCCTTGTTGCGCCTGTTGGTCATCGCCGCGCTTTTTTCCACTGCCTTCAGCCTGTCTCCGACGCATTCATTTCCAACGGCAGCAAAGTCTCTTGCAGCTGATCCCCTGGTGGGAGAGATGCTGGCTCAAGTCCAGCCAGAAGGGATTTATGCCTATGCTGGTTCTTTGAGCGGCGAATGGCCGGCAGTTGTCAATGGTACTCCGTACACCATCAGATCGCGGGCCACAAACTCTGGCCTGCCCATTCAAAATGCAACCCAATACGTTTACGAGCATTTGCAAGCACTGGGATTGCCGGTCAGCTTTCAAGATTGGTCGTCGAAGGGTTATAGCGGACACAATGTAATTGGGACCATCAGCGGAACCACCCGTCCGGATGAAATTGTTTTACTCACTGCCCACCTGGACGATAGTCCCTCGTCCGGGCTTGCGCCTGGCGTCGATGATAATGCCAGCGGATCCGTCGGCGTCCTATTCGCTGCCGACATTCTGAGCGAGTACCGTTTTGAGCGCACGCTGAGGTTTGTGTTTTTCACCGGCGAAGAACAGGGAATGTTAGGCAGCAAGTATTATGCTGCTGATGCCCAAACGCAGAGTGAAAATATTGTGGCCGTCTGCAACCTGGATATGATCGCCTGGGATAACGCCGATGGCCCTGTCCTGCGGCTGCATATACGCCCAACCTCGGCTGACGATTTGGGGATTGCAAATGTATTTACCGGTATAGTGAGCACCTATAACCTGAATCTTGAGCCGGTAATTGACGCCGATGGTGAATCGCGCAGCGATCATGCCTCATTCTGGGCCCAGGGATATCCGGCAATCCTGGCAATTGAAGACGACAAGCAGGACCTTAATCGTTTCTATCATTCGCCCAGAGACCGCCTGCCTTTTCTTAATTTGGCGTATTTTAATGATTTTATAAAAGCAGCCGTTGGCACTGTCGCGACCCTGGTGCGGCCTCTCGGAGAAGCTAATGGGGATTACCGGGCTCAACTCGGACCGCCGGCTTCCATGCGATGGAGCGATCCAGCCGAAGTGATAAACTACTCGCTCAGCCTGACGAACAACGGGATCCTGGCGGACACGTACCATCTGTCCATGTCCAATAATGCCTGGGAGACCTTCTTTCCAGCAGAAGTGGGCCCATTGGCAGCAGGCGATAGCACGGAAGTAAGGATC
Source organism: uncultured Chloroflexia bacterium (assembly GCA_963801385.1). Taxonomy (GTDB): domain Bacteria; phylum Chloroflexota; class Anaerolineae; order Anaerolineales; family Villigracilaceae; genus UBA877. The sequence goes on from CAWDEV010000010.1 coordinate 558,422, forward strand.
ACTGTGCATGTCCCTTCCGAGGCGATGGGGGGCTCAGCGGATATTGCCATCCTGAAAGTCACCTCGGAGGGAAATAACGCCCAGGTTGATGTTTCTGAATTGACTACGGTGGTGAAATGGAAGGTCTTGTATTTACCGCTGGTTCAACGCTGAGGCTTCCCTGCACAGGTTCTATTTCGTGTTCTGTTATAAAAATAATCATCGACGTAAGAGAGGCAGGACTCCGGTCATAAATTCCTTAGCACCAATACCGAGCATTCCGAATAATGAACCAGTTTGCGAGTGACACTGCCCATCAGCCAGGAGCGGATATGGCCGAGGCCGCGCGAACCGATCACGATCAGATCAATTTTCTGTTCCCTTACGTAATCGATGATCTCAGTGGCGGCGTCGCCGCGCTTGAGTACAGAACTGGCAGCCAGACCAAGGCTTTGCAGGGAATTGACCGTGGTGTCGAGCAGCTCCTGTCCTGTCCTTTCTTCCTTTGCCTGGAGAGCGGGTTTGCTTCCATCAACCAGTCCACGGGATAAAACCTGCGGGACTTTGTTTAGTACAAGATGTTGCAGAGAGACGTGAGAAGATATAAAATGGAGCAGGAGATAGCTATGACGATCGAATCGGCTCTGGTTGTCCTGATCCCCAAAGCGGAAGGCGTAATCGGGACCTTCCGCGCGCACTATATCCCGGCCGCGGCCATCGTTCTCCCGGCTCATGTGACGATACTCTATCCCTTCAAAAGCCCGAATGAACTCACATCCGAGCTATCCAAGACTCTGCGCGAGCTTTTCCTGGAACATTTGCGCTTTACCGTCTCATTTCTGGAAGTAAAGCGATTTCCTGACATGCTATATCTCGCGCCGGAGCCGGTTGAGCCTTTCCGGCAATTAACCGAGGCCATCGTGAAACAATTTCCAGAAACGCCGCCATATGGAGGCGCCTTCGCGGAGATCATTCCCCATCTCACCATCGCACAGGTGGAGGATCCACAACAATTGGACAAAATTGAAGCCAATTTCCGGCTGGCAGTCAGGGACCTGCTGCCAATCCAGGCCAGGATAAAGACGGTGTCATTGATGGAAAATTTAGGCACCGCGTGGCGAATACGCGAACAGTACTCTCTTCATACAGTAAGGCAACCTCGATAAATACCGGCTCCCCATCCAACCCCTGTCTTGAGAACCGCCCAGCGTCCCGCAGGTTCGGCTTTTTCAATCTGACTGAGAAGTGAAACCTGCTGGACGTACTCCACCCGCGATCCTCAATATCCGATGCGCCTGTTCACCTCCCTTTTCCGGCTGTTCTTCCGCCTGCTCTACCACCAGTTCGCCTGGATGTATGACCTGGTGGCGGCAACCGTCTCGCTGGGGCGCTGGAAGGGCTGGGTGCAGAGCGCCCTGCCTTACCTGGACGGACGCGTGCTCGAGATCGGCTACGGACCCGGGCACCTGCAAGCGGCATTGCGCGAGCGCGGCTTAGAGACCCTTGGGCTGGATGAAAGCCGGCAGATGGCGCGCCAAGCAATGCGGCGCCTGCGCCGAAAAGGGTCCAGCGCCAACCTGGTGCGCGCACTTGCAGGGCAGATCCCATTTCCAAATAACAGCTTTGATACCCTGGCAGCCACTTTCCCGGCCGAATACATCTTCGATGCACATACCTTGGCGGAAACCCGGCGCGTGCTCGTGCCGGGCGGAAAGCTGGTTATCCTGCCAACGGCCTGGATCACCGGGAACGGCCGCCTTGAGCGGCTGGCAGCCTGGCTGTTTAAGGTGACCGGGGAGGCCGGGGCGATCGGGTCGCTGCTGCCGGGCATGCGCAAGCGCCTGCGGGAGGCCGGGTTCGAGGTGCGGCACATGCTGGTGGAACTACCAGGAAGCCGGGTGCTGGTCATTATCGCCAGTAAATCCGGGGCAATGCGGTTGTCGGGGGATGCATAAGAGACGCTTGTAAGAAACTGCGCCCAGGAAAACCAACCATTATTTCTTTACAGTAAATGTATCGATGGTTGCGCCAGAGTTATTGACAACCTTGACCGTCAGCGTATTGCCGTTGATCGTGAACTCACCAAAACTGTAGGAGGCGCTGGCAACGACGATATTAGGTTGGCCAGTAGCCGGCGTGTACTGCGGAGCGCCTCCACCACCCAGGGTGAGATGCGTCACTCCATTCACGCTGGCACGCGCATAGTAATGATTATGCCCGCTGAACACCACTGACACCCCATACTGCACGAACAACGGCTGCAGGTCATTCTGCACGGTGGTGTTGTTGGCATGCCCGCCACCTGCCGACCAGCCCGGCTCGTGGATCGCCACGAACTTCCAGGTCTTCGTCGACGCCGCCAGGTCCGCCTTCAGCCAGTTGTACTGCGCTGACCCTGCACCGTAGGCCGTATAGGCATCCATCATCACCATATGCATCGGACCATAATCAAACGACCAGTACAGACCGCCCGATTGGAAGGGCTCCGGCCAGTAGCGTTTCCAGAAAGTACCTGCACCTTCGTGATTCCCACGAATGCCGATATCGGCCAGGTTGGCGTCCTGCGTGCGCAGGCTGGTATAGCCGGAGGCGAACCACTCACTGCTCCAGGCGCTTTCACTATCCGCACTCACCCAGTCGCCAACGTTGATGTTCAGCGTCTGGAAAGCCGGATCGGACTGGAACAAGGAGACTATCTGCCCGGCCAGCCCATTATGGATGCTGCCATTGGTGCGCGTGTCCCCATAGGAAACAAATTTGACACTGGTCGCACTGGCGGCCGGCCCGGCATAGAACGTGGCGCTCGAACACTGTGAGCCTGTCACCACCCGGTAGTAATACTTCGCACCAGGCGTCAGGCCGCTGATATCGTAGGTATAGAGATGGTTGGTGGTGTCTGTTGGAGTCACCGCAACATTGCCCAACGAGTAGCTGGTATTGGTGCCCCACTGCACCTGGAATGTCGCATTGGATGTCCACTGCCAGAAGACTCTCATCCGGGTGTTGTCACCCGTGTAGATCAGCGTTGGTCCTTTCGTCAAAACCACTGCTGTGCAATTCCCAACGCCGCCAGTGCTGCCTGATCCCTTTATGACCAGCGGCAGGTAGATAGTCTTTCCACCACCGCCAGCCATCTGCGGGGAAAAATTCAAACCGTAACTTGTGACCGGCGCCGTTTGAGTTCCATAGGCGCCGGCAGCCGGGTTGAAAATGCCCACAGGGACATTGGACGGTGGGAAGTCATCACTGGCGCCTGCTGCCAGATATGTTCCAACCAGCAGGCTGATCAGGATAAAAAGGCTTGCAAATCGATAGATCGTTTTGTTATGCATAGGATCCTTTCAAAAAGGCTACTGCCCCTGTGCGGTAAGCTCAGTCTCCACCGAGGCCGGGTCCACGTCCACCGGCAAGGAGACAGAAAAAGAGTAATCGGGACCTTTTCATTTTTTCATCCAGTAAATACCGATAAAAGTCTTTCACCCGGTTGATCCGGATAGTGCGCAATGCTCACGCGTACAAACAAGGCGGGGAAAGCGGTCAGACCGCTCTCCCCGGATTGATTGAACCCTTTTCAGAGGGTTACTTCTTTATTTTGTAACAGTAAATGTATCGATGGTCGCGCCAGAGTTATTGACAACCTTGACCGTCAGCGTGTTGCCGTTGATCGTGAACTCACCAAAACTGTAGGAGGCGCTGGCAACGACGATATTAGGTTGGCCAGTAGCCGGCGTGTACTGCGGAGCGCCTCCACCACCCAGGGTGAGATGCGTCACTCCATTCACGCTGGCACGCGCATAGTAATGATTATGCCCGCTGAACACCACTGACACCCCATACTGCACGAACAACGGCTGCAGGTCATTCTGCACGGTGGTGTTGTTGGCATGCCCGCCACCTGCCGACCAGCCCGGCTCGTGGATCGCCACGAACTTCCAGGTCTTCGTCGACGCCGCCAGGTCCGCCTTCAGCCAGTTGTACTGCGCTGACCCTGCACCGTAGGCCGTATAGGCATCCATCATCACCATATGCATCGGACCATAATCAAACGACCAGTACAGACCGCCCGATTGGAAGGGCTCCGGCCAGTAGCGTTTCCAGAAAGTACCTGCACCTTCGTGATTCCCACGAATGCCGATATCGGCCAGGTTGGCGTCCTGCGCGCGCAGGCTGGTATAGCCGGAGGCGAACCACTCACTGCTCCAGGCGCTTTCACTATCCGCACTCACCCAGTCGCCAACGTTGATGTTCAGCGTCTGGAAAGCCGGATCGGACTGGAACAAGGAGACCACCTGCCCGGCCAGCCCATTATGGATGCTGCCATTGGTGCGCGTGTCCCCATAGGAAACAAATTTGACACTGGTCGCACTGGCGGCCGGCCCGGCATAGAACGTGGCGCTCGAACACTGCGAGCCTGTCACCACCCGGTAGTTATACTTCGCACCAGGTGTCAGGCCGCTGATATCGTAGGTATAGAGATGGTTGGTGGTGTCTGTTGGAGTCACCGCAACATTGCCCAACGAGTAGCTGGTATTGGTGCCCCACTGCATCTGGAATGTCGCATTGGATGTCCACTGCCAGAAGACTCTCATCCGGGTGTTGTCACCCGTGTAGATCAGCGTTGGTCCTTTCGTCAAAACCACTGCTGTGCAGCTTGCGCTGGAGGTTGCCGTCGGTGCCGGGCCGCTGGTGCTGGTGGGGAGCGGGGTGGCGGTCCTGGCAGGCGTGCTCGTAGGAGCTGGCGTGGAAGAACCGTTAATGCTGAGAATCAACTGTGGTGCATTTGCACCGGATTCACGTGAGGCAAGGCTGATGGCGGTGGAACCGGGCGTGGAAACACCGAAGGAGAAGCTGCCGTCCCCGGTGACATAACCAGTCACGTCCAATGTGACCCAAGTGCCGCTTACGACCGCGGCGGAAGAAGCCAGCGTGCCACCCATGGCAGGAGCATTACTGTAAGTGAGCGTCGTTTCCGACCAGGCGGTATTGGCAACAGACTTGGCAACAAGCCCCTGGGTGGAGGCACTGTTGGCATGGATCCGCAGGCGCGCTTGGGTGACGGGCTGTCCGCCCACACCCGAGACGGTAAAGCGCAAGTAGCTGTTCACGACCGGCGAGGCGTCCACGCGGAAGCTGGTGGCCGTACCATAGTTATTGCCGGGCAGGCTTGAGTCCACATACGAATCAGCCATAGGAGTCAGAGTCAGGTTTTGCCCGGCGCCCGTCGTGGGTGTGGCTGTGGGTTTAGTTGCAACGGGGGTGTTGGTGGCAGCCGGAGTGTTGGTGGCGACTGGAGTGTTGGTGATTGCAGGGGTGTTCGTGGCAGCCGGTTTGGTTGCAGTGGAGGTGGTGGAAGTGCCAGTTGTAACCACCAACTGAGGTGCGTTTGCCCCAGATTCACGTGAGGCCAGGCTGATGGCGGTGGAACCGGGCGTGGAAATGCCGAAGGAGAAGCTGCCGTCCCCGGTGACATAACCAGTCACATCCAATGTGACCCGAGTGCCGCTTACGACCGCGGCAGAGGAAGCCAGCGTGCCACCCATGGCAGGAGCATTGCTGTAAGTGAGCGTCGTTTCCGACCAGGAGTTGTCCGCCACAGATTTGGCAACGAGTCCCGAGGAAGAAGCACTATTGGCATAGATCAGCAGGCGCGCCTGGGTGACGGGTTGTCCGTTCACTCCCGAGACGGTAAAGCGCAGGTAGCTGTTCACGATTGGCGAGGCATCCACGCGGAAGGTGGTGGCCGTACCATGGTTGGCAGCAGGGAGGCTGGATTCGACATACGAATCGGCTACCGGGGTGAACGTGACTGCAGCAGCATGGGCTGGTGCAGGTTGACCGGTGGCATGCACCACCAAATTCGTCCCAACCAAAAGGGAAACCAAAATAAATATACTGAATCAACCGGTAAAAGAGTTTCGTTTGCATAACAATAATCCTTTCAAGGTTCCAAACGTTTATTGTCTTTGCGCCCCGCCTGAAATGGTTTTTCTGAATTACTTGCCATTCGTATGCAGCAGGTCCAGGTACTGACCATAACCCGAAGCACTGGCCCACTCCGTGGCAGGTTCCACCACCGTGCCCTCCCCCCACTCGCTGAAGGTGGTAACCAGTTGCCAGTTGGCTCCGGAAGCGACCATGTCTCGCACATTCTGTCCCCAGCGGGTGATATCGCGAGCCAATCGTTCAGCATTCCCCTTGAGCCAGAATCCCGGGCTGATGGTATAGCTCATACTGCCCTGCTGGTCGGCTGCAACTGCCGGGCAGTACTGGTGCCAGCTATCCGGTTGGCTGGCACAGCTGGCATAGCCTGCGAAAACCTTCAGGACCACATAAGCTCCCATGGTGTTGGCTTGCTTCCAGCGGTCGGCCATGCCGCAGCCATCATTGGCGTCTGCGTAAACGAAGACCACAAACTTGCCATTCACCTTCAGGAAGCTGGGGTCCTTGCCGTAGCGAGTCTGGATATAGTTCAGGTCATTCTGGATCTGGCTGACGGATGGATCTCCCAGGCTTTCGTTCTCGTAGTAGAGCGCCCAGCGGAAGTTCGTGCCGCTGGCAGCCGTGAGCAGGCCGGCGATCTTGGTGTCCGTCTGGCTGCCCTGTCCCCACCAGGAGGCGATCCCGGCCTGGATGTTGCCATACTGCATCATGCCAATGTGCTGCTTGAGGATATTCTGGTCGGCGTTGCTGTAATAACCCAGCTTGGGGGTGTAATTGGTATATGGATAAATGCCTTGCTGGGTCCAGGCCTCCGGGAACCAGGGGTAGTAGAACGCCGCCCGGATCGGGAAGGTTGGCTGCCAACCGCTCCCGCCTGTTGCAGTTGGTGTACTGGACGGAACCGGCGTGGGTGTCTTTGTGGGCGTATTCGAAGGAACCAGCGTTCTGGTGGGTGTTGCAGTTGGTGCGGTCGTTTTGGTGGCCTGCAAGGTTGCTGTCGCAGTCGCCAGGGTGGTCGTGGTCAGCACCAGTTGCGGGGCATTCGCCCCGGCTTCGCGCGCAGCCAGGTTGGTGTTGGTGCTGTTGGTGGTGGTCAATGCCAGGCTGTAGGTGCCGGCAGCCTTAATGTACGTGCTGATATCAACGCTCACCCAGGTGTTTGTCGCAAACGCCTTCGAGCTGTTGATCGTGTTTCCGACAGCCGGTGCGTTGGCATAGGTGATCTGGTTTTCAACCCAGCTATTTGTTGCCACTGCGCGTACCGAAAATCCGGTTGTACTGGCGCTGTTTGCAAAGATGCGCAGCACCGCCGATTGGACGGCTGCGCCATTCAACCCTGTCACTGTGAAGCGCAGGAAACTTCGGGTTACCGGGCTGGCATCCACCCGCAGCGATGTACTCGAGCCGTAATTGTTTGAGACGGAGGTCTGGATCACATAGGCGTCGGCAACCGGTTTGAAGGTAACAACTGAGGCCTTCAGGGGTACAGCATTGCCCGTGGCATGTGCCACCAGGGTTGTACTGAAGAGCATTGAAATCACAATAAACAGACTTGACAACCAGTAAATGGCTTTCTTATTTGTCACAATAATCCTCTTTTGAATCGTTTGGAAAAAGCGATCCAAGATATCCAGACCATGGTTTCCATTGGTCTTGTCTTCACAACCGTAAAAATGGTTATGGCGGTAGTTTTTGCGCCCCACCTGAGATGGCTTTTTACGCTCACTTGCCATTCGTATGCAGCAGGTCCAGGTATTGACCATAACCCGAAGCACTGGCCCACTCCGTGGCGGGTTCCACCACCGTGCCCTCCCCCCACTCGCTGAAGGTGGTAATCAACTGCCAGTTGGCTCCGGAAGCCAGCATGTCACGCACATTCTGTCTCCAGCGGGTGATATCGCGAGGTAATCTTTCAGCGTTCCCCTTCAGCCAGAACCCCGGGCTGATGGTATAGCTCATGCCGCCCTGCTGATCGGCTGCAACTGCCGGGCAATACTGGTGCCAGCTATCCGGCTGGCTGGCGCAGCCGGCATAACCCGGGAAAACCTTCAACACAACATAAGCGCCCATGGTGTTGGCCTGCTTCCAGCGGTCGGCCATGCCACAGCCATCGCCGGGGGTTGCATACACAAAGACGACAAACCTGCCATTCACTTTCAGGAAACTGGGATCCTTGCCGTAGCGGGTCTGGATATAGTTCAGGTCATTCTGGATCTGGCTGACGGATGGATCCCCCAGGCTTTCGTTCTCGTAGTAGAGCGCCCAGCGGAAGTTCGTGCCGCTGGCAGCCGTGAGCAGGCCGGCGATCTTGGTGTCCGTCTGGCTGCCCTGCCCCCACCAGGAGGCGATCCCGGCCTGGATATTGCCATACTGCATCATGGCAATGTGCTGCTTGAGGGTGGCCTGGTCGGCGCTGCTGTAATAACCCAGCTGGGGGGTGTAATTGGTATATGGATAAACGCCCTGTTGGGTCCAGGCCTCGGAAAACCAGGGGTAGTAGAACGCCGCACGGATTGGGAAGGTTGGCTGCCAACCAGTATCGCCCGGGCCTGGGGCACTGTTCGAGTTCTTCTCGACCAGGGGCAGGTAGATCCGTGTGGTGCCGGCATTACCGGGACGTAGTGTGGCAGGGGTTATAACGACTGGAGAAGCTGCAAAATAGGGTGTTGGTGGAACGATAGCATGCACAACCCTAAAAGTGCTGATGTTCAGTAAAATCACAATAAAAAGACTCGCAAACCGGTAAAAGGTTTTTAAACGCATTTTTATAACCTGGGGTAAATCAACCAATAAAATGGTGGAACGGGGGGAACAGAAAAAATTATAAGGCAGGCGGGACAGAATACCCCCCGTAAATCATCATATATTTGTCAGGATGAATGTACTTTTACAGATGACTAAAAAGATGATATTTAGTGACTTAATTAAGCCCACCAAAGGTTGCAGTCCAAGAGCAGGTTATGTCCATCCGCCTGGGCGGGGTATCCCTGCAAATTAATTGGAGGCTGATAACTGTCTACAGAGCAGATGCTCTTTCATTATAATATAAGTGTCCTTGTTCCCTTTCGTTTGCAACCAGACTGACAAGCGCGCAAATATGCCGGTGATAGGATCAACCGGCATATTTATTGTCCATCAGAAAAGGTGGAGGGGTTCGTATTATGAATGTGCGCGTCGGATCCGCACAGACACTACATGTTTATCCCATTAATTTGCGGTTATTTGCCCATTGCAGGCATTACACCGGCCGCCCAGGGGTTGCCCGTGGCTGGGTTCGTGAATGGCTGCCCCGGCTTTTAGCTGGTTCAGAACGCGTGGTGAGCAACGGGCCGTATGGCTTGGGATCACTCTTATTCGGCAGGGCAGCCGGGGCGCTGGCGCGTTCCAGCCAGAATTCACCCCACTCCTTCAGGAAATCCGAGCTGCTCCACAGTTTGGGCCTGCCAACCTGCGAAACCAGTTCAATCCCCAATTCCTGGCATACCTGCCATTCGGGGATATTGGTAAAATCCACCCGGTCACCGCCTTTGGTAAACACATGCGGCCGGATCAGTCGCAGCGCCTGGCTGACGGTCGGATCGTTTTCAATCTCGAAAGGAATCACATAATCAACCTCCCGCAGACAAGCCACGAGGTGGCAGCGCGTCTCCAAATCCATAAATGGCTTGCCTTTTTTTCGTTGAAGGAAGTTGTCGCCGTTGACCACAACGACGAGCGTATCGCCATATTGTTTGGATTCGACAATGCAGGAGGCATGGCCGGGATGGAGAGGGTCAAAACCACCTGAAGTGCAGACAATTTTGCCAAGTTGGTCCCGTATCTGGTTAAACTCGTCGAAAGTCACGATCCGCGCATATTTTTCCATGGTTGATCTCCTTTTTACCAATGGATTTTTAGATGAAGCCTATTTACCGGGTGCTGCCGAAACTGCCTGCAGGAGCCAGGGTGCCTGGATCATTTGGGTGGAATTCTTGCCAGTCTCGCCCAGGTCCGGCAGCTTCCAGGCCGCCAGGATCGTTTTCAACAGGCTGTAATGGGAATAGGCAGCAGGATCGATAAAAGCCGGGTGAGCCAGCGGAGAAATGAGCAGCGTAGCCACCTGGCCGCGCGTCCTGATGCTGGCATCCTTTTTCACGCCTTCGTCAAAGGTGATAATGATCAGGCTGTTCTGTCCAAGTGCAGATGAGGCCTGCAGTTTGGCAACCATCGCTTTCAACCAGCCATCGGCGGTTGCCGCGGCGCAGTCATGGCCCGAATTGCACAGGTTTGGCATGATGAATGCGAAGTTCGGCATTTGACCGGCAGCCAGGTCTTTATCCAGCTGGGTCAGAGGAACAATGCTGCGTTTACAACGGGCAGGATCCAGCCGGATCGAGTCAAAGTACAGGAAAGGGTTGCCCATTTGAGCATAAGGTGATTTATTCCCGACGAAACAAGGGGAGGGCATGCTCTCAAGGTAGGATTTCCAGGTGCGCCCACTGGCCTCGATCTCATCGGCCAGATTCGGACTGTTCACAAAACAGTCGGTGCAGTTGCTGGTTATATTCTGCGTACTGCCGCTCACCAGGGCAAGATAGTTGGGCAGGCTGGGATGGCTGATTGCAAAATAATTGGATAACAGCACGTACTTACCAGCCAGGGCATTGAAGCCAGGCATTTGTGCGCTGCCAATCACATTTTGCAGATACTCATTTTCCAAGACAATCAGGACAATGTGATCGAAATTGGGTATGGTGCCTGATGCGCTGCCGGTCGCCACCGGCAACAGGGTCGCAGTTGCAGTGGGTTGAAGGGAAGCCTGGCTCTGCAACGGAACTTTCGGCGACAGGCTTGCCTGAGGTGCGCTGGTTGGTACAACGACTGCGGAGGCCGGCAGAACCGGGCGGGAGTCAAGACTGGCATGAGCACAGCCTGCCAAACTCACTCCCAGAATAATGAGAAAGAAGAGTTTTTTCATGTTTTCCTGTTTTTCTTGGAATGATTTGAGTGCAATCATTTTCTTCCCATCTCAGTGTTTATAAATGATTGGTAGAAAGATTCTATTCTTCGGCGGCGCCGGTGAAGTAGCTGTAGGTGTAGGTGAGAAGGTGGGTGTACGAGTAGGGGTTTTCGTCGCTGTCAATGTGGATGTGGATGTGGGTGTGTATGTGGCAGTAGCCGAAGGTGTGAAGGTGGGTGTTGGGGTAGGAGTATTCGTCACTGTCAGTGTGGATGTGGGTGTGCTTGTGACTGTCGCCGTGGCGGTTGGAGTGGGTGTGGGGGTACTGGTTGGGGTGGGCGTGGCAGTGTTGGGTGGGCTGGCGTGGCAGGCCTGTGTTCCTGAATCGGTAAAGGTCTTGCCGGCTTCAGGTACAAACTGCCAATCGTAGCTGGAGGCATGCAGCGTCAATTTAAGCACCCCAAATGTTGTCGTATCACGGACTTCACTATTTGCGGCAATCGTTGTAATGGTGGTGTGATCCGAGCCGCCCGTCCCGGCGATGATTTCACGTATACCATTGATCGGATCCAATCCGCCGGAAAGGTTCTGAGGCGCGAACCGTTCATAGATATGGTCATGCCCGTTCAGGATCAAGTCAGCATGGCTGGCGTACAGCAAATTCCAGAATGCCTGGCTATTGGCGGCGGCCCGACCACCGGAACTATAAAGCGGAATATGCCAATATGCGAGGGTGCACTGGTTCGGATGGGCTGCCAAGTCGGCCTGCAGCCAATTGTATTGAGCTGAACCAGAGGCGCAGCCCCCGGCATCCGTGCAATTCGAATTCAACGCAATGATGTGCCAGGCGCCGATGTCGAAGCTGTAGTAACCCTGGCCCTGTGCGCCGGCTGCCGCGCCAAAATACTGGAAGTAGCCAGCAGCTCCCTCATTGGTAATATTGCAGCCTGTCCCGCCACTGGTGAGATATTCATGGTTACCCACGGACGGATGGGTGATGGATTTGACACGCCCCCAACTAAGGTCATAAGACTGCTGGAAGGCCTGGTATCCACCGCAGTAATACTGGTTATCTCCCAGGTCAAGCACCGCGGCCAGGCCGGCATTTACCAGCAGATCGGAGGTGTATAACTGGCGACAGGCGTTGGAGGTACCCGCCCCGGCATTGAAAGCGCTGTTGGATGGATCGCAAGCAATATCACCCGCCGCAGCAATGACCGGATCCCCTGCAGCCGCCGCATTGGACGGAAATCCCGGCAAACCGGGAGTCCCCCCAGCAGCCCGGGCAGGTACCACAGTAAAGCCAGCGCCATGATTCCCACCAGCACGGACCGGATCAATCGCTTGGATACTCTCTCGACCTGCTTCATGTTAATGCCAATCCAATCTGCGGGCTTGCTGAGATTATTGGGTGTCGATGATCAGTTGGGACGCATTCGCACCCGATTCACGCGCAGCCATGCTGAGGGCAGTCGAGCTTGGATCCGTTATTCCAAAACTGTAGGTCCCATCTGCACTGATGTAGCCGGTCACTGTCAGCGTAATCCAGGTTCCGGTGGCAATGCTGGTTGAGGTGGCCAACTGGCTGCCCATGGCCGGAGCATTGTTATACGTCAATGTCAATTCATCCCAACTGTTATCGGCAACCGCCAGGGCGTTAATGCCTGAGCTCAGACTGCTGTTGGCGAAGATCAGCAGGCGCACCCGCGTGACCGTCCCCGCCAGGCCTGAGACGTTAAAGCGCAGGTAGCTGTTCACAATGGGTGACCCATCAGTGCGCAAGGTGGTTTTCGAGCCGTTATTGATGGTCGGATTGGAGGAATCCACGTAGGTATCGGCCACAGGAATGAAAGTTAATGACTGGCCGGAAATGCTCGTCGGGGTAGGTGTGGGAGTATCTGTCACTACCAGCGTGGGCGTGAATGTCGGTATGGGAACAGGGGTATTCGTCACTGCCAGCGTGGAGGTGAAGGTGAGCGTTGGGGTAGGAGTGTTCGTTGACGCCAGCGTTGACGTGAGGGTGGGTGTGGGGGTAGGAGTGTTCGTTGACGCCAGCGTTGACGTGAGGGTGAGTGTGGGGGTAGGAGTGTTCGTTGACGCCAGCGTTGACGTGAGGGTGGGTGTGGGGGTAGGAGTATTCGTCACTGCCAGCGTGGGTGTGGGGGTAGGAGAGTTCGTCACTGCCAGCGTGGGTGTGAAGATGGGGGTTGGGGTAGGAGTATTTGTTACGGGCGGCGTTGACGTGAAGGTAGAAGTGGGTGTAGGAGTGTTCGTCACTGCCAGTGTGGGCGTGAATGTGGGTGCAGGAATAGGGGTATTGGTCACGGCCTGGGTAGGCGCAATCGTGGGTGTGGGGGTACTGGTCGCCAGGGCAGTTGCGGTCGGGGTGGGTGTGGGAGTATTGGTTGGCATAAGAGTGACTGTAGGAGTAGGCGTGGGAAAGCTGGAGGCTGGCACACATGCGACGGTACCGGAATCGAGTATGCCCCCATTCGTACTATGGTAACTGAAAGCCGCACTGCTCTGGCCAAGCTGAATCAGCAGGACTCCAAAGGCAGCCGGATTTGTAGAATTCGAATAAGCCACACGCGTATCCGTGGTGGCAATCGTCTGCAGGCCATGACCAGCGCCGCCGGCAACGAACTCGGTGATCCCGGTCGGGCTAGGGTTGCCTGAACCATCCAGAGGCAACCAGCGCTGGTAGTCATGGTCGTGCCCATTCAGCACAATGCTCACTTTGTACTGCGCCAACAGCGCCCAGATGCTTGACATGGCCGTCGTGGCCCCCTCCGGGCCAATATTGAACAGCGGATGGTGGTAATACACGATGGTGCAGGGCAGGACGTTGGCAGCCAGGTCCTGGTGCAGCCAGGCATACTCTGCCCCGCTAGAGGTTACATTAATTTTCGAGGAATTTGAGTTCAGGCTAATGAAATGCCAACCGCCAGCATTGAAACTGTAGTAATTGGGGATATTGTTCCAGTAGTCAAAATAACCGGCCCCGGCAATTTTATTCCCGTATTCGTGGTTCCCGATGGTCGGGTCGGTAATGGCGCGCAGGGCGCTAAAATTGGAACCGGAGGTCCCATACCAGTTGTAGAACTCGGCTACGCTGCCGCTCTCATAGACGTCCCCCAGGTAAAGGAACAGGTTAGGGTTGAGGGAACTCAACAGATTGGCCACGTTGGTTGAGTTGGGCTCTCCGCTGGCGCCATCTCCACCGGCTGCCACCATGAAGGGTTGGCCGTTGGCTGGAGGGTTCCCGGTGGAAGGCGTAAAAGTGCCTGTATTGACCGGGGCTTTTTTGTTCCCATTCGTGAAACCAACCGCGATACTTGCTTTCGCCGTGGTAAAACCATCCCGCATCAGCGCGCTGGCATACAGCGTATAATTCCCGTCCGCCCATTTGTTGCTCGGCAGAATAAAAGTATACGGACTGCTGTAATCCGTGAGCAGATAACCCGTACCCAGGTTGAAGATCATCCGCTGCACTCCGACCGTGGCGCCAACCACACTGGCGGTTGCCGTGACGTTTGCATTCCCGGAGAGATTGCTGCCATTGGCAGGGCTGGTGATGCAGATGGTTACCGTATAATTCATTGCTGGTGGGAGGCTGGATGCACACCCGGTCGTTGCTGCTTGAACCGGGTTGGATTGACCCAACAATGCCAGGGCAAATATCATGGCCATTAAACAGATTCGAAAGAATGCGCCTGGTTTTCATCTTAAGCTCCTCAATAACCTTCTCGAATATGAAACATGCTTTTCATTGTGCAGTTTTGCATGAAATAAACCCCGAATCGAGCACCGACCCATCGGAGCCATGGTAGCTGAATTTGGCGCCGTCCTGGCCAAGTTGGAGAAGCAAGGCTCCAAAGGCAGTTGGGGATGATGCATTCGAATAGGCCACGCGGCTGTCGGTCTTGACGATCTTCTGCAAACCATGTCCGCCGCTGCCAACCACAAACTCGGTGACTCCGTTGGGGCTGGACTGGCCATTGGCGTCCAGCGGTACCCAGCGCTGATAATCATGGTCGTGGCCGTTCAACACGATACTCACCCCGTGCTGTGCGAGTAAGGCCCAAATCTCTTGCATGGATGTGGCTGGAAGCTCTGAACCGATGGTAAACAATGGCTGGTGATAAAAGGCAATGGTGCAGGGCAGGGAATTGGCAGACAGGTCCTGCTGCAGCCAGGTGTACTCAGCACCGGAGGAAGTGACATCAATTTTCGTGGAATTTGCGTTCAGGCTGATGATATGCCAGCCGCCGGCATTGAAACTGTAATAATTGGGGATATTATTCCAGTAGTCGAAATAGGCAGCTGCGTCAGATCCATCATTGTATTCGTGGTTCCCAATGGTCGGATCGGTAATGGCACGCAGGCCTGCAAAGTTGGATGAGCCGGTCCCATACCAGTTATAGAACTCAGCCAGGCTGCCACTCTCGTAGACATCCCCCAGGTACAGGAACAGGTTTGGATTGAGCGACTTGACCAGGTTGACGACAGTATTGGAATTGTTTTCACCACTGGCGCCATCTCCCGTAGCCACCACCAGGAAAGGACTGCCACTGGCAGGAACCGTGCCGGTGGAAGGCGTGAAGGTGGCGGTGTTGACCGGGGCGGCGGCATTCCCATTTTTGAGGCTGACTTCAATTTTCGCTTCAGCACTGGTAAAGCCGTCGCGCATCAGGGCACTGGCAGACAGGGTGTAACTGCCATCCGCCCATTTGCCCGTAGGCAGGGTGAATGTGTACGGCCTGGAATAATCTGTTATCAGGTAGCGATCGCTCAGATGAAACAACATACGCCTGACACCCGGGTTAACCCCGATTACGCTAATGCTGGCCGTCACAGGGACATTCCCTGACAGGGTACTGTTCCCGGCAGGAGAGGCAATACAGATTTTCGCAGTATAAGCGCCCGAGTCAGGTGCGCTGGTCGTGCAGCCATCAGACGAGACTCCGTGGAAGACTACACTGCTGGCAGTATTTGTCACTGCAGATTGCCCGGCTGAGCTGCCGGCATTGTTCTGCCTGGCTAGCCCTGTCCAGGGTTCTGAGATCACCTGGGTGGAGGCAAGCGCAGTTGCACCAAGCGCCGGCAGGTTCCAGGCTGTCAGGATTGTCTTCAACAGGCTGTAATGGGTATAGGGCGTATTATCGGACATATCCGGGAGGGCCGAGGGCGAGATAAGTATCACTGCCACATGGCCACCCGCCGGGGCTGGCAATCCACAACAACCAGCCGTGTCCTGGGTATTACTTTCGTCAAATGCGATAAGGATCAGGCTGTTGGTCCCCAGCGCAGGGGAAGCCTGCAGTTTTTTGACCATATCATTAACCCATTTGTCAGCCACAGCGGCAGAGCAATCATGCCCGGAATTACACAGGTCCGGCATAATGTAGGAGAAGTTCGGTAACTGGTTATTCGCCAGGTCGCCATCCAGGCTGGTCAGAGGCAGGATGCTGCGATCACAGCGGGCAGTATCCAGGCGGATGGAGTCAAAGTAGAGCAGGGGGTTATGTTTCTGCGCATACGTGCCCGAATCTCCAGTGAAACAGGGCGAGGGCATGCCATCCAGATAGGCTTTCCAGGTTCGCCCACTGGCCTCGATTGCGTCGGCCAGGTTGGGCTGGTTTACGAAACAATCCGTGCAGTCCCTGGTGATATTCTGTGTGCTGCCGCTCATCAACGCGATGTAATTGGGCAGGCTGGGATGTGTCACAGCAAAATAGTTCGAAAGCAGCACATTCTGAGAAGCAAGCGTATTCAGGAGCGGCATCTGGGTGGCGGCACTGCCAATCACGCTCGTATAATCACGGTTCTCCAGCATGATCAGGACGATATGATCAAAATTGGGAATACCGGACCGGGCTGCAGCCGGCGTCGGCGTGGCGGTGGGATTAATGCTGGCGGCCAGAGGAGTAAGGGTTGGGGAACCTCCGCCAACGCCCAGATTGTTGCTGCCAGACCCTACCGGAGAGGAGAGCTGTGCCGTGGGTGCACACCCGGACAGGACAAGACAGATGATTGTAAAAACAAGCAGTTTTCTCATTTCGATTTTTCCTTCGAAAGTTCTCTACCAGCAGGCCGGGCTCTGCATCGTAGAAGGGCAGGCCGGCAAGTCCTGGAAAATGGTCAGGCATGCCGGCGGACGATCACGATCAAGCCGGTCAGGATCAGAACCGAAAGCCCGCCCAGGGCTACCCATCTTGAAGCTGGCAATATTTCCGGATATGCTGCAGCCGGTTGGCTGGAATCGAACTCGCCAATAGCCGGGGCCGGCAGATGATTAATTTCACTGATGATGTTCAAATACATGGAGCCATACGCCTGCGAGGGTTCAATGTACGAGTTTTCACTGAATTCATTCCAACTGATGATCCCCAACGCGTCTGCGGAAGAAGACACGGCCGTGGATATCTCGGTACGGAAAGTGTCGCCGTTCTTCCTGTCCACGGTACTGGTTCCACCAATCAACCTGGCATCAAAGCCGGGCGCGGCTGGCGGGATCCAGATGCCGCCATTCTGGTGAACGGCCCTGCTCATCTGGGTCAATTTGTCCTGGTAGCCGGGGAACGTGTCCGGGTTTACAGATGACCAGTAATAGGCATTCCCATCCACGAACCCGGATACCTTCTGGTATCCAGCCAGGTTGCGTTCTGAAGCGAGTATCAGTAGGGAACTGCGCCGGTTCAGAGTAACCTGTTCGATCTCCTGCGCAGAAAATTTCCACGTTCCCGACCAGATCACCAGCGGTTTTGAAAAGAGCTCAAAAGGCTTCCTGCCGGCAAAATGCTGGATGAAATAATCCAGGTCGTTGGCAACGGTTTGTACCGGCAGCGGGTTACGGTTGAAGTCCAGGCCTTGATAGATAACCGCCAGGCGGAAATTCTCCTGCTCCGCCACATCGATCAACTGCTCGAGGCGTCTGTTGAGTACATCCGTGCTCTTCCAACTGACAATAAAACCAGTGATCCCGGCGGCCTTCGCCCATATGATATGCTGGAGCATAACTGCACGGTCATCGCTGGAATAGCGACCCAATAGCGGATAATCGACCTTGGCGCGGTCCCACGAACCGCGGTCAAACCAGATGTAATAGTAAGCCAGGGTGGGGATCGGGCTGGTGGAGCTGGATAGACCGGCGTTCGCCGGCTGACTGGCCTGCACCGGTACCACCCCGCCAAGCAAAAGCGCGCCGAATACCAGGGCGACCAGCCATGACTGGAAGATAATTTTCCTGGAATGTTTTGAACGCTGAAGCTTGCCTGGCATCATTTTCTCCTTGGGACCTGCTCAACCATCCACACACAAATCACAACCACCGGATGAATTCAGGATCCGATAATTTGATGGATTCATGATTTGATGAACCAAATCCTGTTTCCACATTTTGAACGTCTTTCGACTTCACCCCGCCATTACGGGTTTTCTGAAAAGCAGGCGGATTGCGCCTCAACCGGGCAATCAGCCACCGGCGCCGCCCATAGAGAAGCAAACCCACCGCAGACAATAAACCCAGGCTGATGAAAGCGACCAGGTCAAGATCAGTGGGAATCTTTATTTCCACGGTCTGGCTGCGGGACAAGGATACCGGGATGACCTGCCTCAAGCCCCTGGCATCCATGACCTGGACGGTGTAATTGCCGCGCGCCAGTCCATGGACCGTAATCAATCCATTTTGGTCAAAAGGAAGGTTGATCATGTGCCCGTCTGGATAAACCAGGTTGGCCGATTTACCCACTGATGAACCGAACAAGCCATCCCTGGCCCGAATGCTCAACGAATACAGGATCAAGGACACGTTCAAGGTTTCGTCCGGCTGGGCATAGAAGCGCTGCTGGGACTGGTTGACCGCGTTGGTCCCATCCACCATCACATCGATGACTGAATACTGCAGAGGTGTGACAATCAGGCCTCTTGAAAACCGGACAACCCGGCTGGCCGGGATCCATTGCGGCTGGTTATCCGTGAAGGTGAAGAGGTCTCCCTGCGCACTTCGGATGGTGAATTGTTTGATCCGCTCAGGCGGGACCGGATACCCCTGCAGATCCACAAAGGTCACTTTGATCTTCTGAAAGACATTCAGACCCACCTGGATTACCTGATTCGCCGGCACATCGACCTGCCTGTAGGGTTTATAGGTATCATCCAGCCAGCGCCCAAATTCGATCCGCTGAGCCTCAGCCTGGTATTGATCTGGCAGGACGGTCAACTGGTAAGTACCGGCGGTTCCAATCTTGATGTCCGCGACGCCATCCGATCCTGAGACGATCGTTTGCCCGTTGATCTGGAAGGAGACACCTGGGATGGCCGGGACAGTCTGTACACGCACATCCGCCGGGTTGATCACCAGGCTGGTGGAGGCGGTTGCCCCTTCCAAGGAATGCGTTCCTGACGTGGAAGCAGTGATCGAATACGTGCCGGCGTTCAGGACATCAGTGAACTTCCGCTCGAAAACGCCGGATGAATCGGTACGCGCCTGACCCAGTTTGAATCCATTTATCGTAAACGATACGTTTTTATTGACCACCGGGCTTCCACCTTGTTCCGTGACAGTTCCATGCACATAGAATGGTTGGCCCATGTCAACGCCTGCCGGTTCCGACAGATTGATATAGGTGAGATATTTGTATAAACCAGAAGCAGCCGCGGGCTTGACTGCCGGCACAACGGCTCCTGCCAACACGACCAGCGCCAGCAAGCCGACCAAAAAGATGCGGGGATAGAAAGGTTTCGATTCCATGGGCCGCCTACTCCTTGACAGGCACCACCGCCCGGCGCGTGCGTGCAGCAGCAAAGCCGATCATCAGGATGGTTAATACCAGTGCCAATCCGTAAGAAGAAAAGATCATGTAGGCAGGCGCTTTCTTGGGAACCACAGTGACCCCAAACGACGCCGAAAGGAATTCCGGCGGGCGCGGAGCCTGGCTGAAGTCGAAGGCCGACAGGAAATTATTGGCACCTGCGTCCCGGGCGGTCAGCGGCTCAATATTCCAATTCGCTTCGATGAATTTCAAAAACGAGGTGAAATCGAGCTGGGTGTTGTCGATAAAGCCTTTTTTTGCGAAAGGACTCACCAACAGCCCGGGAACCCGCAGCCCGTAACCAGCCTGGTCCACCTGTGGAGGAACCACGTGGTCGTACCACCCGCCCCAATCGTCGTACACGAGTACGAAGGCAGAACTATTCCAGCTACTGGACCGCATCAATTCCTGTATCAGGTTTTGTACAGAGCGCTCACCGCTGCTGGGGGATTGTGGCGGATGCTCACTGGCGCCTGAAGGCACGATATAGGCCACGGCCGGCAGAGTACCCTGTTGCAGATCCACATAGTATTGCTTGATGTCAACAATATGGCTGGATAAGTTTGGGTCATCGATGAAACGATCAAAGTTCAGCAGCGGCACCCAGATCACCTGCGAGGCGCGGTTGCCCTGGGTGGATTCGTCACGATAGGTAATGGTCGGGTCATAATTTTCCACGTAAAACTTCCAGGAGACTCCCGCAGCCTGCAGGCGGTCGAAGATCGTCGGCACATTTGCCAGAACTTCGGGTAATTGTTGGCCCTTCTTAACCTGAGGCATGCTTGCCGCCACCCAGAACATGTGGTTTGGGAAGCTGCCATCCTTGGCTGAGCTGAAGAAGCGGTCAAACAGGACGTAGTTCTGCGCCAAATTCCAGTAATAAGGGATGTCCTGGCCGTTGTAATAGCCCATGGAGAAACGCCCGTCTTGATTGCGGTTATTCAGGGCCGATATGAAACCATCCATTTTGCCGTTGTCAAATTGCTCAAGAAACGTGGCAGCATTGTGACTGAGATCGGTGATCGTGCTCTTACCGATGTGCCAGGGGGTCACACTCCCCGCGCCTGGATTTTTCGGGTCAACCGGCATGCTCGTCCCAGCCGGCAGGCCGTCTGCCCCGGGATAGGTCCCGAAATAATTATCGAAAGTATGGTTCTCCTGCATGAGTACCACCAGGTGTTGGATCGGCGTAGCTGCCGGTGCAGGGTCGTGGGCGGGCCCGGCTTTTGCCAGCTCAAATTGGCCGGTTGCGATCAGCGCTGCCAGGATGAACGAGAAAAACCTTCGGCGGATCATGGGTGCACCTCATAAATAATGATGACCGGTTGGCTGACCAGGTTCCCCTGACCATCCCTGACGGTGATCGATTCCGTATGGACCACACGTCCGTTGTATTTCTGCACATAACTTATTAATTTGTCTGCGAAGAACTTCGAGCGTGTGGCTGAAAACGAATCCCAAACGATGTATTGCAGGGCTGCACTACGCAGTTGCAGGTCAGGATTAAGGATCGGGTCATAAGCCGGGTTACGATGCAGCGGGTTGGGGTTAACCGACAGGCCGTGAGCGGTACGCTTGCCGTAGAATTCGACGATATTTGCCATGGATGGCCCGATGGTCATAAATTTTGCATTCAATGGTACATTGTCGTCAATCCAGGTGCCGGCTTCCCGACCCCCGGGCAGGCCGCCGGTTCCGGCCAGGAATAATGCGGAGGTCTCCGGTTGGATTCGCTGCCAACTGGCCGCGCTGAGCGAGAAAACCATTATTCCCGCCACCACCCACGTCATCAAGCTGAGGATGGGTGGATAGTTATTGGCGCGTTTCCACACCTGACTGTTCCTCCCAACCTCCGCCAGCCTGCCGAAAAAACGTCCGGCCAGGATCGCCATTGGGGGCGCGAGGGGCAATAGATATTGAAATCCTTTCACAGGCCAGATTTGGAAGAAGGCCACTGTTACAAAGACCCACGCCAGCAGCAGCGTTTCGCGCCAACTACGCTCGCTCCACAGGAAAAGAACGCCCGCTATAGCCCAAACCACCAGCATGATCCCCAATGCAGGTGTCACGCTTTGAAAGTAAAACGACCCGTCATGGTTGGGGCGGCGGAAAAATTGATAAACCAGATAACTGTTTCCGGTTGCACTTTTCCCGGCGAGCTGCAGGGTCAACGGCATGGGCGCCACCACCAGCAGCATCAGTCCAACAGTGACCAACAGGTCACGGATGCGCAGGCGCAGATCGGGGGATAGCGCCAGGAAAACGAAAACCGCCCCCACCAATATGATCCCGGTTTCTTTAGATAAAAAGGTTAATCCGAGACCGGCCCCGGCTGCGTACAACCATTCAACCCGGTTTGTTTCTCCAAAGCGCGCCAACAGATAGAGCGTCAGCGTGGCAAAGAACACCATTGGCCCATCCAGCAGGAATTGCCGGGAAATGGTAACGGCGTAGGGCATTACCGCCAGGAATAAGGCAGCCAGTGCCCCAGGCAGGCGCCCGTAGAGAACTTTCCCAGTCATATAGACCAAGTATACTGTGCCCAAACCGAATGCCACCGCCATTAATCGTCCTGCCACGTCGCTGAACTGAACCTTATAGATCAGGGAAAGTAAGAACTGGATCAGGAGCGGGTGGGCACGGAAGATCGGAAAGATATCCTTTAATCCGGGAACGCCGCTGATCGCGGCCGCTTGCCCGGCATAGACAGCCTCATCGGTGTTAAACCCCATGGCGTTGATTTGCCAGAGCCGCAGGAACGCGCCTGCAGCCATCGATATACCTACGATCGCCCAGCTGATCGCAACTTCGTGAGAACGTGACGCGGATACAGCCGCTGGCCGCGAAATGCCGGTTGAACCAGACACATTTGTGGTTGTTGAGATATTGAGTGATCTTTCAGATTTCATATTCATGAGGTTTACCGGAGACTGGCCCTGGCAGGCTACCCGCTCAGGCGGTCGCGCGGAACAGCTTCCACCTGCAATGCAGAGGTAACATCCACGGAAACATGGTCATTATTTACAAATGTTGGGATCTTCGACCACCAATCAAAATTATCGGAGCGGATCATCCGGGCTGGAAGCATGTCCATTGCCTGTCGAATAATCGCCTGTTCGCGGATATGCAGGTCGGCGCCGCCATCGCAAAAGAGGAACTCCTTCACATCATCATAAGGCGGGAAGCCATAGGCATCTTCACAATTCTGCAGCAGGATTTCCATCGCCTGTCTGTTCTCGATCGGGAAGGCCGCATCCTCCCCACGCTCGATGATGAACATCCCGGTCAGGCAGGCCTGTTGTGTAAGTTTAACATCAGGTACCAGCTTGTTGACAAAGTACTTGGGCGGCGGAACCAGCATCTGGGTGATCATATTGATGGTCGCAGCCGGCAGGTGGGTTTTGCTGATCAGGAAAGCGGCGCGCCGGCCGGAACGTGAATGCACCCGGCTCTGGATCGGCAGGCTCATCCTTTCCTTGAAATTCAACGTATCGGTGTTGACCGCATGCAGTGTGTGATAGCTGATGGTCAGCGGTTTGGGATAGGTCATCGCCATCCCATTTGATGAAACAATGGTCATATCATCGGAAAGGAAAGCTGCCTGATCCTTGTTGCGACTCTGATTGGTCAGGATCTTCAACAGGGTGGTGGTCTTGCCGGTATCCGTCCGGGCGGTAATCATATACGCAGCATTGCCGAATGCAATGGTAGCCCCGTGCACAAGCGCATAGCCGCGCTTGACAAAGGTCCAACGCAGGAGAGGTTCTATCACGTTGGTGTAGAGCACATGCGGAGAGAGCCCCAGCATCGGCGAAGCCACCACCTTCACAAATGACTCTTTCATCTCGATGCCGACTTCGAAACCAAAGTGGCCAAATATTTCCCGGTAGCGCATGTAATAACCATGCCGTTCCCCGGGTTTTTCTTTGCGCGGAATGCCAATCTGCACTTGGATCGTCGGTTCCGGGATCTCCGACATGACCCGGAAGGGTCCAAGTTCAGGTAGTTCTCCTTCTGAGACGACAGAGACTATATTGTGGATATTGTAAGAATAGGTCGTTTTCATTAGATTATCTCCTTACCGGTAAGATGCAGCTTTTCGAACGGTAGAGCTGGAGGAAGCCTGGCCCCAAATGGCCCTGTCCGCCACCAGGAAGCGTAGGATGGTCAATACTGCCAGTGACAACAGGTTTGAAACCACATAATAAATCCCCAGCAGGCTTGTCATCAGGTAAATCAAGGGGGTGCGCAAAGCCAGGGCAATCGTATTGACCGCGAAAAACAGCCCGAACCTTTTAACGCGCCCACCTGCCTGGGTCCGCCTCCGGTAGACGATTGCCTCGGTCAGGCTGAAGTTCCACAGGGTGGAAGCGACCGTTGCAATCGCAACCGAAACCAGGTAATAGATATGCAGCCTGTCGGTTGCAAGGTAGAGGAAGAGGGAATTGACCAGCAGACCGCTCACCCCCACCAGGGCAAAGCCGATGAACCGCAGAGAGCTTTCGCCAAAACGCAAGGTCCACAGCAGGCTGAGATACTTCAAGGCTTCAGATGTGGAGGCTTTGCTTTGTCCGCTGAAACGCCGGGCAAAATGGAAAGGCACTTCCGCCTTGCGAAGGTTCGGATTCCGCACGATGATCTCCAGCAGGATCTTGAAACCTTTTGGGTGCAGGGCCTGCAGGTCCAACGCGTTTAGCCGCACCAGGAAAAAGCCGGTCAGCGGGTCGCTCACCCGGCGCAACTGGCGCGGGAAGAAAAGCCGTGTCACCAGATCCAGCCCGTGCGAGATCAGGTTGCGGGAGGTGCTTAACCCGCTCACCTGGCTGTCTTCATTGCGGCGGGTCGCCGCCACCAGGTCGGCGTTTTGTTCAATGGCAGTCTTTAGAAGAACCGGCACAAGCTCGGGTGGATGCTGCAGGTCGCCATCCATCACGCAGGCAAAATCAGCCCGGGCGGCCTTCAGTCCAACCACCACCGCCCCACCCAGCCCGCCCTGGCGCTCTTCCGGGGGCCGGTGGATCAGGCTGATGTTTTGAGCAGGGAAGCGTTCGATGGCTGCCCGGATGACCTGCGGAGTATCATCGCTGGAATCATCCACGAAGATCACCTCCATGGAAATACCGTAAAACGCATTCCGGAGACCAGCGAGCAGCTTCTCCACGTTCCCGGCTTCGTTGCGGGTCGGAACGATCACCGAAACGGCCAGATCGCATTCGGCAGCGCACATTTCCCGGGTGAAAACCTTACTGGATACCACACTCTCTGCTAGCATATTGTTCTCCTTACGGAATGCCTCCAGCCCAAACCGGGAGGCAGACTCACTTACCCTGACTTGGGACAATCCTTTATCTGAATTGGAAACCTCTCAACCTGCGCACAGGACGTCCAGCAGGTCGGTTTGTTTGGTCATCAACAAATCCTTTTTATGAAAGACGTGGATCCAGTTGGTATCTTCGCTTACGATGACCACCTGCATCCTGGGGTTGCTCATCAGCAGGTGCCCCAGCAAGTCTTTCCCGGCCAGCGAGAAGGATTCTCCAATGACGATAATGTCCGGTTTCAATTTTGATGTTTCAGCGATCAAACTTCTCGCTTCACTGGCCTGGCTGATAATTATCTTCAGCCCGCATTCTGAATTTTGAACCAGGTTTGCCAGTGCATGGTTTAATAAGGAATCCTGTTTCATTACGAGAACACTTGGTATGCCCATGGTAATATTCCTATTTAGACATTAATTATCATATTAAAATAATACATGTTGCCCTTGTATATGTCCATCACCCATGAATAACTTATAAGGATTAAAAAAAGGACCATCTTTGAATGGTCCCGTTTGAAAAAGATTAACCCATAAATTAGCCTATGGTTAACCCCCTGTTTCCACTTGCTGGAATTTCGAATTACCTGCATCGGAAATCTTAACCGCGCAGGCAGGAGCAGGGCCAATAGGCCCATTCGCTCCCACTCACAATCACCTGGATCAGGAGCCGCTGGGGTTATTGAATTTGCTCACCAACCCATTTTCGCGCGCAAAGGCACCCAGCTGGCGCCGGTTATTAAAGCCCAATTTCCCAAAAACATTCCTGACGTGGTGCCTGACTGTGTTTACGGATAAATACAGACGCCCGGCGATCTCAAGGTTGGTTGCGCCGCCCTCGATTTCGCGGATCACGTCACGCTCGCGTGGACTGA
The DNA here is from genome assembly GCA_963801385.1 of uncultured Chloroflexia bacterium. GTDB lineage: Bacteria > Chloroflexota > Anaerolineae > Anaerolineales > Villigracilaceae > UBA877. The sequence goes on from CAWDEV010000010.1 coordinate 584,285, forward strand.
GGCGCGCCAAAAGCTTTGCACTCTCAGGCAAGGGTGCGGAAGTGCGGGCGAATTCATCCACGATCCGGCTCACCATCTTCCTGGAGAGAGCTTTTTCTCCCTGATCCAGGGCCCGCAGGCTGGATAACAGGTCGGAACTGCTGATATCCTTGAGCATATAACCTTTTGCCCCCAGGCGTATGGCTGCGAATAGGTTTTCATCGTTGTCGTGAATAGTCAGGAATACAATTTTACACTCCGGCGCTCGGGCCAGGATCACCCGGGTTGCATCCAGGCCACTGCCATCCGGCAGGGAAAAATCCATCAAAACAATATCGGGATCTAACAAAGCGGCCTGCTCACACCCCTCAAAGACGCTGCCCGCAGATCCAACCAGCTCGAAATCCGGGGTCGAACGGAGCAGACTCACCAGCCCTTCGCGGAAAAGGATCTGATCATCAACCACCAATACTTTTGGGACTTTTTTCCCGGGAACCTTTAAGGTGCTCACGAGCTTGCTCCCAATTGGCCATGCGAAGTGTTTGGGACAAGGATATTAACCACAGTGCCGGAATTTTCCATTGTTTCCAGAATGATGCGACCGTTCACACTGGCCAAGCGTTCAGTCAGGATTTCCAATCCAAAATGCTGGTCGGTATTTACAATTTGGGGATTAAACCCGGCTCCATTATCAGAGATCCTGAGGGCAAAATGATCCAAGTTCCATTCAGCCAATATGTCCACCCTGGTTGCCCGGGCATGCTTTTCCACGTTGCTGAGCGACTCTTCGAATGCAAAGAAGATCGCTTTCTCGACCTCATCCGAAAGAATAACAGGTTGTCCCTTTGTTTTAAAGTCTATGTCAATATCGGCGCGCTGGGAAATTTTCCTGGCATGTTCCGCCAGCAGATTAATCAACGTCTTGGTGGTTTCCGGGTGGATGGTTTCGAGAATACCGCGCACAATCGCATAGGATTCAGCGGTCGCAGCGCGCATGAATTCCAGGTCGACGAGTACTTTTTCAAGGGACAGCTCTTCCTTTTGGGTGAGGAGCTGATCCATTTTTAGATGGAGGAACCCCAGGCTTTGACCGAGATGGTCATGTAAATAATGCGAAACAGAGCGCCGTTCAGCCAATGCCGTCTCTGAATTGCGCAGCTCAGACAGCACTTTGCGATCCTTGCCGGCTTTGAGTGCGACTGCAATATCGAGGCCGATATTCCTGAAAATATCCTCCTGTTCATCCGTAAGGTCGCTTCCCGGCTCCAGTGTAAATTGTAAAACCCCCAGAAGCTTTTCATTATCCTGAATGGGGAGACAATATTGTTGGGTTTGGGAAAATGTTCCCCTGCTGGATGATTGGAATTTACACTGCCGAAATGCCAGGGCGGTACCGCTGCCATTCCTGACGCATTCCTGGCAGGCCTGCTCGGAACAAAAACCCTTCAATTCTTCGCCCGAATTGCTCCATTGCGCCGTCAACTCGAACTGGTTAGTGATTACATTGGATACAAACAAACAAGCCTGACTGGCGGATGCGAGCGTGCCGGGCAACCGGGCAATCTGGCCAACCAGCACATCCCAATCCTGATATCCCGATAATTCCAGGCTTAGCTTGTGCTTGGCATCCATTATCTTTATGATACGATTCTGGTTGCGGACTCCCTGCGAAAATGAAACCAGCAATAATCCAATAAACAGCGGCAGGGTCAGATAAATAATGGTCTCGACAATATGGATCCAATGGTTTTGCGGATGGGAGAAATCATACGCTTCAAAAGATATCAACAGCAGTATTAACAACCCGATGACCCACCCATAGCGATCTGCGATCCAAACAATGATCCTGGATGCCGTTCCATTGCGCGGATAGGATGGCAGGTTTATTTCATCCTTTCACTGGTTTGGTGCGTTTTTGTCATAAGATGATCATTTATTTTATTCTCATTTCGTTAGATATACATTAATATTGCCTACTTATTATACACAAATTGTCTGATTTTGCCATATCGTAAAATGCCCAGCTTATTATTATTTGCAGCAGATCACACCACCCTGGCGTCTTTATCTGCCTTTACCCCTGTCCCCTTCCACGTCGTTTGGTGTAAAATGAGGGCATGGAAGTACAGATCGCAGTGGCAAAAACCAACAAGTATGCCGTCACGGACAGCGGAGACACGCTGGAAGTGGTTGAACGGCCCAACGGCGGGTTGTCGGTGGTGCTGGCAGACGGCCAGACTTCGGGCCGGGGGGCGAAGGCGGTCTCGATGCTGGTTGTGCGCAAGGTGATCGGACTGCTGGCCGAAGGGGTGCGGGATGGCGCGGCGGCCCGGGCGGCTTCCGATCTCCTTTTTACGGAAAAACAAGGCAAGGTCTCGGCGACCCTCAATATCATCTCAGTCGACCTGCATACCGGCACGGTGGTGCTGACCCGCAACAACCCGGCGCCCTTTTTTATCGCACATGGCGAGCGGGTGGACTGCATCAGCACGGAATCAAGCCAGATTGGGGTGAGGCGTGACACACGCCCGGTGATCAGCGAGATCCCGGTCGAAGCGGGCCTGGTTATCGTGATCTACACCGATGGCCTGGTGCATGCCGGGAGTCGTTCCGGGCGACCGATGGATGTCTGCACTTCCTTAAAAGCGATGCTGGAAGACCAGGACCCAGGCCCCCAGGCAATTGCGAATGCCCTGCTGGAGGAAGCAGTAACCCTGGACGAGGGCCGCCCGGTGGATGACATCAGCGTGGTCGCCCTCAAGGTGCTGAAACGGCGCGGGGATGCAGTGCGCCGGATGACGGTCCGGCTGCCAATTAACCTGATGAGGTAGGAGGGGAAAGGGCCCTGAGGAGCCCAAGGTGTCCGAGGGACAAAAGGCAGCTGGATAACCAGAAACACCTGATGGGGCAAAAAGCGACCTGTGGCTGGATGGCGAATGATCCAATGGACGAGCCTGCAAGTACAAACAAGATCCTGATCGGGGTGGTTGGACCGTGCGGCTCAGGGAAATCCACGCTGACCGCCGGCCTGGCCCGCCTGGGTTACCGCACCCGGCATATTGCCCAGGAACACTCTTACGTGAAAGATATGTGGCAGCGCCTGACCAACCCGGATATTTTGGTGTTCCTGAACGCATCCCACCTCACCACGTGTCAGCGCCGGCACCTGGACTGGACGGAAGCGGAATGGCAGGAGCAGCAGTTCAGGCTGAGGCATGCCAGGGAGTACGCCGATCTTTACCTGGATACGGATGAGCTTTCGATTGAGGCAGTGCTGGAGAGGGTGTTGGAGTACGTAAAGAGGAGATGAGAAAAATTGGGATTTGACAAGCTTCGCTTGTCAAATCCCAATTTTTGAATCTTCTTCCTTTTCCCCCCCAATCAGAGTATAATACCCGGCGACGCCAGCCAAAGGCTGGCATTTTTATGAGCGGAGAAGGTAATCATGACCCGACGTCCTTATCTAACGCTTGTGATCATCCTCCTGTTGGTGGCCGTTGCCATTTGGGTGGATGTGAGCAAGCAAATCAACATCTCGAATCCGTTGAACGGAAAAACTTTCATAAGCCGTAACACAGATATTCGCCTTGGCCTTGACCTGCGGGGCGGCCTGCAGGTGCTCCTGGAAGCCGACCTGCCGACGTCCACCACGGTCAGCAGCAACGACCTGACCACCACCCGGCAGATCCTGGAGAACCGTGCCAACGGCCTGGGTGTGAGCGAAGTGGTAATGCAAAGCGCCCCGCCCAACCGCATCGTAGCCCAGTTTCCCGGCGTGAAAAACTCGGATGAAGTTGTAGCTGCACTGCAGGAAACAGGCTTGCTCGAATTTGTCGACATGGGAGATGAGCATCCCGCCGAAGGGACGGTCATCCAGACCGATTTTGGCACAGCCGGCGCCGGGCCGAATGGCATCGTTTTGGCAACCTCCACGCCCGCGCCCACCGCTACAGCCGTCCCGACCGAGAGCACCCAAGCCGCGCCCACCGCAGCGACCCCCGCTCCCACCATCTATCACACGATCATGACGGGTACTTCACTGGATACCGTCAACGTGGAATCCGGCACAGCGGTTGGCGCAACCAGCGGCTACGTGATCGCCTTTACTTTGAAGGCGGATTCCACCCAGACCTTCGCCGATTACACCGGCAGCCATGTAGGCAAGACCCTGGCGATCGTTTTGGATAAGAAAGTCATTTCCGCACCATCCATAAACACCAAGATCGATAAAGGTTCGGGCTACATCGAGGGCAACTTCACCGCAGACAGCGCAAATGCCCTGGCCATCAACCTGCGCTATGGCTCGCTACCCATCCCCGTCAAGGTGGTGGAAAGCCAGTCAGTTGGCGCCACGCTGGGGGCCGATTCGGTGCGCCGCAGCCTGTTCGCCGGGATCATCGGCATGGCTGCAGTCATCCTGTTCATGCTGATCTACTACCGCCTGCCCGGTTTCATTGCCGACCTGGCGTTGATCGTTTACACGCTGCTTTCGTTGATGATCTTCAAGCTCGTCCCGGTCGTGCTATCCCTGCCAGGCATTGCCGGTTTCGTCCTGGGGATAGGGATGGCAGTAGATGCCAACATCCTTATCTTTGAGCGCTTGAAAGAGGAACTGCGCGCCGGGCGGACCCTGCGCCAGGCAATTGACCTGGGGTGGAGCCGTGCCTGGCCATCCATCCGGGATGCCAACATTTCCACCCTGATCACCTGCCTGATCCTGTTCATCTTCGGAAACACCTTTGGGGCCAGCGTGGTCAAGGGCTTCTCAGTGACACTCTCCCTGGCTGTTCTCGTCAGCCTGTTCACAGCCATCATTGTTACACGCACTTTCCTGCATGTCCTGTTGGATCGTGTTAAATTCGCCGAACATCCCCGCTGGTTCGGTATCACGGAGGGTTCGCGATGAATCTCATCAAATATCGTTACCTGTACTTTGCGATTTCCCTGATCATCATCATCCCGGGAGTTCTGGCGCTGATCTTTTGGGGTTTGCCGCTGGGGATCGACTTCACGGGCGGCAGCCTGCTGGATGTGCAATTCAAATCCGGAACCCCACCGGCCATCGCGGATGTAAGTCAGGTCTACAATGATCTTTCCACTGCCGCGATGAACATTTCCGATCCGGAGGTCCAACCGCTGGGGACCGACAGCCTGTCCATACGATCCAAAGAGATGGATGATGCCACCAAGGCCAAAGTTGTGGCAGCATTAAAGGATAAATTCGGAAGCGGACAGGATGTGGTCATCGAGAACTTCTCCCAGGTCTCGGCCTCCGTGGGCAAGGAAGTCGCCCGGGCTGCGGCCATCGCAGTCGGGATGGCTGCACTGGCCATCTGTATCTACATCTGGTACGCCTTCCGCAAGGTGCAGCATCCACTGCGGTTCGGCGTGGCAGCGATCATCGCCACCATCCACGACACCCTGGTTGTGCTGGGTGTGGCAGCCATCTTCGGGCATTTCCTGGGCTGGCCGGTGGACGCGCTCTTCCTGACCGCGCTGCTGACCGTGATCGGTTTTTCCGTGCATGATGACATCGTGGTCTTCGACCGCATCCGTGAAAACTCCAACATTTACCGCCGGGTGGATTTTGAGACGATTGTCAACCACTCCCTCGTCCAAACTCTGGACCGTTCGATCAACACCCAGCTGACGGTCATGCTGACCCTGCTGGCGCTGGCACTCTTTGGCGGGACGACCATCCGTCACTTTGTGGTCATCCTGCTGATCGGTGTGTTCAGCGGCACTTTCTCATCCGTCTTCAACGCGTCTCCCATCCTGGTTGTCTGGGAGAACAAGGAATGGCGGACCTGGTTCCGCAGGAAACCCAAGGACGCAACAGCCTAAACCAATCAAACATCCGGAGTTGAACCCGGATGTTTTTTTTTCAAGGCAGCGACATGAGAAATCCATGAGTGCAATCGTCATGAACCTTAAGATTGTGGTAAATTAATCAATCAACATGGACTGCAATTGGAGTTTTTATGTTACGTGATTTTGGCCTTCCCGAAATTTTGATCATCCTGGTGATCGTTATCCTCCTGTTTGGACCCGGCCGCATTGGCAAAGTGGCCGGCGAGCTTGGCAAGGGCATCCGTTCTTTTAAAGATGGGTTGGACGGCAAGAAAGACGAACAGGAAGAAAAACCGGAAGAGAAAAAGGCTGAGAAACAGGATTAATAAAAAAAGGGATGGACGAGCGAAGCTCATCCATCCCTTTTTTCAATCATTCAGCTCGTCTCACGGATTTCCCCAGGCAATTTCGGCCCAGTGGACGGGGTGGTCGGTGGCCGAAGCGGGGGGCAGCAGGTAAACCGGATTGCGTGCCTTCAAGCCGGGCGAGAAGAAGATGTGGTCGATGCGATTATCCCCGGACATATCAATCCCGTCCGGGCCGACTTTGGAAGGATAGACGCTGGTCCAGGCATTGGTGTACACGCTGTTGATCAGCTGGTAGGCCTCTTCATAATCCCGCAGGTTGTAATCACCCAATGCAATCACAAACGGCTTGTTCTTCGAGCGATCCAGAAGCGCCTTTGCGAAAGCCAGCTTGGCCTGATCCGAACCATCCGGGTGGACAGCGTAAATGGTGAAGCGACGGCCTGCCACTTCGATCTCAGCTTCGGCAACGCCAATTTCGTCCGTGTCACTAAAAGTAAATACGCTGCGCGTGTTCAGGAGCGGGTACTTTGACAGGATGGCGGTTCCGAAGGTGCCAGCCACCGTGACAGGCCCAAAATAGGAATAATAACCCAGGTTCTCCGCGTAGTAACGCAGGTAATCATTGTTGTTGAGGGAGATGCGGGTTGAATCAGTCTCCTGCAGGGAAAGGATATCCGGCGAGACCTTGCGAATAAGAGCAAGCTGCCGTTCAAAGGACTTTTCCCCGGAAGCATCGTTGGCCTCCTGGATGTTGAAGGTCATAACCACCAGTGAGGATCTGTTGGATGCATCCAGCGGGAGGCGTTTTGCCGGGATGGCGCGCGCCAGCGTGAGCATCAGGATCACTCCCAGCGCGAGCGCCCAGGCCCAATGGAAGCTCGCCGGGGAGGTCTCTTCGGAAGCGGCCCGGTCATTGGCTGCACCCCAGGCGAGTAAGCTGATAGCCGCGGCTGGCAGGAGGTAAGCCAGCCAGAACTTGCCGCGGAAAAACAGGCTGACCGGTTGAACGTAGCCCCAGACATTGCTGAAGATGGCAGCAAGCACAAGCAGGACCAAAGCAAAGCAGCCCAGCAGCATGCCCGGGACCAATTGCCGGGGTGCGGGTGCAGCCTGGTTGAGGCGGTTGAGGAACAGCCCCAGGTCGAGAAAGAGCACCGGGGAAAGCAGCAGCATGCACGCCAGTGGGAGTGCCTGCCACCAGACTGGCGCGCCCACCAGCACAGGCGGAGAGTCCGGCCGCGGGGGAAAAACCACGCCGTGCGCCAGGATGGTCATGGTCAAACAGGCGCTGAAGGCCAGGTTCCAGGCCAACATGACGCGGCGGTCGATGTGCAGGAGGTGCGGGCTGAGCAGGCTCATCAGGACCCAACCGGCTGCCAGCAAGGCGAGCGCGGCCACGATCAAAGTATAGCTGCCTTCCGTCCAACGGGCGATCACGGCCGGTGCAGAAAAGGCGAAATAGACCAGGGTCAGAACGAGGAAAAATCCCAGAATGGAGGGGGTTACGCCGGTGACTTTCTTGACGAAGGCTGGCTGCCCTCCCAGGTCCAGCTGCGTTAAAAGTCCTCCGAACAGGAGCCCCAGCAGGATCCCGCTCCAGCCGCCGGCGGGGGTCAACGAATAATCGATACCGTAATCCACCGTTCGCAGCAGAACGGACAGGCTCACCGCCAGGGCCAGCCCGCCCGAGCCCAACAGGCCAGCGCGAGGGTGCGCGTCTCCAAGGGGCCTGGCTCGAAGCAAAAGAAAGGTAAGGCTCAAGGCCGCCGCAGTTGCCAACCCGGCAGCCAGCATGCGGTTGGCGGTGTTCAGGTAGGGGAGCAGGCTGCGCGACAACAGCAGCACACTGAACGTAAACCAGGCCAGTGGATGAGAAAATTTCTTATAAAAGGGGATCAGCAGGAGCGGCGCGAAAAAGAACAAGAGTCCCAGGATTTTCGCATCCAGGGTGGTATGCATCAAATCCAGGATATAGATCAACTCGACCAGCGTGCCGGCGGCTTGTATGAAGAACAGAAAGAGAACTGCAAATGCAAGCAGGGGGCAGGATCTTTTCATGGCGAATGCAGGATCTCCTGGTTGGCGCGGTCGGCTTCCTGAAGGATCTGGCTGACCTGCTGCTTGATCTCAGCAGTGGCGCTGGGGGTTTTGGAGATGTACTTGACCAGGTCGCGGGCATCCTGCAGGAATGCCTTGACCCGGGCAACGTAGGAGAAATTATACTTGCCCGCTTCCTCCGGAGGCGGGACAGGCAGGTCGCGCGCCTTCTGGATCAAGGCACGCGCCTTTATGACACGATCGGCAGCGAGTATCAAGCGAGACATATGTGTTTACTCATTTCAGCCAGCGCATCTCAGGCAGAACCACGAAAGAGTCGGTGCGCGGGACCAGGTTGAAGACCTGTAATAACCCGGGGAAGGGAACGACCGGTCTGCGGGTGGACAGGTCAAGGATGGCCCCCTCCAGTTCGATGCTGACCGCCTTTTTGCCGTTGGATTTGAACACATCATGCCGGACTTTCCAGCGCGCCCCGGAGGGTGAAAGCCCGGACAGGGCGTAGGTGAGGGTGACTGTTTCGCCCATGCGCACCTCCCGAAAGAAATCGGCATGGATGCTGGTGTACACCGGACCGATCCCCAGTTCCACGAATTTCTCCGGCGGAAAGCCATGAGCAGTGAAAAAGTGGTAGCGCAGATCCCCGGCCGCATCAATGTAGACGGCATAATTGACGTGACCATTGGCGTCCAGGTCCGACCAGCGGATATCATAGGTTTTGGAATAAGGCTGCATAAACCCTTCACGAATCAAAAGACGCCGTCCAAGTGCCGGGGGCGTCTTTTGATTCTTTTCATTTATTTCTTGGTGAATAACTGGACCAACTTCATGACTTCCGTCATGTCGCCTTTCACTTTGAGCTTGCCCAGCATGAAGGCTTTCATCGGATCGAGCTTGCCTTCGGCGACGGCGAGGATATCAGCGGAATCCGCGGCGACAGTGATTTCCGGGTTTGGAAGGATACCTTTTGTCACCGTGAGCTTGTTGTCCTTGGTCACGACGTACCAGTTGCCGGCTTCGGCGCCGGTAATATTCATCTGAACGGAGGTGTTGACACCTTAAATCTTGGCAGTCTGGAACGCGCCTGGCAGCATTGCGAGTAAGCTTTCAACTGTGTAAGCCATATTATCTCCTTTTACGATTGGTGGAAATTTGACGATAAAGGATTATAGCACTGTTCAAGGAACAGCGGTGTGATGAGCGGTGCAGGGGCGCGGCCGGGATTCCGGGTAGGCTCGAAAGGAAATTGGGTAATGAGCAGGGGAATTAAAGTCACTTAAATTGAATTTTTCGCGGAACGAATAAGGGACTGTTTAATAAGTCAGAATTTACTACAGATGAACACACCTATACCTGCCTGTCTTGGACGGACGGTCCAGGGCGGTACTGGCGCAGGCAGATAAAAGGGATCTAAGAACTTATTTTATGAGCTTTATCCAGGAATCAATGTTCATACGCGTTTATTTGTGGTTAAGAAATGGTTTTCAAACTGTCCATAAGGGTTGGAAAATGGGGAGCGGAGAGTAGTGAGAAGCATAAGGGGTAGGATGGCACCGAAAGTGGGCAGGGAATTCGACACACAGGAGATTGCTTCGCCAAAGAACGGCTCGCAATGACACCTGTGGGAAGAGATACGCCTCAAATATAGAACATAAATTCTAATTTGTCAAGGGTACGCCTGGGAATATGCGCGTATCACAAATCACCAGTTCCCATGAAAAGCGCGGCGAGGATCCCGGCAATTCCACAAAGCTTGATAATGGTAATGGGCTCCAATGTCATGTTGACTCCTCCGTATTCACGACGGGTGCAGCATGCAGAAACAACGTCCCCTCCTGCCTCCCGCGGTATCCCGTCTTTTCCTGTTATTGAAAATGAGGGGGGCAGGAGGGGGCGGAGCTAGCGATTCTGTAGATTGAGCAGGGTCATGACCAGAACCACAATGGCTGCCAGGAGTACAAGTACATCCACAACCACCAGGACCAACCGCCATACGATGATCTTCTCCGGGAAACGCAAGCCATAGCGTTGCTCAATATTCAAGCGCAACATGTCAAATTCGGGCCGGAAGAAATGACCATGCAGGGTGACCTTGAGCGGGCTTCCATCCTCCGAGAGGCCATGCAGGACCAGCTGGCGGATCCTGGCGAACCTATACACAATCCCTGCGGTGATCTGCGCGAACTTCACCCGACGGTAGTCATGGAATTCAATCTCAATGGCCGGCGGCTGGCATTCGACCTTATGCACTTTTTCTTTTTGCACCACCAGGGTACCAGCCAATAGATCACCGAGGCGCTGCTTGAGGGAAGTTGACCAGATGGCGATCGCGCCGATAGGGTTGTATTCAAAGATACCGAGCAAGGCCCTTAAAGCCGCCTGCCACCAACTGATGCGGCCGCCCTCTTTTTTGATCACCCGAAGAGCTGAGGCTGCCTTCCCGGGTGTCGCACCGAAAGCCGCCTCGAAGATGAAGAAATACAGGAACCAGACCACCGGTAATGACAGCAGGAAGAGGCTGCCATAGGCGGACAATAAGGTCTCCGTTTCAGACCGGCTTAAGTTTACCAATCCACCAGCAAAAAGTAATGCAAGGATCATCACCCCTGCATATACGAGGCTGATGAAAATTGCATCAATTATGAGAGCACCCCAGCGCAAATTCACGCCCTCCCCTTTGATTGGCAGGACCATGACCTCGGAAGCCTGGGACGATGCTGGAGAACCAGGCGAGGAAGGTACGCGTACAGGTGAGCTTTCGGCCTTCAACTTGCTCTCAACGTGCAAATCCAGGAGCGGGTTGCCGCAAACTTTGCAGCGACCAGCTCCATCCGCCTCACGGACCTCATGACAATTTTGACAATAACCGGTGCTGGTTACCTCAAATTGCGCCCCACAATACTCGCAGGCGGTCGTCGCGAGAGGAATTTCCTCGGCGCACATCGGGCACTTTTTCAGTGTTGTCAACATGAGCCCTCTCCTTTTCTGTAAAGATCATTCCTGATGGCATGTCACTGGGCCAGCTCAACCCTGGTAATATCTGCAATGGCAAGGTCGCCGGAGGTGGTCGCGGCAATCCGGCCAGTCACGGTGATGCGCTGACCGATGAAAGCATACTCTCCGTTGTCGAGGCGGATGCGAATATCCCATTTCTCATAGGAAGCCGGCAGGGCCTTCATCTGGTTCGGGACAGGTTCGACGCCCGCTTCGGCCACGCTGACAAATATTGTGACTTTCTGGGATGAATTGGAATAATTCGCCAGCAAGAGTCCACATTCCGTCCCGCAATGCGTGCTGCCAAACAGCACCAGGATCCCGGTCAGGGTGACCCGCGTACCTTTTGGAAAGTCTCCGATCGTGTCGAAGGTGATCTCCACAGGCAGAGGGGTGGAAGTACGGGTTGGCTTTGGGGTAGGTGTGGCTGGCCGGGTAGAGGTTGGGATAGGAGTGCGGGTTGGGCGGGGAGTAGCCGTTGCAAGAAATCCGCTCAGTTTCGGCCGGACAAATATACCGACCAGGGCACATATCCCAACCAGCGCCAGAATAAGACTGACGATCAGCCTCCAACTGGAACCCAAAGGCTTCTTTGCTGGAGATCGAGGGCCTTGCGCAAGGGAAGCAACGCCTGGCGCTGCAGGTGGGATCACCGGCACATCCGGCGGGATGTAATCGCTTTTGAGCTGGATATCCAACAATAGCGTGCCGCAGCGCTTGCAGCGGTTATTTTCATTGGCTTCCATCACCTGGCGATCCGTGGTGCAATAGCCGCGCGCTGAAATCCTGAAGGCGGCTCCGCAAAAACGGCAGCGCTGCGCTTCCAGCTTGATCTCGTTGGCGCATACCGGGCATTTCTTGGTGTTGTTAATGCCATCCATCATCTGAGCCTGTCTCCTTTCGCATTTCCCGTGGTGGGCAGTTTACTTTATAATTCAGAATTTCCAGATCATTTCAGTATCAGGGGTTAATGCCAAATTGCGCGCGCACATTATAGGCAGGTGTATAGATGGTGGGAAGCGAGGTTTTTTTGGATTGCCCGTAAAGGGCAGCCGCCCCAGTATACGCTTGATCACTTGTACGCACTGCAAAATGCAAGTGAACCACATCCGTCCCGGAACTTCCCATATAGCCAATGACGGTATTCGTACCCACTTTTGTCCCAACTGCGGGGAGGTCTTTATTTAATAAATGCGTATAAATTGAATAGTAGTTCGTGCCCCAGCTTTGATCATCCACGTGGAAAATCGCCAATGCATAACCATACCCATCGTCCACATAACCTGAGAAAACAACCTCGCCTGCCAGGGTGGGCTTGATGGGCGTACCCTCCGGACCCAAATAATCTATCGCATACTTATCCGGCCCGGTATGATCCCATTGGTCCGGGCCCAATAACCCCAGGGTTATTCCGTCTCCACTCACGGGTACCTGGAATTGAGGAATTGGGCCGGGGTTCAATGTTCCCATGGCGTTGGCGGCTTCGGTGGCGATTTTCGCATTTATTGTTCCGAAGGCACTGACGGCGGCAGTACCTCCTGCAGCCTGGCCGGTTTCCAGGAGGTGCATCGCCTCGGTTCCGGCAGCTTTCTTGCCTTCAGCCAGCGCGGTTTGAGCCGCGGCTGCCACCGCAGTCTGAACCGGCGCCTGTTCTGCTTGTGTACAGGCCAGGATCACGAGGAATAGTACACCAAAGGCCGCCATCAGCATTTGACGTCTGTACGGATTGGGTTTCATAGGCCTCCTTGGGATCTATTTCTCGTACGGCTTTATCGGATGCATCGTTCAACAACACATCAAGCAATTCCCGACCTTCCGCTCCATTTCGGACGCCATCCCCCACAGGTACCCGCCCGCCCGTTCCAACTGCGGGCGGAACATCTCCCTGCAGGGGAGGCTCCCGGAAATAAGCTGCAACCTGACCGCTCCTTCTTCTGAAGCATATTGAGTATACAACGATTTTTATGCCAGCAACAGTATAATCAATCCATTCACAGCAATCCCGGAGGCAGCGTGCTCAAACGAAGATTTTTGTACCCATTCCTGGTGATCGGCGGCATCCTGATCATTTCGGTCAGCGTGGTATTCTTCAGGCAAAACAACCTGAGCCAATCCATTCGATGGCCCCCCATACAAACCAGCACCAGCCAGCCCAGTGCGCTGCCCTCCACGCCAACCAGCCTGAGCAGCCCCACCAAACTGCCTGCGGATTTGAGCAGCCTGAGGGTGGGATCCTATCCTGAGATCCAGCGCGTCTCAGTGGAGAAGGCCAAGGCTGCCCTGGATGGCAGGACTGCGGTCTTTCTGGATGTGCGCGGGGCCTCCTTCTATGCTTTCTCCCACATCCCCGGCGCGATCAACATCCCACTGATGGATATCCCGACCCGCCTGGACGAACTTGATCCTGATCAATGGATCATTCCCTACTGCACCTGACTCAGCGAGCATTCCAGCGCCGGTGCGGCGCGCATCCTGCTCGACCATGGTTTTAAGAAGGTCACTCCGATCCTGGGCGGCTTCGATGCCTGGGAAGAATGCAGGCTATCCGGTGGAGCCTTGAGGTATAGTAGATAACGAAATCAATATTACCGCGAAGCCTGGACCCTGCTGAAGAGCGCAGGGCAGGCGAACGCGAAGGCTCCTGGGGAATTACCGAAGATAAGAAGACAACGTCCCGAAGGTTTTCAACCCTTCGGGACGTTTTTTTTAGAGCAACTCCCGGATCTCCTGCGGGAGGAAGGGGACATCCAGGGTGTCATAGAGTTCCCAGGTCTCGGTATGCACAACGGCCTGGCCGGGAGACAACGTGACCAGCGGCCCGAGGCTTTCAAGCTCCACAAAGCGGTGATCGCAGTACGTTTCGGCATTGCAGCCGCCATCCGGATAGGAGGCGCCGGGATGCAGGTCGAAACTCTTGCGGAACAGGAGGCCAGCCTGCCAGTAGGCCAGCCAGCCGGCGTTGTTGTAGTAGCCCAGTTTCACCGGCGGCAGGGCGGGGGTGGCATGCAGCAGGATGAAGTCATCGCGCCACGCCAGGCGCGGGTCATTAATGTGCGTGTAAGGCCAGAGCACCAGCAAGCGGTTCGAAAGCAGGCCCAGCGGATCGGTATTGCCGACCGGCTGCGGCAGGATGACCGTGCCACCCTGGCGGAACTGGCTGATCGCCCAGGGAGCGAAAGTGACCGGCTGCGGGTTCTCGTTGAGGATGGTATGGGCCAGGCGGACGGCGGGGCGGTTCGCTTCGAGTTCAACCAGCAGGCTCTTGCGCACGCCGGAGACCGGCTCCCTGGGCCCGTTCAGCGTCACTCCATCCGGCACCTGCAGGACCTGCAAGCCAGACATATCCGGGATGTAGGTCTTTTCGATCGATTCAGGGCTGATCCACAGGCGGTGGCCGCCGAGGAAGTGGTATTTGCCCAGGGGGGTATCCGAGGTCATGGCGAACATGTCGGCAAGCAGGTTGGGCGAGCCATGCCGGGAAAGCCCGACGAGGCGCGGGCCGGCCGTGGTCAGATACTCCAGGCGGAGGTGCTCGTTTTCGAGTATTGCAGTGGGAAGTCCATGGAAGTCAGGCATAGGTCGTTTTTCTCCAGGTGCGAATTTTATTATTCAAAATGATCGAGTCACCTGACAGTTTTGGAATAGGACGCGGATAAACGCGGATGAACGCGGACTGTTTGGATAAACAAGGCGAATAATGCACTTCTCCGCGTTTTACCCCTGCGGGGCACACGTCTGCGCTCGCCTGCACCCGTTCTTTGGGTGTCCGCGTCCCATTTATTAAAACTGTCAGGTGAGTAGAAAGAGATCTCTGAGCATTTTCAACGCGAATTCTCCAAATGGGCGAATGAGGCGAATACACCCGATAATTATCATAGTTCGATTTTGTCGAAACCGGGCTTGAGGGCCGGGTAGAGGTCGCGATAGAGCGGATAGGCTTTGCGGTAGGCTTCCACCTGGGAAGGGTCGGGAAGCGTGCTGCCGGTGATGCGGACCGCGGCGGCACAGGCGGCCGGGACATCCGGCCAGACGCCCGCACCCACACCCGCCAGCAAGGCTGCGCCAAAGGCGGCCCCCTCCGTCGTGTTGACCTTGACCAGTTCAGCCTCCAGGACGGAGGCCATGATCTGGCGCCAGAGCGCACCCTTGGTGCCTCCACCGGAGGCGCGCACCTGGCGGATTTCGCCCAGGCCGGCATTTTGAATCAGGCTGAAAATATCCTTCAGACCAAAGGCAACCCCCTCGAGCAGGGCACGCGTCAGGTGGCCGCGCCCATGGCGCAGGGTCAGGCCGACCCAGGCGGCGCGCGCCAGCGGGTCAGGGTAAGGGGTGCGCTCGCCGGTGAGATAGGGCAGGAACTGCAGGCCCTCGCTGCCAGCGGGGACGGTTTCGGCTTCATACAGCAACTCGTCAAAACTCATGGCGGGGGCGAGGCGGTCGCGGTACCACTGCAGGCTGCCGGCCGCCGAAAGCATGACGCCCATGAAGTGCCACATGCCCGGGACGGCATGACAGAAGGCGTGCAGGCGGCCCTGCGGCTCGATCAGCGCCGAGGGGGTGGTGGCAAAGACCACGCCGCTGGTGCCGACGGTCAGCGCGACCACGCCCGGCTCCACCGCGCCCACACCGACCGCCTGGGCAGCCTGGTCGCCGCCGCCGGCGGCCACGGGAGTGCCAACCTGCAAGCCGGTTTCAGCCGCGGCTTCAGGAGTGACCCGGCCGGTGAACTGCGGACCTTCAAAGGTGGGCGGCATCCAGGACTCAGGGATGCCCAATGCCGCCAGGATTTCGGTTGACCAGGCGCGCTGCTGCAGGTCGAACAGCACCGTCCCGGCGCCATCGGCCTTGTCCATGGCATAATCGCCGGTGAGCATGAAGCGGATGTAATCCTTGGGCACCAGGATATGCTGCGCCCGGGCGTATACGTCCGGCTCGTTCTGCTGCACCCACAGGATCTTGGGGGCGGTGAAGCCGGTCAAGGCGACGTTGCCGGTGATCTGGATAAACCTCTCCCGACCGATGCGCCGGTGGATCTCGTCACACTGGGCCTGGGTGCGCTGGTCGTTCCACAGGATGGCGGGACGCAGCACCTGACCCGCTCCATCCAGCAGCACCAGGCCGTGCATCTGCCCGGTCAGGCCGAGCGCGGCGACACTTTCGCCAGTCAGGCCGGCCTGCTGCAAGACGAGGCGAATGGCGGCGGAGACGGCCTGCCACCACGCGTGCGGGTCCTGTTCGGACCAGAGCGGTTTGGGACTTTGGAGGGTATGGGGGGATGAGGCGGTGGCGATCACTGCGCCGCTTTGGTCGATCAGCAGGGCTTTGCTGCCGGTGGTGGAGACGTCGAGGCCGAGGAAGAGGGAGGGGGGCATGGGGAGTCCTTGGGGAGTCGGATAGTCGAGGAGTCTGATAGTCTGATAGTTGGGTAGTTGGGTAGTTGAGTAGTTGAGTGGTTGCAGGTAGTTGGAGTAGTCTGATTAGGAGTTGGGTGGTGCAATAGGTCGAGATTGGAGGGGCTGGTTGGTTGATGAGAATTGTAACATAGACAGCGTCCCGCAGGGTTTGTCAGGATGATGGAGGGTAGACGATGGACTCTGAGTGAAATGGGGGAGGGAATTGTTCCGCGGAACAATTGAGGAACAATTCGAGGATGTAAAAATAGAGAACTGAGAGCAGAGAGCAGCGATCGGGGATTTCGAGGAAGCATAAGGGGCACCGGGAGAAGGATGAAAAGACGAGGAACCAGAGGCAAAGAGGCCGGGAAGGGTGGTCATGGGCAGGCTGACCGTTTTAAAATAAACACAGAAAGACGATTCGCCTTCCCGTGCGCAGGGTAATATTAGAACAAAAGTTCTGATTTGTCAAGGGTATTCCGGGTGCATTTCCATATCTGCCCGATCCGCCCCTCCTGTTCCAGATCCGCATCATCGATCCCCCCGATCCCTGGCGGCTGGATCACACGGTAGACACAGCCTGCCTGGGCGCAGACAAACATGTCTTCCCTTTCCAAGTGACAATGTTGACTTTTACCACCATGACTTATTGCACTATCCCGGAATTGAGGATTGCATTTGTATTGCGCTCAATTTCGTTTGTAGTTATACTGTAAACAGATATTACGGGATTTAATCTGGTGCGGGATAATATCTAATTTTAGTGTTAATACGATCCGTCTATAAGCAGTTACACAATCCGCATATACGCGAGTTGGGCTGGTAGATGAACACCAACTAAGAGGAGAAGAATATGGAGCATATAAAACCGTTTGAACCGATTATCGCGATGATCTCGGGTTTTATCACGATCATTGGCGCGATTCTTTGGATAATTCCATTAGTGAAATATTCTGTTAGAAAATTTACACTTCAATTGACGCTTGTTGCGAGTCGGAATTTTCAATGGCATAATATACTCACTTTCTCCGTGGGCTGCATTGGTAATTTCGGCATTTTTACTGCTGGTTATAGCCCGGGGCCTTAAATCAAAAACGCTTGTGAGGCTGTTAGCTGACACGCCAAGTACTCTTATCTCAAAGTCTGCTATGTATAGCAAATTTTGCGAGAGCATACAGCGCCTTTGCCAAGCTGTCGTTGGAGTGGACAAGTGCTCAGGTGATGATATACGAGTTAGCCTTTTTCAGGTTTGTCGAAGACTCGGACAAGCTATTGCTTATAGGTCGATATCCGGTAAAAAAAGCGTTTGAAATACCCGATATTGAATACCAAATTGGCCAAGGAACTTCAGGTATTTGTGCAAAAACCGAAACAAGAAATATCCTCGAAAATCTTCCCATCTGGGAAGAAAATGAGCGTGGTTATATTCGGCAATTATCTACGAAGTTTAATATTTCTGCAGATTCAATAAGGAAATTTCATCGTAAATCTCGTTGTTATTATAGTATCCCTATTCTTCACCGAGACAAGAAGCAAGCTGTGAGGAAAATAGTTAGATTCGTGATAAGTATTGATTCGATGCAACCTGCAATTCAGTCTGATAAAGTTACATCTGAACAAGTCTTGCAAGTAGTCACAGCTTACTCTGAAAATAACAAAGACATGCTCACGGATGATGTTATTGGGAGTTTATAGATAGGTGATACTGGTTGTAAACCAAACCACAATCTAGAGTTTGTCAATAACCGCCAAACACCGGCTCCAGTCGGACAGCGGCTTGCCGCTCTGCGCAGGCGCACTTTGCCAGAATATGCAATAATAGTTGTGGCGTTTCGCCCACCCCGCTGCTGCCACTGAGCTATTCGTTAGCCGCATCTATACAAATAGACTCAGGACCGAGAGCAGTAATTGCGTTGCACATTATTTATCCTAGATGACCAAATCACGTTACAATATGTAGCATGAATATTGCCTATAAAACCCAAAATGGTTTATGCCTACACGGTGATGCAACTTTATTAGAAGAATCTCTTATTTGGTCAGAAATTGAGGGGAAGATTGATTTAATATTTACATCTCCTCCATTCGCTCTAACGCGACATAAAAAATATGGGAATCGAATTGGTAATGACTATGTAGAGTGGTTTTCTGGGTTATCCAGTATGCTTGCAAAATTACTAAAGCCCAATGGCTCTATAGTAGTTGAGATGGGGAACTGCTGGGTTAAGGGCAAACCGATAATGGCAACCCATCCAATAAAAGCCCTTTTGGAATTCCTAGATAAGGGAAATCTGTACTTATGTCAGCAGTTCATTTGGAACAATCCAGCGCGGTTGCCAAGTCCAGCACAATGGGTCAACGTTGAGCGGATTGGGTAAAAGATGCATTTACCCATATATGGTGGATGTCAAAGTGCGAAAAACCAAAAGCGAATAATCGTCTAGTGCTTAAAGAATATAGTCAATCAATGTTAAATTTATTTGAGCGTGGAACTTATAATTCGGGGGCGAGACCATCGGAGCATCAGATTGGTGAAAAATCGTTTTTAATAAATAATAGCGGGGCCATTCCATCAAATGTATTTACAATTTCCAATACTAGCTCATCCTCTCCTTATTTAGCATATTGTAAAAAGAATAAATTTAAGCGACATCCAGCACGTATGCCAAGAGAAATTGTTGAATTTTTTGTTAAGTTCCTCACAGAACCCGGAGATAAAGTATTAGATCCTTTTTCCGGTAGTAATACTACCGGAGCTGTTGCCGAATCACTAGGGCGTTCCTGGGTTTCAATAGAACAAGATATTGAATATATTTTGGGTATCGCGGAGGCTGGTTTACGCAGGTTACAAATATGGATGCTATAGAAGGAAAAATTAATGTCTAGATTTTTTCTTCAAAATCACTTATTTCACCAAATACTTCCTTCATCATTCAACGAAGGCGAATTTGAGGATCGATATTACCCATCAAGCGCCAAATCTCTACCCAGATTATTATGTTATACCTTTCAAGAAAAAGGTTGTTTCCCCATATAAGAACGCCGCTCCCGATTTAGTTTTCATAGCAAAAGATTATAAAGATTGGTATATCGTTGAAGTGGAGATGGCTTACCATGACTTTGACACACATATAGAGCCACAAATTCAAAAATTGGCATCAGCAAATTATGAGGATAAATCTGTTGTTCAATATATCTGTAAAAAAAGCAGGAGTCTAGATCAGACAAAGATAAGGACACTAATTCATGAAGAGCCTGTAAGGATTCTGCTGATATTGAATGAAATGAATGAGAATTGGGCAAAAGAATTGAAAAACAAGTATGGGGTCATTACGAGTGTATGCAACATATTCCAAAGCAGCTCATCGCCATCCTTTCTTAGACCACCGTATAGAGCTTATGGAATAAGTCACAATTATCCAATTTACTCACTGTCTTTAACCACAACCTGTACAGTACATCCGTATTTAAGTTATCTTGGAATTGACGACAACTCAAAGCTAAATCTTAAACCCGGCGATTCGATTACCCTTGAATATAATAACTACATTACCTTTTGGAAGGGTATTGAAGGACCGGGAAAGCCACTCTGGTTACAGATGCAGGGTAGAGATGAATTTATTAACAGAAAGAAAACTTATCAAATAACAAAACTTAGAGATATATTCTCTTCTCCTTGACGCAATCTAATTTTTTTGTATAGAAGGGTAAATCTATGACAACAATTAAAGCTCTTAAATTCCAAATTGAAAACAATATAATTTACTCTTATAAGAGGTTGCCCTATACCGCTTGGCATGCAATCGCTGAATTTGTCGATAATTCGACCCAGTCATTTTTTAACAACCGCAAGGCTTTAGAAGATGCTAATAAAAAATCGAAGTTACCCAGACCCCTGAAAATTAGTGTTGAATACGAAGCAGCTAAAGATTTATTCAGAATAACAGATAATGCAATGGGAATGTCATTTGATGAATTATCAGACGCCTTATGCGTTTCTAAGCCTCCCCTCATTGCAAGTGGACGTTCACAATTTGGAATGGGAATGAAAACAGCTTCTGCATGGATTGGGAATCGATGGACGATTACTACAAAGAAGCTTGGAGAATCTCAAGAATATTCAGTCGAGATTGATGTTGATCAAATTGCATCGGGCAAAGACGATCTCAAATATACTGTCAATGATGGATCTGACAAGGACAGTCATTACACAATAATTACTATTAATAATCATAACCAGAAATTTCATGGCAGATCTCTCGGTAAAATTTCGCAATACCTACGTTCAATGTATCGTCAAGATTTTCGGGATAAAATATTAACCTTAATTTGGCGAGAGGAGGAACTAAACTGGGAAGAAGTTGATCAAAGGCTTGCTATTGATAAAAGTGGGAAGCCATATTCGCGGGATTTTAAATTTACGGTTGGCACTGACTCTGACAATCCGAAAGATATCAAAGATAAAGAAGTAAAAGGTTGGCTTGGAATACTTGCAAAGGGAAAAAGACGCGACGCCGGTTTAACCATATTTCATTCAAATCGCGTCATTAGAGGTTGGCCTGATACCTATAGACCTGAAGCTATTTATGGCGATGAAAGAAACGACTTATTGAATCAACGATTATTAGGAGAAATCCACCTAGATGGTTTCTTGGTAAGTCACACCAAAGATGCTATTCAATGGATGGGAGACCAAGAAGAACAGGTTGAAAATGAATTGTTGGGCTTATTTAGTGACTATATCCGATTTGCAAATGAACCCAAATCAGGTAAAGAAGATTCAAGGGGACCATCATATCAAGAAAAAGAAATGGCGGTGCAAGATCTCGAAACAGAATTGAAATCCAGCGAACTGGCGGATTTATTCAACCTTGAACCTTTACCATCTCAAGAAATGATTACTTTGGCATCAAAGACAGTAATCGAGAATGTATCAAATAATGCCTCGCCGCGCTTTACCGTTGTAATAGGAGAGATTACGGTTTATCTTTATCTACAACCCGATTTATCAATCAATGATAAATATCTTACTGTTGAAGCATCACAAGATAACGAAGTACTAATTATTGTAAATGAAAACCATCCACATTGGCATCAGATTAGAGGAGCTGAAGGGGTCTTAAATTTTTTGAGGCATTGTGTTTATGACGGCATCGCAGAATGGAAAGCTCGAAAAAAGCAGGGAACAATAGACCCAGATACCATTAAGGTTTTCAAAGATGGTTATCTCAGATTGCCAATGGAAATAGAAAAACATCAGTCCTGACAAAATATGGCGGCTAACACCGGCTCCACCTGACCGCCTTCGGCGCGGTCTGCGGCGGCCATTTGGTAGAAAAAGTGATTTTATGCAATCTTGTTTTGTTCAAATCGGCGGCAGGTGAGCCAAACCGTTGGGCATTTTCCTTTCCACCAAAATGGAGAAAATTCTTGATATGGTTAATGTATTTATTTCATATTCATGGGATAGTAATGAACACAAAAATTGGGTTCGCGAGTTAGCCGTTCGTCTCAGGAGCGATGGGATCAATGTTATTCTTGATCTATGGCATTTAGTTCCTGGGGATCAAATTCCAGATTATACTGGACTGCGCTGAATTGGGTGGACAAGTCCCCCAAAAGCGGGGACAGGTAGGTCGGCCCTTACGGGCGACCACATAGGGTCGTCCCGAAGTCACTGCAAGGCGTCTTATCAAACGCTTGGAACCATTGGGATTCCAGGTTGACTGTCGATTACCCGCACAAACAGTCGTTTAATCTTATTTTCAGATCAGAGAAATATAAAAAGGTCAATATTTGATAACGGATCGGCTCACCTGCCGCCGATCTTGACTAGACAAGACTGCGTAAAATCACTTTTTCTACCGAATGGCTTCCGCGTACCCATGCCGAAGGTGGTCAGGTAGAGCCGGTGTTGGGCAGGTTTGGCAGGACGGTTTTGAACTTGATAATTTCCATCATTCACTGCATAAATCTGTAAGCGGTTCTGCTTGAGCCAAGGCTACCCATTCGTAATAGATTGCAACTACTGTGGCTCATACGGGATTCGATATTAGAGTCCTAATGATTTCTTAATAATTTCGGCAGCTAATTTGGTTCCGACATCGTTTGCAACATCTAGGGCCCACTTACCTGCATTAGATAGATGTTTTAACAATGTGTTGCTATCCTTTCTTTTAGAAGCAACTTCTGCAGAAGCTATTTCTCCTACTACAACATCATGTTCTGGGCTAGAAGCCCTTTCTCGTAAAGCTAGGCGAAGGATGCCCAGTTCATTTGACAATTTCTCTAAATCCACATCGTTACCCATTTGCCCAATGATTTGATTAAATGTCATATCATGTGCATGGCTTTCTGGACCAACAGCACCAGCCTGCCCAATCGTATATTTATCTCTCATAATAACCTCTCCAATTGTGATTAGATTTTGTTCATTATCACTTCTCAGAAGCATGTGCACACGTTCATAAATTGCAACACTCGGATGTATTTTTAAATAGCTAGATCGAAGCAACTCATAACGCTCCTTAAATGGCTCTAATTTTCTTTCTGTGCTGTCTACTCCGTAAGACTTTCTCAAAATTGCGCGGATAGCCTAAGAGGATATCAAAATACTCGTTCTGAAGCCTGTTGGTAATGTCAGTTGCGTACTTCCAGGCGAGTCGTTGGGAGACAATTTGGACTACTGCAAGGTCAATTTCTAGCTTAATTCGTAATAATTTAATCAAAGCACTTATGCAAACCTCTGAGAACTCACCTAGCTGAGGATCGAACTCGTTTTTATCTAGATCTAGACCATATTTCTTACAAGTTTCAACAACCTTCCTTTTTTCTTCAGAAAACAGTATATCGGAAATGTCCCACCTAATTTTGATTACAAGTTGCTCTTCCTCGCTGAGGAAGAGTTTATTACCAAAGTGGCCACTAAAACCATTCTGTTTAATAAGCCCAATTAACTCTGATTTGGCTTGTGGTTGAATCATAGTCCAATCAGTAACTAGCGTTTCGATTATCTTATCAACACAATCTCTGATGATGTCATCAGTCTTACAATAAGATACTAATTTATCGAGTGTTATGGTATCAGGGCTATGAAGAATTAGTTCATCCCAGATCTCGGATGCGACAAACTTAATAGTTGAGTGAATAACAATGAATTCCGATGAGGGATCCATTACTAACATTATTCTCCAAACATTCTTCAAAAAGGAAAGTTGTTCATTCATGGACAGTTTGATATCTTTCCTAATTCAATCTTGGACTGCCCAACGAATATAGACAATCAACATAAACGCTAAAATTAATTAGGATTTTATACGGCATTAGTTTAGTTATATTTGAAATTAACCAAAAAGAGCCTTCATTACTATATCACTCTCCCAAACTTCGGTAAAGAATAAAAAGGGCGGACACACAGGCTCCGCCCCTACAAAGATGGGGTTGTTCAATCAAGAAGGGGCGGGTATGAAACCCGCCCCTACGATCAACAACGGAAGGTGTAATTAGCCACCGCGCCGATAAAGTCGGCGGTATTGCCGCCTGAGGCCGGCTTCCAGGGCACAACTCGACCAGGACATACTCGTCATTGTCAATCCAGAAGGGCGTGGTGATGGTGAGTACGATCTTCTGCTCGTCCACTGCCTTGGCGGTGGCGGCGCTCAGGTCTGCGGTCTTGGTCTGCGAGGCGACGACTGCGTCTGCACCATCTTCCCCGAAACGCATGGGACAGTAGACGGTGGACGATAAAACGTGCCGCAGGTTGGGGAAAATCAACATGATCGAGTGACAAAACCTGCGGGACGATCAAGCGGGTTCGACCAGGCTCACGGTCAGGGGCCCGGCGGGCTGGACAGGGGTTACCAGAACACCGGAGGAGGTGATTTCGGCGGAACCGCCTTGAACGGCGGGCAGCGAGCGCAGGCCCACCAGAAGGAGCCGCCAGGGTTTGACCGCGCCGTTGGGCAGCACTTCCAGGCTGTCAGCACTGCGGCGCAGGGTGAAGGTTTCGGCAATCCCGCCGGCGAGGCTGGGGATGTGGACTATCTGCTCACCCGGCTCCAGTTCGTAGACCTGCAGGGTGAGACCGTCAGCGGTAATCGTAATCGGGGCGGTCGGTGCGGCTGCCGATCGGGATGACCGTGTTGGGACGCACCAGCAGAGGCAGGCTCATGAAGTCATGGGTCTCACGCAGCCAGCGCGGCCCTGCGACCACGCGGCCGTCCAGCAGGCTGGTCCAGCGTCCGGCGGGAACGTAGTAATCAACCACCCCTGCATGGCTCAAGACCGGGGCGACCAGCAGGCTTTCGCCGAGCATGTACTGCCGGTCGAGAGTGTCACAGGCGGGGTCATCCGGGAACTCGAGCAGCATGGCGCGCAGCATGGGCAGGCCGCGGGTGTGGGCTTGCATGGCTGCTTCAAATAAATAGGGCATCAGGCTGCACTTGAGGCGGGTGAACTTCGCCAGCACATCCACCGCTTCCTCATCGTAGGCCCAGGGGACACGGTAGGAGCTGCTGCCATGTAAACGGCTATGCGAAGAAAGCAGACCAAAGGCTGACCAGCGCTTGTAGACATCCGCCGTGGCAGTCTGCTCAAAACCGCCGATATCGTGGCTCCAGAAGCCAAAGCCCGAAAGCCCCAGCGAGAGGCCGCCGCGCAGGCTTTCGGCCATGGATTCAAAGGTGGCCGTGCAGTCGCCGCCCCAATGGACGGGGAACTGCTGCCCGCCGGCCGTGGCGGAACGGGCAAAGACCACGGCCTCGCCCTCCCCACGCACTTCCTTCAAGAGATCAAAGACGGTTTTGTTATACAGATACGAGTAAAAGTTGTGCATCTTGAAGGGATCCGAGCCATCAAAGTAGACCACATCGGTGGGGATGCGCTCGCCGAAATCCGTCTTGAAAGCGTCCACACCCATATCGAGCAAGAGGCGCAGCTTGTCCTGGAACCACTTGCAGGCGGCCGGGTTGGTGAAATCGACGATGCCCATGCCGGGCTGCCACCGATCCCACTGCCAGACATCCCCATTGGGGCGCTTCAGCAAATAGCCGTGCTCCAGCGCTTCATCGAACAAGCGCGAACGCTGGGCGATGTAGGGATTGATCCAGACGCAAATATGCAGGCCAAATTCCTTGAGGCGCTTGAGCATGCCGGGCGGGTCGGGGAAACGGCGCTGATCCCATTGGAAATCACACCAGTTGAACTCCTTCATCCAGAAACAGTCGAAATGGAAGACGTGCAGGGGAACCTGGCGCGCGGCCATTTCACGGATCATGCCGGTGACGGTCGCTTCGTCATAATCGGTGGTGAACGAAGTGGAAAGCCACAGGCCGAAGCTCCAGGCGGGCGGAAGAGAGGGGCGCCCGGTCAGGGCGGTGTAGCGCTCGAGGATTTCTTTGGGCGTGGGGCCGTAGATGATGAAATATTCCAGCGCTTCGCCGGGAACGCTGAACTGGACACGTTCGACCTTTTCGGAGGCGACCTCGAAAGAAACCTTTTCAGGGTGGTTGACAAAGACCCCGTAGCCGCGGTTGGTCAGGTAGAAGGGGATGTTCTTGTAGGCCTGCCCGCTGCTGGTGCCGCCGTCCTCGTTCCAGATATCCACCACCTGGCCGTTCTTGACGAAAGCCGTGAAGCGCTCGCCCAGCCCATAGACGCACTCCCCCACACCGAGGTTGAGCTGCTCGTGGATGAAACGTCCTTCGGGAGCATCCACAATGCCCATGCCGCGCCAGCCGCTGGAGGTGAGCAGGCGCTCGCCGGCTTTATATTCGACCAGCCATTGATCGCCACGCTGGAGGCGCACGCTGAGCTGGCCGCTGGTCAGGGAGGCAGATTGATCATCGCTCAGGATGAGGGGCTGCGGGTGGGGTGACTCGTGCAGAATGAATTCCGGAGGGCGCGGCTTCACGCCCTTGAAATGGACCATCCGGACACGGAGGATGTTTTCCATGGGCGACGAAAAGCGGACGGAGAGCATGGGGCCATCGAGCATATCGCCGCGCCCGCTGATGCGCCTGGTGGGGGCATGGACCGTGATGGAATCCGGGCCAATCTCGATCTCATGGGCCTGGGAGGGGAAAAGCTGATTGACGAGGGGTGAAAAGCGCTGACACCCTGCCTGAGCAACCAGTAACCGTCCGTGAACTTCATGGAGAGCTCCTGGATCGCTTATACGGGCAATTCTTATCACCGAATGGCACGAATAAGCGAATGACACGAATGAAGAAAGGACATTGGATTGAGTATACACCAATAGACCATGGACGAATGACAACGGACGATGGACGATGGAACGTGTTCCAGTGTCACGTGCTCCAGTGTCAAGTGTTTCAGTGTCAGATGTGGAATCGGACGATTGACGATGGACCGCAGACGATGAACGTGAAATTGATTGCATTTTCCGGGGACTCGTTTATACTCGAGACTTAATACCCGCTCAAAGGAAGTGCCAGCATAAAAGCAAACAAATGGATCCTCATAGGTGTCATCGGGTGTCTGGCGATCGCTGCAGGCGGTTATTTCTGGGCGACCGGGATGATGAAATCGCTCTACCTTTTCCGTTCAGCGCTGCACGCGCATCCGCCGGTTCCCGGCGAGGCGCTGGGGAATCCGCTGACCCGGCGATTGGTCTTTGTCATCGTTGACGCGCTGCGCGAGGATACGTCCCGTAAACCGGAAGTGATGCCTTTTCTGAACCAATTACGCGGACAGGCAGCCTGGGCCACCGTCCACAGCCGCACACCCTCATACTCCGACCCGGGTTGGACGACGCTGATGACGGGCGCCTGGCCGGAGCTCAACGATGGGCCGGCCATGAATGTCCCCTATGAGATCACGCCCACCTGGACACAGGACAACCTGTTCAACGCGGCACACCGCTATGGATTGAAAACAGCTGTTTCGGGTTTTGACTGGTGGCAAAAGCTGATTCCGCAAGCGGACGTGGATGCCAGCTTTTACACCAAGGGAGAAGACCAGGATGCCGACCGGCAGGTGGTGGATGCAGCCCTGCCGTGGCTGGAGAGCGGCGAGTATGCGTTGGTGCTGATCCATCTCGACCAGGTGGACTACGCCGGGCATCACGAAGGCGGCCCGCGCGACCCGCGCTGGGACGCCGCGGCGCAGCGCAGTGATGACCTGCTGAGAGAGATCGCCTCCACC